>CAYPCS010000003.1:0-84614 GCA_964409275.1 uncultured Granulosicoccaceae bacterium
CGACCACAGGAATCACAATCCTGCGCTCTACCAACTGAGCTACGCCCACCACTGAGCTCACCACATTTGACCAACCCGATACATGCTTAAAGAAGGTTGGCACGCCCGGCAGGATTCGAACCTGCTACCCTCGGCTTAGAAGGCCGATGCTCTATCCAAATGAGCTACGGGCGCATATCTCTGCCTGTAACGCTTTTGCCACTGGTCGATGTTCATAACCGACGAATACCCCGGTTACCAACAGACGGTCTTTGCCAACAGCACACTAGCACCGCTCCGTGCCAGTGCATTTGATGTTCGTAGTGATATTTTTGGTCGGGGCAGCAGGATTCGAACCTGCGACCCTCTGCTCCCAAAGCAGATGCGCTACCAGGCTGCGCTATGCCCCGATTTTTCACAAAATGACACGAACAACTCAAAAGTACTGCCGAGGACGCGAGTCTACGCGTGACAACCAGTGCCGTCAAACTCTTCTTCGGTTTACCAGGACGCGCCTTCAGTCTGCCCTAATAGCATAGCGGGCCTTGTTTATTTTTCAAATAGCGGTTGGCGGGTTCAAGCTGATGAAGCGACTAATCTTCTTTTTCATCTATCCAGGTCATTTGAATCGCCTCGAGTATTTTTTCATTCGACCGTTCCGGGTCATCATCAAAATCGGCGAGTTCGGTTACCCACTTGTGTAAATCCGTAAAACGAATCATTTGCGGGTTTACTTCCGGATGGGTCTCGAGTAATTCAAGCGCTATATCCAGAGTATCTGTCCAGGTTAGCTTCACGGGTCTGCACTCCATCTCGTTTGTTGTTTGCAAGCACCGATTGAGATCATCAATGGTTTTCAGAAACCATGTTTATTGTGTACTTCGGTATTTCCACAAGCAGATCACTGTCTTCCACTATCGCCTGGCAACTCAGCCTGGAATCGGGATCAACACCCCAGGCCTTGTCAAGGTAATCTTCCTCCAGCTCGGAAGCCTCGTCCAGTGAATCAATGCCTTCACGGACAATGACATGGCAGGTAGTACAGGCGCAGGATTTCTCGCAGGCGTGCTCAATATGGATATGAGCAGCCAGCAGCGCATCGCAAATCGAGGTTCCCGGCTGCGCCTCAACAACAGCGCCGTCAGGGCAAATCTCCTCATGAGGTTGAACAGTAATTTTCGGCATTAAGTGGCTGTATCCTGTTTTCCGTAGTTATCGATGTTTACGCCTCGCATCGCCTGCCCCACCGAGGCATTCATCCGGCGAGCGACATAGGATTCGCTCGCCGCTTCAAGGGCTCGCAGTGCGGACTTTATTTGCTCGGCATCGTCGCCTTCACGAGATTCGACAACCACACCACGTGCATCCAGAATCAGAGCTCGCTCCTCTTTTGATAAAAATTCATCAGCGTCCCGGCTCATTGCTGCATCCAGTGCTTCGACAGCCCGCTCTGCATCCACGCGCTGCTCCTGGAGCATTCTCGCCGCAACGTCTTGCTCGGCATTGTTCATAGAGTCGACAATCATTTTTTCAATTTCAGGATCGGTTAGGCCATAGGAAGGCTTAATATGCACCTCCGATGCAACCCCGCTGGTACTCTCGACTGCGCTGACGGTCAGCACACCATCGGCGTCAACCTGAAAGGTTACCTGGATACGTGCCTGACCGGCAACCATCGGGGGAATACCGCGCAGCTCAAATCTTCCCAGCGACCGACAATCGGCAACCAGGTCACGTTCCCCCTGGACAACATGCAGCGCCATGGCAGACTGACCGTCTTTGTAGGTGGTGAACTCCTGGGCACGGCCCACCGGAATAGTAGTATTACGCGGTATTATCTGTTCAACCAGACCCCCCATCGTCTCAATGCCCAATGACAGCGGAACCACATCGAGCAATAACAAATCACTGTCAGGCTTGTTGCCGGCAAGCACATCAGCCTGCACCGCCGCACCAATCGCCACGACTTCATCGGGGTTTATGTCAGTCAGCACTTGTCGTTTGAAAAATTCACCTACCGTGGATTGAACCAGTGGAACCCGGGTGGAGCCTCCGACCATCACCACGTTATCAATCGACTCTCGCTCCACACCCGCATCGCGCAGTGCTCGCCGGCATGAAACCAGTGTTTTTTTAATCAGCGGATGTGTCAGGTCGTTGAATACGGAACGCGGCATATTTCCGCTCCATTTGTGCTCGCCAAAAGCCACTGCAACATCAACCTGATCGCTGGTTGTCAATTCGTGTTTGACCCGTCGGGCCTCGTCAAGCAGCGTGCGCTGCAGCCCGGCGTCGCTGCCAACTTTTATACTCGCATTAGTGCAGATCCAGTCAACAATGATCTGATCTATGTCATCCCCGCCAAGTGCCGTATCACCGGCCGTGGCAAGCACTTCAAACAGGCCTTTCTCAAGACTAAGAACAGACACATCAAAGGTCCCGCCTCCCAGATCATAAACCGCGATTGTCGTATCAGCTTCACCCTGATCCAGACCATAGGCCACTGCTGCAGCGGTTGGCTCGTTGATCAATCGAAACACCTTGAGACCGGCAAGCTGAGCCGCGTCTTTGGTAGCCTGTCGCTGGGTATCATCAAAATAGGCAGGAACCGTTATGACAACCCCGGTCAGCTCGCCACCCAGCGACGCTTCAGCGCGATTTCGTAGCACTTTTAATATATCAGCAGAAACCTCTATGGCAGTCTTCGCACCACTGGCAGTAGCCAGGCGGGGCACAGAGTTATTTGTTGGCTCGAACTTGAACATCATGCCACTGGAGGACTCGGCAATATCATCGGCGCTTAGTCCAATCAGCCTTTTTACCGAGCTAATCGTGTTGTAAGGGTCGGCCGCCGCATGTTCCCTGGCTTCTTTACCAACGCTCAGAACGCCCTGATCACCATAGCGCACGACAGAAGGCAAAATGCCATCACCTTTGTCATCGACCAACACAGCTGCCGCACCACTTCGCACCGACGCCACAAGTGAATTGGTGGTTCCAAGATCAATCCCCACCGCAAGGCGGTGCTCGTGGGGTGCAGTCGATTGCCCCGGCTCAGAAATCTGCAGTAGTGCCATTGCCTGGTTTCACCCGGCCTCGTCAGTCGAAATTTATACAGATAGAACAGCAGCGGGTGCCGTTCCGCTAATGAAGTGTTTCATCGAGCTGTGCCTCGACCGAATCAGCTTCGGCCACAAGTTTCACCAGAAACTGCCACTTTCGCAATGCATCGCGAGCACCGTCCAGATCCTTGTCATCCAGATGTTGTGCGGTCTGGGCGGCAATTTTGTCCATACTCTGCTTTATCTCCGCGCGCAGAGCATCAATCGCAGCGTACGAATCTTCACTGGCCGGATTAATGTCCTCAAGCGTCTCGCGCCATTCCATCTGCTCCATCAAAAACATCGAATCCATTTTTGCATCGGTCTCGGAATCCGCGGATCCACCATGCAAATGCAGACAGTATTCAGCGCGCTTAAGCGGAGACGCCAGTGTCTTATGCGCCTCGTTAACGAAAGAAGCGATCTGTACCGCTCTAAGTCTCTCTTCATTGCCAGCCGCTGCAAATTTGTCCGGGTGCCAGGTTCGCTGCAAATTCATATAGGTTGCGCGCAACTCGTCTTCGGGAATCGAGCATTTCACTGGCAGACCGAACAATTCGAAATAGTTTTGCTGCAGGTTAAAGGAGTCGATATTCAAGGGCAGGCACGAACAATAGTGCGGCGGTGGCTAGAAATCTGAAAAGGTAATCTTGCGAGCAACAATTCACAGCTATACGTTAAAGCTTTCACCACACCCGCATTCATCTTTCACGTTGGGGTTCTTGAATTTAAATCCCTCGTTCAAGCCTTCCTTGCCGAAGTCGAGTTCCGTGCCGTCAAGGTATACCAGACTTTTTGGATCTACAACCACCTTCACATCGTTATCTTCGAACACCACATCGGTATCCTCCAGCTCATCGGCAAACTCCAGCACATAGGCCATACCGGAACAGCCTGTTGTGCGTACCGCGAGCCGAAGCCCTATTCCCTTACCCCGGTTATCCATGAAAGTCTTGACGCGGTCAGCTGCCGCGTCCGTTAGCGTGATGGCCATGTGTGTCTCAGGCTGCGCTCTCGGTTTTCTCGCCGCGCTTCTCACGTAGATCCGTTATTGCTGCCGCAATCGCGTCTTCAGCAAGTACTGAACAGTGAATTTTCACCGGTGGAAGCGCAAGCTCTTCTACGATCTCCATGTTTTTGATTGCCGCCGCTTCTTCAAGCGTTTTGCCTTTTACCCACTCTGTTACGAGTGAAGACGAGGCGATGGCCGAACCACAGCCGTAGGTTTTGAATTTTGCATCCTCGATAACGCCTTCGTCGTCGACCCTGATCTGAAGCCGCATCACATCCCCGCAAGCCGGCGCCCCAACCATTCCGGTGCCAACGTTCTTGTCATTGGCGTCCATCTTGCCAACATTCCGCGGGTTTTCGTAATGATCAATTACCTTGTCACTATAGGCCATTGGATAATCTCCTGGGTTATATATATTTGGTTAAACAAACAGGTTACTGGTTTTAATGCGCTGCCCATTGAACAGAATCGAGATCGACCCCGTCTTTGAACATATCCCACAAGGGTGAAAGATCGCGCAGTTTTTCAACCGCTTTACGCACTTCGGCAATTGTAAAGTCGACTTCTTCGGGCGTGGTAAATCTGCCAAGTGTAAACCGCAGAGAGCTATGCGCCAGTTCATCGTTTCTGCCCAGAGCTCGCAACACGTAAGACGGCTCCAGACTATCACTGGTGCACGCAGATCCACTGGAAACAGCAATGTCCTTGAGAGACATCATCAAACTCTCACCTTCAACAAAATTGAAACTGACATTCAGATTCCCTGGAATTCTTTGCTGTAGATCGCCATTCAGGTAGACCTCTTCCATATCTTTAAGCCCGTTCCACAGTCGATCACGCAAGCCTTCAATACGCGCATTTTCAGCTTCCATTTCTTCGTGAGCCAGGCGAAAAGATTCGCCCATGCCAACGATTTGATGCGTTGCCAGTGTGCCAGAGCGCATTCCACGTTCATGTCCACCACCGTGGATTTGAGCTTCGAGGCGCACCCGTGGCTTGCGTCGGACATAAAGCGCGCCAATTCCTTTAGGACCATACACCTTGTGCGCACATAGAGACATCAGATCCACATTCATGGCATCCACGTCGATTGCAACCTTGCCTGGGCTCTGTGCCGCATCGACGTGAAACAATATTTCCTTTGAGCGGGTTAACGCACCAATAGCGGCAATGTCCTGGATCACTCCAATCTCGTTGTTTACATGCATTACCGACACCAGTGTTGTGTCTTCGCGAATGGCTGCCGCCAGTTTGTTGATGTCAACCAGCCCATTGTCTTCCGGATCGAGGTAGGTGACCTCAAACCCTTCTCTTTCCAGTTGGCGGCATGTATCAAGCACAGCCTTGTGTTCGGTTTTCACCGTGATGATGTGTTTACCCTTGCGTGCATTAAAGTGAGCGACACCCTTGATGGCCAGGTTATCTGACTCTGTGGCCCCGGAGGTCCACACAATTTCCTTCGGGTTCGCGCCAATCAGATCAGCAACGTTTTTCCGCGCCTCTACCACTGCGTCTTCCGCCTTCCAGCCGAACACATGCGATCGGGATGCGGGGTTGCCAAAATTACCTTGCAATGTCAGGCAATCCACCATTGCTTTTGCTACACGATCATCCACCGGAGTGGTTGCCGAGTAATCAAGATAAACCGGTATGTTCAAGCTGGACAATTTCGTTTCTCGCTTAATCTGATAATCTAAAAAAACCGCTTCATTCAATAGAACCGGCATTTGAACTGGATATAAAACAGCTACTTCCGTGATTCCTGATTCGCTATCGGTGGATTACGGTGTGTTACATCGATTTTTTCTATCTTTTTTCCCTTTCTTTTTTCTCTCTTGCTGAGTGGCACTACTAGTGAGTGGCACTACCGCCCGGTAAGCTTCCGCTATTGTGGAACATTACCTTGCTGTCCTGGACCTTACTATCCTGCTTCTGGGCCACCCTTCTTACTGGCTCTTTGTTGATCAAATCGTGCAGTGAAATTTCGCTTAAAAAGAGCTCAACCTGCCGACTCAAGCCTTCCCATAAATCGTGTGTCAGACAGCGTCCGTGCGGATGACAATTCTTTTGGCCACCACACTGCGTTGCGTCTACGGACTCGTTCACTGCCAGGATAATATCCGAGACAGCGATATCAGTCAGAGCCCGCCCTACACTGTAACCACCGCCTGGCCCGCGAGTGCTCACCACCAGCTTGTGGCGTCTGAGCCTTGAAAACAATTGCTCAAGGTAAGACAGAGAAATCTCCTGTCTTTCAGAGATTTCAGCTAGTGACACAGGCCCGCTCTCCGAATGCAGCGCAATATCAAGCATCGCTGTTACAGCGTACCTGCCGCGTGTTGTCAACTTCATGGATTGCTCCTGTGGACACAACCAGTTTACATAACCTACAAAAACAGTCAAGTATTAAAACAAAGGACAATCAGTTATTTACCTCGTTCACGGCCGCTTTGCTGGTTGCCTGCGTTGCCGGTTTAGCGGCGGCAGTCTCTGGTTGCTGCCGTCTGCATTGCTCCATCCAGTCGTCAAGCTCTAGCGGCTTGACGGTATCGACGTGCTCTCCTAACTTGCGAAGCGCGCAGCGCATTTCCTCAAATCGCTTATCGGTTTCATGAATATGATCAAGCAGCTTGTTGACTGCTTCCACCATCGGATCGGGCAAATCAGCCGTTACGCCGTAGGCATCAAAGCCGATCTTGCTTGCCGTCTCGCGGCGTTGATCAACGATTTTCTCGTCCCTGCGACTCACATCCCTTGCTGGAATGCCGACCATGGTCGCCCGCTCGGGCACGTCTTTTAGCACCACCGCGTTTGAGCCCACTCTTGAATTGGCACCCACCGTTATTGGCCCCAGAATTTTCGCACCGGCACCAATCACCACGTTGTTCTTGAGCGTGGGGTGGCGTTTGCCCTTGTTCCAGCTGGTCCCACCCAGCGTAACACCGTGATAAAGCGTCACATCATCGCCAATCTCGGCGGTTTCACCAATCACTACGCCAGTGCCGTGGTCAATGAAAAAACGCCGGCCAATACTGGCCCCAGGGTGGATTTCTATGCCGGTAAACCAGCGACCCGCATAAGAAAACGACCGCGCAAGCCACTTTAGCCGCTTGCTCCACAGCCAGTGAGACCAGCGATGCATCAGCAACGCATGCGTGCCCGGGTAGGTCGTCAGTATTTCAAAAACACTGCGCGACGCAGGGTCGCGATCAAAAACGCAATAGATGTCTTCCTTAATTCTGGCGAGCATTTCGCTTCAATCCAATTAACCCATCAATTTACTCGGGTATTATAAGGCCAGTTTGCGAAAATCAAAACACCAGTTGTACGCGCGGCAGCATCAGAGAGGCGAAAACTTCATTTTGATTTTTTTTTCTGCTCTTTCTGCATCTGGGCCAACACACCCCGCAACACCTGCAACTCGCTGCTACTTGGCTCACTACGATTAAACAGACGGCGCAAACGTACCATCAACAACTTGGGGTTGTCCGGATCCAGATAGCCGATATCGGTCATCACTGCCGACAAATGCGCATAAAATCGCTCCAGTTCAAGTTGCGGCGCTGCGGTTTCCGCCGGTGTTTTATCCGGCATTTCAACCATGGTCGCTTTCATTACCTCATAGGCAACTACCTGCACTGCCGCCGCGATATTTAACGAGCTGAATCCTGCTTGAGTCGGCACTACCAGTAATGCCGTACACAAAGCCAGTTCAGCATTACTCAGACCGGTTCTCTCCCTGCCAAACACTACAGCCACGTTGCCGGTGGAGGATGCACTGGTGATTTTCCGGGCCGCCTCGGCTGGCGCTAGCTGAGGCCAGTTCAAAGAGCGCAATCGGGCACTTGTCCCGATAACTACACCACAGTCTGCTATGGCCGACTGCAGAGTTTTATGTGAGGTCGCCGCATCGATTACATCACTCGCGCCTGACGCACGCGCATAACACTCGTAGGTTCGATACTCACACGGGTTTACCAGCGCCAGCTGCGAAAGCCCCATTGTCTTCATCGCCCTGGCGGCTGCACCAATGTTGCCGGCGCTGCTCGTTTCAACCAGTACAAATCGCACATTGTTTCTATTTGTCATCACGCGTACGTTTTACATTAACCAACCAATCAAACCCTGTCGGACGCAACCTTACAGTGACCACAATCCGGAAGGATTAACACCATAGCCACTATGAATTAGCGGAAGCACTTTGCAGACAATGTTATGCTTGCGCCCTTTGCCCAATGCCCGGAGCACTTCTTACCATGCACCCGATGATGAACATTGCCGTCCGTGCAGCCAGAGCAGGCGGACGTGTAATTACAAAGCATCTTGACCGGCTCGATTCGATCAAGGTGGAGTCAAAGGGGCGCAATGATTTCGTCACTGAAGTCGATCTGCTAACAGAGGCCGAGATCGTCTCTACTTTAACCCGTTCGTATCCGGACCACGGTTTTATATGTGAGGAAAGTGGAGAAACCGGCAACCCGGATGCCGACATAAAATGGTACATCGATCCCATCGACGGCACCAAAAATTTTCTTCACGGATTCCCCTCCTTCTGTATCTCCATCGCCGCAGCACAACACGGCAGGACCGAGCAGGCAGTAATCTATAATCCGGTCAGTCAGGAATTGTTCACTGCCACTCGCGGCGGCGGTGCGAGCCTGGATGGAAAACGTCTAAGAGTCAACAAGCGCACAGGACTGGACTCCGCCTTACTTGGCTGTGGCTTTGGCACCAACAAGATCATCAGTTTCGAAGCGTATTTAAAAGTGGTGTCCAGATTCTATAAAACATCGTCCGGTATCCGCACACAGGGCTCCGCGGCGCTCGACATGGCCTATGTCGCAGCCGGCCGGCTCGACGGGTTTTGGCAATATGGTCTGAAAAAATGGGACATCGCCGCCGGTGCCTTGATCGTGCGGGAGGCCGGAGGACTGGTTGGCGACATGGCAGGAGACGAGAACTGGTTTGAGAGCGGCAACGTGATAGCCGCATCGCCAAAGGTATTTGCTGCAATGGTCAGAAATTTCAATGAATTGAACGCCACTGATCTATAGCACCTGAAAACAAACTACACGGCCATGTTGTGCCAGTGCGCTATCGCTCGCTGCGGCCAGAGCTACATTATAACGACGTTAGGGAATATCATCGAGTTCATTACCACCCTCTTTCGCTACCGGCATCATGTCCTCACGTGTGATACCCAAAGCCAAAACCCCTGCACTGGCTACATATATTGAAGAATAGGTTCCCACCAGTACACCGATAATCAGCGCAATTGAAAAACTTCGTATCGTCTCGCCGCCCAGTATGAATAGCGCGAGCAATACCAGTAAAGTAGTTGCCGACGTAATGATCGTTCGGGACAGTGTCTGGTTGATCGAAATATTCATCACCCCCACAGTGGTACTCTTGCGAATACTTCTGAAATTTTCCCGAATTCGATCAAACACCACAATCGTGTCATTTAGCGAATAACCGATCACCGCCAGAATGGCAGCGAGCACGCTTAGATCAAACTCAATCTGGGTGATCGCAAAAAACCCCAGTGTGATCATTACATCATGCACGAGCGCTGCAACCGCGCCGACTGAAAACTTCTTCTCAAAACGCAACCAGATGTAGACCACAATAAACCCCAAAGCAATCAATACCGCAAGCCCGCCCTGTTCCCTTAATTCTTCTCCTACCTGCGGGCCAACAAACTCTACCCGGCGCATTTCAACAGCACCCTGACCAGCACCTTCAAGTACCTGCTTCACCTCGGTATTTATCTGCGCACCGGTAAGAGCCTCGCGCGGCGCTAATCGCACCAGCACTTCACTGGGGGTTCCAAAATGCTGCACTATAGCGTCGTCGAAGCCGTTTTCGGCAAGCTTGCTACGCAGTGGCTGCAAATCTGCAGATTGCTCAAACCCCGCTTCGACCAGATAACCACCCGTGAAGTCGATACCAAAATTTAACCCTCGAACCGCAAGCGCTATTATTGAAATCGCTATAAGGGCCAGAGAGAGAAACATCGCTGGCTTACGCAAACCCATGATGTTAAAACGGGCATTGTATTGTTGTTCTGTTTTAGCCATTGCTTTTCCGCGACTATGGGTCCGGGCAGAGGAAATCGTTAGTTACTTAAGGTGTATCAGTGGGTCTAGATTGGCAATGACTCAAGACGACGCTTGCCACCGTAGAGCCAGTTAACGACAGCACGGGTTCCAAATATTGCCGTAAACATTGAAGTCACAATGCCAATGCTAAGCGTCACCGCAAATCCCTTGATCGGCCCTGTACCAAAAATGAACAGCACAACCGCGGCTATTAACGTAGTTACGTTAGCGTCGGCAATCGTTGTAAACGCTTTTTCATAACCTGAATTTATCGCGGCCTGTATCGGGTTGCCGGCGCGCAGCTCTTCTCTGATACGCTCAAATATAAGAACATTCGCATCGACAGCCATACCAACAGTAAGCACGATCCCCGCTATACCTGGCAACGTGAGCGTTGCTGGTAGCGAAGACAATACCGCCACAATGAGCACAAGATTAAGCACCAGCGCCATATCTGCAATTAGCCCGAACACCTTGTAGTACCAGGCCATAAAAGCAAGCACCAGCAATAAGCCAATCATTACCGACGTTTTGCCCCGGTCAATGTTGTCCTGTCCAAGTGTCGGCCCAACTGTTCGCTCCTCGACAATCTCAACCGGTGCTTTCAGTGCACCAGCGCGCAGCAACAACGAAAGAGTACGAGCCTCTTCGGTTCCGAGACCAGTGGTCTGAAAGCGGTGACTCAATACATCGCGTATGGTGGCCACGTTGATCACTTCTTCAACGCGTGTTTTCTCTTTAACAAACTCTTCACCAACTTTTTTGGTCACGACCCGGTTTTCAATAAACACTACAGCCATGGGGTTGCCAATATTCTCGGAGCTTACCTTCTGCATGCGCTTGGCGCCGGGGCCGTCGAGACTGATAAAAACCGCAGGCGAGCCACTTTGTGTATCTATGCCAGAGGATGCGTCCTTGATTTGATCACCAGTGACAATCACTTTACGCTGCAACAGAACCGGACCGCCATCTTCACGGTTGGTGTAGAGCTTCGCATTACCGGGCACCCGGCCTGACTCTTCCGCCGCGTACCAGTCAGCCGCAGTGCCATGCACCATGCGATATTCCAGTGTCGCTGTTGCACCCAGAATGTCTTTTGCCTCGGCCGTGTCCTGCACGCCGGGCAGCTGTACCACAATGCGCTCCCTGCCCTGCTGCTGAATAATGGGTTCGGCGACACCCAGTTCATTGACACGATTACGCAGGGTAATAATGTTTTGCTGCAACGCAGAACGACGCTCGGTATCACGGGCAATATCGCTCAGCTTGCCGGTAATAAAAAACTCTTTGTCGTCTTTCGACGTTGCAAACTCAAGATCACGGTACTCCGCTCTCAGTAATCCCAGGGCGTTGTCACGCGGCGCTTCGGCAGCAAAACGCACAGTGACTCCACGTTCATCGTGAAACGGGCTGCGAAAGCGAATTTCATTCTCGCGCAGAAAGGTTCTGAAGCTATCAACATATTTCTCCTCTGCTCCCTTGATGGCGGTTTCCATATCCACTTCCATCAAAAAGTGCACGCCACCTCGAAGATCAAGGCCCAGAGAAACAGGTTTGGCAAACTTCCTTAGCCAGTCGGGGGTGGCAGGCACCAGATTCAGGGCAACCGTATTGCGTCCTCCAAATTCTTCCTGAATTAAATTGCGCGCGCGATCCTGATCCACACTGTCTTTCAGCAACACGAGCAGCCGGTTATCATCCGGTCTGAAGCTGAAGTCCTCTATACTGGCGTTTTCCAGTGCAGTGCTTATCTCTGATTGCAGCGCCGGGTCAAGATCGCCGGTTCTGGGTGAAATCTGGACTGCAGGATAATCGCCATAGAGATTGGGTAGCGCGAAAATCAGCCCGGCCACAACCACAGCGGCCAGCAGCACGTATTTCCAGAGGGGATATTTATTAATCATCGACGGTGCCGAAAAGGGGATTGATTAAGTATAGACAGAGTTTTGACCCGCCTCGCCGGGACATTGCGAGCCCCTCAAAAGCCAGCGGCTCTCAAGGTACCGGGTCCTTTGAAAGATAGGAGCAAATTCAGGGAATGAAAGAGCGTCCCTAGACTTTTTTTAGCGTACCTTTTGGCAGCAACGATGCTACCGCGTGCTGCTGCACACTTACCTCAACGTTATTGGCGATCTGCACCTGAACAAATCCGTCACCCACTTTGGTGATAGTTCCACCCAGACCGCCGCTGGTCACTATTTCATCGCCCTTTTTCAAGGCTTCGGTCATGGCTTTATGTTCCTTAACCCGCTTTTGTTGTGGCCGAATCATCAGGAAATAAAACACCGCCAGCAGGATGAATGGCAGCGCCAGGCTGAATAGGGACGACGGGCCAGTGGCTCCGGCCTGGGCGTATGCATCTGATATGAAAAATGACATCTATGGTTTCTCCGCAGGAATTGGCTGCAATTTAAAGTCGCACAGCTTACAGATTATGCCACAAGCACACGCCTCTGTGCCGGGTTTACGACGTTCGGCACTACGCAATTCCACGCGCCTGGGCCGCATAAAAACCGGCAGTGAATTCTTCAAAAGTGTTGCCTTCAATGGCCTCCCGAATCTCCTCCATCAAGTGTAAGTAAAAGCGGACATTATGGATCGTGTTCAGTCTGGAACCCAGAATCTCTCCACATTTACTCAGGTGGTACAGATAAGACCTCGAATAATGCTGGCAGGTGTAGCAATCACATTGTTCATCGAGCGGCCTGGTATCCTGCCGGTAGCGGGCATTCCGCAGCTTTAGCACCCCTGTGCTGGTAAAAATAGTGTCGTTGCGTGCGTTTCGCGTGGGCATCACACAGTCAAACATATCCACCCCTCGCCTCACTGCCTCGATAATATCGGCCGGCTTGCCTACCCCCATCAAATAGCGTGGTGCTGCCGCTGGCAGGAACGGCACGGTGGCGCTGAGCACCCGCTCCCGCTCTTCTTTGGGTTCTCCCACTGCGAGGCCGCCAATGGCATAACCGTCAAAACCGATGTCGACGAGTGAGGCAGTGGAATGCTCTCGGAGCGCGGTATACATACCGCCCTGAACAATGCCGAAAAGCGCATTCCGGTTTTCCAGCGCATCATGGGCCAGCCGGCCGCGTTTGGCCCAGCGCATCGAAAGCTCCATGGATGTTTGTGCCTCACGCTCTGTTGCAGGATACGGCGTACATTCATCAAAGCTCATAACGATGTCAGACCCGAGGTCTCGCTGCACCTGCATTGATACCTCCGGACTCAGCCATACTTCGCTGCCGTCAATCGGGCTTCGAAAGGAGACTCCCTCCTCGCTAATTTTCCGCATCTTTGCAAGGCTGAATACCTGAAAACCGCCGGAGTCGGTCAGGATGGGGCCATCCCAGTGCATGAAGTCGTGCAAATCACCGTGCAGACCAATAACTTCGGTGCCAGGCCGGAGCATTAAGTGAAAGGTATTGCCCAGAATTACCTGTGTACGCGCGTCGGCCAGTTCCTCTGGCGACAAGGCCTTCACAGTGCCATAGGTACCCACAGGCATAAAAACAGGTGTTTGAATCACCCCGTGACTGGTCACCAGCGTGCCTCGCCTGGCATCACCATCAGTGTTCAACAATTCAAAATTCATTTAAGGATTCACTGATTCCGGAAAAAGCATCATCGCATCGCCATAGCTGAAAAAGCGATAGTCCGCGCTTACCGCCTGCCGATAAGCATCCAGCACCCGCTCTGTGCCTGCAAAAGCGCACACCAGCATCAACAACGTAGAGCGAGGGAGATGAAAGTTGGTGATCATCGCATCGACCACATGAAACGGATCACCCGGTTTTAGGAACAACCGGGTTTCTCCCTCAAAGGGTAATAGTGCTCCGGAATTCGCCGCAGACTCGAGCGCTCTTACCACTGTCGTGCCCACCGCTATAACCCGCCCGCCGTTACTTTTTGTTTTCACAACGCGTTCACAGAGATCCGCTCCGACCTGCAATCGCTCAGCATGCATTTTATGGCTAGCCAGATCATCGGAGCGAACTGGTTGAAAGGTGCCTGCACCCACGTGAAGGGTAATAAACGCCGTACCGGCACACCTGGACCGGCACTGGCTTAACAACTCATCGTCAAAATGCAGCCCGGCGGTAGGTGCGGCAACGGCACCGGTTTCCCGCGCAAACACGGTCTGATAGCGATGCTGATCTTCGCGTCCGGGCGCGCGCGTAATGTAGGGAGGCAAAGGCAATTCACCCTGCACTTCCAGATAGTCAATCAGTGGCCCAGCCAGGGAAAACTCTACGGAAAACAGATCGCCCTGCCGACCGGTCACCATGGCAGTTTTTCCGTCATCAAAAATAATTTCCGTACCCGCCTTTGGCGACTTGCTGCTGCGGCAAAGGCAAAGTGCGTTCGTCTCACCGGTTATCCGTTCAACCAGAAGTTCGACTTTTCCACCGGTTTTTTTTCGTCCATAAAGTCGCGCGGGATAAACACGGGTATCGTTTAGAACCAGCAAATCATGCTCAGTCAGAAGACCCGGCAGATCGACGATCATTCTGTGCTCAGCTTGTAACACACCACCTGCCAGCAACATCAGTTTTCCACCACTGCGATCCTCAAGGGGAAACTGGGCTATCTGATGGTCGGGCAAATCGAAGTAGAAATCGTCTAATTGCATGAAGTAATCTAAATAGGTGATGCGCAGTAAGTGACCTTACTCAATCGGTTCGAAAGCGGCGCCAGATTTCGCAAAAACCGCTGGTAATGTTTTGCGGTTGATCAGGTTCGGCCGGGCTCATTACTGCACTTACCCATCGATCAACTACCTCAAAATCAAACCAGTCGACTTCGTCTATCTCATCTTCTGCAATGGAAAACGGTCCCTCATAGTCGGTGCGGTAGACCATCGCAAACTCCATCCCGTTGTCAGGAGTTGGCGCCATTTTAAACAATCGGGTCAGTGGTTCCACCGGTGAAAACCCAAGCTCCTCCACAAGCTCACGCGGAGCCGTCTCGGTGTAACTCTGACCCGCCTCCACATGGCCTGCACAAGAGGTATCCCACATACCGGCGCATTCGTCCTTTTGCATTGACCGCTTTTGTAACAGCACACGCTTACTCTTGTTGAATACCAGCACGTGCACCGACCGATGCATCAGTTTTCGCTGATGGATCTCGCCCCGACTCAGCGTTTCGACAAATCGATCCTGAGCGTCGACCACGTCCAGCAACTCACTGGCCAGAGTTTTTGCCATGGAAATATCCTGAAAGCCGAAGAAATTGCTTGAGGGAAGCGTGCTGTATCAAACAATTCGAAAAGGTTACGTGACCCACCTGCTCAAGGTCGTTACCCAGACCCTGACAAGAGTTTCACTTGACGAGAGATTGTCGAGTTTACGCACCCGATATTTTCATTGCACATCAGAATCTGACCACCGAGCAAAGTATACCAGCAACCATCCCCCTTCCGGGCCCGCAAGATAATCAGGCCGCCACCAGCCTCGCCAACCTGCTCAGCCGAAATCTCCGCTACTCAATTTCTTATCTGATATTTCTGGAAACAATGCTTTACAAACCTTATTCGTCATGACAATATACAATTAACGTCATGACATAATAATCACATCAACAGGCCACCCGTACAGATCAACGCCGAACCGTGATCGGTCAGATTTTCACACATTCGCAATATCAAGACAAAAAATTCAGGAGACACTCTAAATGAACAAACGCAACCTGCTAGCAGCAGCCGTCACCGCCTCCCTTCTGGCTCTTTCCGGATGTGGAGGGGAAAGTGCGCAGGGACTATTGCAAAACGACGCGACTTCAAACGTCGCCATCACTGTGGACATGCCCCCCCGCGTAACGGCGCTGGGTGAACCCGTGATTGTCGAGACTTCAGTTGGTGGTCAATCAAGCACACTTAACAGCGCTACGGGCCAGGTTTATACCGGCAACTTCCAGGTCGATTACAACGTCCAGTACCATATATATGTGTCGGTCAAGCGCGAGTCTGACAATTTGTTGCTGGCCACTGCTGATCGCTCGATACTTGTAGCAAGCGACCAGGTATCAGCCTACTTCCCCGAACAGGCCATCAGCACCAACATCGATAACGACGGTGACGGCTTCAGCAACATTGAAGAGGTCGAAGTAGGTGCAGACCCTCGCGGTCGCGATGGCGACTATGACAACGATGGCAACCCTGACGTCACCGACACCGATGACGACAACGATGGCGTGATTGATTCACTAGACCCCTTCCCCTACAACGCGGGCGAAACAACCGATACCGACGGTGATGGCACCGGTGACAACGCTGACCCGGACGATGATAACGACGGCACAGACGATCGCGATGACCGCTTCCCGCGTGATCCCGATGAAAGTGTCGATACTGACGGCGACAGCATTGGCAACAACGCCGACAACGATGATGACAACGACGGTATCGTAGACGCCGACGATCCATTTCCACTCGATGCGCAAAGCAGTTTTGATACAGACAATGACGGCATCTCGGACAACGTCGACACGGATGATGATAACGACGGCGTCAATGACGCAAGCGATGACTTCCCGCTCGACCCCACAGAAACCCTCGACACCGACAGAGACGGCATCGGCAACAATGCCGATGAAGATGACGACAACGACGACACTGTTGACATCGCAGACCCGCAGCCACTCAACAACCTTGTCACCGGTAGAGAAGACAACGACAGCGACGGCTACCCGAATATTGATGATGCGTTTCCAAATGATCCGACCGAGTTCGCCGACCAGGATCGCGACGGTATAGGTAACAATGCCGATACTGACGATGATGGCAATGGCATACCGGACAATCAGGATTTTGCCGTCGCAGCGATTCCACAAACCCGAATCACGCCGAGGCTCGACGGTATTTTCGCATGGGACGAATGGCGAGATGCTGTTCGATGTGACACGCGCGGCAACCCGCTGGCAATCAATCATCTGCTGGAAGACACCCAGGGCGATGAACAGGATTTGCGCAACTGGCCGCGCAGCGAATGGCGAGCCATGCACGATGGCAACCGTCTATATATTCTGGTGCAAGTAATAAACGAGCCGTTCTTCGAGCGATCAGATGATTCCGCAGACGCCTGGCAAGATGATTCCATCGAAATATTCATCAACGCCGGCAACGAAGACAGCATCGAATACGACAGCAACGACTACCAGCAGGTCATCAAATTCAGCGGGCCGGGCCTTGTGGGCACAAACTCCGCACGCGGCATGAATCTGAGCTGGGCAACCAGTTTTACCCGCGATATGGTTGACGCCAATACCGCTATCTATGAAATAAGCATCGACCTGGCATCGGTTGGCGTGAACGTCGGCACCAGAATCGGCCTTGACGTGCAGATAAACGATGATGATGACGGCGGTGATCGCGACAGCAAGTGGGCATGGTGGAGCCCCTCTGGCAACGATAACGCCTGGCGTGATCCGTCACTGTTTGGACCTGCGATTCTTGCACCCGGGTTTATTAATGTCGACTGATCAGACAACCCCTTAAATATAGTGCAAGCAAACCAAAAACCGGTGTCCTGGCGCCGGTTTTTTCTATTAGATGTTCACAAATAATCAATCACGCTGTGATAATCTGGTGTCAGGTACCGCAGAATCTTCATCATGGCAAATCTCACCGCAAGCAAGAAAAGCAGCAAATCAAAAGCGAAAAAATCCCGTTTTGAAAAATTGTGGGATAAGGCGGACCGGCTAAAGCGTCAGAACGACATGCTGAGCACCAGGCTCGAAGAACTGGTCGCAAGTGCCGAACAAAGAATCCGCCCTGTTGAAATGGAAGCCGCCCGGGCCGACCTTCCCTTGTTAAAAAAACTGTTGACACTCGGCCAGCGAAAATCTATGGCCAAGTGGGAACGCAGCGTACTCGACGACTGGATCAAAGAGCTGATTACTTCTATGCAGGTTTTCGGTATCGCTGA
The DNA here is from genome assembly GCA_964409275.1 of uncultured Granulosicoccaceae bacterium. Classification (GTDB taxonomy): domain Bacteria; phylum Pseudomonadota; class Gammaproteobacteria; order Granulosicoccales; family Granulosicoccaceae. The sequence goes on from CAYPCS010000003.1 coordinate 18,119, forward strand.
CGACGACCTAATGGACGACGTAGCCCGCTACGATGCGTTTCGTATGGGGGTCGAGCTAGACGAAGACGATACCGATACGCCATACCAACAAATGACCAGTCATTTACAGAATCTTCAGCGCGAAGCAGAAGCAGCCGCAAAAAAACATCAGGAAGAAGAGGCGAGTAAATTTGATGACCTGCAAAATAACCTTGACGATTTAGTCGATAAAATTCTCGATGAGCGGCTCGGTCCACCACCGGCGCTACCGGAGAAACAAACCCGCACCTATGACTTGCTACAGGAAGAACTTGATGCCGAACTAGAACAACAGCGACAAGCTTATCAAGCCAAACGCGATGCACTTCGCGAAGAAATACTCGCCGATCTAAAAGAAGACATGCCTGACGAGGCAGAACACTTGTTCGATGACGAATGGGATGACGATCCATTCGCCAATCCAGACTTTGACTTCGATAGCGAGCATCACCGTTCAGACGAAAGCTCTGCCACCCCGAAAATCGACAATCAAACCTTCCACAAAATGTTTCGTGCCACAGCCGCCGTGCTGCACCCTGATCGAGAGCCCGACCCTGAAAAACGCGTCGAAAAACAAAGCCTGATGGCAGAGTTGCTAAAAGCACGAAAAAAGGGCGATCTGTTAACCGTACTTAAAATGTACCAGCAACACACCGATAATCGTGAAGCGTTCTCAAAGGCCGATGAGAAACAGCTAATCGCCGCCCTCACCCGCCATATTGAACAACTCGAAGAAGAACAGGAAGAAATTGTTTTTCAATCACCGATGCACTTCAGTATTTACAAACGCTTCTATCATTCAAGCAAGAAAAAACAGAATAAAGCGATAGATGAACACATCAATGATATTCGCGAGAAAATGCAGATATCAGAAGAAGTATCTACCACCATCAAGTCGCTCAAAACACTAAAACCCTGGCTTGAAAGTAGATACGATCACATGGAAGCGGATATCATGGACCAGATGATGGAAGAGTTAACTGAAGGGTTGAACATGCGTGGTGATGTTCGGGATTGTCCGTTTTAAGTGTTTGAGCCCTGCAAATCTGCCTGGCGAAAATATACTTCGGTGGAATAGTCGGAAGCTTCGATTTTCCTGCAACACTCCGCCAGCGATGTAACTTCGACTTACAATTTTGTCTACTCCTTATATACCTGAATACTCACCAGGTAAAAAAGGCCGCCTGGCTGCGGCCTTTTTGGTTGTGGCTGGTTGAACTACAAAGGCATGTAGTGACCGGAGTAGTTGCAGCGTGTTTCGTTGTCGGTACTGTAGTGAGATTTCCAGTTCGCTTTTAAATCCGCCAGACAGGCTTGAACAGCCATGCACTCAGAGTCGTCAGGCATACATGCAAACCAGCCAACGGAAAGTTCTGCGGTAAAATCCAGCGACTGCTGCTCCTTTGCGGGGATACTAATCGCTGATCGAGGTTCGAAGCCGGTGCCGTTGTACAGCTGCAGCATTGTCACCGACACCGGATTTCTACAACGGTTCATTATGGTGTTGTTGTCCACCAGTTTGATGCAGTTGTTCTTACCCCGCACCGGATCCCATGTATTGGTCGGTTGCTCGATTTTATTGATATCGAACGATTGCCTGATCGGCTCACCCGCCTGAGATGCGGCGAATGTGACAGGCAATCTGGCACGAACTTCCGGCTGGTCAGATTGAAATACTATAATTTCATAGTCACCTGCCGGTTGACCCGCAAATTCGTAATAGCAGGGAGCACCGGCTTTGCGGTTTTTCATCCAGTACCATTGCTGTTGAAACTTGCCGGAGGTCTGGCCGTTAGGGTTTTCCCCGGCCTGCATTAGTTGTACAACCATTCCCCGGCCACTGTAGGTAAGGCCGGGTTCATGACAATTGATACCAACTTTGAACGTCTCGTTAGCCTTGAGCTGCGAGGCCGGTGCAGAGATCCAGAAATTTTCATTGTCTGTTTCTGCAACAGCAGGCTCGGGTTCTCTTTCACGTCCCGGGTCCGTGCTGATCTGTATGGCCAGTTCTTCGTCGGCAGCGTCATAGCTTGAGGTTTCGAAAAGGCGCAGGTAATACGTACCCTCGGCTTCGCGTGGTGCAAATGCAAACAGGCAATCATCACCCCCTTGATTAAGGTAAAACCAGTCTTTTTTCGAACTGCCGTATTGAGACAACTTAGCGTTACTTTCGTAGATGGCGATCCACCCGCCGGAGGAATACGCATGGCAATCCAGAGTTACCTCAACAAGATCATTGACGGTGTTGCGTTGGTGAATGAGTTCAATGGCATTGGCGCTGCCACTCAATAAAACAAGCCCCATAATTCCGTTCAGGTATTTCATAATATTCTCCTTTGCTTTAATTGCGATAAGTTCGTGTTGCAGAATCTATTTTGCTCAAGGAGTATTTCCTGAATATGTCAGTCTGTTTCTTCCCGTTGGAAAAGTGTTTCAACTGTTTCAGTGAAAAAAATGGTCTGACTATCTGCAGCCGATCGAAACGGGCGCTGCAATACCCGCCAACACAATGCGTTTGCGTCAGGCTCGTCAATTAATAGCAAGAGCTAAAGCGTCCTCTTGCCCATGTGATGTTTCTACCGATCTCAACCCACTAACTAGCGGGAAGTCATGGCCAGAGACTGGTGATTATTGTTAGCAAGCAATTAATGGATGGGCCTGGTAGAATCTCACATGATGCGGTTTTCGCTGCTCTGCTGCACGAACTGGCGCCGCCCTAACCGGACACCTGAACGAGAGCCACGTAGCCCAACGACAAGCAGTGCTTGACGAGCCCCGATGATAGATACATTCTGTTCACGACTGCACTGCTAGCGGAGGATCTTTATTGATGGTGGCTAATTTTGACACGGCTCAGGGACTGGCACGTCTGAATATGATGGAACGGATTCGCGCCTTCGAAATGGCCGCGAAACAAGCAGCAACTCACGAGCAACTGGTGCACGGAGCTATCCACCTTTGTATCGGCCAGGAGGCAGTTGCCACAGGTGTGATCGAGTCTTTGCGCAATGACGACTACGTTACCTCTACCCACCGTGGCCATGGTCATACGCTGGCAAAAGGAGCGGATGCAATCGCCATGATGAAAGAACTTCTCGGTCGCGACGGTGGTTGCTGCAATGGCAAAGGCGGTTCAATGCACATTGCCGACTTTGGCGTCGGGATGCTTGGTGCCAATGGTGTCGTATCAGCCAATATCACGATAGCAGCAGGTGCCGCCCACGGGGTTAAACTGCTGGGAAAAGATCAAGTGACGGTCTGCTTCTTCGGCGATGGCGCTACCAATCGCGGGCCTTTTTTAGAAGGTATTAACTGGGCAGGTGTTTTCGAACTACCGGTCCTTTTCGTTTGTGAAGATAATCGCTATTCGGCCAGCACATTGACATCCGCCATGACATCCGGGGCCGGCGCCGGAGAGCGCGCCAGATCACTGGGTCTGCCCGTGCATGAACTGGATGGCAATGACGTTACCCTGGTAGCAGACGCCGCGCGCGAAATTATCGACCGCATTCGAACCACCGGAGCACCAGAGTTCATCCATGCACAAACCTACCGAGTAGACGGGCACACCTATTTTGATCCAGCCACTTACCGACCTGACGGTGAGGCCGATTCACAAGCTGAAAACAATTGCCCCATAGCGCGTTTACGCAGCGTGTTATCACTGGCCGGTATTGACAACACGAAGATGGACTCCATCCGCAGCGACGCCGCTTCGGAAATGGCTACAGCGCTAGCGACAGCGAAAGCGGCGCCATGGCCTGCGGCGACTGCTGTTTTTACAGACGTTCAGGATATAGGCTCGCCTGCACAGGAACCTTTCTAATGCCGGTGATGACCTATGCAGACGCCGCAAAACTCGCTGTTGCGGAGGCGATGAGAATCGACCCCGCCGTATGGTGCATAGGTGAAGACCTGGGCCGCGGTGGTGTTTTCAAACAATACACCGGACTGGTTGAAGAGTTTGGGCCGAAACGCATTTCAGACGCACCGATTTCCGAAGCAGCGATTATGGGTGCCGCGTTTGGTGCGGCACTGGCCGGCACACGTCCAATAGTCGAAATGCGCTTTGCCGATTTTGCACTGTGCGCAACTGACGAACTGGTTAACCAGATTGCCAAAGCGCGTTTTATGTTTGGCGGCCAAAGCCGCGCGCCAATGGTGATTCGCAAACCCATGGGCATGTGGCGCTCATCCGCCGCGCAGCATAGCCAGAGCCTTGAAAGCTGGTACGTGCATATCCCCGGACTGGTAGTGGTATGTCCCGGCACCGTGCAGGACAACTATGCAATGATGAAAGCGGCTATTGCCTGCGATGATCCGGTAGTTTATCTCGAGCACAAAGACCTGTGGATGCTGCAGGGAGAGGTAGATACCAGCGTACCTGGTGAATTTGGTAAGGCGCAGCTTCGCTGTAGTGGCACAGATGTGACTCTCGTCAGTTGGTCAAACTGCGCCAACCTGTGTGCCGACGCCGCAGCTACTTTGGCAACCCAGGGTATTAGTGCCGAGGTGATCGATCTGATCAGTCTCTGGCCCTGGGACAAAGCAGCTGTATTAGCAAGTGTGAAAAAAACCGGCCGACTGGTAGTGGCACATGAGAGTGTTGCGGTCGGTGGTTTTGGCGCCGAGGTAGTTGCTACGGTCGCGCAAAATACCCTGTTGAAAACACCGCCTCGCAGACTGGGATCACCTCGCGGTTTGATCGCTTATGCACCAAACCTCGAAAACCGGATGCGCATCACTACCGATATGATCACAGACGCCGCGCAACAGACTATGGAGCCTGCACCGCTATGAACAGATCTAATGAAATGACAGGCGGCGAAGCGCTCGTGCACATGCTGCAAGCGCATGGTGCCGGTCCGATGTTTGGCATGGGCGGTTTTCAGTTACTGCCATTCTACGACGCGGCACGCAGACTGGGTTTGAACCACCACCTGATCAACGACGAACGCTGTGCCGTGTTTGCGGCGGATGCCTATGCCAAGGTGTCGAGACGTGTCGGATTAGTAGACGCAACCCTTGGCCCTGGAGCGACCAATCTGGTAACCGGGCTCATTGAAGCACTCAACGCGGGTTCACCCGTTATTGCAATCGTCGGCGACGCGCAACGCGACCACGCGGGCAAAAATATGACACAGGAAACCGATCAGGTGTCTATCCTGCGGCCCGCATGCAAAGCGCTGTTGCGTGTTGAATCTGTGCAACGTATTCCCGAGATCATGCGTTACGCGTTTGCCGTTGCGACTTCGGGAAGACCTGGCCCCGTGGTGGTCGACGTGCCGGAAGATGTGGCGCACGGGTTACACGGCTTTGAAGATGAAGAGTTCACCGCCGATCCGGCACATCAATCAATACCCGCTATGCGCTGCCGACCTGACACAGCCGCGTTGGCGAGAGCTGCCGATCTGATCGCCGGTGCATCCCGACCCATCCTGCTGTGCGGCGGAGGAATTCACCTTTCAGATGCCTGCAACGCGGTCACTACCTTTGCCGAAAGCAATGCCGTACCGGTGGCGCATACCATGTCGGGCAAAGGTGCAATTGCCTGTACTTCGCCATTGTCTGCCGGTCTCTTTGGCCGCTACGACAGGATCGCCAACGAGCTTATTGCCACATCAGACTGCATCATAGTGGCCGGTTGTAAACTGGGAGAGATCGCTACCAAACGCTTTACTATCCCGCAAAAAGGCCAGACTGTGATACATCTGGAAAACGTAGCGGAAGAAATGGGACGTACATTTGATCCCACAGTAAAGCTGTGGGGTGACGCCAGGTCAGGTCTGCAAGATTTAACTACCGCACTCGCCAGCAAGGCATCCGACCAACAGGACAGGCGCCAGAGCTATCTCGCCGAAGTCCCGCAAAAAATGCAAGTGTGGCACGATGATGTTGCCGCCGACCGACTCTATTCTGACGAGACACCCGTCAACATGGCACGGCTTATAACCGAGCTAAACAATCACCTTCCCGATAACGGCTATCTGGTCGCTGACGGCGGCTTTGCCGCCCATTGGGGAGGACTTTTGTTTAACTCCAAAAAAGCTCGCCGCAGCTTTGTGCCAGACAGGGGCTTTGCGTCCATAGGCTACGGGCTACCCGGTGCCATGGGTGCACAGCTGGCTGATCCGCAAGCGGTGGTGGCGGGATTGACCGGTGATGGCGGATTCAATATGGTACTCGGCGAGCTCGAAACCGCGCGTCGCATGAAACTGGGCGTCAATATCATCGTTGTCAACAACGCGGCCAGCGGTTACGTTAAGGCGTTGCAGCATCTGATGTATGGCGAGGGGAGCTACCAGTCCTCGGATCTCGAAGAAACGAATTACGCTGCAATTGCCGAAGCGATGGGCTGCCACGGAATCCGTGTTGAAAACCCGGGTGAAATCGAGGCTGCACTCAAGGCCGCTTTTGCCGAAACGAAACGCCCGAGTGTCATTGATGTGATGGTCACACGTGATCCTGCACACATGTTGCCAGCAGTTGATAATCGCGCCGTGCAGGTTAAAAAAGGCGACCGGGTCGCTTGAGTTAATAGTCAGACAAGCATGCCGCGCGCAGCGACAGGAATTACTTCAACAATTTCGTTGTTGCGAATCGCTACCAGCTGGTCAACCATATTGACCGCTACACAAACATGGTTGGGCACGACACGAACAATATCTCCCACATTCGGTTTATCGTTGCAATGAGTCAGGTCCAGAAAACCGTGTTCCTCTGCAAATTTATGAATGCGCGCACCGGGATGTTCGAGCACACGGCCATAACCGTCAAGGCCACCACCGGTATCCGACGTTAATGTCTTTGAGCCAGCATCTAAAATGCCGCGCTCCGTGCCGGCTCGACTTACAACACTTGTGTACACCTGAAACGCGCAGTCTTCGAGTGTGGCAACACCTGCCTCTATCATCATAAGGTCGTTAAAAATGCAGGTACCGGCGCGGTGCTCTGTCGCACCTTTTAGCTCACCGAGATGCGCAAAATTCGGTGTTCCGCCGGTCGATACGATATTCGCATGCAGTCCGGATTCTGCCAGCCCGTCACTGACCTTTCTGAAAAACTCGCTTGTTTGCGGCCAGCCATCCAGCGGTGGGTAAAAAAGCCAACCGGCAAAATTAAGCTCGGGGTTTTTGTTAACTTCTGCAGCTAGCGACAGCGCTTCGCCGGGTGTTTCAACACCTGCGCGCCTTTGACCGGTATCGCACTCGATTAACACGTCGAGTGGTCGCCGCGCCACCTTTGCCGCTTGTGCATAGGCAGACAGTGTTACAACGTTGTCGGCACACACTTTTAGCGGCAGGTTTTTTTGCAGGGCCGCCAGACGACCCGAACGTGCAGCCCCCAGTAAATTGGTGGCGATGACAATATCTGTAATCCCGGCTGCTGCCATCACCTCAGCCTCACCGAGTTTCTGGCAGGTAATACCGCTGGCGCCGGCATCGATCTGCATTTTTGCAAGGCGAGGGGATTTGTGCGTTTTAATATGTGGCCGATTTGCCACACCCGCTTCATTACAACGTTGTTGTGCATGTGCAATGTTGCGCTCTACCACATCAAGGTCAACTACCGGACAGGGCGTTCCAAAACTTTCGATGATTTCTGTTTTTAAGTCGTTTTGTTGATCAGCCAATTTTTCAGCCTCCTGAATGGAAGTCCGTATTTGTAAATCTCATACAACAAATTGCGGAAAAACAGGGTGACAGACTCTCTCACAGCGTTAGCTACCACGCATGGCAGGATCGTCGGGTAACTATATCCCCCTCATTGCCTGATCATGGGGCATGTTATATTTCTACACAAGAATAATTGTGTCTCGCAGCATTTGAAAGTAACGCGCGAAAATGGCACGATCAGTCACATGACGCCAACTTCCCCGGCTGCAACACGAAGAGGAAAAATCGATTGCCCAATGTACTTGTAACCGGTGCTGCACGAGGCATAGGACAGGCTATCGCCGAACTATTTCTCACCAACAACCACAACGTCATTGCAATTGATCGGAACTGGCAGGGCTCCGCGCTGCAAGATCATCAACTACTCAAGCGTATAGACTTCGATCTTCAGGAAATCGATGCAATACCGTCGCTGCTCGACGGCATGGGAACCATTGATACACTGGTTAATAACGCAGGAGTGCTTTACGTCCCCGATCACGATAACTTCCCGCCCGCAAAACGAAAGGAAATTATTGCGGTCAACCTTGAGGCACCAGCGCAACTTATCGAGGGCGTCATACCCGGGATGAAGTCAAAGCGGTCCGGCCGAATTGTCAATGTCGCCTCCGTAGCTGCATTTACCGGACACCCTGATCTTTGGTACGGCATTACCAAAGCAGGCTTGTTGAACATGACCAAGGCATACGCCCGCTTTCTCGGATCACACGGTATTCTGGTAAATGCGGTAGCGCCGGGTCCTACAAAAACGGACATGTATGAGCAATTACCGCAATCGCGCAAAGATTCGGTGATGGCCTCTGTATACAGCGGGCGGGCATGCAATCCGTCAGAAGTTGCCGAAGCTATATTCTGGCTGGGCAGCAATAGCCCCGCTTATGTTAACGGCGCGACCATCGATGTAAATGATGGTTCTTACCCCAGATAGATTCCGCAACGCTTAAAATCACACTACACTTTAGAGTCGAGCGGCGACCCGGCTGCTTTTAAAGGGTGCACAGCACTGTTCACTGTATACTTCCGGCCTGCACTTCATTCTTTCGTGTAATCCACCTGCCAGCAGGACTCGCTATTCATGGTTACGGGCAACGATACTCGCACCAGACGTAATTTGACAGTACTGGTAATAGCGCAGGCAATACTCGGTGCCCAAATGCCGATGGTTTTTGTTGTGGGCGGGCTGGCTGGCAGTATGCTAACCGGAAACCCGTGCTTTGCCACCCTGCCTATTTCACTGGTTGTTTTCGGATCGATGACCACAGCGCCATGGATCTCCCCTCTCATGCAACGAAGAGGTCGCAAGACCGGCTTTTTCATCGGTGCAATTGGCGGTGCAATCGGTGCTGCCATTTCTGCCTATGGCCTGTTCACATCGTCTTTTGCACTTCTTCTTGTCGGCTCCTATTTTACCGGCATCTATATGTCAGCCCAGGGTTTTTATCGCTTTGCGGCGGCGGATATTGCAAGTGAAAAATTTCGCCCTAAAGCTATTTCATACGTCATGGCCGGGGGACTGCTGTCAGCAATCTTTGGCCCGCAGCTCAACAAACTGGTATTCGATGCACCATCTATTGCTGTAATCGGACAATGGCTGCCGCCCATTCCCTATCTTGGCACCTATATAACCATCATAGCGATCAATCTGGGCGGGATGTTTCTTTTCCTGTTTCTCGACCTGCCAACAGGTGAACATAGCAACACAAGAAACAGTAAGGCGCCGGTTGCGCGATCGAAAATGGAGCTTTTGCAAAGCCCCACCATATTAGTGGCTATTGTCTGCGCCATGGTCTCTTATGCATTGATGAATCTGGTTATGACATCCACTCCGCTCGCCGTGATCGGCTGCGGCTTCACCAACAACAATGCCAACGATATTGTATCCGCCCACGTGCTGGCTATGTTCATTCCTTCTTTCTTTACCGGCCACCTCATTGTGAAATTCGGTGTTACCCGGATAATTTCCACCGGACTGATTATACTCGGTTTGGCCGGAATAGCGGCTTTACTTGGCGTTACCCTGTCGAACTTCTATGTCGCACTCATACTGCTTGGCCTTGGCTGGAATTTTGGATTTATTGGTGCAACAACCCTGCTTGCCAGCGCCCATGCACCACATGAACGCGGGCGTGCACAAGGCTTAAACGACATGATTGTTTTTGGCTGCGTGACAGTCGCGAGTCTTGCTTCCGGTGGACTCATGAACTGCTCCGGGGGCACAGCGGTCAATGGCTGGCACGCCGTTAACTTTGCGATGATCCCGTTTTTGTTACTGGCGGGAAGTGCGTTGATCTGGCTTTCCATGCAAAATCGACGTGCTGCGTAGAACTGGTGGCAATCTGACCGGAGCATTGTACGAACTGCAATCTAGTTTGATGACTGACTCCGCGCTTCGGCGCGTGCGTTAAAGGCTGCGAGCAGATAATCAACCATAGACCAAATTGTCAGGGCTGCCGCAATATAAAGGGCAACGATGCCGACTGTGTAAATCGGAACACCGAACAAATCGTGTTTGTACAGCAGCATCGCCAGGGCTGTAATCTGCATGGTCGTTTTCACTTTGCCAAGATAGCTTACTGCCACTTTTGCGCGCGAACCGAGACCAGCCATCCACTCCCGCAGTGCGGAAATGGTGATCTCGCGGCCGATAATTACGATAGCCGGAATTGTAAGCCACCAGCTCGCAGCATCTTCGACCAACAGAATAAGCACGGTCGCAACCATTAATTTATCCGCCACAGGATCGAGGAAAGCACCAAACGCCGATTCCATTTCCCACTTGCGGGCAAGGTAGCCGTCCAGCCAGTCTGTAATTGCCGCCAACAGAAACACTCCGCAACACAGTGGCCTTACCCAGGGCACAGGTAAATAAAATACGGCAAGAATCACCGGCAACAAGAGGATACGCGCGAGCGTCAGCATATTCGGGGTGGTCAAGGTCATAATGCTAGTGTACTAATTCAAACAAGTTGTGCATATATGGACATGTCATTTTGAGAGGTGAAAACACCTGAACGTTGCTCCGCAAATATTCGTGCCTGCAACTGCAACGCAAGCGATGGCTGCCAACAATCACCATGGCTGTCACACCTGCACTGGTTAGCGATTGTTATCCTGCTTGTTCATGAAAAAAATCGTACACGAGTTGGGCCAGGTGCGAGCTAATTCCGGGGATGCCGGCAATGTCCTCTGCGCTCGCACTTTTCAATTCACGCAAACCACCAAAATGCGTCAGCAAGGCACGGCGTCTCTTCGGGCCTAGTCCCGGGATATCTTCAAGCACTGATTTTCGACGCGCCTTGCCGCGTGACGCCCGATGCCCGGCGACGGCGTAGCGATGTGCTTCGTCGCGAATTTGCTGAATTAAATGAAGAGCGGGAGAATCGTGCTGCATTTGCAGCTCGGCGCCTGTGCGACACAGCAATAGTGACTCCTCCCCGGGACGACGTTCAGGACCCTTGGCCACGCCGACAATCTGCATCTCGGTCAGCTGTAATTCTTCAATCACTTCCATGGCGACACCCACCTGCCCTTTGCCACCATCGATAAAAAGCACCTCGGGAATCCGCCGGTTTTCTTTAAGCAGCCTTGTGTAACGTCGGGTGAGGGCCTGGCGCATCGCCGCATAGTCATCACCCGGAGTAATATCCTTTATCTGAAACCGTCGATACTCCGCTTTTATTGCACCTTCGACTCCAAAAACTACGCAGGACGCCACTGTCGCCTCACCAGACAAATGGCTGATATCAAAGCACTCCATTCGCTGCGGCAGATCATCAAGCTCCAGCAGTTTTCTAAGTTGATCCTGTCGCTGTGCCATTCCACTTCGTGATGCCAACCGCGCTTCAAGAGCAATTTTCGCATTGTCCAGTGCATTTTCTATCCACTTTCTTTGTTCACCACGAACGTTGTTAGCAATTTCAACAGGGTGCCCGACGCGCAGCGCAAGCGCTTCTTCGATGAGTGCGACGCTATCAATAGTGCTGTGAGTGATCACTCTGCCGGGCACCTCGTGTTGTAGATAGAACTGGGTGATAAAGCCGGTGACCACTTCATCGACGGTGGCACCTGCCGGTGTCGAAGGATAAAACGCCTTGTTTCCCAGGTTCACCCCGTTGCGAACAAAAAATATTTGCACACAGCTTTGCCCGCCATTTAAATAACCTGCTACCACGTCAATGTTTCCACGACCACTCTCTACATACTGCGATTGATTCACTGCTTTGAGGTTTTTCACCTGATCGCGCAAGCTGGCCGCCCGCTCAAATTTTAACGCTGTGGCACTCTCTTCCATTTCAGTCACCAGACTCTGCACCACCTCACTGGTTCGCCCTTCAAGTACTTTGATCGTCATCTCTACATCTCGACGGTAGTCCGCTTCATCCACGAGGCCAACACAAGGAGCGCTGCAGCGGTTTATCTGGTACTGCAAACAGGGTCGAGAACGATTGCGAAAATAGGAATCCTCGCATTGGCGAACCCGAAACAGTTTTTGAATGTAGCGCAGGGTTTTTTTCACCGCACCCGCATGCGGGTAGGGCCCGATATACTTTCCGGGCTGCTTTCTCCCGCCACGTCGGTAGGAAATTCTGGGGAAGGCCTCGGCGGTGGATATAAAAAGAAAGGGATAACTTTTGTCATCACGAAGCAATATGTTGTAACGCGGGCGTTTTTCCTTTATCAGGTTGTTTTCCAGTAATAGCGCCTCTATTTCGTTACTGGTAACAGTTAGCTCTACTCCGGCTATCTGCGCAACCATTACCCTGGTTTTTGCCGAGCCCGGATCTTTTTGAAAATAGCTGGATACCCTTTTTTTTAGATTGCCCGCTTTTCCCACATAGATAGTGTCACCCTCTGCATTGAGCATTTGGTAAACGCCCGGCCGATGGGTGACTGTTTTTAGAAAAGCCGCCGCATCAAACGCTGCAGGCTCACTGGAAGCCGACACCTTTACTTCAGCAGCAGAACTGCCGTCGCTTGATTCCATAACAGGAATTACGTTCCTTTAGGTGCAGAAGCCTTTATTAAACCACAACTGATCGCGAGCGTGACCAGTTCCGCTGTACTCTGCACACCCAGTTTGATGAATGCCCGACTTTTGTAAGTACTGACCGTCTTCGAACTGACGGACAGTGTCTTGCTGACCGAGCCAGTGGTAAACCCTTTGATAAGGAGCAGAACTACCTGCAATTCTCGCTCGGACAGCGCGTCGAACGGATTTTCATTGCCTTCAGACTCATTTGCAGCGAGTGCCATTTCGGGTTCGATTTCCGGCGAGAAAAACTTTCTGCCTTCCCTCACCGCATGCATTGCCTGACCAATCTCATCTGCGGCAAACGCTTTCGAAATGCAGCCGCTCAGTCCCGACTGAAGCAACGCTTTTGGAATTGATTTGTTTGATGTTGCTGCCATTAAGACAATGGCGAGACCGGGCTTAAGCTGGAGCAAACTCAGGGCACTCGAGAAACCATCCTGACCCGGTAATTCAATCTCCATAAATACCAGGTCGAATTCGTGCGTCCGTGCTGCTGCAATCCCCTCTTCACCGGTAGCGACTTCGACAACGCTAGCCTCGGTGCCAGAGCTTTCAATGATCGATCTTACTCCCGCTCGAACAAGCGATTGATCATCGACCAGCAATATCCGCAAGGCAGACGAATTTCCCACCACACCGCCACTTACCACTGATTTACCACCACTTCCGTTTCAAACAAAAACCAAAATTGAACCAGCACCGGATTGTACACTGCCTGTGGCAGGTAACGAATCCTCCTGCCCGACAATCTTCCATTATGTCCTGACAAAACTGCAAACTAACGTGCAATTGCCCGCAGACTGCATTGCAGTAGGGTGACCTGGCAGCCAGCCGTGCTGACCCGACTGTGCCTGTCAATGTGACCACAGAACAATGGGTAAATTCTCAATGAGTGTATGTTCCCTGTGCGGCATGCGTGCAGAAGCCAGGCGGGTTTCACAACAGGACTCTGATCCAGCGGAGAGGATCTCGCACCATTTCAACCGCGATTGCCCGATTATTGGACGAGAGAACTATTGGGACGACAGGCACTCCCTGCGAGCGTTGCCTTGCTGTAGCTAACTTAGTGCAGTCAGATGACTGATTCTCGCTGGAGCGTTTGCAGCTTGCACCTAGCCGCAAGCGTTCGCGGCAGACCGCCCCGCATTCATAACAAGGTGCACTTTAGAAACAACAGTCGCTCTAGCGGATTGGGTAGTTCAGTTTTTGCTCGCTGGCTCGTCCGACGGGCGCTAAAGAGCGGTTTCAAAACGGCACTGCTGTTTTTAAAAAGGCATAAAAAAACACGGCCGTTTGCTGCTAGTTGCGCCTTGACCGGGTGAATCCCTAGTAGGTGATGAGCGCCGAGCCCCAGGTAAATCCGCCGCCAAATCCTTCGAGCAGCAATTTCTCGCCGCGTTTGATTCGGCCATCGCGAACTGCTGTGTCGAGTGCCAACGGAATGGAAGCCGCTGACGTATTGCCGTGATCCTGCACAGTAACTACCACTTTTTCCATTCCCATATCCAGCTTCTTTGCCGTGGCCAGGATAATGCGAATGTTAGCCTGATGTGGCACCAGCCAGTCAATGCAGGATTTATCCAGATTGTTAGCCTCCAGTGTCTCGACCACAACCTCGCCCATTTTTTTAACCGCCTTGCGAAACACTTCATTGCCCCGCATCTGAACGAACGCCTCTTGCTGGCGCATCGCATCGTAGCCCCGGGATACACCGTTAGGAACATGCAACAAGTCAGCGTGTTGGCCAGCAGCGTGCAGATGAGTACTGTGCACACCGGGCGAGTCTGAAGCAGTTAGCACAACAGCGCCCGCACCATCGCCAAACAGGACACAGGTGTTGCGATCCTTCCAGTTCAATATGCGCGAAAATGTCTCTGCACCTACAACCAGTACCGTCGAAGCGCTATTCGCCCGAACAAAGTTATCGGCCACTGAAAGGGCATAGGCGAAACCCGCGCAAACTGCCTGTACATCAAAAGCGGGACAACTGTTGGTGATTCCGAGACGATCCTGTAACAGGCAAGCGACACTTGGAAAAACACAATCCGGCGTTGTTGTGGCTACAACAATGAGATCGATATCGTTTGGACTCAGACTGGCAGCGTCAATCGCGTTGCGCGCTGCTGCCTCTGCAAGATCAACCGTGGTTTCACCCTCCGCCGCGATATGACGCTGTTCGATCCCGGTACGCTCGCGAATCCACTCGTCAGAGGTGTCGACCATTTTTTCCAGATCGGCATTGCGAAGCACTCGCTTGGGCAGGTAACTCCCGGTTCCACCAATTCTGGAATATTTCACTAAGCGCTCGACTGTATAAGCTTCATTTGGGTATGGGTTTCAATCAGGGAGATCAGATCTTTTTTCACTTCAAGCCTTGCGATAGTCAAAGCGTTCTCAAGAGCCGGGGCATCGGCTCCACCATGACTTTTTATCACGATTCCTCGCAGACCGAGTAGGCTTGCACCATTGTACTGTCCCGGATCAATCCTGCTTTTCAGTTTTTTTAACACAGGACTGGCTATCAATCCCATTACCTTGCTGAGAGGCGAGCGGTTAAACTCCTGCCGCAGGTAAGTGCTGATCAGTTTTGCAACACCTTCGGCTGACTTAAGTGCCACATTTCCAACAAAGCCGTCGGCGACAACGACGTCGACATCGCCGAGGTAGATTTCGTCACCTTCAACAAACCCGATGTAGTTGATGTCTGCACCGGAAAGCAACTTGTGGGTCTCTTTGACAAGCTCGTTGCCTTTTATATCTTCCGAGCCGATGTTCAGTAGCCCAACCCTGGGTTTCTCGATATTGTCTACCAGCGTCGACAGTGCAGCCCCCATGAGCGCAAACTGGTTCAAGTGCTCAGCAGAGCAATCCACATTACCGCCCAGATCCAGCATCTGCACATGCCCGTTTACGTTGGGGATTGCTGTAATTATTGCCGGACGGTCGACTCCGGGAATCATTTTCAGAACAAATCGGCCAATAGCCACCAGTGCAGCCGTATTGCCGCAGCTCACACAGGCAGATGCGTTTCCGTCACGAACCTGATTAATCGCCACGCGCATGCTGGAATCTTTCTTTTGACGGACAGCCAACGCCAGTGCATCGTCCATGGCGACAATTTCGGAGGCGTGATGAATCTTGATGCGATCGCCGGCATTGTGACCAAGCAACGGTTCCAGGACCTCTCGGTCACCGACCAGCAAGATGCACAGATCATCGTATTTAGCGGTCACCGAGACCGCAGCTTCTACAGCAGTTCCGGCTCCCAGGTCGCCACTCATTGCATCAAGCGCTACAGTGATCGGTGCGCTCAAAACATACGCCGGATGTTGCTCTCACTCATTACAGGTGGCAAACCGGACTCTATTCGTCGTCGTCTTCATCTATTTCTACAACATCATCGATTACCTTGCGACCGCGGTAGTATCCGTCCGGGGTAATATGGTGCCGCAGATGCACTTCACCCGTAGTCGGATCGGTAGACAATGCCGGGCCTTTCAGCGCATCGTGCGACCTGCGCATACCACGCCGGGACGGGGTTACGCGCTTTTTCTGTACAGCCATCGGATCTCTCCTGATTCAATATTCACTGATTCAGCAACTCGTCGAGGCCGCTGAATGGATTATGGGTTTTAGTTGAGACCGCACCCTCTGCGGCCTTAACCGCTTCCAGTGCAGCCGGGTCACACTGACTTTCCTCGGTATGCACCAGCCTCAACGGGAGCTGCAATATCAGCTCGTCCTCAAGAAAATCTACTGCGTCAATTTCCTTTTGACTGTCTAGCAGCACCGGATCAAATTCATCCTCCAGTGCAAGTGTTACGTTTTCGTCTTCAACAAACGCGAATCTGAAATCGCAGTTGATGTCGATTTGCGCTACTCCCATGCATCTCTGACAGGTAATACAGACCGTGGTACTCAAGCTACCTTCTGCCAGAATTTCGCCACCGTCGGCTACTGAAAATTTTGCCTGAGCTGCAACCTCACCGGAATCGTTTGCAAGCATAGCCGCAAAACGCTTAAAGTGAGGAACCGGAAATATGAGACTACCGCTTTGTCTGGACCGCGCGAGCTCTGCTGGACAAAATCGGGATGGAAGGATTCTTTCCATAAACCCTCAATTGTAATGCTGTTTCGCTGTTTAGTCAAAATTTGTCTCCCTCATATTAATGCTCTCTGTCACCACTTCCGAATCCGTTGAAAACTACCGATGGCACCAAAAATACTGTTGGCATCTACCTCCCCTTACCGTGCCGAATTGATGCGCAAGCTTGGGCTGGTTTTTGAGCAAAAAGCACCTGTTTGCGACGAGACTCCTGAAGCAAACGAAGCCCCGGTTCAACTCGTTGAGCGATTGGCCCGTGACAAGGCTGATTCTTTGAATAATGAACCTGGCAACCCCGTTGTTATCGGCTCTGATCAGGTGGCTGATCTACACGGCCGCATCATTGGCAAGCCCGGTAACCACACTGCTGCTACGCGGCAACTGGAAACTGTATCCGGTCAGCAAGTCACTTTTTATACCGGCCTCTCGGTTGCTCGCGGGGCAGAGCAATCGAGCTGCGTTGTAACTACTAACGTTCAATTTCGAACTCTGAGTGCGACGCAAATTCAACGCTACCTTAACGCGGACACGCCATACCAGTGCGCCTGCAGCTTCAAATCAGAGAGTCTGGGCATTGCTCTGGTGCGATCGATGTCCAGTGAAGACCCGAGTGCTCTCATCGGTCTACCATTAATCAAGCTGGTAGAAATGCTGGATCACCATGGAGTATCCGTACCGTGATCTGCGCCGCAGCTTGTTCTCCCGGCCCCAAAAAGCGACGTTAACCCCACCAACACGCTAACCTTACTACCTGTAGCCAGAGAACGCGCAGGTAGAAAAATTATCCTGGAATGCTCGCCACCTTATGCACCCGCCAAATTGATATCAGGCCGAAAATGGCAACAGAAACAGACCAAGGTGCAAGCAGGCGCATGCCATCAGACCGGCGAGCACATCATCAAGCATAATTCCAAAGCCGCCGGATACTTCCCGGTCAACCCGGCGGACCGGCCAGGGTTTAACGACATCAAAAAAACGAAAAAGCAGAAACCCTGCAAGCAGCGTGAACACCGAAAACGGAATTGCAATCATCGTAATCAGATAACCGACTATTTCATCCCACACAATACCACCGTGATCATGAGTGCCAAGCTCCTTTGACGCCGCAGAACAGATCCATATTCCGACAGCAAAAGCCGCTGCCACCAGCAACAAATAGTAAGTCAGCGGTAATTCGCTACAAACATAATAAAGCGCCAGTCCCGGCAGGGTACCCACTGTACCCGGCGCCACGGGAGCGAGTCCGGTCCCGAACCCCAAAGCCAAAAAGCTTGCCGGAGAACGTGTTAGATCTGCGTAGCTAAGACGTTTGCCTGCCACCGGTTACTTCCCGTCTGAAGTATTTAGATTGCCGGTTGAGGAATCAGCCGGCATCCCGGTTCTCTCTGCGCGGTATTCATCTGGCCGCAATCCGGCCGCCAGCTTATCCACAATTCCGTTCACAAACTTGTACCCCTTTTCTGCGCCAAACAGCTTGGTAATCTCCAGCGCCTCATTAACAACAATGCGATAGGGGGTATCCGGCCTGCACAGAAATTCGCTGCAGGCAACGCGCAACACTGATCTTTCTACTGGATCGATTCTGTCCATCGGACGATCGAGATGGGCGACAATCTGACGATCAATTTCATCAAGATTTTTTGCTGTGTAAAAAAACACCTCCTCAAAATACTGTACATCCACTCTATCCATATTTTGCAAATCGCAAAACTGACTGAATATGTCAGAGACACTTTGCCCGTCGAAATCAAAATCCCACTGATAAAGCGCCTGCATCGCTTTTTGGCGTGCATTGCGCCTGCGTTTGGCAGTGCTGCCACGACTTTTCTGCATGTTGTCTGTATTCCGTAGCCCGTTGTCTGCTACTACCATTGTCTATATCCGGTCGATTGTTCGGCATGACTGCTGAATAAACAATGCTGACCATTGCTGATCGCAAACACGCGACAAAGCAGGCCATTGCAACCGGTGGCTTTGTTGCAAGCAGACAATCTGTCAGATGAAACTGCCTCAAAACGCTAGTATAGTCTGACTGAATTCTTCACGCTGACCTATCGACAAACTCATGACCAAACCTGACTTCAGACGCACGCTGATACTCACCGCACTGCTATGGCTTTTTAGCCTGGTTCAATCTGCCTGGGCACAGGATACCGGAACCGATAGTGCAGCCGGTAAGGCGCTTGAATCGACAGACTCGAATCCACAGGTCGAATTGACGACCAATGTCGGTAGCATGGTGCTGGAACTCTACCCTGACGTTGCCCCGGAGACAGTGAAAAATTTCTTGCAGTATGTCGAAGATGGTTTTTACTCGGGTACTATCTTTCATCGCATTATCCCGGATTTCATGATGCAGGGCGGCGGCTATGATGAATCCTTTGAGAAAAAAGAAACTCGCCCGGCCATCCAGAATGAAGCCGACAACCAGCTTAAGAACGATAGATTCACCATTGCAATGGCAAGAACACCGGCGCCACATTCGGCAACTGCGCAGTTCTTCATCAATACTGCCAACAATGATTTTCTAAATCACAAGGCTAAAACTCAGGCAGGCTGGGGATACACCGTATTTGGCAAAATAGTCGAAGGACAAAAAATCGCCGAATGGATTGGCAAGGTACCGACTGGTTCCAGTGGTCCTTTTCCAACAGACGTTCCCGCGACACCGATCATTATCGAGGAAGTCACAATCAAAACCGATCAATAATCCGGAGCCACCAGACAACCACGTGCACTCAGCGGCAATCGGGTCCCGGAAATAGCGGCTTACCGGACTCCATATTAAAGAGCAAAACAAATGATCAGGCTACATACCAGCAAGGGCGTCATCGACATTGAGCTCGATACCGACAAGGCACCGGCGAGCTGTAAAAATTTTCTGCATTACGTCGACAACAATCACTACGACAATACAATTTTTCATCGCGTAATTCCGGGCTTTATGGTTCAGGGCGGCGGATTTACCGCTGACATGCAACAAAAACAAACAGCAGATCCTGTTGACAATGAAGCCGACAACGGATTGAGCAACGATACAGGAACAGTGGCGATGGCGAGAACATCTGACCCACACTCGGCCACCAGCCAGTTTTTCATTAATGTCAACGACAATAACTTTTTGAATCACACAGGTAAAAACCCGCAGGGCTGGGGCTATTGTGTATTTGGCAAAGTCGTCTCCGACATGGACGTGGTAATGCAGATTGTTGCAACACCCACCGGAAACGTGAGCGGTCATGGTGATGTACCAATGGAGCCAATTGTGATCGAGAGCGTTGAAAAGGTAACTTCAAGCTAGTGGACCGTCCAACTGCGTCCTGTAAAGCGCGCCTTGCTGCTAATGAAGACAGTCGCGCTGAGCTCACAAATAGCGGCTGGACGGACCAATAACTACGATGCGTGCTCTGATCATTTCAGATCTGCACCTGCAAGCCAGTCGACCAGAACTTAGCTCGCTCGCATTTTCATTGTTTGACAAACTCGCTGCGGATATCGATCAACTGTACATCCTCGGCGATTTGTTTGAATACTGGCTGGGCGACGATGCCTGCGACAGCACCGCCGCAGAAGTAGCAACACACCTGCAAGCACTTAGCAGAGAAAACGTCGCTATTGCTGTCATGCATGGCAATCGCGACTTTCTCCTTGGAGAATCGTATGTAAACAGCTTTGGCGGACAGCTATACAGAGAAGATATTCTTACTCTGGATCTGGCAGGCAAGCAAACTGTATTTATGCACGGCGATACCCTGTGTACTGATGATAGCCAGTATCAATTCTATCGTCGTATGATTCGCAACAGGGGATGGCAATCCGATTTTCTGGCAAAGTCTGTTAGTGAACGTGAAGCAACCGCACGAATGATACGCAATACCAGTAAAGCTCACGGCCATCGTGCGCACGAAGGAAACATAGCCGATATTAACCTGGCCACTCTTGAGACAACGCTTGCCGAGACAAAGGCGATGCGAATTGTTCACGGGCATACTCATCGACCGGCATTGCACAGCCATACCGTGCATGAACAAACCGTTGAACGACTGGTGTTGGGAGACTGGCACAGTGATCATGCAGTTATTGCCACAACTAACGAGCACCAGTGTCAGCTAATGACATGGAATGGCCTGGAGCTTTTACCCTACCCCGCTTAATCACGCCTGCGTAACTGTGAGAGTACGCTAGCTGTGTTCCTCGCACTCAGCGTTCAACTGAGACTTGAACTCTTGCTCTATCAGGGCCAGCTCTGCAAGTTCGGATTTTGTAAACCCGGCAGACAACCTTGCCTCTTCATTGAAAGGCCCACGCAATGCAATACGTCCGTGTTTACGAAGTAACTCACCGAAGACATCACTGGAGAATAGCCCGCGCTGATCACAGATGCTCTGAAACCAGTGATTGCCTATACGTACATGATCGACTTCATCGCTGAGAATCCGTTCAAAAATAGCAACTGTACGCTGGTCATCAACCGCCCGCAGCTTTTTAATCATGCCAGGCGTAACGTCAAGCCCTCTTGCTTCAAGTACTCTGGGCACCAGCGCCATTCTAGCCATTACATCATAGTCGGTCGCCACAGCCATCGCCCACATTCCACCATGCGCCGGCAGCTCTCCATAGTAGCTGTCGAGCTCATGCAAACGATCTGAAAGCAATGAAAAATGTACGGCCTCTTCGCTTGCTACCTTTACCCAGTCCCGGTAATACTGACGTGGCATATCGCGAAACCTATACACCGCGTCCAGCGCAAAGTTCATCGCATTAAACTCTATATGGGCTACGGCATGAATCAACGCTATTCGCCCTGCAACAGTCCCGAGTCTACGTCGTGGTACCTGCGCAGGTGGCACCAGAAACGGTAATGGAGGTCGTCCGGATTCAATCACCCGTTCAATCCCGACAGACGAATCAAGGCTGAAGCTTGCCGACGACACAACATCGCCAAGCTGCTTGATTAACGACTGCTTTTGACTAAATCCGCAGCACTTCAGCGCCCGAAATGACATACCGAATAGATCACTCATTTCCGGTCAGCCGTGCCCGAAAGGAGCGGTGGGGCAGTCCCGCAGCGTTGCAACCGCTCTTGTAGAACGATGTCCAACAAAGCACAACGGCTCGTTTCCTTCGTGTGGCGCCTTATTGTGAAACCGGTCTTTGACTCCGAACTCGCCACTATTAGCAGGATTGACCACAGGTTTCTCTCTCAATTCCGGTCACTGATCGACGGTGCTGTGTTGAAGCCGCTGAACAACGACCTTGATACCAGCTCCCGTCCATCGAGGTGATAATGTATCAACGCTCGCATCAGGTTTCTGGCCTCTCTGATAGAGTCAGGGTTGTTAAAGACGCACTCGTCCAGATCAAGAAGTGTATCGCCGCTAACCACAATCCCCCCGGTATCGTTTTCACCAACCACCGCCACCGGCCCATCAGGCACCAGATAGCGATAGCTCGTTCCACGCTGTATCGGTGCACCCGTGCCGGAATCATGTGTTAGCTGCGGATCGTAACCAATTTGTTCAAGCAACAAAAGTTCAAATTGACGCAATCCACTTTCTCGATGCGCCGCATCACTTATCGCTTGCAAAGCTGGCCAGTAGTGAGCAAAAAGACTAACCGCAGGTTCCTGCTTTGGCACTAGATAATATATCAATTCATTAATATAGTATCCGCAGGCGAGCGCCAGTCCCTGCAATCGCATAAACCCGCCAGCCTCTTCCACACCAGACAGCACTGGCAACTCACCACGACCCGCCCATGACACATGCAAACTGCGAAAGGGTTGAAGCATTAGTGACTGCTTCTTTTTACCGCTTTTCGCACCGCGGGCCAGCAAAGATACACGGCCGTATTGCGGGGTAAACACTTCAACAATAAGGCTGGTGTCACGAAACGCTCTTGTATGTAAGACATACGCCAGGTGAAGATTTTCCCGAGCGTTCATTACTCGCTTTCATATCCAAGGCTGCGAATGAGCGCAGAATCATCTGCCCACCCCTCTTTTACTTTAACCCACATTTCCAGATGCACCTTGTTGTCAAACAACTTTTGCATTTCCTGGCGTGCGCGGCTGCCTGTTTCTTTCAGACTGCTGCCCCCTTTGCCAATAACTATCGATTTCTGGCTTTGCTTCTCTACCCATATTATGGCGCCAATCCTGAGCAATTTATCGGTTTCTTCGAACCGCTCAATCTCAACACTGACCGAGTACGGTAACTCCTGAGCGAGAAATCGAGTTAGTTGTTCCCGCACCAGTTCCGACGCTAAAAAACGGGATGAACGGTCTGTCAACGCATCATCCGAAAACATAAAGTCAGCGGCTGGCAACACATTTTCTATTTCTGTACGCAGGGCCTCAAGGTTGTGGCCTTTAGTGGCGGATACCGGAATCACAGCTGCTGCATCTTTTCCTGCATCGAGGTGTTGCAACCATGGCAACAACTTTTCTTTCGGGTGAACACGATCAACCTTGTTTATCGCAAGAATCCACGGACACTTCTGCTGACGTACAATTTCCAGAGCCAGCTGATCATCTTCATTCCAGACAAGCGCTTGCACCACAAGAACAATTACATCTGCACCGGTAGTCGCCGAGGATGCGGTCTTGTTAAGTATTCGATTTAACGTGCGTTTTCCATCACCATGAATACCGGGGGTATCAATAAAGACAAATTGAGTATTATCAAGGGTGGAGATACCCAAAAGGGCATGACGGGTGGTTTGCGGTTTGTGCGCTGTAATACTCAGCTTTTGCCCGATGAGGCGATTGAGCAGGGTAGATTTACCCACGTTGGGGCGACCGGCTATCGCAATATATCCGCAACGTGTGTTCAAGCATTAGTCTCCGATGATAGATAGACTGGTTATAGTGTAAGACTCGACAACGTATTATCCCACGCTCCGAGCTTCTACCACGACTGATTAGCGGAACCGGAATTCGTGGTTCGGCTTGAGGTACGATACAACAGTCGATTTACCCACAGACTACATACATTCGTGTAGATTTCCGCGATGAGTCAACAGGGGGTCAGGCAAGTTACTATCAGCTTTGAGAAGGAGTTTCAGCGGTCTTCTTTTCGTTTTCCGCATTAATAGACTCAAGCGCGGCTTGCGCTGCCGCCTGTTCGGCACGGCGACGACTCGATCCGGTTGTAATACGCTCAAGACCCAGTTGGTCAATTTTGCAGCTAACAGTAAACACCTGCTTGTGGGCATCACCCTCGGACTTTACCAGTGAATACTCGGGAACCTGCATTCTTCGCCCTTGCAGATACTCCTGCAATCGGGTTTTGGGATCTTTTAGCGGTTCATCTGCGGGCAGATTATCAAGTCGTTTGCGATAGAGAAAGCGAATAACATGATGCGCCTGTTCAAACCCGCCATCCAGATATACTGCACCGATGAGCGCTTCAACAGTATCAGCAAGGATCGACTCTCTTTTAAACCCGCCGCTTTTAAGCTCGCCCGAACCCAGTTTCAGGTAGCCTCCGAGATCGATCTCACGGGCGATTTCAGCGAGTGTAGTTCCACGAACAAGGCTGGCACGCAGACGGCTCAGTTGTCCCTCAGTGTAATCTGGGCAACGATCGAAAATTTCGGAAGCAATTGAGAAGTTGAGAACACCATCGCCAAGAAATTCGAGCCGCTCATTGTTGATGGCGCTGGCACTGCGATGCGTCAACGCCTCATGAAGCAATGACGTGTTACGTATCTCGTAGTCGAGACTTTTAGCGAAAAAATGCTCTACAGTAACCAATCTTTTCTGACAGCACCGAATTCGATTGCAAACCTCAGGGCAACCCCGCAGGTTTACTAACGCCAGGTTTCACTGTCACCACTCCGGGGCTGGAGTACAAAGTATATATATTATTCACCCCTGAAATCATCAGGCGACAGCATGATTGACGGCTGTCGAGAAGCTGTCACCGCGCCCGCGATAGGGTTTCTAGTTGGTGAATTGCTCGTCAAAGCCCGCCACAATCTCCAGATTGTACATCAATTTACGGCGCTCTTCGTACTTTACATCAACAACCAGCTCGCCATTTTTGTCTCTGGCAACTTTCATTACCTCGACAGGATCCAGGTGGTTGATTTCCCGGTCTCTAAAATGCCGGGCGATCGTGCGAAAAACCTCTCGCTTCGGTCGACTCTTAAGCGCTTCATCGGCAATCGTTTCTTCAACGATACTGCTAATCGTCATATTATTAATGTAAACCGGCACCAGCTGGAACCCGGTCAGAAGAATCATACCGCCAAGTACAATCCCAATCGCCCACTTAATCATCTAATTTCTGCCTAGTGTATGCCTTCGCCGATTCTGCTCCACTTGACCCCGCCATTTTCCCAGTTGAAGTGCATCCACACCATGAATGCTTTTCCGACCAGATGATCTTCGGGAACAAAGCCCCAGTACCGGCTATCGTTACTGTTGTCTCTGTTGTCTCCCAAAGCAAAATACATTCCCTCGGGCACTTCTACCTCAACATTGCCTCGCCGAGAGCCCTTCGTATTCAGTATTTTGTGTTCTATACCTCCAATATTCTCGATGATCTCGACATTGGACGACGATCCGCCCTCCGGATCATCGTAATCCCCAACCAGCTCCTGATCAGCCAGTTCACCATTTACGTACAACTTTTTATCGCGATATTGAATCAAGTCTCCGGGGATACCGACAATACGTTTTATGTAGTCCAGTTCGGGTTGTTTCGGAAATCGAAATACGGTGACATCACCTCTTTCGGGTTTCCCGGTATCAAGTATTTTCTTGTGAATTACAGGCAATCTGACGCCAAAAGCGAATTTATTCACGAGGATAAAATCTCCAACCAGCAGCGTTGGTTTCATTGATCCAGAGGGAATTCGAAAGGGTTCAAATACAAACGACCGAAGAACGAGAACCAGCAATAACAGTGGAAAAAAGGAGCGGGCGTATTCAACAGGCAGACTCTCGGGGCGCCTGAAAACCAGCGACCCCAACAACCAAACCACACCACACACCAATGTAAATATGACCAACAGTAGTGAGAAATCTATATTCATATAATCTTAAGTGGACGCTAGTCCTTAACCCCCGGATTTATTATCGACCTGCAACACGGCAAGAAACGCTTCCTGGGGTATTTCCACCCGACCGATTTGTTTCATGCGGCGTTTACCGGCTTTTTGTTTTTCGAGTAATTTCTTCTTTCGTGTAATATCGCCGCCATAGCATTTGGCCGTCACGTTCTTACGCAGTGCCTTTACATTGCTGCGAGCAATAATATGCGTACCAATAGCTGCCTGTACCGCTACGTCAAACATCTGTCTCGGAATCAGATCTTTCATGCGATCAGCGAGATCTCGCCCGCGTGACTGCGATCTCTCGCGGTGAACAATAACAGCGAGCGCATCCACTGTCTCACCGTTTATCATGATATCCACTTTCACAAGCTCTGATGCCTGAAACCTTAGAAAGCTGTAGTCGAAGGAGGCGTATCCTCTACTAACTGATTTTAGCCGGTCAAAGAAATCCAGCACTACCTCGCTGAGCGGCATTTCATAGGTTAACGCAACCTGACGACCAACATACTGCATGTTTTTCTGCACCCCGCGTTTCTCGACACACAGTGTAATTACATCACCCAGGTATTCCTGCGGCACCAGGATATTGGCCTGAATAATTGGCTCGCGCACTTCCGCGAGTTGATTCGGGGCAAGTAACTGCGATGGGTTGTGGATGTAGCTCACCTCCCCTTTTACATCCAGCAACTCATAAATCACGGTAGGTGCAGTGGTGATCAGGTCGAGTTGATATTCGCGCTCAAGCCGTTCTTGCACGATCTCCATGTGCAACATGCCCAAAAAACCGCAGCGAAAGCCGAACCCGAGTGCGGTTGACGTTTCCGGCTCATAGGCAAGTGCCGAGTCGTTAAGTCTGAGTTTTTGCAGCGCATCCCTAAACGACTCATAGTCATCGGAGCTAACCGGGTAAAGCCCGGCAAATACACGCGGTTGCACTTCCTTGAAACCGTCAAGTGCATCTTCGCATTGCCGGCTTTCAAGCGTGATCGTATCGCCAACACGGGCCGCATCTATCTCCTTGATGCCGGCTATGACATACCCGACCTGGCCGGTGGCAAGCTCCGCCGTTTCCACTCGTTTTGGTGAAAAAACACCAACTGAGTCAACCTGAAAAGACCTGCCGGTGGACATAATCCGGATTTTGTCGCGCTTTTTCACACAACCATTGACGATACGAATCAGCGAGATTACTCCGACAAAATTGTCAAACCAGGAATCGATTATCAGCGCCTGCAATGGTGCTTCGCGCTCTCCTTCCGGCGGAGGGATACGCTCTACCAGCATTTCCAGCACCTCGTCTATGCCCTCTCCGGTTTTCGCACTGCAATGCACAGCATCGTGTGCCTCCAGTCCGATAATCTCTTCAATTTCGTCGACGACGCGCTCTGGATCTGCCGCAGGTAAATCGATCTTGTTTAAGACCGGTATAACCTCAAGATCCTGCTCAATCGCTGTGTAGCAATTGGCCACACTTTGTGCTTCTACACCCTGTGACGCATCAACCACCAACAACGCACCCTCGCAAGCAGCCAGTGAACGCGAAACTTCATAGGAAAAATCAACGTGACCCGGGGTATCGATAAAATTCAGCTGATACTCCTCGCCGTTATTCGCTTTGTACGAAAGCGACACCGACTGGGCCTTGATCGTTATGCCTCGCTCGCGTTCAAGGTCCATTGAGTCAAGCACTTGCTCTGACATTTCGCGCACCGCAAGGCCGCCACAGTCCTGTATAAACCGGTCCGCAATGGTGGATTTACCGTGGTCAATGTGAGCAATTATCGAAAAATTGCGAATATTGGATTGCTGCATCAGGCGATGCTTCGCTCGGCATCAATAGCCCGCTTTAAGGCAACTTTGTCGAGGTAGTGTCGACATATCTCCCCTCGAGGACCCGCAAGCACGGGAACTGCGTCGTTGAGTGAAAGCCTCAGATTCGGATTATCATCGATATCAACGACTTTTATTGAGTAGCCCATTTCTTCAGAAAATTCCTGCAATAACCGTTGCATGTCTTCGCAAAGATGACAGGCAAAGCGACTGTAAAGCACCAATTCAACCAGCTGATCTTTTCTCGTCACTCGACGGTTAACGCCAGAAAGATAGGCCCCTGAGGCCGCTGCACCAGTACCGCTATGGAGGATCCGTCACTGACCTGTTCCATAGCTTTGTCAAAATCTTCCGTGCTTTCTATGCGAGCGTTGTCGACCATAGTGAGTACATCTCCGACTTGCACACCCGCCAGGCGTGCGGGTCCTTCAGCAACCGCTGAAACCACCACACCCCCGGTGTCCAGCGACAAGGACGCTCTGGTATCATCGTCGAGGGGTGCCACTTCAATTCCCAGCTTGTTTTTTACGTTGGCTGTCGGCGTCCGGTTTGCCGCAAGTTCTTCAGCACCGGGAAGTTCGCCAATCAACACATTGAGGGAGACGGGTTCACCGTCGCGAATGACTTCCACACTGGCGTTACCACCTGCGCGTACTCGTCCAACCAAAGGTGGCAATGAACTGGATTTATCGACGTAGCCTCCATTAAACCCGACAATAATATCGCCAACCTGCAGATCCGAATTGGCCGCAGGGCTGTCTGGTAGAATTCTGGATATCAACGCGCCGTGCGCCGTGCTCATGGAGAACGACTCTGCAAGCTCACGAGTCACCTCCTGGATAATTACACCCAACCAGCCTCGCGATACCTTTCCGTTATCTTTAAGTTGCTCGGCAATATCAACGGCCATCTCGATGGGAATAGAGAAAGACAGTCCCATAAATCCACCGGTACGGCTGTAAATCTGTGAATTAATTCCGACCACTTCACCATCCAGGTTAAACAATGGTCCGCCTGAATTACCTGGATTGATGGCAACGTCTGTCTGAATAAACGGAACATAGTTTTCTCTTGGCAATGACCTGCCTGTCGCACTAACAATGCCCGCTGTGACAGAAAAATCAAAGCCAAACGGCGAGCCAATGGCGAGCACCCATTCCCCTACCTTAAGCTCGCTGGATTTACCGATCTTTGCAGACGGGAGGTTTTCTGCATCTATTTTTAACACCGCCACATCGCTGCGCGGGTCTTTGCCAATTAACTCGGCGATGTACTGGCGACGATCGTAAAGCCTGACGATGATCTGCTCGGCTCCGTCAACCACATGGTTGTTGGTCAGCACAAACCCGTCAGTTGAAATGATAAAGCCCGAGCCCAGTGAGTCTGAGTCGAATTGCTGCTCTTGTGCGCCTGGTTGCTGCTGTTGTTGCTGCTCTTCAAGGAACTTTCGGAAAAACTCACCGAACGGTGAGTTCTCAAGATCAGGGACTCCCTGCTGCCGGGATTGCCGACTGCCGTCGCCTTTGGCGGTTGTGCTTATATTCACCACGGCTTTGTGATTCTGCTCGACCAGTTCTGTAAAGTCCGGAAGGTCAGCATAGGCCTGTTGCAGACAAGCGATAGCTAGCATCAAAATTAACGCCGCCTGGCCTGCTCGTTTGCTTGTCACAACCATTTTATTTCTCCTGAATCAGGATATTGAAAATGCCGAGTGCAATATTGACTGCTAACTGAAATTTCCAGAACCACGGAAAGAACTCTTATAGCGATTCGCACACGCTTTGCTATGTGGAAAAGACCGACTGATGTTTTACCTTTGCAGCTCTGCCAGGTTGGAGTATCAGGTCAAAACACAAATGTCCGACAGCAGCGGCAAGACGGTATTGAAATTATGATCAACCCGGCTTGATCTTTTCCTGCCGAACCGGAGCACCTTACTACAGATACAATACTTACCTGCTGTTATGCCGACTGGTTGTCCCCGGGCTGCAACATCTCATAAGCCAAAGTATTTTGGCCCTCTCCATACAACCGCAGAAAATGATTTACAGAACACAGGCCGACTGCTAATCCGGCAAGAGCAACCATCAACACTATTCCTTCAGGCAGTGAAAAAAAATGCTCTGCCAATCCGCTCAATAATAGCATAAGGACCACTGGTGCGATGTAAACAAGCACAGACAATCCAATCAACTGTCGGGATGCCACCGATATCTCAAGCTGATCGCCGTTTTGCAACGGACGAGCAAGTCCCGAGATGAACTTGTGATCTATTCGTAACTCACTCGCAGGGGAAAACAGTCTGCTCAAACAACCTTTTTGACAGCCTGCACATCTTTGGGTAACCGGTCTAACCAACAAATGATCTGAGTAGACCGCCTTTACTGTTACGACCTGTTTTTGCAATGCACTGTCCATCAAAATCTACGTTGCGGTAGTGCCAGATAGACGACTGATTACTCTATCGCTGCGACAATACCATCGATTCGGCCAACATTCTTACCGTCGCATGAGGCACTTCACCGACCACTGTGGCGTGCCAGTTTTCACGCATAACGCCATATGCATGCACTGCCCCCATGGCTGATGCTCCCTTCAATACGCCACCACTGGCTTCTTTGCTCAAGTCTGTGATGAATATAGAAAGAGAAGCCAGACCGTCGGTATACATTATTCTTCTGGCAGTCATTTCCACCCCGGCCACCGGTGTTATTTTGTCCGATTCCAGCGTAAAGCCCTCAGGCAGGTTCAACTCGACTACGCCAGGGAAACCAGATTGGGCCATGGGCACAACGGGCGCATCGACCGCGTTTGCAAACCACTTGAATTGATTTTCCTGATCCGGGGTCTCAAAAACCTCACCCGGGATACTGTCCGGATAATTGATATCAGTGAACATGACCTGCTCGACCATCTGTCCCTGTCGGTCGCTCATGGCAGAACGAAGCAGCATGAAATTTTCGGAATCTACCCACAACCGGTAACCGTATCGATAGCCATCGAGCGGCGTGATATCGATGACTTCCACATCTCGTCCAGCTACTCGCTCCATGCCCATCTTGCGAAATTGATAGAAGGATTCGAGCTCGCCAAGTGTTGCCGGGTCAAACTGGGGAAAAGGGGTTCGCGGTTGCGCCTTGTTAACGATGACTGATTTGGTGCCAGGCCAGATGCACACCACATTTTCCGCATTGCGGACAATCTCCCGCGCCTCTCCGTTGAGCGAACTCAATCGCTCGTGCTCTATCCCGTCAATTTTACTATGACTGATGCGCATGGATTCAACTTCACCGTCATGCAGGTAAACAAACGTTCCAGTGTAAGTCAAGCTCTGCATGGCCCGGGACATTTGCTCAATCCACCCGCGACCAGTCTGGGCGCTCTCAACGGTCCAGCTGCCGGATTGCTTGTTAGCAGCGTCTCCGGCAGTCAGCGTTGATACTAAAAACACGCACGCGAATGCCGTCAGGAGCCACGCCCTGAGAGTGGTGAGCAACAATGCTGACAGTCGCCTAGTTACCTTCATTACTAACTGGCAAGTCATAGGAGACCACACGGGAATGCGACAGGATACCGTGCACTTTGCCCATAGCAGCATCTTCAAGATGGTTGGTCAGCAGGGAATTCAACCGTTGCTCGACAAGCTTGTCCCGGGGCGATTCGGTTGCCTGTCTCCAGCGTGTGCCGCTGGCACTGAGAA
Organism: uncultured Granulosicoccaceae bacterium; assembly: GCA_964409275.1. Classification (GTDB taxonomy): domain Bacteria; phylum Pseudomonadota; class Gammaproteobacteria; order Granulosicoccales; family Granulosicoccaceae. The sequence continues at coordinate 49,543 of CAYPCS010000003.1, forward strand.
CTGCCCTCGGCAATAGACCGGATTGGCCGGTTTCGGGGGATTGCGGCTCCGTTTGTGCCGTCACCACGTCTGATTCGGATGAACCGGTCGCCGCGATAGTAGAATCACTCGCTGAGACATCAGGTTGCCCGGTAGCGCTAAAGTACTGAAAACCGACAAATGAGGCTACAGCCACACTTGCAGCAAGTCCCAGTCCGGCAATCGGCATCACAAAACTTCTTCTACCGGTTCGTCCGCTGGATGTAACCCCGGATTTTTTCGCGTAAGCATTAAGATTGTGCACATTTCCGCCTGGCATCTCGTCAGCAAACTCTTCGCTTTCGAGTTGCCGACTGATGGCTCTTGCCAAATCTGGTCGCAGCGCTGTGGAATAGTCGCGCTGCATTACGTCCCGAATAAGGTGATAGCAGTGCCATGTCGCCCGGGATTCGTCGTTGCCGGCGATTTCATCAAGGAGTGCCCCTGCATTGTCGACTGTTTCGTCATCGACAAGGGCGGAAACCGCCTGATTGGTTGATTCTGTCAATTTTGCCATGCTCTCAATAATCTGCTGTTTCTGTTTCATCCAGCAACGGACGTAATTTTTGGTCAATTGCTTCACGGGCACGGAAGATCCGCGATCGGACAGTGCCGATAGGACATTCCATCACTACTGCAATCTCTTCGTACGACATTCCCTTGAGTTCTCTGAGAGTAATCGCGGTTTTTAGTTCATCCGGTAAGGTATTTATTGTCAGGTTTACGACCTGGGCTATTTGATCAGTCATCATCTCTCGTTGCGGATCAGCGATATCGTGCAGTGCTGTCGCGGATGCATACTGCTCGGCTTCTGCCGTATCCGTACCATCAGTGACCCGGCGCGACATGGAAGCGAGATGGTTTTTAGCCGTGTTTATGGCAATCCTGTAGAGCCAGGTGTAGAACGCGCTATCTCCACGGAAATTTTTCAATCCCCGATACGCCTTAATGAAAGCCTCCTGGGTAACATCCTGCACCTCTGCATGGTCATGCAAAAAACGAGACACAAGACTCGCTATTTTATGTTGATACTTCAACACCAGTAGATCAAACGCCCGCTTGTCTCCAGCCTGTACCTTGCGAACCAGCAGCAGATCTTTTTCTCTCTCGCTCATGCGATTTGTGACTTCCGGGGGCCAACAGACCCAGACACACTGGAGCCAGAGAGAACTAAAATATTAGTAGGGTTTGTATGCATTTAAACGGCTAATGATCATTTGAGTTTAGCAGGCACCACTTCGGTGCGGTTTTTCTATGTCCGCGAGCCTGCATTTTCAAGCGAGCCGGCTGATAGTGACCACAACCACTCATGGTAACCGGAAAAAGTGTTCACGGTAATGCGCAAGTTCGTTAATTGAATCGCGAATATCACTCAATGCCAGGTGACGCCCCGCCTTAACGACCCCCTGGTGCACCAGCGGCGCCCATCGTTTAGCCAATTCCTTGACACTACTCACATCCAGGTTGCGATAGTGGAAGTAAGCCTCCAGTTCCGGCATTCGCCTGGCCATAAAGCGTCGATCCTGGCAAATGCTGTTTCCGCACATTGGACTTTCACCCTGCCCTACCCAATTCGAGAGAAACTCGATGGTAATTTTTTCGGCATCTTTGACTGACTTGTCGCTAGTTCTTACCCGATCGACAAGCCCGGATTCTGTGTGATGAGTGGTGTTCCATTCATCCATGCCATTCAAAACATGATCGGTTTGATGTATCGCAATCACTGGCCCTTCCGCCAGGATATTCAGATTCGAATCGGTAATGATAGTCGCTATTTCAATAATACGATCCCGGTCCGGATCCAGACCAGTCATCTCCAAATCGATCCATATCAGGTTTGTCGATAGGTGGTTGCTCATTGGCAGAGCATTTCGGTTAGGAACAATGCTGTCACTCGCGAGTTGTACAGGCGGAGAGTACAATACGATGACCTGCACCACCAATTTTTGATTCATCAATTGCCGGAAGCTCACTTGATTAGCCCGTTACACATACCTGATTCCAATGCGTGGCGACTCCATCGTGAGCACTGACAGAGTCGTGGCTAATTACGGGTCAGAATTGGTCTTGATGGATCAAAACGGACAATTTCGCACGGCAACACCGACTAAAAAACTGGGCTTACTTGTGTGTGGAGATCTGGTTACCTGCCAACTCAACGATGGCGTGAATCGCGTCACCAATGTGGAAGCACGCACCAGCACGCTGGCCAGGACTGACAGGCAAGGCAGGGAAAAAGCAATTGCGGCAAACATTACCCAACTTGTCGCAGTTACTGCCCCAAAACCACCGTTCGACCCACTGCTGATCGACCAATACGCGATCGCCGCTAACCATATTGATGTCGACCTCGCTATTGTTATTAACAAGACTGACTTACTTAATGACACAACCGCTCGAGATGCCGACGAGCTGGAAAAAATATATAGCGAGATCGGCTACCAGGTCATCAGACACAACAACACTGCAACAGACACAACCGACCTCCATGCGCATCTCTCTGACCAGGTATCTATTTTAGTCGGACAATCCGGCGTTGGTAAATCGTCCCTGCTAAAACAGCTTCTTCCCGACGAAGATATAAAAACGGGGGCACTATCCAAACTCTCCGGTCTCGGTCGACACACCACAACCGTCACCACCTGGTTTGAGTTACCAAATGGTGGTGCAATCATCGATTCTGCCGGAGTTCGTCAATTCTCTCTGGACCATCTCAGCGAGGTCGACACCCAGGCGGGCTTTAAGGAAATAAGCAAACTCTCTGAGCAGTGCAAGTTTAACGACTGCAAGCACATCCACGAGCCTCAATGTGCTGTACTGGATGCGCTGACGGAAAATCGTATTGCACAACTACGCTATGACAATTATCTACAGATGCGTGAACCAAAAAATCTGTAGCGCATCAGACCCACCGGGCGCAGGCCTGTAAACCCGGGGAACTTGGTTTATACTTGACGAGTTCAGGGAACGCCTGCAGTTCCATGCTAAGGGTGTCGACGACTTCGCTCCACTTCGCGCGGGCTTCAGCCATTCCTCCGTTTAATCGCCCCTCAAAAACACACATCACACAGGCATCTTTTAATGTCGGACAAAGACAAGATAATCTACACATGGACCGATGAGGCACCTGCCCTTGCTACGCTTTCATGGCTACCGATCGTGCAAGCCTACACAGCAGCGGCAGACATCAGTGTAGACACTGCGGATATTTCACTGGCAGGCCGTATCTTGAGCGTCTTCAGCGACAGACTCAACAGTGAACAAAAGATGACCGACCATCTGTCGGCGCTTGGCGAGCTTGCGAAGACGCCGGAAGCAAACATTATAAAGCTCCCCAATATCAGCGCGTCTGTGCCGCAGTTGAAAGCAGCTATTCAGGAACTTCAGGACAGCGGCTACGCTGTACCGGATCATCCAGATGACCCGCAATCAGCAGACGACATCGAAAACCGCAAACGTTATAACGTCGTTAAAGGTAGTGCCGTAAACCCGGTATTGCGCGAGGGAAACTCTGATCGCAGAGCGCCGGCAGCAGTTAAAAACTTTGCCCGTAAAAATCCTCATGCCATGGGGGCGTGGACCTCAGAATCAAAAACGCGGGTGAGCACCATGTCATCCGGTGATTTCCGCAACAATGAAAAATCATTGACATTTGAACAGGCAGATAATCTGCAGGTCACCCACGTTGATGATGACGGCAAAGCGACAGTCATGGTGGAATCCATTCCAGTAATGGATGGAGAAATAGTAGATGCCACCTGCATGAACAAAAACGCCCTGATCGAGTTTCTGGAAAGCGAAATAACATCTGCAAAGTCGGACAACGTCCTTTTCTCATTGCACTTGAAAGCCACGATGATGAAAATCTCCGACCCTGTACTATTCGGCCATGCCGTAAAGGTATTTTTTAGCTCATTGTTCGCTAAACACGCCGACAGCTTCGAACGGATCGGAGTGAATGTAAACAACGGTCTGGGGAACTTGCTTGGCAAGCTGGAGAAACTCGATCCAGACACACGCAGCGCTATCGAGTCGGATATTACCGAAGCCTACAGGTCCAGACCCGATCTTGCGATGGTCGATTCAGACAAGGGAATAACTAACCTGCATGTACCGAGCGACATCATTGTCGACGCTTCTATGCCGGCAATGATACGAAGCTCAGGGAAAATGTGGAACAGCGATGGTGGACAGCAGGATACCAATGCGATCATTCCCGACAGCAGTTATGCATCACTCTATCAAGAGACAATAGACTTCCACAAAGAAAACGGCGCCTTCGACCCAGCCACTATGGGAACCTGCCCAAACGTAGGTCTAATGGCACAAAAGGCCGAGGAATACGGCTCGCACGACAAGACGTTTGAATGCCCGGCAAATGGCACAGTTCGGGTAACTAACAGTGCCGGCGCAACGCTGTTTGAACACACCGTACAAACCGGTGATATCTGGCGCGCCTGCCAGGTAAAAGACGCACCGATCAAAGACTGGGTCAAACTGGCCGTCAGCAGAGCCAGAGCCACAGGCTGGCCTGCTATTTTCTGGCTCAACAGTGACCGCGCCCACGACGCCGAGATCATCAAGAAGGTGAAAGGCTATCTTGCAGATCACGACACTGAAGGGCTGAGCCTGGAAATAATGTCTGTGACAGACGCAACTCGCTATACGCTCAACAGAATAAGCAACGGCGAGAACACTATTTCAGTAACCGGTAATGTGCTGCGAGACTACCTGACCGATCTGTTCCCGATACTCGAGCTGGGAACCAGCGCAAAGATGCTGTCTATTGTGCCGCTGATGAACGGTGGCGGACTATTTGAAACCGGAGCCGGCGGTTCAGCACCAAAGCACGTCCAACAGTTTCTGGAAGAGAATCACCTGCGTTGGGATTCCCTCGGCGAATTCCTGGCACTGGCAGTTTCACTTGAACATTTCGCAGAAAACAAAGACAACAAAAAAGCATCGGTGCTGGCCACGACCCTTGATGCCGCCACTGAAAGTCTGCTCAACCATGGCAAATCCCCATCGCGTAAAGTAGGTGAGATTGACACGCGCGGCAGCCATTTTTATCTCGCTTTGTACTGGGCACAGATGCTGTCAGAACAACACGACGATAAGGCACTGGCCGATCACTTTCGGCCATTAGCGGAGGCACTGGCTGCAAACGAATCCGTTATAATGGACGAACTGAATTCGGCACAGGGCTCTGCTACGGATATCGGTGGTTACTACTTTCCGGATATCAGCAAGGCATCGGCCGCCATGCGCCCGAGCGCTACCCTCAACCGGCTTATTGATGAGTTTGCCTAACACCGGCAGGCGCAGGGTACGTTGGCAGCGAGGCACGCTGCCCGATCAATGTGACACACAGTTTCAATCCTGCCTCGTACCTTTTATCAGCTACTCAATACCGAGCAGAGGAAATTCTACGCTGAAGCGTACAGCACGTCGCGACGGAATATTTTCGGCACTAACCACCGCGCTGTGGTAGTCCGCGATCAGTTTAACGATATACAAACCAAGACCCATGTGAGGCTGATCATCCCTGAAATTGCGTTCGGTCACCATCGGCTCAAAAAGCTCACTGGCCATAGCTGCGGGCAATGGCATACCCGTATTTTCAACACTGACAATCGCCGCATTCCGGGTGCATCGTAAAACCAGTTCGACTACGCTTCCGGGCTCACTGAAATCGACGGCGTTTGACATGAGCTTGTCCATCATCTGATGCAACAACTCAACTGAAGCCCAAATAGTGGCGTGTTCATGGCAATTCACATGAAGCGAGATTTTCCGGTTCGAATAGATGCTGTCGTATAACTCTCTGGCAACTGCCATCCATTCTCTGACCTCAACAATCTCTTTCTCTGACCGAGTTATCGTTTGCTCGAGACTGCTTGCCTCAGACAGGTTTCTGATTAGCTGTTGAAGTCTGCCTGCACCTTCACCGGCCCGCTCCACGGCAATCCGGGTTCTTTCGTCCAGATCATTCTCATCTATACTTTCCAGTGAAGTAGTCACTACACTCAACGGGGTTCGCAACTCATGAGACAGCCTTGAGCCCAGAGTTTGCAGATAGGAGGTGTAGTTACTCAATCGCGTGGTGATACCACGAAAACTGCGTCCGAGATCTCCTATCTCGTCAGGAGCAGTTGATATCCTGAAGGATTCAGTAACCTTTCCCTCGCTGGAAACGGCGCTCTCTATGCTGTCACGCAGCTTTCGCACACGCCACGAGAGAAAGGACGCAAATAGCAGCAAAATAAACGTAACAAAGAGTACCGCCGCTCCAAATATCTTCACCAGACGAAGAATCGCGGCCTCCGTAAATGCAGTCATGGACGCTCGCGGGTATTGCATAAGCAAATATCCGGATACTTCGTCATCACTGGCGATTTTTTCTACAGACGTAAGAAATACGCGCCCGTAGCGATCACGCAGGTACTGCGCGCCACTGGTTAAATGTTCAAGTAAATCAAATTCATGTTTACCGAGCTTGCCATCATCAATGCCGGGCAGTTTATCAATTCCAATCTGTTGCTCAAGCGACCACGAAACAAATCGAAATAACATAGCATCAAACAGATTGGCAGTAGTGGCTTTGAATTCCCGCAAGTCTGCATCCGGCACCCTGCGATCAGAGTCAGCCACCAGCCAACCCTGTCCGTCAAACACTCTCAATCTCATGCCTTTATCAGTGTAGTTCTTCAGCAGTTCGGTAAAGTCTTCATTGGCAAACTTCAGCTGACCCACATCATCCTGTTCACCCGGATCAAACATTCCGGTCCATCGCTCAACTCCACCGGTTTCGTCAATATCCACTATCGTCAATGCAAACTGCCCCTGTAACGGTTGTGGCATGCGAACTTCAATGTCATAGCCGATTGCTGACTCCGACAATACTGCCTTGTACTCTATGTCTGACAACTCCGGTCGCTCGCCCTCGAATGGTGGACCGAGATAACGCCCGATAGATTCACCGGGCGCCGCGAAACGAAAGGTATAGCGCCTCACGCTGCCGTCCTCTGTCAGCACCCTGACGATTAAGTTGTCGCCACTGGCAAGAATATTAGATAGTGGATCGTGGTACACCAGGTTGCCATCCGTTACCCGAATGAACAGATATAGCCACCCGTCTCGCAATGCAGGAAGAACCGAAAAACCGGCGGCTTCGGTGAGATCAGATTGTTCAAACGCTACCTTGTTTTGAGCATACTGAAATTCTCGCGGACTCAATTCAACAGCAGACCAGTCAGGATCGTAGCCGTCCAGCAACACCGGATTGCCGAGCGTCGTTGCCAGCAGAGTCTTGGAGGCGGGTCGCACCCGTGCGGTGCGCCAGTATTGGTTACCGGCAAGACGAGTTGAAATCAATGCCGATTGCGCACCAGACGATTTTGCCTGGCTCTCCAGCAGGTTTCTATCGAGCTCCAGAATGAAAAGAAATACAGCCCATGGTAAAACCAACACAGACAGGCTGACCAGGCATAGCTGTACTCGAAGACTCATGAACCAGTCGACGCGTCTGAAAAGGTCCCGGGCTTTCCGGTAGATCCCGTCATACCACTCTCTGTAGCGACAGGCAGTTGCTACAAATGGTATCGCTCATCAATCTATTCATTGTCACAGAATCATAGTCACGGAGTTACGCTCAGCGTTACGGAAACATCAATAGTCAAGAATATTCTTTGCCGAACGCATTCACTGCAACAATGCGTCTACCCCGGCGATTCCTGCCCGCCTGTAGAACGCCAACGGTAACCCATTCCGTACGCCGTTTCTATTCGATCAAAGTCATCGTCCAGCGTCGTAAATTTACGTCTAATTCGTTTAACGTGTGAGGTAATAGTCGCATCGTCAAGCACCAGATTTGCAGCGTCCATTAGCTGCTGTCTCGACTTCACATGACCCGGATGCCGTGCCAGCGCGTACACCATCCACAACTCGGTGACTGAAAGATCAACATCGTTTGATTTCCACATAGCGGTCATTCGCTTTAAATCGAGACTCAAGTCTCCGGCATTGACAATTTCCTCGGGCATGTCTGGCTGATTAAAAGCTTCAATACGTCTGAACAACGCGACTACTCTGGCCACCAGATGCGCCAGACTAATATCCTTGGTCAGATAGTCATCGGCACCAAGCCGCAGACCGGATATGGTGTCGAGCTCGGAGTCCCTCGCGGTCAGAAAAACTATCGGTAGCAGCGGCGCCATACTGCGCAGTTCCCTGCAAAGCTCAAACCCGCCCTCGATCTCGTTACCCAAACCGACATCAATGATTGCAAGCTCGGGAAGTTGAATTTCAAATGCGCGCATTGCATCAATGCGATTACTAAAAACAGATACCCGATAACCATGTCGCTCCAGCACGTCTTTGTAATTCGCCTGCAATACGGGTTCGTCTTCAACGATGGCTATTTCGCGATGCATCGGCTATTCATCACTCTTTGGTTGTCGACTAAAGAATTCTGGATCGTCCCGGACGACTCCCCGTGTAAGATTATCTCACACGGCCTGACTGGTCCCCAACCGGAAACAGCCGGCTACTGCAAGCCACACGGGTGATGCGATCTCCTGCTACCTGCAGCTTTAAACCTGATCACTCACATGTAGCGGAGAAATTCCATTCACTGGCTTGAGTCTCGCTACGCTTTGGAAACAGCCAGGTTGTATCAAAATTTGCCACAATCCCTGCCGAATAAATCCCCATCGACGTTTCATGCCAGCTACTACCACCGCAGCGAACCCCAAACAAACGGCATTGGCAGGAATTGTGACACATTAAAATGAGCACCAGGTCACAAATACGCAATAGTCACTCGACCAAACACCCAATTCGATTGTCACACCTGACCCGGGTATTTCGCCGTTCAGATACACGACTACCATTGACAGCGTCAGACAATCGTTCTGTCCTCGACATACACTGCCAGCGATATTAGCCAGGCAGGCCCTTTATAAAGGTCTTCCTGATTACCGGAATTCGTCTCTCAAGAATGGTATACGTAGCTGGATTATTTTTTTGTTTTATTCATCCTGCTGAATTGTCTACCACACGCTGGTCAAACTAAAAGAAAACCCGGACACCAATGGCGACATTCATACAACACCGATTCGCGAAAACTACGCTTTTTATTCTCGGGTTATTATCCGGGGGTACCTCAACGCCTGCCATCGCTCAAACCAGTTGCGAATTTCAGGCGACCGGAACCGCCGCCCCACCGACGAGCGGAACGCCGGTGGTAATTAGCGAAACAACCGGAACAATAATTTCAGCCAATTTTTTTAACAGCGGAGCCATTGATCCAATTGATGGAAATGAATTTGTCTCTATCTGCGTATCCCCTCCAGATACAAATGGTGACCGAAGCGCGCGCATTACTTCCGATGTGGGACGGAGCAACAACTTTCAAATCAAAGCCTACCCTCAATTTGTTGTGGGGTCAAAATTTGGAAATATATTCGAAACATCGTTTAGATATTATAATAACGCTGGCTTGCCAGACAAAGATCAATGGCCCGTAACAAGCGATAAACTAAGCAATCAGAATACCCCGTTTGAGTTTGCGAACCTTGAATATATATCTAACGTTAGGGGTATCGGGCTGCCAGCGTTCACCAACGACTTGCCAACGATCACAATTACACTTGATATCGATGAAGAAAACGTCATTGGAGCAGAGCGCGACATCATGCTCGAATCCTGGTTTTATGATACTTCGGCGAATGCACAGAAAATTGGTAGCCATGTTGCCACTGGTTTACCTATCGCAAATACACTCAATAATATCGTCGGTATTGGACACCCGCACTACAATGAACTGGACAACACCCTCCTTGAAATGATGGTTCATATCGGAGCGTTAAGCGGTAACGATGTGAGCAATGCGAGAAACAACCCGGGACAAAACCAGCTAACTGAAATATTTAGTGGCAAGGACTATGACCTGGACGGAATCGACGACCACTTCGATGTAGATTCACATGCTTTTCTGAATAGTGACGACGCTCTTGATCCTAACCCTGGAATTTACTCGAGCGGCATTGACAACAACGGCGACGGAATTGATGACGGAGATATTCTACCCGTGCAAATGGGGTCGCATCTATATAGCATCTGGTATGGAGAATCATTTTTGTCTCCGATTGTCATCTATAGCAGAGAAACTGATTCTTCTCTGAAAATAGATTTCAACCCCGAAACTCCGGATATGGATCTAACAAACGAAGGTGAAATTCAGCTGCCATGGAATGAGTTTCTGGATTTTACTCTCAATGAAGTTCAACCAATGCTGCAAGCTGAGAGTGTCGACTGGGCATCAGGTAACAATAATATATTTACGAAAATGTCGGCAAGCAGCGGGGCGATAGGCGGAGTGGAGTTTGGCGTTGAACCGCAAATTAACAACGCACTCGATCAAACTTATGAAATGACTGTGAACACATTCCAGGTGCTGGTTGATGGTACTCCGCTAGGACTGGGGGAAGCAAATGATAAGAGGGACACTGACGCCCCGGTTTCAAACAATCTCCACCCGCTCTCTGGAGAATCAATACCGGTCTCATCGTCCGTCTCAGGCACCGCTTCTGACACTGGAGGTTCTGGAATAAACGAAGTCAGAGTAGCTATTTTCGATCGTGATAGCCGACAGTGGTATTCGTTCGAAACGGGTACTTTCGGTAGCTGGTCCTTCGCAACTGCATCTCTTTCAAATACAACGGCTACCGACACGCAGTGGTCAATTGATACAGAATTGCCACCGGGTGAGTACACGCTTAACTCCCTCGCCTTCGACAATGCCGGTAACCATCAAATAGATAGCACTGGCACCAATAGCTGGACTAAAACCCGATTTTCCATCTCCGCCATCGATTCCACTCCCCCAACCTCTGTAAATTCTCCAGCACAATCTGGCGAAACGCTACCCCGTGCTCCGACACTAACAGGTACTGCTTCAGACACAGGTGGCTCGGGGTTCGATGAAGTTCGAGTTGCAATTTTTAGCCAAACCAGCCGGCAATACTATTCGTTTGCCACAGACACCTTTGGCTCCTGGTCATTTGCTAAGGCAACACTTTCTAACACGACCACTGATTTCACAGACTGGTCAATCGACACACGCCTTCCTCCAGGCGAGTATACGCTCTGGTCTCTAGCGATTGATCAAGCAGGCAATCGTATTCAAAATAACGCAGGTGTAAATACATGGACCAAAACGCATTTCAGCATTCGTTTAGAAGACACTGCCGCTCCACTATCCACAAACTCTATAAACAGTTTATTAACGAATTCGCCGGTCCTGAATGGCACGGCCTCTGACTCCGGTGGCTCGGGGTTCGATAGTGTTCGAATAGCGATTCTCAATCGGGAAAACAGGCAATGGTACTCGATTGACTCAGATGAATTTGGTGGCTGGTCATTTGCCACCGCCGAACTATCTAACACCACTAATGAGTTTACAGACTGGTCAATTGAAACGTTACTTCCTCCGGGTGAATACACGCTTTGGTCTATTGCAATTGACAACAACGGCAACCGAAATCAGAATATTAATGGTGGAAATAGCTGGACCAAAACGATATTCTCTATTGCGGAGAATTAGCCCTTAGTATTGAATCAACGCAACATAACAACTTACCCGGTAGGTTATCGGGAACGGAAGCTCCCCGATTTTCACTAAAGCCGGAAAATCTTCAGGCAGCTTTCTGGTAGCTGCTGGATTGATAATTTTCCTTGTACCACTGGTAGGTCTTTTCCACAGCGAGTTCTATAGTATTCTTCGGCGCGAAACCCATCGCTTCAGAAATCTTACTGTAGTCAGCACAATTGCGCTCAACCTCTCCAACCCGCACAGGCGAATAATCTACAATCAAAGGCGCTTCGGAACTCGCCTCGTTTACAAGGCTCAGCAGCTCGCTAATACTGGTTTCCTTACCACTGGCAACATGAAAATAGTCAAAACCCTCCTTCTCGTATTCTAGCCCCAAAGCAATTCCTTCACATAGATCTTCAACAAAAAGATAGTCTCGGGTAGCACTGCCATCGCCAAATATGGTCACCGGGCTTCCGTCAATTGAACTTTTTATAAAATTACTCAGAACTCCCTTTTTGTGCAAACTATAGGGACCGATAACATTCGCAAATCGTAGTGATATAATATTCAAACCATAGGATCTTGAAAACGCGCGACAATAGCTCTCACAGCAAAGTTTGCTCGCTCCGTATGGTGATATTGGAGCTGGATAGCTATTTTCGTTTACGGGTGGTATTGCATCGCCGATAATCGCCCCTCCGGTAGATGCAAAAACAAGCTTCTTAACTCTGCTTTTACGTGCAGCATTTAAAACAGAAAACGTTCCCACAACGTTGTTTTGAAAATTATCAACAGGATCAACTACAGAATCAACTACAGATCCCGCTGCAGCCAGATGAATTACCGCGTCTACTCTAGCCATTTGCAATGAAAGTTTTTCTTCATCACAAATGTCGCCCTCTACTAACTCATAGTTCCTGCTCGGGTGAAATATTACACCTTGAGTGCTCTGAAGGTTATCAAAAAGCACCGGCACATGACCCATCTCGGAAAGCCTTACGCAAAGGTTTGTTCCGACAAATCCAGCACCACCAGTGATCAATATTTTCATTGTTCTACCATAATCAGTTCAGCTACGAAGTACATAAATCCTTTCATATGACTAATGAAATATCTCACAAGCTGTAATTCTCATAATAGGAAAGATCATTGGGTTGATAAATTGCTCCACGATCTCTCGAATACTTGCTTTGTGAGTATTTACGCCTGCGTTTGAAATGAATTGTATCCCGCACCACATCATGCTTGATACCAGCCGCAAGCGTTCGCATATTCCAGTCCCAATCCTCATAGGCAAAACCGAGATCCACATCTCGTTGCCTATAGGGAAATTCAACTAATGTCTCCCTTTTAGCTAAACACATTGCATCCCAATAGTTTCTTACTCTGATAAAATCCTTGTCAAAATATTCATCATCTGATGAACAGTGCACAAATAAACTGTAAAACCCCTCAAAATAGAGATTAACCTCCGGGTGCACGATCACACTTGAAGGCGCAGAAACCGCAACTTCCCATCCCCGCCACAGCCAGTCGTAACCAAACATGTCGTCACCATCCAAAAAAGCGACATACTCACCTTTGACGTTCTCAACACACGCATTTCGAACCAGCCCCTGATCACCAAACTTAAACTCCAGAACAGTAATACCTAACTCGATTGCATGTGTTTTCACCAATCGGTCGGTGGTTGGTGACGCTTTATCCAATGCAAAGCATACCTCTGTGGAGATGCCTTTCTTCGTTGTTAGCTCTAAAGCCTCGACCAGGCTACCAATTGTTGCTCCGACAAGGTAGTCTTCATTATGGAACGTGACAATCACGCTCAAATTCACTGTGGCGCCCGTACTACTATCCATATAATGCATCACCCACAGATTTTCTGTATTCCTGTCTAGTATGGCGCGTAGAAATTCGATTATGCAGGCATTCTACTTTCTGGCCTGTCAAGCACCGATCAGAAATTGCAGATCTAATTGCCGCTATGTACGTATCTTCATTATCTATATCATCGATAGCCCAGGCTGAACACGAGTCAACAAGGTCACCAATCCCCCAGACCACACTGGTTACCAACGGTACTTTCCGAATACCAACCTCAAGAAGCATGTTTGGAATTCCATCCCAAAGCGAGGTATACAACCAAAGATCACACTCACCTAAATCCAGTTCATCGATATTCTCGTAGGGTTCATGTATTGTCACATTGACCGGAACTGACGATATTTTGAAATCACCAATTACAGATTCACCCCAGCAGTGAAAAGAAACATCCGTCATTTCCTTCGCAATACGAAGAACAAGGTCAAAATTCTTTTGACGATCTATTCGGCCTGCCCAATATATAGTTCGGCCATCTGATTCTCTGGATTTCGTGTTTGAGGAACTCTCTCCCAAGTGCGATTTTTCATCAACCGGGGTGTACAGGGTAAACAGCTTTTTCTGATCTTGAAGAGTCAGTCGATTTTTCTCTGTCAGCTCAGTGCGTAAATAATCACTATCAAAAAAGACAGATTTCAGATGCGAAAATGTACTAACAAAATATTCGCTTGGATAGCCTACTTTTACATTATCCTTGTTTAGATCATAGCAATACAAATATGAGTACAAATCAGTTTGGGTCGCGAGTCTTGCTCCATATTTTTCATAAACCTGCCAGCCAAGCCTGCTATTGAAATTTATAACACGCTGAGCCTTCACACCGATTATCAAATCAAGTAGTGCGAGTTCACGATCTTCACCCGACAAACCGTCACTTAGTGCCGAGAAATCCAGTGTATCAGCAGATTCAGAAAACCACTCCGGATGATCATAAACACTCATATCCGTGTATACTAAAAGTATACGGCTATCAATTGCCAAATCTGCGACTGCATTTGAGAAAAAGCCGGCTACCTTAGTTGCACCACTCATTCGGCAATGTGGTATTAGCAAAATACAATCGTATATCTTCTTTACTACAGTCAGGCGAATATCTTTTACAACTGGAGCGAGAATCATATTAAAAGGCGGACAGGAGATCGGTAAATCTGTCCCTTGTCGCATTACTTTTGAGTCAAATTTTGAAGCAGCCAGGATCTGCTTGTGTAACGCGCCACTGTTGAGTCGCTCTCTCAGGTTTCTGCTATTTTTTTTTGTAAGATAACTCATCAATACCGAAGCATTGCTACGACAGGCTGTCCCCAGAAACAATCCCTTGTGACGTGCACTAAATGACACACCTTCCGTTATTAGATAATCTGCGAAGCAAAGAGCTTCTCCATTTTTCCCGCAACTGCCTATAAATTTCATATCGATATCTTCGTGAAAATTGTTTTTCCCGAAGACGCCCATTGACAGGAAATTCCGAAATAACTCAACAGGATCGGAATGATCAATACCGGACGCTGCAGCATAAACCGACGGCTGAAACAGCAAAGCAGGCACAACAGTTGTTGAGTCAGATTGTTCTACCCACTCACGAATACAATCTGAATCACTCGCAACCGACCCGCTAAGCTCACGGTAGTAGTCAGCATTGAAAAATGGCGTCCCCACAGGTACTTTTGC
Organism: uncultured Granulosicoccaceae bacterium; assembly: GCA_964409275.1. Classification (GTDB taxonomy): domain Bacteria; phylum Pseudomonadota; class Gammaproteobacteria; order Granulosicoccales; family Granulosicoccaceae. Next base: position 64,706 of record CAYPCS010000003.1, read on the forward strand.
ACTGACCTTTTGAACAAACTGCAAGAATCTGTCAAACAATGACACGCCCGGATAAACTTCCGTGTGATCGGGAAAAAAAAGCGCCGCAAGTGTCTCGAGTCTACCAATTTTATGTAACCAGCGATTTTCAGTCTTTTGCAATATCTCCTCTAGCTGCCGGTTAAAATTGCGCTTTTTGTCGGCACTACAATCGCGTGAATAATACGCTAACAATCGAAAACCGGGTTCGCTTAAGTAGTTACGATTAACTGAAGATTCACCGGTTTTGGCAGGCGAAATAAGTTTAAGGTACTGGCCTAACGGCTCTCGTTCGCACCTCGATTCCGTTGTCGCCGCTGCTACACCTGCATACCTGAGCGAGGGTAATTTCCCGTTGCGCCAGCCATGTTTCGCATAGTGCAAGAGCGGGTGTTCGCCGGATTTTTCAACATGCGGATTCATCCGCAGGTACCACGCTGCATCAAAATACGGGTTGGGCTTTCTGCCTCTACCAAAACGAGCGTAATGCTCAATGGCACTGTAGCGAGATTGTTGCGCATCGGGATTCATGTCGCGGTACCATTGCTCATGAAACAATCCGGTGGACTCAAGCGCTACCACGAGCACCATCATTTCATTTCCAGGCGGAATCACACTTCTATTAGAAGAAAGCCAGTGACTCAGTCCGTTCTCGGCTGATGGCGGATTATCCTCGACACAGTCGCAGTAATTTGCCACGTCGAAATACGGGCTCGGAAGACAACCTTGAAAACGCCCTTGTTTAATGTAGTGGACAAGGGCAAGACCCCGATAATCACTATCCAGATATTTTTTTCGGTACCAGTCCGGCAGAAAATACTTATTAGGTTGCCTGTTGTTCTTCTCGCCCTTCGCACAATAGTGCTCTATCGCGTCAATTTTTTGTTCGACAACCCACTTGTAGTTTTCTGTGTACCACCCCATGTCGAATAAACCAGACGCCTTGACGATCTCAACTGTATCATCGTCAACGAGCGCTCTCGCAGCTATCACCGGTGGCAGTACGCAGCTCTTCGCAGATGCTATGTTATCTGCCACTAGTCACCTGTTTGCAATCAGCGAGCCTCACGAGGGTGGAATTAGAACTCACTTAAGCAGCTTTTCTAAACCGGCCACCGTCGAGTGCCTGCTGGAAATACTCGATGGTCCTTGTTAAACCAGTTTCAAGGTCAATAGTCGGCTCCCACTCAAGTTTCTCACGCGCCAAAGATATATCAGGCTTGCGTTGAGTTGGATCATTCACAGGCAAAGGCCTGAAAACCAGTTCCGAAGATGAACCAGTCTTCGATTTAACCAACTCCGCTAACTCTATCATTGTAAATTCAGATGGATTACCAATGTTAACTGGCCCTATGAACTCTTCTTCTGTATTCATAGTCCGGATCATTGCTTCCACCAAATCATCAACAAAACAGAATGAGCGGGTTTGAGATCCATCACCAAACAACGTGATCGGTTCTCCCAACAAGGCCTGTACTATAAAATTCGAGACTACCCGTCCATCATTTGGATGCATCCTGGGGCCGTAAGTATTGAATATTCTGACGACTTTTGTTTGCACGCTGTGCTGTCTATTGTAGTCAAAAAATAGTGTCTCGGCACATCGTTTACCCTCATCGTAGCAAGAGCGAGGGCCAATAGGATTTACATTCCCCCAATAACTTTCTACTTGTGGATGAACAACAGGATCACCGTACACTTCACTGGTTGATGCCTGTAGAATTTTCGCGCCCGTGCGCTTGGCAAGGCCCAACATGTTAATAGCTCCGTGCACGCTGGTTTTTGTAGTCTGGACTGGATCATGCTGATAATGCACAGGCGAAGCAGGACAGGCCAGGTTATAAATCTCGTTGACTTCGAGGAACAACGGAAATGTCACATCATGACGAATTAGTTCGAAAGAAGGATTATCGCGCAGGTGCATTGTGTTTTTCTTGGTACTTGAGTAAAAGTTATCAACACAAATAACCTCATGCCCTTGAGCCAATAGACGATCGCACAAATGGGACCCCAGAAATCCGGCCCCCCCGGTAACAAGAATCCTTTTTGCTGATTGTCTCAGTGCCTTTGCGCCAATTGCACGAACTGAATTGATTGACATTGACAGTGTCCGATATTTTGCAGGATCAGCACAAACGCAAGTGCTATACCATTTTTCCGCAACCTTCAATCCATTAAAAGTCCGATTACCCGCCCCGGATAACCTTCACACCGAAACTGACAAATCACCCCCAATCAGCATAAATCAATTGTCCTGCTCGCGTATTGTTCCCGGAACGTGGCGCGTATATTGCAAACCCGATTCTCCCTTTTTCGCTTCTCCCTTGCCAAATGCCTGATCGTTTTATAGGTCACCTTGAAACCGTGATTACTCATGGAATTAGAGGCTGGGTTATTGATACGCAAAATCTGCGCTCGGAACTAATGGTTGAGGTTAAAATCGGCAATCGCCTCTACAAAACCCCAGTAAATTTGCATCGACGGAATCTTTGGCGGGGAACTGAGGGCCCACACGGGTTCGAAATCAAGTTACTGGATTTACCACCCTCACTATTCGATGAGCCTATATCCCAAATAAGTGCACGACTTGCCGGGCATGATTACACGCTCGCGAACTCGCCAATAACGTTCAATCGCAAAACAGTTGCAATCGCTTTAACTACGCTCATTCAAAAAGACATACAGAACATAGACACCCGATTCCCGCCAGGATAGAAGTGTTCCTGACACCGCTCTTTAGTTCCAAATCAGGCACTATACTACTGTGCATTGTCAGAAACCCAGGCAACCATATTTAAAATGACAGGCACAAAGGATGGCAACCAGGCGATAGTTGTGATCCCGGGCGATTGCTCAGATTTATACAGGGCGTTACTGGAGTGTGATTTTCTCGCGCGAATTTTTGCACTACTGGATGGTGGCTATCAAGTACGTCTACTTTGCGAAAACTCCACAAATACCAAAACTGAAAATTCAGTTTCGATAGCATCTCACCGGTTGGTAGTAGATCAGCTTCCCGAGTCAGCCCCCCCGGCATCCACTGGCCCAATGTCGCCGGCAATGAACAGCTGCCGCAGAGTCTACGAATACCTTAGAAACACCAATGAATTGTCGATAATTCTCGGAAGTAACCAGCACGGCTTGTTGTATTACGCGCAATGTGCAAAACGCCAGGGGCTTCAGTTTTGCGACTCGGTAATAGAGATTATTCTTAGCGAACCCTATGAACTTGCCATGGAAACAGAGGGGGGATTTTGCGAAAGCTATCGAGATACTATTGAAATCTGGCTGCAGAGAACGACATTGGAAATGGCTGACAGAATCTGCTCTTCCAGCACCACATACTCACAGTGGTTGAAAACATCCATTCCCGTCGCGACATGTCCAATACCGGTTGAATCCAGGGCATATCTACCAGGCTTGCCACCACCCCCCATAGCAGCGGGGAACTCAACGCTTGAACTGATATTTGCAGGCGGCCTCACCAGACGAAATGGCCTGGTACACTTTATCAAGGCGTTGCGCAGTATTGAACCTGAAAAGTGTTTGTTCTCGGTATCTTTTGTCGACACTCCTCCAGTCAACCCGGAACTTAGACCATTACTCGACAACTTTATTAATAGCTCCCCGATTGAATGCCAAACAATTGAGCTCGCACCGGACAGTCAGAGTCTGATTCAGCTGCTTCGCCAGAAAGACACGATAGCAGTAACCCTACCAGTGTTAGATACCATAACTCCGTTACTGTCTTTGTTGCTTGAACTCGGCTTACCAGCTATCACCTCCGTTTGCAAGAATACGCTTCGTCATAAAACGGATAGTTTATCCAATATTATTCACACCGGGAAAACTACATTACATATCGCTTCAACTCTTTCGAAGCTGGCACTTTATCCAGAAGTACCAGCCGCAAACGATTTTCCGGCCGTAAATAGTCCGGTTCTGGCTATAGAGGTTAATAGCGTGGCTTCATACCAGTATCGGGTTATTCCTAAATCAATTCCACCGGCACAAGTATCAGTTTGTATTTCACACTATTGCAGACCTGGCATGTTGCGCGTAGCGTTGGAGTCGTTACGTTGTCAGTCGATTCAAGGCTTTGAGGTAATTGTAGTGGATGATGGCAGCGTAGATGAGTTTCAAAAAGATCTTGAGAAGGTCTGCCTTGACTATGCTGAATATTTAAACCTGCGCCTGATTAAAACAGAGAATCAATACCTTGGAGCTTGTAGAAACACTGGCTGGCAGGTAGCAACGGGGCAATATATCCTGTTTATGGATGATGACAACATAGCCTTACCTAACGAAATCGAAGTATTTTGTCGTGCATCAGCTACATCCAATAGTGACATACTCACATGTTTTTCTGATACATTTCCGGATAACGAAGACCTCGGTCTGTCTCCGACAGTCGTTAACCGTATCACACCTGTAGGTCCTTGTTTAGCTATTGGGACAATTTTCAACTGTTTTGGTGATTCCAATTCGTTCTGGCGTAAATCCGCACTTGAAAATATTGGCGGTTTCACGGAACTGAAAGGCGTTGGAAAAGATGACAACGAAATATTTGCCAGAGCTGTGCTGATGAATCACTCCTTGTCGGTTGTACCTGAGAGCCTTTTCTATTACCGCATTTCCAAAGATAGAATGCGGCATCACCATTTGAATCCCGAAGCCGGTACACACAGGGTGTTAAAGGCCTACCGTGATTCAGAGAACGACCACCTTGGTGATTTAGCTAACCTTGTGGTGGGGCAACACCGGCTAATAGAAAGATTGCAAAGAGAACTTACTGCTCGAAGAGAACTTGAGAAACGCACAACCACGCGCCTCGAAATAGCTCAGCGCCTACTCAAATTTACGGACAAACAACGTCCATAAGGCCGGGGAACCATCAACTAACATACCAGGCGATAGAACCTTGACCGACAACCAATCAGTGAGCCTATGTATTGTCAGTTTAAGCTGTATTTTCTAAAGCGCTATGCCACATACTCTTCCACCTGGGCTTTGTAACTAGTGCCACTAAAGTGCTCAACAACTTCGTCAAGATTTTTTATACGATGGCCACCTTTTTTGGAAAGCTTGATGTAACCCAACTCACGGTCGGTGATATGTACTTGAAATGCGTCCTCTATCTTTTCGATTCCAATGGGTTTCAGCCCACCGTCATTTTCATCAAATATGTCTTCGTAAGCCAACTCTACAAATTCTGGGTACCCCACAAACCAGTGCCTTACAAGGGACTGTACGCTTTCCGAATTCTCCATTTGCCTCTGCGCTTTCAAAATATCAAATTCAATCTCTATTAAGGTTTCTTTTTTCGATCTTTTGCTACGCCTGATTGCCGTTTCGACACTTTCGTGGAAGCATTCACTATTCGACGCGATCTGACCAGACAATGCTTGTTTAAACAAATTTCTTCTTATGAGTGAAACCACTCGCAGTTGTCTTTTAAACGCGTAACGCACCAATAGAGGCCGATTCGGGTGCACATATGCGGTTTCTGGTAACGCATAGAGTTGATTGCTTTTTGTAGTCAAAGCAATTCTATCACTGGAATGGTACTGCTTTAGAAACTCGATGTAATCGTCAAGAATCTCGAACGGCATTTGGTACAAATCCACAGCCGTGAGATTTTTTTCTGTACAAAAACTCATGAATCGGTGACCATGTTGCGTAGTTGGTCTACCCTTCAGAATACTAGACATGCACTCTCGGGGTGTTGTTAAATTATTTTTATGCAACAAATTCGAAAGTACGGTAGACCCACTCCTTTGCCGAGAGATAAATAGTATATCTGCCAGTGAAGAATCTCTAGTCATCAATAAATGTCCAACGCAATTAATTTATTGTTATATTTTCTATTAGCATAACCTGAAGATGCACTATTCACGGCTCGCATGCATCCAGCGGAATTCTTCACAACAGCCCGGAGGTGATCCACCGGGATTTAGTGCGTGCAAGGAATTCAACTTGTAATTACGCTGTTGCTTTTTTTTGGCCTATTTTTAAACCAATCTTTTCTGCTCTGGTGAGCAGTTTTTTGCGTTCTTCCTCTAATCCACTTTTCTGTTTTTTTATCTCACCGGCTTGTCGATTAAGTTCGTCTCGTTTCGCTCTAAGACTGCGCAACTGCTCTCTAATTTCCTGCTTTTCATTTGGTTTCATGTCTAACCCTCTTTCAAATTAACCACAGATAATTCAAGTAACGAATAACACTACACTTTAATGTCTGATAATCCGCTAAATGAGGCGAAGCAAATAGCAATTACTGCACCGATCTAACCTGCTGTACAATCCGACCGAACAACTACCGCTTTGACACATAACTAGCATCAGGCAACAGCCACGTGATCATTCACTGCCGCAACACGCTGGAACGTACCTTCTTTAAAATTAATCCATGCAGTACAGCCAGACGGACACACTGCAGATTTACGAATTTGCAGACGCAACAGGCTTGCATCTCCAACACAAACAGTTTGTGGTAATGCGAAACTAAAACCATGATTGGCAATTTCAGGATCCAGCATTGTTTTAATTCGGAATTCCTGATAAACATCACAGTCTATGTCGAATAAATATTCATCGTCCAGGAAGACGCTAACCTCCAACATCTCGTTAGCATCCAGTGGATTCCAAAGCCAGCCCCGTACGCGTCGACTGTCAGAACTAAAACCATCTATTGCCCCCTCGACTTTCGTGTACTCCGAATCACGATACGTGAATGAACTAATTATATTGTCGAGATGATCTCTTACTTCGAAACTGCTATCGACTCTGTCAGATTCACTAATGCCTTCCATCGAAAATACAAACCCCTCGCGTGGCTCTCGATCTCTGTACGGCGCAATTCTATTGCAGTCTTCATGAACCAGCGTTTGCTGAACAAAACGTTTCTCTCGATACAATTGAACAAAGCGATGGCCACTAACTCTGGCACTACTGGTTATTGCGCCAACGATTGTTTTTTCATTGGCATAAATAACCTCACAATCTACCGAATCGGTAAAGACACCAACCAGTTTTTCAATATTTTTTGTCCCTTCCAAAGCAGCTGCGATATTCGCCATTGATCCGCGAGTAGCTTCCATAACCTTCAAATACGGATCCGGTTGATTCACTTTTTTTGCAGACACATTGCCGCTTGAGGCTTCAGCCAGATCACTTTTTTGACGCGCTTTCAATTTCTCCCTAAGTTGCTCATTTCTCTCCTTCTGTTTGAGTTTCAGTAATTTTTGCGCATCTCTGTCTTTTTTAATTCTTTCTAGCTTCATTTCGAGGCTGGCTATTTTCTCGGATTGCCCCTTGGCAACCAGAAATATGTTTCGAAATGCCTGCGGTCCATATTGGTACAACGGCCGTATCACACGTGCTGACTGACCAGCCGTTCCGGCTTGTCGATCGGACACCAGCCTTGACAGAAGTACCAGCGGAATTGTCGATAGGCGATAACCGTTCATCTGAGCAGCATTGGCGAATTCTGAAATCTCTGCACCGGTACCATAGTCGCCAGTGAACCCACCTATTTTTTTGTACACACTCGATCTACAACATACAAAATAATCTGACAGATTCACTTCGTAGAATGATGTCGGCAAATCACCAATAAGTGGAATTAGTTTCCCTGTAACTGCGCCGCCGTTTTTCTCGCTTTCGCGGATTTCATAAAATGAGGTTAGGACATCATATTCCGAATTTGAGAATACCCTGTCAAATACGGGAAATATCCTTTCGGATAGTAAATCACCTGCTCGAATAAAAAGATAATTATCAGAATTAGATAAGTCAGCCCCTGCGTTATACGCTAACCCTCTATCGTATCCTTCCAGTTCAATTATTCTCCACTGCTGCTCATGGATTAAATCAAGAATACTTGAATCTGCTGCTACCCGGGCATCTCCATCGTAGGCAACATCATCCAGAATAGTGACTTGGACGTTCGGACAGTTGCACTCAACGAGATTACATAGAGTGGAAAAAAGAGCTTGCTGATCGCCGTTAAAGTATATGAATACTTCATAGCGTTGCGGTATAACCTTTGCGACAGAGTCTTTTAAAGCCGCACTTTCATGATTCCGCTTCGTAATCGAACGATGATACCCTAGCCACGTTTCATTATTTTTGTCATTCGAAAAAGAACACGAAGCTACAACAGCATCACTTTTAATTGCCTTCAGCAATGAGTTATATAAAGGCACTGGATGTGGATCAAACAGAACCCTATCATGATATTCAGGGCTAATTAGCTCGGCAGTACCACCTGAATTCGAAGCAAGAAAAGGAATCCGGCAAATAACAGCCTCATAGACAGCAAGGGAAGAGTTCTCAATTAATGATGGCATTACCGCAAGTCTGTTTTTTCCCATCAAATAGGTGAGCGCTTCTTTCTGCTGGAAATTCGAATGAATTTCAACCTCTGTGTTCCAGTCAGCAGACAACTCCTGTATGTACTCTAATACGGACAGTTTGGGATGGGTTTCGATTCGCGCTCCCGGTTTTCCCATAAAGCTGATTTTTGGAAGTACAGTGCCTGCTTTTTTTAGTTTTCCAATAGCCTCACAGAAAATATGCAACCCTTTGCGTGACTCCAGCCGGCCAAAGAAAACTATCTCCTTTACTGATATTTTGTCACCGGCTTTAACCACCCGCTCTTTAGATATTTCCTCTAAATCATCTGTGACCACAACATTGGGTTGAACGAATGTGTTGTTTGGAAGCGTATATCCCTGCGTTTTCATCCAGCGGAGTAGATGCGCCGAACCTCCAATTACGTGATCACCAAGCTCCACAGACATTCTCTCACAATATATTTTAAGAACGTCGACTGGCTCCTTGATGGTATGATTTCCATAGAGCCTGTTCCACAACCAGGGAGACGAGCATTTGACTGCAAACTGAGTGTCGCTAAAGGCAATACCCATAGACTTCGCCAGCAACGAAATGTAACCCGACCCTCGCCACTCTGAAACATGAACCAGATCATAATGACTATTGAGTAAGTGCTGATACATGTTATACATTGGTGCCAGCCACCGATGAGACGTCGAATTTTCCTCTGTCATCTCCAATGTCTCTTCTACTGGCACAAACTTAACACCATACGATGCATAGTATTCTATCCAGTGCTCAATACTTTCGTTTTCTACGAATCGGCCTCGGAGGTAAAGTATGGTGACATCAAATCCCTCCTTAGCAAGCAAGCGGGACAACAGAGAATATGTGGTACCGATGCCGCCATTTCGAATGGGCCCGACGATATCTTCGGTGGCTATGCATATTTTTGCCGACAAACACGACTCATACTCACTAAGATCAAGCGAAGTCAAATCGGGAAATGTCGTTTCCCAACTATTGGGGTCAGGAGTACCAAGCTCTCTTAAATCCGGCCGCTCCTCCACATAAGAGATAGTTTCTTCCAGTAATCTTGTTGCGAGCTTATGCATTCAATTAAAACCGTATTGTTTTTCCGTGGTACCAGTTTTGAAAAAATCATATTTTTCCATCTAACAGGGGATCTTCTACCGGACGCAGCCTTAAGCACACTTGTGGCCAGGTAGTTCGCTCTGATTTCAAAATGATAAATGTGTACATTAATAGAAGATAACTCCTTACAGACATATAAAGTTACCGTAACTCATTGTCTATTTTCTTCAGTTCAGATCCGGCATTCGCGTTACTTCCCAGGTCCGCAAACACATAAACGCCTGACAGTATGACAAGATATTTACGTGCACGACTACAATTGACGCACTGTGTTGGTCATTCCGGTTTCCTGACTACAACAGTTAGATTGTAGGTTTCCTGGTCATTTAGAGACATTTCCTTCCACCTGGGTAACAAATTTGACCTGGTTTCATCCGGAATCTCTTTAGTATCCCCCGATTGTTCAATGATTTCCCACCCTGCGCTTTCGAACGCCGTTAACAGCTCCGATTTTCGCAACCTGTTTATGTTTGAAGGACCATGTTTCTCGGTAAGGAAAGAAAATATATTGAACTCATTGTCGGCTCTGTACGCTCGATGGTCCGCCAAATCAATGAAATGGAACCCCAGTCCGCCTGGAGCCGTTTTCTCGAAAAGAAATTCCAATACAGCATCGAGCTCCATAACGTGTTCAAACACTGCAAAAGAACTGCAAAGGCTCACACTGTTCTCTTGGATCTCGGCGTTCACAATATCACCGACGAAGTAATCAATTTTGTTGTTTAGTTCTTCAAAGCCCGCATTGAACTCTCCTCTTGAGAATGCTTTCGCATCGAATTTATGCAGCCTGTTCAGGAACTCTGATCTGTCTGTTCCAGGCATCATGTATTCGTCAGGGTATAAATTAATCTGCGCGATGATGTCGTACATTGATAAAGCCGAGTAAACTTCGTTTCTCGGTGACAGCATATCAACACTGTGACATTTTTCGAATCCGTTTAGATAAAAATACGTAGCTAACGCAATAGGATCGTGAGCTCCACACCCAAAATCAAGATAACTACCTCGATCGTCCGCTGCATGCTTGCTAAATTTCCCGGCAACACGCCTGGCCTTTTTTATTAACTTGTGATAGCCATGTTTGGTACCATTTTGTTGCAACAACTTTGACATGAATGTTAAGTGATTGAGCTTTTCCTGACGATTAATACGGCTACCAGGCCCTAACTCAGGTAACGCCTTTATTAGAGTGGTCAATGCAGCTGCATGATTTCCACTCTGAATATCAGACTGAATAACGTCAACGAAATCAGCCTCTCTAAATTGAGCATTCGGCCATTTTTTTCGAGCTTGTTTCTTTTTCTCTTGGACAACCGTACTCACTTCAATCTCCTCGGGGGATTTAGGGGAAAGTTAACACTCACAAGTCAAAAGTTTCAGGCAACACTTTTCAATTTAGTATCCTCAACAGCAGATTCTCTTAGCGCAAGCAACTTCATCTCTGCTTCCACAATCTTAAATCGTGCTTCCGCATCACGCGCCCTGAGTTCGTTAAGTTCGACCTTTTCCATAAGTTCTTTTATACGATCTGATTTAGAAGTTTCGTTGCTCATATTTTTCTTTCTACAGTGTTTGATCGGGTACCTGTAGCAGCAATATGCACGCCTCGATTATCAACTCAAATTCCGGTTACATCACAAAACAGTTCGGTTGTAAAACTACAGGCTGGCACCGCCGGAACATCTCCACATGAGAGAGATTCTCCTTTAGACAGTTCCCCGGTATATGCAAGAGAGAAGCCCTGATAGACAAGCTTGCCGGGCCGTCAAAGATTACCGACGGGAGCAATGACAATTTTTGCTGCACCGTCATTCTTACGACGCGGGTCCGCGACTCGCCCGGTAGACGTCACTCTTCTATGAATCAGGTACACCCTCAACAATCTTAGTAGATAGAGCCAGCATTGCTGTGAAGAATGGGTGTCATAACAATCAAAATCGAAACATTCCGCTGATTTTCGCCACCCTGAATTTACTGGTTCTCGTTAATGTATATTGGCGAAAGCCTTTGGTACATAATTTGTTTACCCCCCAAGTCCGTTGAAAGTAGATTAGGCAAACAAAATGAAAATACTGGTTCTTGGCGGTGACGGTTTTTGTGGCTGGCCAACTTCACTTCACCTCTCCCGTCTAGGTCATGAGATCGTCATTGTCGACAATCTGTCACGGAGAGCGATCGATATTGAGTTGGGCGTCGAGTCTCTAACTCCCATCGCTACGATTCAGGATCGCGTGAACGTCTGGAATGAAATTACTGAACGAGATCTTCGTTTCGAGAATATCGATATCGCTGGTGAATACGATCGATTTGTGGCATTCCTCAAGGAAGAAGCCCCCGATACGATCATTCACTTTGCAGAGCAACGCGCAGCACCATACTCAATGAAGAGCGCAAAGCATAAAAATTACACGGTAAATAATAATCTGTGCGCAACAAATAACGTTTTAAATGCTATTGTGGAAAGCAAGCGAAACATTCACCTCGTCCACTTAGGGACTATGGGTGTATACGGCTACGGCACAGCGGGAATGGAAATTCCAGAAGGGTATTTGAGTGTGAAACTCGAAACATCCAATGGCCTGGTAGACAAAGAAATACTCTATCCCGCCAATCCCGGATCGATTTACCATCTGACAAAAACGCAAGATCAGCTTTTTTTCGGTTTTTACAATAAAAACGACGGTATACGTATTACAGACTTGCACCAGGGAATCGTCTGGGGAACTCAAACACAGGACACTGAACTGGACGAAAAACTCATTAATCGTTTTGACTACGATGGTGACTATGGAACCGTTCTCAATCGGTTTCTGATGCAAGCCGCAGTGGGTCATCCCTTGACAGTCCACGGCACCGGTGGACAGACCAGAGCATTCATACACATTAAAGATACATGCAAATGCATACAACTCGCCGTTGAGAATCCACCTGCGCAGGGTGAACGCGTTAAAATCCTCAACCAGATGACTGAGACTCACAGAGTCCGGGATCTTGCACAAATGATATCTGATATTACCGGGGTCGAAATAAACAACGTACAAAACCCTCGTGCTGAAGACTCCGAGAATGATCTTCACGTGGAAAACGGTCTTTTTCTGGGGCTTGGACTAAAACCCACAACATTGAAGGCAGAGCTATTACAGGAAATTACAGAGATCGCAGAAAAATACTCTGATCGATGCAAGACTGAAATGATCGCCTGTGTGTCGGCCTGGAATGATAGTCGACGGGAAGAAATATCAGAGGTTACGCGAACTGCGTCTGCCGCGGATATTAAAACCGCTGCCTAAGGACACTAACCGGCTTAATTGACTTACGATGTGTTTGTGCAGTGTCTGCCATTCAACGGCTACTAATCCGGCAGTACTGTCGATTTTTTGAAGTTCAGTCTCTGCGACTTTTGTCCATCCTGGATCAATCCAGCGACGCTTTAAAAAAGTAAAAACGCATCAAACCCGGAGGCAATACGCCTACCGGGAGTCAATTGAATGACATTAGAACTTGCCTGTGAAAGACCAACAACCCGACGTCGTGAAATAAGCGGCTTTATGCAGTGGGAGCCTACAGGTTAACTGCAGCGCTCCTGACGCATTCTCTTTTTGCGCAACACGCACAAGCCCACCCAGTAAGAGACAGGTTAAGAGCCATCAATGTTGCGGTATTGGCCCTGCCAGTTGAGTCTGCCTGGAAAAAGGTCGGGCATCAACGCTCTGAAACGGGATTTGTATCCTCAGTAATCAGAACGATACGACAGCCATTCATAATAAAAATTGCAGACCCGGATAAAAATTACCGGTGTAGCGCGCTCGCAGTAGCCGCGCTTCGGCAGCACCCGGAGAACCAATGAACAACAGCCTTGACAGGCAGGAACCCGGCAAGTTTCACAGGTTAAGTTTTCTGAAGCGGATCACCCCTCAAGGTTTGCCTGTTTCTTGCTTTAACGGACAATCAGGCCGCCCACTTAGTCAGAGTACACGGACCACTTGCAATGATTGACCGATTCATTCCCTACATCGTATTCATCACGATGATTTCGCTTAGTTCGCTGGCAACAGCAGAAGTCATACAAATACCGTTGAGTGGTGTTGGCAACGTTCGCTCATCCAGCGAACTAAACATCAGCCCCGCGATTTTAAAGAACGGTGATGTAGAGATTGGCGATCAAAAAGCACAGCAGTTCGAAATTACCCACATCGGTGATCCTGTCGATGGGCCCATTGAGATTCTGGCTGTGAGTGTCGGTGGAGAGGATTCCTTTGACTTCATCACTAATTATGCAGGGTTTACTTCACTCGCTGCCGGGGAAAAAATTGATTTTAGCGTTACCTTTAGCCCTGTGACACTCGGCCTTAAAAAAGCCTTCCTTAGAATCGAACACAGTGGTGAAAATTCGCCTCATCTTGTTTTACTCACCGGCACAGGAATTGATATTCCTGCCAGTTCACTGGAAATATCAGAAACCGATGTCAATTTCGGTAATGTTGAAACCGATACCAACAAAACCAAAACCGTAAAACTGACCAACAAAGGTGGCAACAACTACCCTCCCGTAAATCTCTATAACGTTGTTATCTCAGGTGACAATCCGGATTCTTTCTCAACCGACTTCAACAATGTGGTTGCCATAGCCCCCGGTGATTCAGTCGACATAAAGGTCACACTGAATTCAGGGATTGCCGGACAGAAGTCAGCTCAACTAAATATCGAGCATGACGGCTCTAACCCCACGATAAAAGCAGCATTGAGCGGCGAAGTTACGTTACCTCCGGAAGAGAATACACCCGACAACAACGGACCGGCCGTCGAGCCGGATTTTAAGCAGTCCACATTGAGCAACGCAAAACCCGGTAAACCAACGTCGCTGCAGATTGGCCCCGATGGCAAGCTCTATGTTTCGGAGCGGGACGGAAATCTGTACCAATATACAATTGCACGCAACGGTAAAAACAAATACACAGCGACAAAAACGGTGAAAATTGATCTTATTCAGAAGATGAAGAATCACAATGACGATGGCCAGGTTAACAACGGCGTCAAAGGCCGACTGGTCACAGGCCTGCTGGTGGCCGGTAGCGCGAACAACCCGGAAATATACGTTACCTCGGCTGACCCCCGAATGGGCGCCGGACCTTCCGGTAAAGATTTAGACCTGGATACAAACTCCGTCATCCTGTCAAGGTTGACCCAGAACGGTAATAACTGGGCGAAAAAGGATCTAATTCGTGGCCTGCCAAGATCAGAAGAGAACCATCAAGGCAATGGCATGCAGATTAGCAAGGATGGCAAGACGCTCTACCTTGCAATGGGCGGTCACACTAATATGGGCGTGCCGTCGAACAACTTTGCGCGACTGCCTGAATACGCATTGAGCGCCGCCATTGTAGAGATTGATTTGGCCAAAATTGGAAACAATACCTACGATTTGCCAACACTGGACGATGAAGATCGAGGTGGCGCCAACGACAACAACGATCCTTTCGGCGGCAACAACGGCAAGAACATGGCCATTCTCGAGAAAAACGGCCCAATCCAGATTTATGCCCCGGGATTCCGCAACGCCTACGATGTGCTGGTGACTGAAAGCGGTAAAATGTACACCGTCGACAACGGACCGAACGCCGGTTGGGGCGGCGTCCCTGGCGGCAATTGCCTGAACAATTACAAAGATGGTGGAGATACCTATGGTGACGGGTTTCATCACATCACCAAAAAGGGATACTACGGCGGGCATCCCAATCCCACGCGCGGCAGTAAAAACAATACCTTCAACGATAAAAACCCGCAATCGCCAATTGAAGGCCAGGCCAATGGTGTCGAGTGCAAATACCAGATCCCGGGCAAACAGGACGACACCATCCATGTATTCAAATCCTCAACCAACGGGTTGACAGAGTACACCGCAAGCAACTTCGGCGGAGCGATGAAGGGCGATTTGCTTGCAGCAAGTTTTAACAAATCCGTCTATCGCCTCCAGCTTAATGACTCCGGAACAAAACTCAGTGGAATCGACAAGTTCTTCAACAACCTTGGCACTCCACTGGATGTCACTGCGCAGGGAGACAACGACGAATTTCCCGGTACAGTGTGGGTAGCAGACTATGGCAAAAGCGAAATTGTGGTGTTCGAACCTGCCGACTATTAACCGTAAAAGACAAGAATGATTTTGAGGGCTGATGCTTCCTGGAAGGCATCAGCGCTAAAGATTGACGCACAGATGCCGTTTAACCGCGAATTGTTTGCCTGTTTACCATGCTGTTTAACAGGGGAACCGTCTCTTAAACCAGTGCATCTGTGCGGGAAATATGAAAGTACAACATATCAGTTATCAAGGGATAACAGGGAAATTAACACTGTTACTCGCTGTATTAGTGCTAACTGCCTGTGAGGCAGAAGATGACGCCGTCGAAGTAACCACGCCAGTAATAAATCCACCGGTGCAAATCACACCTACACCGGTTTCAATCGACAACCCGGCAAAATCCACCGGGTTCGGCAGCGTTCCCTCACTGGAGTTGTCCGATCCGAATTTTGTTGGCGACCACTTCTCCGGCAGTGGTGCCTGTGGTGTGTGCCACAACGGCATGATTGACGACACCGGCAAAGACGTTTCCATTGAAACCGCATGGCAGACGTCAACAATGGCTAATTCGGCCCGCGATCCGTATTGGCGTGCCAAAGCCGCCGCTACAATTAAAAACCACCCGTCCCTGACCCACGAGGTGGACGATACCTGCACACGCTGCCATGCGCCGATGGCGAACGAGGCAGCGAAAAAAGCCAATGTGGAACTGACTATAATCAGTGGCGGCCTCGACAGCAGCAATCCTTTTTTTGATCATGCAATGGACGGGGTAAGCTGTTCGCTATGCCATCAGATTGAAGATAACGGCATACTGGGCACCGAAGAATCGACGTCGGGTAATTTCACTATCGCCGAGTTTGCTCCGGCCGATAGAGAAAATCGCCCTGCCTATGGACAGTACGCTGATCCGATTGGGGCCTATATGGTTGCAAACTCGGAATTTACGCCGGTTTACGGTGCCCACATTAGCGAATCCGCGATGTGCGGAACCTGCCATGATTTAAAGACACCCAAACTTGATGAAAACGGCGAGGTGATCCCCGACAACCCTAGTAATCATTTCCAGGAGCAGCAGACTTTTACCGAGTGGCAAAACAGTGACTATCGCGATGGCGGTTCCAGTGCAGCCACGTGTCAGGCCTGCCACATGCCCAGAATCGAAACAACGTCAACACTTGCATCGTCTGGCACAGACATCCGCCGCCCAAATTTTGCAGAACATACTTTCCTCGGCGCAAACACGGTAATGCAAGACATGCTCAATAACTTCAGGGATGAGCTAGGCGTGCAGGCAGAGGGGTTTCCCGAGGCTATCCAGCGTAACCGGGAATTCCTGAAGACATCTGCTGAACTGCAAATTGTTGGTACCCGATCAGAAGATGACACTATCATCGCCACTCTGAAGATCGAGAACCACACCGGCCACAAGTTACCCAGCGGATATCCGTCGAGACGCGTCTTTGTTCATTTCGCGGTTACCGATGAAAACGGCGCAGTGATTTTCGAATCAGGAAAAACCAATGCCGATGGAAGCATAACCGGCGCTGATGGCGACGTTAACTACAACCATTTCGAACCACACTACAACGCTATTACTCGTGAAGACCAGGTGCTAATATTCGAAGGCATCATGGCAGACATAAACGGTGATGTTACCCACTCGCTGGTCGAAGGTGTCCGGTATGCAAAAGACAATCGATTAACCCCGAAAGGTTTCGATAAAAATAATGTCGACAACGATATCGCAGTAGTTGGTGTAGCAGAGACGGACGATAACTTTAATTCCGGGCTGGACTTGTTCGAATACCGAATCCCGGTCTCTGTATCCGGTACCTACAACATTATTGCCGAACTGGTTTATCAGCCGCTGGCTTACGGCCACCTTGAGTACTTGTTCAAAGATACTGATTTACCGGAAGTGGATCAGTTCAAAACCATTTACGATGCTACCGATCGTAAAACGGAAACTATCTCGACAGCAATAGAAAGTCATAACCACCCCTGATTGCAAAACAGGCTATCTGACTGGCGGGGGCGGCGCAAAGCCGCCACCCGCATGCCCTGATCTGGTGCTGCCGTAAATCCCTTGATCTAGCACCCTCGGCACCAAAATAGACACATCAACACCCGCATTACCCGCGATTTAGCGCCGGACCGATCTGCTTCCGGTGAACATTGCAAGCAAGTAAAAATCGGTTGCTGAAAATTAAAACGCGAACTCGGTCACAACACTTTTGTGAACGACTTACCATACTCCCGTCCTCGCGCTTTCAGCGTCACGCGAACCGCAGGGACCCGGCGGTCGCTAAACCAACCGGTTGTAACTTAAATCCATGCATCGTCTCGCCCTCCTAATAGCTTTCACCTTTTGTTTCGCCTCCAGTTTATTCGCCCGGCCCTATATACAGGACACCGATTTAATCTCGCTGCACTACGATCACGCACCAGACAGAGACGACGGACACGCCGCTGTCGCCGGCTTGATGGTAACCACTCGCTTCGGCATACAGCCTCATGTGGTTAGTGGCGCCTATGGTGAAGGCAATGCACACCGGTATGTAAGTGCCGCCGAAGCAGTGATGGAAGCAACATGGCCTGGCGTGTGGATTAATGCGCATTCAAACCGGCAGAACGCTATCAATCGCACAACCGACGCCTGGGTCAGTGTGATCAACGCGGGTGGTAATGTGTACGTTGCCGAAGGCGGGCAGTCAGATTTCACCTCCGATGTTATCAGGAGGATCAACGACACCACATCAATCAACACCAAAGAACGTATCACCGTTGTGCAACACAGTGACTGGAATGAGGAACAGGCATCGCAGTCAGATTTACGCTATGTACGCAACAATTCAACCTACGAGAGAATTGATGACGGAAATCAGAACAACCGCACTGCAGATCTTCACCGAAGTAGCGACGACTTTGTTACCCAGGCGCGGCGAAGCGAGTTTTCTGACGCATGGAACGCTGCTTTCGCCTATCTGAACCCCAATACAAAGCTGGATTTTTCGGACACTGTTGAGCTCCTGCATATTCTGCAAATTGGCAGGGACAGAGTCGCTACTGTCAACGATTTCGCGGCAGAGTTTTTCAGCAGCAACGAAGTCATTATCCCTGATCCGACCAGCGCCACACCATGGAGCGACTCTTACGCTGTTGAGGGTCAATGTTATTGCGATTCGAGCTACGATCACGGGCTCCGGTCAGTGACCGTGCAAACACCTGACGGTCGAAAAACAGTGCCGCAAATTTGCGACGATATAAACGCGTTACTGGGTAATGGACCAAATTCCAAACGTATCTACTACAACACAGTGCAATGCGGGCACGGTCCGGAAAACAATGCGGCCGACGAGAGCACTTGTCCAGGTATACCAAGAGGGAACCGCGATTACACCGGATCTCGTTGCAATGAAACCGGTCCGACATGGAACCTCGACCTGATCTATCCGTCACAACAGCAACCCGAACCCGAACCCGAACCAATCCCTGAACCTGTGGAAGAACCGATTCCGGAACCTGTGGAAGAACCAGCCAATGAGCCTGTAAACGACGCGCCTCAAGAAGAGGTTCCGGCAGACCCCGTAGAGGAGCCTCAAGCTGCTCAACCACCACCTGTTTCATTCCCGGATTGTTCTGACAGCGTGATCGACGACAATGCAGATGGCTATGGCTACGAGAATGGACAATCCTGCCTTATAGTGTCCAACTCCGTTGAGCCCGCGCCGGCAACTCCTTCGCAGCCGGATGAACCAGCACAACCACAACCAGCCGGACCAATATTCCCCGAGTGTTCGGCCAGCGTGATTGATGATAATGCCGATGGCTACGGCTACGAGAACGGACAATCCTGTCTTATCTCCGCAAGCCCTGCCCCGACCACTCCATCACAGCCGGTTGAACCGACACAACCACAGCCAGTCGGGTCGATTTTCCCCGAATGCTCAGCCAGCGTGATTGATGATAATGCCGATGGCTACGGCTACGAGAACGGACAATCCTGTCTTATCTCCGCAAGCCCTGCCCCGACCACTCCATCACAACCGGCTGCGCCAACACAACCACAACCAGCCGGACCTGTTTTCCCGGAATGCTCGGCTGCTGTGATTGACGACAACTCCGACGGCTATGGCTACGAAAACGGACAGTCCTGTCTTATCGTCTCGAATCCGGCTCCGGCGCCGACTACTCCATCGCAGCCGGTTGCAACACCACAGCCACAACCGACAGGACAAATTTTCCCCCAATGCTCGGCCAGCGTAATTGATGATAATGCCGATGGCTACGGCTACGAGAACGGACAATCCTGTCTTATCT
>CAYPCS010000003.1:84714-93029 GCA_964409275.1 uncultured Granulosicoccaceae bacterium
CTGCTGTGATTGACGACAACTCCGACGGCTATGGCTACGAAAACGGACAGTCCTGCCTGATAAACCCGTCAAATTCTCTTTCGACCGTCGAACAGCCTCAGGCAGACCAACCTGCACCACTTGCAGGTTCACTGTTCCCTGTATGTTCAGCAGATGTCGTTGACGATAATTCGGACGGCTACGGGTTTGAGAATGGACAGTCTTGTCTCATTACATCATCAGGTTCAATAGCACCTGCAACGCCGGTACAAAACGTTCCGCCGCTAAGCGAGCTTTTCCCTGAGTGCTCCACCAACATCATCGATGAAAACTCCGATGGCTTTGGGTTTGAGAATGGTCAGTCTTGCCTGATTACCTCATCAACTACCGGGGCACCTGTCGTTCCCGCGCAATCCGAACCAACTAACGGTGAGCCGACTCTTGGTGATCTATTCCCCGAGTGCTCGGCCAACGTGATCGACGACAACACAGATGGCTTTGGTTTTGAGAATGGTCAGTCCTGTCTGATAACAGCAACGGCCATAGCCGCACCAACCACCCCCGTTCAGCAAGCACCCGGGCAATCCGAGCCAACACTCGAGGAACTGTTCCCCGAATGCTCAGCCAGTGTGGTCGACGACAACACAGATGGCTTTGGTTTTGAGAATGGTCAGTCCTGTCTGATAACAGCAACGGCCATAGCCGCACCAACCACCCCCGTTCAGCAAGCACCCGGGCAATCCGAGCCAACACTCGAAGAACTGTTCCCCGAGTGCTCAGCCAGTGTGGTTGACGAGAACTTCGACGGTTTTGGCTTCGAGAATGGCCAGTCTTGCCTGATTAGCGCATCCGCCAAAGCGGCAACACCTGTCCAGCCTGCCCAACCTCTCGCCAACTTACCTCCCGAACTGCTTTTTCCCGAGTGCTCTGCCAGCGTAGTTGATGACAACGCCGACGGTTACGGGTTCGAGAACAACCAGACATGCATTGTGGCAGCGACCCGATAACTGCGGTAACTGCTTCCGGAATCTGGCGGTTTACGCGTCCCGCGAAACCGCTAGTCAGCGTTACACGGTAATTGCAGCGCACAGTGGTGCTCAATCGCCGTTCAACCTGGAGGTTGTGTCTCCATCAGGTGGTACAGTCTTTGCGACCCTTTCAGATCAGAATTTTGATACTGCACCTACGCACAAATCTGGTCGAGCACATTGCATACTTCCAAGAAGAAAACCGTTTATCTGCACATTGGCAGACACAAAACCGGTACCAGCTCCATTCAGAATTTTATAGCAAGCTATCCTGAGTCACTGTCAAACCATTCGCTTTACTATCCGAAAACAGGTCGGCAGGGAATCGCTCACCACGCATTCGCCAATGCGTTTTCGTTCCAGAGAACCAAGACAGAAGAGCAAAAGCGTGCAGCTATAAATTCCGATCTAATAACCACACTCAATGCCGAGATCGACAGCCAGAACGCAGACGTACTAATCAGCTCAGAAGGATTGCAAAACTCAAATCCGACCCTTATCGCCGAGGCATTTGCCAACTACGAAATTAAGACTCTAGTCTACATTCGCAACCAAATAGACTACCTGGCCTCTGCCTATGCGCAGAAAGTCTGGGCAACTTCGTATGCAGATTCAATGGAAAATTTCTTCCAACGAGTTTTTAACGGTGACTATGACACCTTTCTCGCCAGTTGGGAAAACATTAGTCAGGGCGGAATATCAATCGCCCGATTTACACGAGACAGTCTTTTTCAATCCGATATAGTGGCGGATTTTTTCCACCGTATGCTCGAGATAAATGATCGTGAGTTAGCTGAAAAAATTCTGGCGCGTGACACCATCGACTCTAACCCAAGCCTGACCTCGGAATTACTAGCTTACAAATGTGCCTACAACACACATAACTACGATCTCGAAGATGCAACCGAGAAGCGATTGCGACGCGCACTTGCAGAGCTTAGCCGACTCAAGGCGAGTTCACCGGTACGAGTCACCGAGGCACTGGCTAACAGTTGCAAAGAACACTACGAAAAGACCAATAAGAATGTTGCCAACAAGTACTTCAATGGCGAGGTGCTCTTTAATATGGATAGACCGACAGGCAAGGCAGTACAACTTAACTCCGATCTGACGCGCAATATCTCCGCGGATCTGATCTCATTCGATTCGAGACTGGAGCCAATAATAACCACATTCATGGAAGATGCATATCCACTGGATGATGCAGCCTGACGGGTCACCGGGTAGAAAGCTTTGGCTTCAGAGAAATCAATGAAGAAACTTGCGTTCACTTGTTACGTAGACAATCAACCTCGTTACAAGAAACAGGCTATCCGTTTCATATATTCACTACTCCGGTGCGGCAAAAACATTGACGATATTTTCGTCAGTCTATCGAGTGACATAGAGCAAGACTATCAAAACCTGCTCGTTGATTCGATTGGAGTGATAAATCTTGGCGTCCATAATAATTTCACCAAGCTGAGCAAGCCTGCCAATAAATGGCTGCAGTTAAAGCAGGATTCGTTCGACGGGTATTCGCACGTTGTAATGAACGATTGTGACAAGGTCTATATTGACTTTGACGATAACTGGGCCACCAATTCGGTACGCGCTTGCAAGTTCGTACCACGCCCGACATTCAACGTATTTCAAAGTATCTTCGAACATTACAAGCTCGGAAACCCGCGGTTCACGCTCGACCAGCCTGATCCTCGCGACAAACAGCGTGACCCTCGTAATTATGTAAACAACCACAACGGTGGGTTGATCATCATTCCGACATCGATGCTGGAACCGATCACCCGACTATGGAAACAGTACATCGATTTACTATTGGCCGATATTAAACTGCTCGGGGATAACGGCAGAAACCTCGACCAGGTTGCCTTTTCCATGGCTATGCAAGCGCTCGGTGAGGACATTAATCACTTGCCCAAATCGCTTGATCTAGGCATCGGCGTTAAACACCTGACCAAACACCTGCAACAACCCGGAACAGGACAACTGGTTCTGCACATCCACGCCGACGAGGACGAGAACGGTATGATCGTCTGCAGAGAGGACACTGACGCCAATCTGGCAATGCTGGTTTCTGACTTCAATCACAGTTACCTCGACTGGATTGAATCGGTTGGAGCGCGGCACTATATCGGCGAACCACTCAAAGCGGCATAGCTACATGTGAATCTGCAACACTGCGCTACTCTGGCCTGCTGCACAAAAGCCAACACCTTCTAAAGGAATCTGTATCGACTCCGCTACCCTCTTCAGGTGAGTCTTATCACAGACGTTGCGCTACTGATCCCGAATCAGTCGTAAAAAAATGCCAACTAATAACAAAAAAAAGGCGGGATTTCGCAGATGAGCCGTTTTTTCATACCATCGAACTTGTATCGTGCTGTCATGCTGACCACAGCGTTGACTATCTCCGCGTGCGATTCAAACAACAATACTGTTGATGATGCCGAGCCCCTTGAAATTGGCGCAGCCAACGGCACTGACTTTATCGCCTTGCGTGTTGAAGCCGAGAATTTTACCTCGCTGACAGGCGGCTGGACACTGACCAATCATAATAATATACCCAAAATATCGCCTGACCCTGATCCACCCCATCATCAATCTGCCAGTGGCAGCGCGAATATGGAACTTCTGCCAGATACGCGAGTTACCCATAACGATGTAATCACAGGCGGCATTAACTTCTGGAGTAACCCGGGCAAAGGTCCGCGTATGGAATACGATCTGAACATACCGGAAGCCGGTCGATATATAGTCTACGTACGTGCCTACTCTACTGGCGCCGAAGACAACGGCATACACGTTGGTTTTGATAATTCCACACCGACGTCCGGCATGCGCATTCAGCTATGTTCCGGAAAAAATAAATGGACATGGTCAAGCGCACAGCGGGTTACGACCAATCATTGTGGGGTTCCCAAAACAATTTTCCTGGACTTTCCAAGTGCCGGAAATCATACGGTAAAGTTTTATGCCAGGGAAGATGGCTATGAGCTTGATCAGTTTCTTCTGCTAAAAGAAACGAACAGCGACCTTGATTGCGCACCGGTTGGAGATGACGAATTAAAGTGCACCGACATTAACACCGGTAAAAACGCCGGAAAATACAAAATCCCGGCCTACTCCAGCTCTGGTGGCAACATCGTTATTCCGCCGCCGCCACCGCCCGTTATTGATATCGACCTTGATATAGACATCGCTGCCAGTGGCAGTACTTTCATGGTAGGCGAAGTGGTTACCTTTACTATTGAGATTGATAATGATGACAACAACGACAACGCTACTGATGTATCAGCAAAGATAGCGTTGCCAAATGAACTCGCATTCGCTTCCAGCGCTTCCTGCACACAGCAGGGCAACAATATCGTCTGTGACTTTTCCGAGATAGCACCCGACGAAAGCGTGACAGCATCTTTCACAGCGACTGTACAGCAAACCGGCACACCTCGACTGGATGCCGAAGTCGAAGCAGATCAGTCTGACAAAAAGCTGGGCAACAACTCTGCATCGGTGTCGATTGAAACGACCCCCTATATTCCGGCACTGGATGGAACCCTGTCAGCCGCGCAGACCCCGAATATCATGGGACTAGCTGATAACGCCATGCAAATCATGCTGTTACACAATGCCGGGCGGCAAACAATTTCAGGCGCTACAATCTCATTTGAGACTGACGCCTTACTCAGCATCGATACAGCAAACTCACCCAATCTCGGTGACTGTTCCGGTTCCCCGGTAACCACCTGCACACTGTCTGATCTGGCGGCAGCTGCAGACCTCGAAGTACCGGTGACGCTTAACGCCCAGGGCAGCGGTCTGGCAACATTGCAGATCAGTTTTGATGTCCCGGGCGATGAAGACCAGAGCAATAACTCTACAGCACTCACTGTCCTGGTTGCTGACGCGCCCGTATACTCAATGGCACAGGGCGATCTCGCGCTGGAGGCAGAAGAATTCCACACTCAATCTGTGCTCGCAACATCAAGCTCGGTTGATCTGCATGGCTGGTCAGTCACTGCACCCGAAATACGGTCCACAATCACTCCCGACTTTGACCAGGGCAATTTTGCAAGCGCTAGTGCCGAGTCTTACGTCGAATACCTTCCAGACTCACGGGTGGGTGAGGCGGATCCGGCCATAGAGGGTATATCGAATTTCGCTACCGGCGGTGCCAGCGCAGTGCTGAGCTATCGTGCTTACTTTGATAACGCTGGTCGATATTTTATCAACGTGCGTACTCGCGCCAGCAACACAGAGGACGCCACAGTACACATAGGACTGGATGACACATGGGCAGAATCCACCGGCTCCGTTTCTGTGTGCCAGCCTGACGGTGAGTGGCAGTGGGCAAATGGCCAGATTGTGAACGGCATCTGTGACCCTGCTCTACATCCGTTCATCGATGTCGCCAGCGCCGGGTATCGCACCATAAATGTTAGCGCCGCAACCGACGGAGTTGAGGTGGACAAGCTGATTCTTCGCTTCGAAAATCCAGAGACTCCGGAAGGACTCGGGGCCGATCCGGCGGAGTTGCAGATGGTTGATCTCGATATTGCCGTTAGCTCTTCATTCAGCACTGAAAAGGCTGGCTCCACTGATGCGCAAGACGGAGATTTTGAAAATGCGGATTCTCTGACTGAAGAGCAGATCGATGACGAACAACAAACCTATCTGGTTCGGGTAGACAACAACGATCCGGAATTCACAGCATACGATATCGACGTCACCATTACGGGCCTCGACACTACGCTTGTTTCAGCAATCAGCGGATTCGAAGATTGTGCGGCATCCGGTGACAACATCAACTGCAAAATATACGCGCTAGCTGCATCGAGTCATGCGGTTGCTACCGTAGACACTATGCCGGACTCAGATACAGAAATATCTGCCACAGTGACTCTGGGCGAAGCCAGCGACACAGACCCGGACAACAACACTACAGTGGCGACACCGGTAGGTGCCGGCTCACTGTCACCCTGGTGGTTGTTCGCCGGACTGTTTACGCTCATTGTTGCCTGTCGTAGAAAGGATGTGCCGCAAAGGGAATCGCTACCAAACAATTCCCGATTCATCAACGAATAGATCTTGTATACCATGCGCAATCACCGGCTGCCAGGCCACCCAATATATTCACTGTTTTTGCTGGTGCTCTTCTGTTTCGCAAAGCCGGCACTGTCGCAGAACTGGTCCACGGTAACTACCACCGATGGAAGTACCCCTACCGCCAGGCACGAGTCTGCCGCGGTTGAGTTAAACGGCAAGATTTATCTGTTTGGCGGGCGCGATGAAAGACCGGTAGATGTCTACGACCCTCAGGCTAACACCTGGACCACCGTTGCCCAGGCGCCACTTGAGTTACATCACTTTCAGCCAGTGGTGTATGCAGGAAGGATATATATTATTGGAGCATTTACTTGCTGCTTTCCGAATGAGCCAGTCATCCCCGACATTCATGTATTTGATCCTGACACTAACACCTGGAGCGTTGAGGGATCCATGCCATCGAATCGACGTCGCGGGTCTGCAGGGACAGTCGTCTATAAAAACAAAATCTATGTTATAGGCGGCAATACCCTCGGTCACAACGGCGGCGCCGTAGGCTGGTTCGATGAGTACAATCCCGCGACCGGAAAATGGAAAGAACTGCCGGACGCACCCGTCGCCCGAGATCATTTTGCTGCAGCAGTGGTGGGCAACAAATTGATCGCCGCTGCTGGTCGACAGTCTATTGCGACTTTTGCCAACACCGTCGCAGCCACCGACGTATACAATTTTAATTCGGGAACCTGGTCTTCCACGTCTGACAATATTCCCACACCCCGAGCAGGAACCATGGCCACCGTGCACGATGATCGTGTGTACGTTTTGGGGGGTGAATCTACCTCACTTCGAACAGCACATCCCACTGTCGAAGTATTTGATCCCGACACCGGTTTCTGGAGCAAACTGGTAGATATGATTAACCCTCGCCACGCTGGCGGCCTTGGATTGATTGGCAACACTCTCCATGTCTTCGCTGGCAGCACCAGTCGGGGTGCAAAAGGTGAATCTGCATTTCACGAGAAAATCAACGTTAATCAGGCATCACTTGGGTCCCTGCCCCGAACACCTCCGAGCTTTCTGGTCGTAGATACTGACGGTGATGGCCTGACCGATTTCGACGAGACGAACACTTACATGACCAACCCGAACAATGAAGATTCGGACGGTGACGGACTAAACGACAAGCTCGAAATTTTTACCACAATTTCAGACCCGAACAGCGCAGATACCGACGGCGACGAAGTCACGGATGCGGATGAAGTTTCTCTGGGACTGGATCCCGACAACCCCGATAGCGATTCGGATGATTTAACCGACGGCGACGAGCTTACCATCCACAATACCTCGCCATCAGATCCGGACACTGACGCTGACGGACTGCCCGACGGTGCAGAACTCACGCTCCACGGTACGCTTCCCCTGAACCCTGATACCGACGGAGACGAAGTTAGCGACGGAGACGAAGTAAACGTCTTTCAAACGGATCCGCTCAATACGGATTCAGACGCCGATGGTATTGCAGACGGTATTGAATTGTTCACCCTGAACTCTGACCCGGACAACAATGACTCAGACAGCGATGGTTTGTCAGATGGTGACGAATACAACACCCTCGGAACCAGTCCGGTTTTAGCAGATACTGACTCGGACGGGTTGAGCGATATCGAAGAAATAGAGCTCCACTCAACGGATCCTGTGATCGCTGATTCTGACAACGATGGTATTACTGACGGACTGGAAATAGATACCTATTCCAGTGACCCGCTCTCCTCTGATACCGACGGAGATGGCGTCATTGACGGGCAAGAGCTACTCAATGGTTCGAGCTTAACGAATCTGGACGAGGACGGTGACGGCTTGCTTAACGCGGTCGACGGCACTGATGACACTGACGGTGACGGTCTCCCTGACTATCTGGACCGCGACAGCGACAACGATGGTATCCCTGATTTAATAGAAAACGGTTTCAACGACGTCAACCGCGATGGTGTACTCGACACCGCTGAACAGATACAGACAGCGCTAGAAAAATCCAGAGCACCGGAACCGGCGCCGGAGCCTGTTGAACCCGTTGAGCAGCCGCTGCCAGATCCAGTCGTCAGGGACACACGAAACCAGAAACCGGACCCGATGGCTGACGAAGCCCCGACGGAAATAGAAGAAATAGAAGAAATAGAAGAAATAGAAGAAATAGAAGAAATAGAAGAAATAGAAGAAACAGAAGAGCCTGTTGAAACTGTTGAGTCGAATGAAGAGGTTCTGCCT
>CAYPCS010000003.1:93129-156740 GCA_964409275.1 uncultured Granulosicoccaceae bacterium
AGAAGAAACAGAAGAGCCTGTTGAAACTGTTGAGTCGAATGAAGAGGTTCTGCCTCCGACGCCAACTTCCCTTACACTCGACAATGATAACGATGGAATCGCAAACCACCTCGATCTCGATTCAGATCAAGACGGTGTACCGGACCGGGTTGAGTCCAATGCCGATTTTGAAAACCCGGCTTCGCGAATCGTCAATCTGGTAGATATGGACGAGGACGGACTTGACGATAGCTATCTGCTGCATGAAAGCGAGTTCCCACGCGATACT
Source organism: uncultured Granulosicoccaceae bacterium (assembly GCA_964409275.1). Taxonomy (GTDB): domain Bacteria; phylum Pseudomonadota; class Gammaproteobacteria; order Granulosicoccales; family Granulosicoccaceae. The sequence goes on from CAYPCS010000003.1 coordinate 93,398, forward strand.
GATGCAGATCAAACGCCGGATTTTCTTGATCTTGATAGCGACGGCGATGCATTTTTTGATTTGATAGAAATTGGCCTGATCGATGACAACGAAGACGGTCAGATCGATATCTTTATAGACAATAATAACGATGGTTTTTCCGACGACGGAATTCAGTTGCTGTTGGCAAAAGAACTACCCGACGAAGACCAGGACAGCATACCGGATCTCATCGACTCGGAGTTTAACGGCAACGGTTTGTTTGGGTGTACTTTGACGAACGAACCGGCTAACGATCCTGTATTTCCGGTCACTTTATTACTTATGTCTACACTATACGCCATTCGCCGAAGAAAACAGCAAGCGTGATCCCTGGTGTTAGCGTTGATCGGGACAGCTGCACGTTAATAAATCTGTGCAGGTTAATGCCAGCAGGCAATTTTCACATCGGGAAAACACTGCTTGAAGCCTGCCTTAAGTAGTCATGCGGCTTGTTCACCGACTACAGATTCCTCCAGACCAAGGCGTATCAATACCTTTTTAAGAGCGTCGATATCCACTCGTTGATCTTGCCGCTGCGCCTTATGTTTGTTTAAGGACTTCTCAAGCGAGTTGACATCTGACCGGGCATCACCGGTCGACAAATGTGCATACCTTAACTCGCATAGTGCAGCGAGTGATCTAAAGCATGGCTGTACAAAGTCACCAAAGAATTCACAAACAGTGGCCCCCTTCTGGCAATAAACAATATTAGTCAAACCTGCGCCGTGGGGTGCAACTATATATTCGCTCTGTTGGAACAACTGCATTTGCTCATGCACTGATTTCCCGTCGAGCGTTACATCTTCAAAGCCAAAGCGGGTCAGTAACCGGACTACCTCGTCTTCATTCTCGATACCACGTGACCCTACATCTCTGCGGCTGATGTAGATTCGACGTTCAGGCTTCACGGGTGTGTTGTTCTGGTGGCTGAGAGAATGTAAAAAATCGATGGCCCAGTTGCTCATTCCCATCGCCATCTTGTGGCGAAACACAGGAACAATAACTTTTTCTGCGCGAAAGTAGCAGCCGGTGGTATCGCCACTGGTAAAAACGGTGTTCAAATCAACACCCGCAGCATCCATCAACCCCATCTGAAATTTACGTTCCTGATGGCTGACCAATATCTTCGAGATTCCACCATGATTCCGAGCGATTTTGTCTATTAGATGAAAGCCGGGAAGAACGTCGGTAGTCCAGTGAAAATAGTTTCCTGAACTGCGCGCCACGACTACTCCAAGGTTACCCTCGATCGTGCGTGGCTGAATTATATGCCGAACTTTTTCAATGAGGGCCGGGTTACCCATGGTGCACGCATTTATCAGGTTATCATCCCGATCAAAGACGCACAGATTATGACCGTCAAACCAGACCTTGCCATTATCTACAACTTGCACTGACGCTGTTGCCGCGTGAAGTTCGTTACGGCGAAATTCGGGGCGAACAGGTTTGTCTCCGTCTAGCCGGATGATATCGTCCAGGGGTTTACCTGGCTCCCGATACACCACGATATCCTCGTGCTTGATGTCGTTATTTTTATTGTTCTCGACAAGTTTTTTCTGCTCTCGTGGAAAATACTTTTGATTGATGTAATCGCCGAAACGGCTGCCCTGAAGGCAGCTTTTTGCGGCCTCTACCTCGCCCATCGCACCGAGAATTTCACCAAGAGTTCGATAGTAGCCGTAGTTGGCTGGCTCCTTAAGGATTGCATCTACTGCCGACTGCTCAGCATGCTGAAGTTCACCGGTCGCAAAGTAGACTCTCGAGCGAATCCAGTCACAGTCTCCTGCCACAGGGTCCAGCACATTTTCACAATGTTCCAGCGCACCTTGATAGTCACCGTTGCCTATTTTTCGGTTTGCCTCTCTCAGGAACACCTTCCGGATTTTATCCATCGTATTCACCACGACTGACTAGCTTGAGGAGCTCGATTGAATTTAGCAAAGGCGGGCCTTTCTTTTCAGGCAGTTTTGGCAACGTTAGCCTGAGTCAACTTATTAAAATGATCGTTGCCATATTGGTACAGTTTCTCATCAAGCTTGTTACGCTCTACGATCATCTCAAAAAGCTCATCACCGAGTTCATCCTGGATTAACCGTCTCTTGCGTTCCTGCGACACAGAAATGTCCTGTAGTACATTAGCCTGTACCTCATGCCCCTCAAATTCCGGAAACGCCGGCTGCAGGAATTTCTGCAGAAGATCCTTCGATTCATCAAACCGGTCAACGATGCCGACGAAGTCCAGCGAATCAATGAAGGCACACGCCCTGGCAATCAATTCCTCATCAGTAGCTCTGTCAGTGGTAAATGTATCAGTTTCAACATTAGCCAAACGCAGTGTCTGAAACTCTTCAACCGAACTCTTTCTTACCCGTTCGAACTTCGACTCCACAAATTGCTTAAAACTTCCCTTTGGCTTATCCAGACCCAGTTGCTTTTTCCACTCAAAGAGGTAAGCCGATTTAATGCGATCTACAGGATCTCTAAGAAACACAATCGGATAAACTGTATAGTCTCCCGCAGGCAATGGCGGAACAATCTGGTGTGAGGAAAAGGCAACCGCTTGCGGATTCTCCACAATGGTTGAATGTAACTCTGTTGCTGCGATTGTCGAACCGGGTGAATCTTTGTCGTGTGATATCCAGCGATCAGGAAAATTTCTTTTCAATAATTGATCAACAGAGCTTCCTGCATTTTTAAAAATATGGTAGTGGACGATTACATTCCTTGTATCTTTCACATTGTCATTCATTGCAGGTACCCTCTAAATTTTCCTTTTCCATCTGCTCCGGAGAAAACATCTGCAGCCTCCAGTATCTTTCGCATTTGCTTCATTCCCTCGTTTGGCGAGTACAACGAATCAGCAATACTCAGCGAGTTATCAGACATTTTGTACCAAAGCTCCTCGTCACTGTATAACTGTTCTATATAACCGCACCACTCATCAACCGTGTCTGCTACAAATGTGCTTTGGGTGTGAACAAGCCCCGTCCCCTCAACGCTCACCGGACTGATCACAGAGGGCAACCCCGCCGCCATGCATTCAATTATTTTGCCTTTTAGCCCGGCACCGGAAATTAGCGGGGATACAAATAACCGGTTTTTCTCATAAACATCGCTTATATTTTCCACAAAACCATGCAGCACTATGTTGTCAGACTGGAAAACCTCAAATTCATCCGGCATGTGACTGCCGTATATGTTAAACACCAGATCTGGCAAGCGGCTGGTGAGTGATGGCATCACCTTGCTACAGAAAAATTCGACCGCCTCTACATTAGGTGTATGGCGATACCCGCCAAGAAAGGCAATGTTCTGCCTTTCCTGAAATGGCACTCTCTGCGAGGCAGACTGGACCACCCAGGGGCAACGTATTACGTTGTCCTCCTTCAACACATGAGACGTAATAACTGCGCGCTCTGCCTCGGTGTAACAGATGGCTACATCAACTTCTTCTATGACCGAAAGCTCTTTCTCCCGCGTTACCAGCGGGCCCGCCATCTCTTTATCCTCGCTTTGCAACTGCTGGCGTATCTCGCGTAAAAAGTGCAAGTCAGCGTTGTTGAATATTACTTTCGCACCGGTGTATTTTCTTATGATATCGAGGGAATCCTGCGCTACCTGGTATCTGGTGACATAGACCGCATCAAACTCCATTCCACGATCCTGGATAAACTGTTCAATGGACTGAAAGAACGGATAGTAGATGCACTCTACGCCCAGTTTCTGCAAATGTTCTGTATGTACTCCCATGTGTGCCAGATTAGACGGCACAAAAGTTAACTTGCAGCGATGTTCCATCATCAGTTTCATTTCCTGGATCGCCGCGTAGCTACCAGCGTCGCTGTTTCGACTCGGTGTATTTGCATCCAGTACCAACACACGAAAATTATTTACCCTGTCCACTTCAAGATGTGGATTCTCACCCGCCGGGGCGCCGGATTTATAGGCAGAGAACCACTTGGATCGAAATTTCTTGCTGTTGATGTCCTGGTATCGCTTGATTCCCGAACTGGTGCTGGTGCCGTTACTTTTTCCCTCAAAATGCACTACCGTCGAGGTAGGGCAATACAGCGTATTGTAACCCGCATCGCGAATCTTGAACGCCAGATCAGTGTCCTCATAGTACGCAGGAGCGAACTCCTCGCTAAAACCGCCGACTTCCTGCCAAACCGACCTGTCTACAAACAGGGCTGCGGCGGACAGATAATCAGCCTGTCTCGCATAGTTGAACTGCGGGTGTGAAGCGTTCTGGTTTTTACCGTAGTTCCATGGCGCACCACTCCCCCACACAATACCGCCTGCCTCCTGCAGTTTACCGTCAGGGTAAATAAGCTTGCATCCAACAGATCCGACATCGCTGTATAAACCGAACATCTCAAGTGCCTCGTCGATCCACCCCGAGGTCACTTCAGTATCATTGTTCAGCAAACAAATATACTTTCCGCGTGCCTGTATGGCCGCTTTGTTGTTGGCTTTTACGAAACCCAGATTTATCTCGTTTCTGACAACCCGCAGGTTGTCTATAATTTCCTCAGCCGCGGTTGTTTCGTCTTCAGATTCATCATCCACCAAAATCACTTCAAAGGTTGCGTTGTTCTGGGCAAGAATCAACGACGATATACAATGGTAGGTAATTGGAAATTTATTCTTTGCTGGTATAATGATTGAAACATCCGGCTCATCAATGCGTGGCAATCGAAGGTTGCTGTACTCGCGTCGGCCGTGGAAACCTTTAAGCACCTGTTCATGTGCCACAATATAGTTTTGCAGATCATCGGCACCAGCCTGTTCCGCAGCTTTGGTTAAGTATCGGCTGAGCGATTCATAGCGAAACGCAGCGGTCCGTGGCAATCCGATGTAGCCCGGCTTACCGGTACTGTCTGCAAAATGCTCATCTGGCGTTGATATAGGATACAGAATCTCTACGTACGCTGTACTTGAACATTGAGAGTCATTGGCCACCACTTCAAACGTGTGCGGCATGCCATCATAGAGATCTGCAGGTAACTGTGCTTCACAACTCAGTGTTTTGCCGCTTTGATTTAGCAGTGCACACGGCAGTTTGGTGCTACCGTCTACCAGCACTTCCACACTCGCTGGCAATTTGTTTCCCGCAAGTGCCTCAATCTGTGCACGAATTACTCTTCCTTCAATACCACTGATTGTCGCAACACAATCTGCAGTAAAACTGACCGGGAAACGGTTGGATGCTATATGCGCGCCTGTAACAGCCTCACGTAAAGACAGCTGATGCTTACCTGATTTGAAGATGTGACTGCTCAACTCAATCTGGAAACCGTGCTGGCCATTACCGTACCCGACTTCCTGCAGATCCTTGCGGTAGATATCCGCACTTCCACTGCCCACTTTTATAGAGTCAAAATACACATCCAGCTCGACTGGCGCGTCCAGATTCTTCTCATCAATGACCCAACCGCTAAGTGTCTGTCCAACAAGACCATCAATGTTTCCCAAATATTGTTTGAGAGCCGATTTCTCGTCCTTGTCGCTTAGCAGAGAATCAAAGAGTTCTCGAGCCCTGGAATAGGTTTGTTTGTTGTTTTTTCTGTTAATCATCTGGACGCCCGGAGTAATGCCTGTTTGTTCTTGTTAATCGACTACCACAGCAAATCACCCGCTCGTCAGGCAGCCTTTTTTTCCAGCGTCTGGCGATTGAGTCTCTCTTCAACAAGAGAATTCAGGTAGACACCGTAGGTACTTTTTCCGTAGCGCAAAGCGCTCTCTTTCAGGCTCTCGGTGGTAATCCAGCCTTTGTTCCAGGATATCTCCTCTGGCACGCATACCTTCAAGCCCTGTCTCGCCTCTATCGTTTCTACATAAGCGCCGGCTTCATGCAAAGAAGCATGTGTACCGGTATCAAGCCATGCATGGCCACGGCCCAGCAGCTCAACTTTCAGCTGCTCTTCTTCCAGATAGAGGTTATTTAAATCGGTAATTTCAAGCTCGCCGCGTACGGAAGGCTTCAGTGACCTGGCTCTATCAACCACTGTGTTGTCGTACATGTACAAACCGGTGACAGCGTAGTGCGATCTGGGGGCGGCCGGTTTTTCCTCTAGCGACAAAACGCGGTTGGCATTATCAAACTCTACAACACCGTATCGTTCTGGATCAGCCACGCGATAGGCAAACACCGTAGATCCGTCAAGCGACAAAGCTGCGTTTTCCAGTATTTGCTCAAGACCGGCGCCATAGAAAATGTTGTCACCAAGGATCAGACAGCTACTGGAATCACCAATGAAGTCGGCACCCAGCAAAAAGGCCTGGGCAAGTCCGTCCGGACTGGGTTGAACAATGTACTCAAGTTCAATTCCGAACTGACTACCATCACCAAGCAGCTGTTCGAATCGGCCAATGTCATCGGGGGTTGAAATAATCGCAATTTGCCGGATCCCCATCAACATCAATGTTGATAAAGGGTAAAAGATCATCGGCTTGTCATAGACGGGAAGTAACTGCTTGGAGACTACCTGCGTGATCGGATACAGGCGCGTTCCCGATCCACCTGCGAGTATGAGACCCTTCATCTTGATGCTTTTTCCGTTGGCAATATGAATTCGTGACGCCCAACGGTGCAAGGAATATTCCATGCAAAGTACTAATCGACAGCTGCACTTTCATTCTATGCGGCAGTCTTAAAAAACAAAAATCCTGCTGCTATTCGCCTTGACAATCTGAATAGTTGACTAACACTCTAGCGGGTTCGGTAGCTATTCGGGACAGCAGCAGAAAATTCCGGTTAACTGCTACAAAAGAGCCGCATCGAGCGAATAATGCCCCATATTGGCATTCTGCATTGCCTGAAAGTGGCTCGTTGCCCGTGGCGCGATATGATCAAAAAAGAACAGGCATACCGCAAGCTTGGCCGCGACGAAATCCTGATCATCGTAATCGAGCGTGGCCAGCACAGACCGCGCCATAGCCCAGCTCCCGACACAGTATCCCGTTAGCATTAAGTAGTCGTTGGCCAGCGAAGCAACCAGTGCCGGATCACCCTCGGCCAGGACCTGTTGACTGGCACTGGAAATCATCTCAATGGCCGCTGTCAGAGAAGCCAGAGCCCGGGTGCACTCCGTTTGCGACTTACCCTCAAGCGCTGCGGCAGTGCCGCGCATATCAACGAGCAATTCCTCAATTCCCTGACCGCCATCGTACTGTGTTTTGCGACCGAGTAAGTCATTAGCCTGTATCCCCGTGGTGCCTTCATAGATCGGTGTAATCCTGACATCCCGGAGATATTGAGCGGCACCAGTCTCCTCAACAAAACCCATACCACCGTGCACCTGTACCCCAAGCGAACAAATGTCTACCCCCGTTTCTGTCGACCAGCCTTTAACTACTGGCGTAAGTAACGCGCCACGTCGGTCGAATCGATCGCGCACTTCCTTGTCGCTGTGATGACTGGCAAAATCAAATGCCGCTGCGCAATCGTAGGCGATGACCCGCGCGGCCTCGACCTGAGATCGCATAGTCATCAACATTCGCCTCACATCCGGATGGTTCACAATAGCGGCACTGTCGTCTTCTGCCTGCAACAACACCGGACCCTGTTTACGATCTCTGGCAAACGCCACCGCTCGCTGATAGGCCATTTCACCCATTGCGTAGCCTTCAATTCCCACCGCCAGGCGCGCCTCGTTCATCATTGTGAACATATACATCAGGCCACGATTTTCCTCGCCGACTAAATAGCCGACTGCCCCACCTTCATCACCAAAAGACATCACACAGGTCGGGCTCGCATGAATCCCGAGTTTATGCTCGATAGACACACAACGCGCGTCATTGCGTTCCCCTGGTGTTCCGTCGCTGTTGAGCAAAAATTTGGGGCAGACAAACAGCGATATACCTTTGACTCCCGGGGGTGCATCTGGTGTGCGGGCCAGCACCAGGTGGATCGTGTTATCGGTCATATCATGATCACCATAGGTGATAAATATCTTCTGCCCTTTTATCAGGTAATGATCGCCTGCCGGTTCCGCCTTTGCACGAACAGCGGCCAGATCAGAACCCGCCTGTGGCTCGGTCAGATTCATGGTGCCGGTCCATTCACCGGAGATCATTTTCTCAAGATACGCCTGTTTCAGGCCATCAGACGCATGGGACGCAATAGCATGCACCGCCCCCTGGGTTAACAGCGGACACAAGCCGAACGCCATATTGGAGCTATGCCACATCTCCTGCACCGCTGCGGACAGCATCCCGGGCATACCTTGCCCGCCATACTCCGGATCAAATGCAAGACTGTTCCACCCCGCCTCGGTAAATTGCGTGTACGCGTCTTTCCAGCCAGTCGGTGTAGTGACGCCCTCGCTTGACCACTTGGCACCCTCGAGGTCTCCAGGGTGATTCAACGGGGCCAATACATCGGCGGAGAACTTTCCGGCTTCATCAAGGATGGCGGCGACAATATCAGGCGTCGCGTCTTCATAGCCTGGCAATCGGGCTACTTCTTCCATTCCGATCACTCTTTCCAGCACAAACCGCATATCCTTGACAGGAGCTTTGTAAGACATTGGAAGTTCTCCGATTTATTTTCAACAGACGCCACACGGATCGACAATCTATGTCGGTGAGAGTTGCGCCGGATTTGACATTAAAGCAAATGTCCGACGGCGCGCCGGACCCGAGAGCTTGTCCGGCAGTTGCACACCCTGTCTCTACGGGTCAGACCGGGCTGGAGCATGATATCAACGGAGTGCAGCGTATCTGCTCTCCGTTGCGAAAGACTATAACTACGCTTCGGCGCATGATATGCCTGACGGGCTATCTATCCGGCGGCGAGCGCCGCATCCAGTTCCGGGACAGCATCGAACAGATCAGCAACTAATCCATAGTCAGCTACCTGAAAAATCGGCGCTTCTTCATCCTTGTTGATAGCAACGATTACCTTGCTGTCTTTCATGCCAGCCAGATGCTGGATCGCACCCGAGATGCCCACTGCAATATAGAGATCCGGTGCGACAACCTTGCCCGTTTGCCCGACCTGATAGTCGTTGGGTACAAAACCGGCATCGACTGCCGCACGTGATGCACCAACCGCTGCATTGAGCTTCTCTGCAACCGATTCGAGCATCGCAAAGTTCTCGCCATTCTGCATGCCACGTCCCCCGGAAACTACAATTGAGGCGCTGGTCAGTTCAGGTCTGTCCGACTTGGTTAACTCGGCTCCGGACCAGCTAACCTTGTCACTGGCGGGACTGGCTGCGACCGATTCTGTCGATGCAGAACCTCCCTCCGCGGCCTCCGCCTCGAACGCCGTAGTCCGCACAGTAATCAATTTACAGGTATCTTTACTTTGCACCGTAAGCATCGCGTTACCGGCATAGATAGGCCGAACAAAAGTATCATCGCTAACCACTTCAGTGATGTCAGATATACCCGCCACATCAAGCTTCGCTGCAACACGTGGCATAATGTTCTTGCCGCTTGCTGTATTAGCAAACAAAACGTGCGAATAGTCCGCTGCCAACCCGGCTATCAACGGAGTCATGTTTTCTGCAAGCTGGTTAGCGCACGCTGCGTCATCACAAACCAGCACCTTGTTAACGCCAGGTATTTTGGCTGCCTGATCCGCCACCGGAGAACACTCCTGACCGGCTACCAGAACCGCTATATCTTTGCCCAAAGCCTTTGCCGCTGCTACAACATTCAATGTTGCCGGCTTTAGCTCCTGGTTGTCATGATCCGCTATCACCAATGTAGTCATTTGATTTCCTGCTGTTATTCGTACTTGTTCAGAACGCCGGTTTATATGGGGAGTCAGCTAGCCTGGTTGCAGAGCAACTGTCGTCCCGCCCCGGCAGCTGCCATCCACCCGGTTTCAAGGGATAGCCCTGGGTCGGATAAGGGCCGGAAGCCCTAAATAACCTTGGCTTCGTTTTTCAGCTTATCGACCAGTTCGGCGACACTGCCAACAATTTCCCCGGCTTTTCGCTGCGGAGGCTCTTCCACTTTCAGGCTGACCAGACGAGGTTCAATATCGACTTCGAGATCTTCCGGGGTCAACACATCAAGCTGTTTTTTCTTGGCTTTCATAATGTTCGGAAGCTTGGCATAACGAGGTTCGTTCAACCGCAGATCCGTTGTTACAACCGCGGGCAAGGAGACTTGAATTGATTCAAGTCCACCATCGACCTCACGGGTTACTTTCATTGAGTCGCCGTTGATATCCACCTCGGAGGCGAATGTGCCTTGAGGCCAGTCCATCAGTGCGGCTAACATTTGCCCGGTCTGGTTGCTGTCATCGTCAATCGCCTGCTTGCCGACAATTACCAGACCCGGCTCCTCGCGAGCAACAATTGCCGCCAGTAATTTAGCAACAGCAAGTGGCTGCAGTTCGGCATCGGTTTCCACCAGAATTCCCCGATCAGCTCCCATTGCCAGAGCAGTACGTATAGTCTCCTGGGACTGCTTCACGCCCATCGATACGGCGATCACTTCGTCCGCCTTGCCAGCTTCCATAATGCGGAGCGCTTCTTCGACGGCTATTTCATCAAACGGGTTCATCGACATTTTGACATTTGCCAGGTCGATTCCTGTACCGTCCGCGTTGACGCGCGCTTTGACGTTGTAGTCGAGCACTCGTTTCACAGCGACCAGTATCTTCATTTTATACATCCTCGTTTCAAGGGTTAAAACTGGCGAGAACCGCTGGCCCGCACAATCAGGCCGGAATAAACAGTTCCAAACTCGCCGGTTGGATTAGAGATGTTTCGGCTGGCGCGCGCAGCCATTCGATATCAGGGGTACAAATCGATCCACAGGGTGCTTCTATTGCGGCTTCAGCTGCTACATTGTTCAACGGCTGTCATCGATATTATAAGTCGATTTTCCCGCTGGCGCTCAGGGTATTTTTCGTTGCAGAGAACAACAGTAGTACCATTCTACCGCTCCATAATGGCACTCACCCCCATACCGCCGGCAGTACAAACAGATATTAATCCCTTGCCACTGCCATTTTGCTCAAGAATTTTGCCAAGAGTGCCAACGATGCGGGCACCGGTTGCCGCAAACGGATGCCCGGCTGCCAGGCTGCTGCCTTTTACATTCATTTTTTGCCGGTCAATGCTTCCCAGCGCGGATTGCCTGCCCATACGTTCCCGACAGTAGTCCTCCGACTCCCACGCAGCCAGCGTGCAAAGCACCTGGGCTGCAAATGCTTCGTGAATTTCGTAGAAGTCAAAATCCTGCAATGAAACGCCGGCTCGATCAATCATTTTACCCACGGCAAGAGTGGGCCCCATTAACAAGCCCTCCCCGTCGACAAAGTCGACAGAAGACGTTTGGCTGTGAGTCAGATACGCAACAATCGGCAAGCCCCGCTCTCGTGCCCACTCTTCGCTTGCAAGCAGCACACTGGAGGCACCATCGGTTAGCGGCGTACTGTTGCCAGCGGTTAAAGTACCGCGATCAGACTTTTCATACGCAAGCCTGAGCTTCTGCAATTTCTCGACAGAGGTGTCCGGGCGCATATTGTTATCGCGCACCACCTGCTCACACGGGGTAATTAGATCGTCAAAAAAACCTTCGTCGTAGGCAGCCGCGGCCTTGAGGTGGCTTTGCGCTGCCAGTTCATCCTGCGCTTCACGACTGATACCCCATTCCTGCGCCATCAACTCACAATGCTGCCCCATTGAAAGAAATGTACGCGGCTCGTTAACCGACGGCGGCAACGGTTTCAATTCACCGGGTCCGAAACCCTTGAGAACCTTTAGCTTGTCGAGAGCGGAGCGCGCCCGCCCAAGCTGTACAAGACGTTGGGAGAATTTTCTGCCAAACACAACAGGCACATCGCTGACCGTATCAGCGCCACCGGCAATCGCACAATCAATTTGTCCCGTGGCAATTTTCGCCGCCGATATAAGCGCCGCCTGCAGGCTGGTCGCACACGCCTGTTGCAATGTTATACCCGGTGTTTGCGGTGACAGCTTTGTACCGAGAACACACTCACGCGCAAAGTTCCAGTCACGGGTGTGGCTGATTACCGCCCCGGCAATTACCTCATCGATTAATGTTCCATCGAGATCGTATTTTTCTACAAGACCTTTCAGAGTTGTAGTTAGCATGTCCTGGTTTGACAGACTGGAGTACGCACTGTTCGATCGACAAAACGGTATACGCATACCACCTACCACGGCAACAGGCCTCAAAGAATCAGTCATCTCGCGTTTCCCGTGTTCGTTTGATACAAGGTTCAGATGGTAGCCCGATGCGATTCAACATCATGATGCACCACCATTTGTTTGCAGGTAATGCATAGGTCCGCCACGAAAGGGGGCGAACCCGGTGCCGAAGATAATACCGGCATCCAGCAATTCATCATCTTCAACGATGCCTTCACTACTGCAGGCTTTACATTCATCGAGAAACGGTTTGAGCAGTCGCTGAGCGCGCTGTTCTATATCGTTGTCCGCTTCGTAAGGCTGTTTGTCCGGCTTTCCACGATTCCATTGATAAAATCCTTCACCGGATTTTTTACCAAGCTTACCCTCCTCGATCATTGAGGTTAGCAGCGCCACCGCCTTGTCAGCGCCATCGCCACCGAGATTCTTTACAACGCTCAAACCAACATCCAGTCCAACTGTGTCAGCAAGTTCAATTGGGCCCATCGGCATACCAAAGTGCAACGCTGCCGCATCAATAGCCTCTTTGCTTGTGCCTTCGTTTAGCACATTCATGGCCTCCAGCATATAGGGAGCCAGCACTCGATTGACTAGGAAACCGGGACTGCTTTTAACCGGAACGGGAAAACGGTTTATCTGACCGCAAAAGGCACTGCCACGAGAGATCATGTCGCTATCGGTGCCGGCACCATGTACAACCTCGACCAGCGGCATTTTGGCGACCGGATTAAAAAAGTGCAAACCAATTAGTCGTTGCGGTTGTTGCAGAATAGTGGATAACTCCTCAAGCGGAATTGCAGACGTATTGGTAGCCAACACTGCATCATCACGCATACGTGGCTCCAGAGATTTATAAAGTTCCTGCTTGGCTTCAAGGTTTTCGAAAATGGCTTCGATAATGACATCCGCCCGCGCTACTCCCTTGGCCTCGACATCCGGTAGAAAACGCGCAAGAGCTGCATCTGCGGCGTGACGACTTCGGGTTTTGCTTTTGAAAAGTTTTTTCGCACGGGCCACTGCAGGTTCAATATATTTCATCTCCCGATCCTGCACCGTCACTTCCATACCCTGCAACGCGCACCACGCAGCAATGTCACCACCCATCACACCAGCGCCAATGACATGCACACGCCGACACTTGAAATCACCCTGTTTCCCGAGCCCCTTTAAACGCTCCATTAAATTGAAAACCCGTTGCAAACTGCGAGACTCGGGGCTGACCATTAGCTCGCCGACCAACGCAGCCTCGGCACGAAATTTTTCGGTTCGCGGTGTACCACGTTGCGTATTCCACATTTCAATAAGCTTAAAAGGTCCAGGGTAATGCTGCGGGTTGGCTTTGGCCGCTGTCTGCCTGTGCATCAGTTTGGCCATTGCATTTCGTGCAGGCCCTGCATTACTCATACGTGCGGTTAAACCTGGTCCTTTAAAGCGACGTTTCTGCATAACCGCCCGCCGCGCCGCCCAACGCAAATTGCTGTGTTTGTCGACAACTTCGTCGATCAGACCCAGAGCTCTCGCCGGTCGGGCCCGATAGAGTTTGCCGGTTAACATGGCAGTCATCGCTTTCAACCCGCCAACCCGTTCAGGCAAGCGCACGGTCCCACCCAGTCCTGGCACGATACCCAGCTTCACTTCCGGCAATCCAATACGCGTGTCATCCGCATCGAAGGCAACAATGTAGTTGCAGCAAAGTGCAAGCTCATACCCTCCGCCCAGACAAAATCCGCTAACTGCAGCGACCGTATGGAACGGCAGGTTTTCCAGTTTAGCGAAAACCGCATGCCCGAGCCCTATTCGTTCGGTTACGGTGGCTGCATCGGAATACGTTGCGAATTCCCGTATATCCGCTCCGGCAATAAATCCGGATTCTTTACCGGACATAATGACCATTCCGGCAGGCCTTGCCTTGCCAACATCGCTTAGTACATTGTCAAGCTCCGCAATAACTTCTTCACCCAAAGTGTTAGTGCTCTCGGACAGACGATCAATGGTAAGCCAGGCAATCTGTGCAGAATCGATTTCCAGTTTCCAGTGCTTGTACTCGTTTTCTTGCATGATTAAGTTAACCTTATGTGTTCCGTGATGCTGAAAAAAACGGTAGAGCTTGATATTGCATTGCATCTATACAGGCGCCGGGGAGGCACGCCACCTGGATTGTCTACGAAGCATATATGTGCTGCCTGGCAAACACCAGACATCGCTCAGGGGAGAATCCGGCAAAAAACTAGAAGACTACGTTGGTCCCCAGATAAAACCTTCTTGATTCACCACCACCGCCAAGGCCCCAGGCAACATCGAGTTTTAAATCGGTGTTTACAAACGAACGAATCTTCCATCGAAACCCGCCTCCGACTCCGGCGCGAACATCGGACAGTTGAAAGGGCTCGCCGTTCTTAACCGCGGCAACATCCATAATCGCAGCGAGCCTCAGACCGGGCCTGCGCCTTAGCGAACGCAAATACTCAATGTTTACCACTGCCATCTTTTCGCCCTGCAGTGAGTCCGATGCGAACCCGCGCAGTGTACTGCTGCCACCGACCCTGAAACTACTCTCTCCAAAAGCCCCTCGAGAGGCGGCACCGAGCCGCAGTTGCACATTTAGATTTTCGTATACCTCACTTTTCAGCGGTAAATAGAGTCTATAAAATGCGGTCAGACGGATATAGGAAAAATCGCCGATTATTCCTCTGGCAGCAACTCCCAGCTCGGCACCGTACTCAAAGCCGCGCCTTCGGTATTCATCCAGCTGAACCTGATTATTCGCCGCCGCAAAACGCAACTCGGCATTGACACCGGATTGCAGCGGACCTAATTCACCACTTAGCAATTGATACTGCCGGTCAGTATAGATACCGCCGGTATTCAGCCGCCAGCCCCGCAACGAGCGTCCTGATTGAAGAAAACGCGAAACTCGAACAGTGACCGAATGCTGGCGCCTTTTGACCCGTCCGATTTCAACGGCGTTTTCAAACGACTCTTCAGTTCGATGCGTACCACCCGCGCCGAGCAGCAACCCGTAGTCCGAATTCCTGAAGCGCGGTATCTCGTAACGAGCTGAAACCACGTTACCGGAATTTCCCTGTCCATCGTCTTCTACCTCACGTCGTGCGGCAAGCTTGAGTTTGTGGTTAAGGCCGCGAAAATTGTCAAAACGCAACTGCCCGCCAAGTTGCACTTCCCCATCTGCATTACGCGACACTCTGGGCAATGGCAGAATATAGTGGCGTTCGACAACAATGAACTCAATTTTGCCAACCGACTGGTCAAAACGGGCCTCTACCGATTTGAACAGACCCATATTCATAATTTCCTGACGCGCCTCTTCTATCTTCCTGGAGGTGCAATCGGTACCGGGTTTGATTTCAATACGTTGCGCGATTGTGTTGTCTTTAGTCACCTTGTTGCCACTAAAAGCAACGGACTTTACCTGCCCTGTACAGACAATAGCGCTGTGAACAACGCTCATATGCAACCCGGCAAACAAAACACCGAGTAGCATAAGTACATCGCGCCGCAGCGCCAGGGAACAATCAGCCAACTGACTCTTCCAACAGCGGGAATCGAGACACTACATCATTAATAAAACTTCGAATATTTTTGCGCACTGTTATTTTACTGGTTGCGTCGCAACTGCTGCAGGGGACCACCGGATGTAGCAGGGTTAGAAGTGTGCCTTCAGGTCAGACAGATTTTTCGCCTTGTTCTATGGCGATCTTATTTTAGTCCTCTGGACCGGCACCCGGTGATAATCAGGGTGACAAATCAGACACGCAATCCAGCGTGACGAACTGGTCTGTTACTCAACTATCGTTGATATGTTAACGTCCACCGGCTCTGTACGATTTGACTGAACCTCCGCGACCTCGCCAAATACATCTCCGGGCTGTGCAATAGCATTGCCGGTTTGTGACAGGCGCGCACCAATAATGACTCGATCAAAGCCACTAAGTTTCATCGCTGGCATCATTGCATCTGCATCACTAAGGGTAACCGTAAACGGAATATCCCCAAGTGTGCGACGCGCAACCGCCAGTGGCATTGGCGGACCTTGCTGCGCTTTTGCATACACAAAAAGCGCCGTATCCGCACTCATGCCGTCGGCAATGCCGGGCTGCAATGTCACTCTTACCTGCACACTTGCCTTATCTTCCCCTGCTTCGTCAACGGCTCGCGTGCCCGACAGTGTTGCGCCGTTCTGGCTGGTGCCCGGATCAGCATCAATCATCTGTTGCGCACTGGCTATCAGTCGCTGCACTTCCTGCAAGGAGTTCGGATCGTCCTGCAGCAATGGCAGAAGCCGGTTCCATGTATCGACCGCGGCCCGGTGGTCGTCGCGTTCACTTTGTGCCATGCCCAGTAGCCAAAGGCCCTGCGGATTTTCAGGCTCCAAGGCCAACGCCTTTGTCAGCAGCGACTCAGGCTCGCCGCCCATGCTGCCCTGTTGGCTCATGGCTATGGCGTCGGCCAGCCGGATCAGCACTTCAGGCTGATCTCCGGTTAGCTCACGTGAGCGCCTGATCGCCCCGACCGCGCGCGAATATTCATTCAACGCCATGTGAGCACGTCCCAACATGAACCAGCCACGCGCGTCATCCGGTTGCTGTTCGAGATGTTGCTCAATTTGCGTTACCACTTCACGCATGTCAGGAGGCGTTTGCACAGGCTGCTGATCATTGGCTTGCTGCGAGTTGGCAGCAGGCTCTGCCGTTGTCCGGTTAGCAGGATCAATAGCGCGCGGAGTTCCAATACTGAGGTAGACAAAACCGGCCAGTATCGGCACTGTCAATGCGACGGGCCAGGTCATCCACTGGCCGCCGGGCCGGTTGTCGGTCTCACGGCTGCCCGCAAGGTCGAGGGCAAGGTCAGACTCCAGTCGCTTGCGCTCCTGCTGAAACTCGGGATCGGGCAGTTCGCCATCAGCGAGTCGTTGCTCAAGATCGGCCAGTTGGGCTTGCGCAATCGATACATTTATCTGGCGCCGGTCGACACCTTCGACCTCGCGACTGCGGATCAAGGAAGGCAGCAGAAACGCAAGTACGCCAATTACCAGCAACGCCGCCGAAATAAAAAATAGGGCCAATGAAGTATCCGTTTGTTGGGCTACTGACGGGAGTCAGGGTCTGCCGGCAGGGTCGCCGAAGTATCTGCTCCGAGCAGTTTACGCGCTTCGTCAAGTGAAGACTGATCTGGTTCGAGCGCAGGCTCCCGCGGTTTTCTCGCCATTCGCAATACGATAAGCAGCCCGGTCAGAAAAAAAGCCAGAGGTCCCACCCACAGCACAACCGTTTTCAGCGTGAACAAAGGGCGATAGAGTACAAACTCCCCGTAGCGTTCAACCATGAAATCGATGATCTGTGTCTTGCCGTCTCCGGCCCTGATCATCGTCGAAATTTCACGCCTCAAATCCTGCGCAAGCTCGGCATTGGAATCCGCGATATTCTGGTTTTGGCAGACGAGGCATCGTAATTCAGCCGCCAGCTCCCTGAACAATTCTTCCTGTGCCGGATCGGTGAACTCCTGTTCTGCATAGACTGATTGCGCGTGGGTGATAGAGCCCGGCAATGTTATTGCCAGCAAACCAGACAGTAAAATGGCAGTAACGAATACCTGTTTTGCAGTGAACAAGTCTCTAAACACCGCCATTAGCTACCTTCTGATTGCAGTTTCGCCACCAGTGGCATAATCGTTTTCTCCAGATCATCGAAACTAACCGGCCCGACGTGCTTGAGCCGAACCGTACCTTCGGCATCGATAACAAAAGTCTCGGGCGCTCCGTACAAACCCCAGTCAATACCGATTCTTCCATCGCTGTCGACGGCGGTTATCTGGTAGGGATCCCCGAGCTGCTGCAGCCACGAGATCGCCTTGTCGTCTTCATCCTTGTAGTTCAGACCAACAATATCCACCTGCCCGCGCTGTGCCAGATCAACCAGCACCGGATGCTCAACCCGACAGGAGGCACACCAGGTGGCCCAAATGTTTAGCAACCACACCTTGCCTGTCATTTGTTCGGTCGAGAAACTGGAGTCTGGATCGTGCAGAGTGGGTAATTTGAATTGCGGTGCCGGTTTGCCAATAAACGGCGATGGCACATAGGTGGGATCTCGCCCAAGCCCGCTGTACAAAAAGCCACTGATTACCACAAAGACCAGCAGAGGGAGGATGAATCTCATGCACTTGCCGCTTGTGATACCGCATCACTTGCCGTCATCTTGACCTTCGCCTTGCGATAGCGGCGATCAGTAACTGCGATCAATCCCCCAAAGCCCATCATAAAAGCGCCAAGCCAGATCCAGCGAATAAACGGTTTGTAGTAAATCCGCATGCTCCACGCACCGTTGTCGTCCAGTTTCTCACCGAGTGCGAAGTACAAATCGCGGGTGAACCCCGCATCTATTGCCGCTTCCGTCATCACGCCCATCTGATGCTGGTAGTCACGTTTTTGCGCAGCGAGAACGGCCAATTGCTGATCATTGCGTGCAACAGACAGAAGGCCTTGTTCTGCAAGGTAGTTAGGACCCACTACATTTTCCACGCCGTCGAAGGTGAATCGGTAGCCGGCTATTTCAGCGGACTCGCCCGGGTCCAGACGAAGATCTTTTTCCACGCTATACAATGAAGTCAAGCTCACGCCCACACTGAATACCGCAATGCCAAGATGCGCCAGCGTCATCCCCCAGTAACCGGCAGGAGTTGAAACTATAGCGACCAGTTTGTTGCGCCGGTTCCTGACTCGCTCCCACAAGCCCTGCAGGGTGGAAAGCGCCACCCACATTGACAAACCAATACCGATCGCGGCCGTCAATTTAAACTCGCCCATCGCAAATGGCAGCGAAATACCGGCCACCGCGCTTACAATTGCCGCCCACCTGAGCCGTCGCAGAATAGACATTACGCTGTCCCGTTTCCAGCGAGCCAGTGCGCCTACACCTACCACGGTTCCTGTCACCGCAAGCAGCGGCAGGAAGATCCAGTTAAAGTAAGGTGCACCAACCGATATTTTAGCGATACCGAGTGAATCCAGCACCAGAGGATACAATGTGCCAAGCAAAACACTGGCACAAATCACCACCATCACAACGTTGTTAAATAACAGTCCGGACTCACGCGATTCAACCGTAAATTCGCTATTGCTGCGAAGTTTCGGTGCTCGCCACGCATACAGCAGGAGCGAGGTACCAACAACAACACCGAGAAACCAGAGAATAAAGATTCCGCGTTCCGGATCATTGGCAAATGCATGCACGGAAGTAAGCACACCGGAGCGGACCAGGAACGTTCCCAACAGGCTCAGTGAAAAAGCGCTAACCGCCAGCAGCACAGTCCACGCCTTGAAAGCACCGCGCTTCTCGGTCGCGGCCAGTGAATGGATTAATGCCGTACCAACAAGCCATGGCATAAAAGAAGCGTTCTCGACCGGATCCCAAAACCACCATCCTCCCCAGCCGAGTTCGTAGTAGGCCCACCAGCTGCCCAGTGCAATGCCAATTGTCAGAAAAGTCCATGCAACGTTGGTCCACGGGCGCATCCATCTGGCCCAGGCCATATCCAGTCTGCCGCCGATTAAGGCAGCAATGGCAAACGCAAACGCCACCGAGAAACCGACATAGCCCATGTATAACATCGGAGGATGGATGGCGAGACCAAAATCCTGCAGCAAGGGGTTTAGAGACTGGCCGTCCGGCGGGGCCGGAAGCAACCGGTCAAAAGGGTTTGAGGTGAACAACATAAACAACAGAAAGCCAACGCTGATCATTCCCATCACAGAGAGAACACGCGCCAGCATTTGTAGCGGCACGGCGCGGCTAAAAACACTGACCGCAGCACCCCACAACGCGAGAATCAACATCCACAACAGCAGAGAACCTTCGTGAGAACCCCACACACCCGAGATGCGGTAGATAAGTGGTAACGATTGATTAGAAGTGCTGGCGACATACTTTACCGAAAAATCGTGGGTGAGAAACGCATGCGTCAGCACGCCGTAGCTGATTGCAACAAGCAGCGCCTGCACCTGGGCCGCCGGTCTTGCCAGTGCCATCCACGATTGCACACCGGTGAAACTACCCACCATTGGCACAATGGATAAAACCACTGCCACACACAGTGCGAGTATCAGCGAAAAGTGTCCGATTTCAGGGATCATTGAATTTGTACCGTTGATGCGCCATGCGGTTTGGCATCAGCACTCTGGCTGCCATTTTGTTTCGCTTTGGTTTTTTCCAAAGCATCGGCGACTTCAGGCGGCATGTAGTTTTCGTCGTGCTTCGCAAGCACCTTCGAGGCTATAAAAATCCCGTTTTGATCGAGCTTGCCAACCGACACAGTGCCCTGCCCTTCGCGAAACAGATCAGGCAATATTCCGGTGTATCGCACCGGCACCGTCTCTCCGTTGTCAGTCAAATCGAACTGCACAGTTATTCCATCGCTGTCCCGGCTCACACTGTTCGCTGACACCAGCCCGCCAATTTTAAACTCTGCACCTTCGGGCACTTCCCCGGCGATCACCTGACTGGGAGAATAAAAAAGCTGGATGTTATTGTTAAATGCGTTCAACACAAGGCCGACTGCCAGTCCGGCGCCGGCGATCATCAAACACACCAGAACTAATTTTTGTCGGCGCTTGGGATTCACAGTTGTACGTTGTCCTTGCTATCGGGTTGTTTACCAGCGCTTTGATTGCCAACGCTCATGTCTAATTGCTGACGCCGTAACACCGCAGCCTTTGATCTTTGGCGCTGCCAGCGGGTACTGGCCACAATCGAACCCATGACAATAAATGTCAGGGCAAACGATGGCCACACATAAACTGCATAACCTCCCATCGCCAAAAATTCTGTCACAGGCGATTCTCCTTTAATCGTTCCTGAACCCAACCCGCAGATGCTTCTCTCTCAAGAATGACACTTCGGGTTCGCGCCAGCATGTTGACTATATAGAAAACGGTAAAGCCCAGCGCCATCAACAAAAGTGGTATCAGCATGCTTATGTGTATGGAAGGTTTATCAAATTTGGTGATCGAGGCAGGCTGGTGCAGTGTATTCCACCATTCTACCGAGTAATGGATAATCGGGATATTCACCACCCCGACCAGCGCGAGAATCGCGGCTGCCCGCGCTGCAGTTCCCGGATTATCCAGGGAAGCTCGCAATGCCATGTAACCTATGTACAGAAACAGCAGAATCAACTCCGAAGTCAGACGCGCGTCCCACTCCCACCAGGTCCCCCACATCGGCTTTCCCCAAAGCGAGCCGGTAGCCAGTGCAAGGAACGTAAAGGCCGCACCCATTGGCGCTGACACTTCCGCGACAATGTCTGCCAGTTTCATTTTCCAGATCAAAAAACACGCGCTGCAAAACGCCATCACCATGTATACGAACATAGACATCCAGGCAGACGGCACATGCACATAAATAATGCGGTAACTCTCACCCTGCTCGTAGTCAGAGGGTGCGATAAATAGCCCGCGATACAATCCCGTAGCAAGGAGAATGGCACAAAGAATACCCAGCCAGGGGATGAGTAATTCGGCCAGCCGGTAAAAGATTTTTGGCGAGGCAAGTCTGTGAAACCAACGAAACACGTGTAGCAGTTCTCCGATCGCAAGAGGCGCCGTTTTCGGTCAGGATATTCTGTAGACCCGATTATTCCGAACTAATTCGCAGGGCAGCCGCCGTAGCCAGCGGTGCCAGAACCAGAGCGAATACAAAAAGCGCTCCGAGGAGTGAGAGTTGCGCTTCAATTGCAAACCCGGTGGTAGCAGCGTGCACCGTGCTACTGCCAAAAATCAGCACAGGAATGAACAAGGGTAGAACCAGAAGCGCAAGCAAAACACCACCGCGCCGCAATCCAACCGTCAACGCGGCACCAATCGCACCGATCAGGCTCAGCGTGAGTGTACCTAGCGTGAGCGACATCAACAAGGCAGGAATTGCCTGAGTGTTCAGCTGCATGACCAACCCGAGTAGCGGCGACAAAAGCAACAATGGCAGACCAGTTACCAGCCAGTGCGCCAGTATTTTGGCCAGCACGAGCACTGACAGCGGCTGCGGACACAATAGCAGTTGTTCCAGTGAGCCATCATCAAAGTCACCCCTGAACAGTCCGTCGAGTGCCAGCAAGGTCGCGAGCAATGCTGCTACCCACAAAACGCCTGGTGCAATCTCGCGCAACAACTCGCCATCCGGGCCAAGTCCCAGAGGAAAAAGTGTCACCACGATGACAAAAAAGGCCAGCGGATTCAGCCAGTCACCTTTACGCCGAATCGCCAGAAGCAGATCACGTTTTAGTAACGTTGCAAACGCCTTGATCATTGCCCGCCCAACTCGAGCATCTGCACCTTGCAGCCCTGCAGAGAAAGCGGCTGATGGGTTGTAAAGATTACCGCGCCGCCTGCCTTCGCATGTGTGGTAATCAATTCTTCTACCAGCGCCTTGCCCTGCACATCGAGGGAGGTCAAAGGTTCATCGAGAATCCATAAAACAGCGTCGCTCAACACCAGCCTGGCAAGTGTGACTCGCCGTCGCTGGCCAGCTGACAGAACCCTGCAGGGGAGGTCTGCTCGCTCTACCAGGCCCGTACGTTGCAGCACCTCATTGATTCTCGCCGGCTCCCGGCCACGCAGCGCGGCACTTGTCTGCAGATTTTCGCGCGGGGTCAAATCGGATTTGATCGCCTCGCTGTGGCCCGCGTAAACCATTTCCTCAAAGTACTGTTCACGAGCCGCGGGAATGGTCTGCCCTCTCCAGCAAATAACGCCTTCTTCTATTGGCAGCAACGTGCAAATTGCTCGCAGCAACGTGGTTTTTCCCGACCCGTTGTCGCCGAGCAGTTGCATCACGGTGCCACTCTGCAACGAAAAGCTCAAGCTTGCTATCAAGCAGTGCTCGCCCCGGAACACCGCCAGATCTCTCACCTCAAGCAGTGGTGGTGAACTCACGAGGGCAGCACAACAGGATACTCTCCTTCAGGCACGAAACGACTAGAGGTGCGGAAGTGGATCATTGGGAACCGATGCTGCACGGTGCGGTTTATCAACTGATGATTTGAGCGCTGAGTATAGCTCAGGCAGCGATACGGAATTGTTCTGCCGCTGAGAGTATACCGCCGCATCCAAAGCCCGCAGATAGCCGCTCAGCGCGCTGTTATCCAGCCGCCCGCCAATATCTGCCAGATTCAACGGCGCATTGTCCGGCCATTTTGCTTTACCCCAGGACAACAAACCATCGCGAAAAGCCACCGGGTTATTCTGTTGACTGAGAGATTTTAATTCCCGCAAATACTGGCTGGAGCGCCCCTCGGCTTTTGTGCTTACAGAGTTCTGCTGATCGTCGTTTGCCTGTTTCCTCGTGCGGCTTGCACGCCACAACCAGCTAACTATAGTCCCGATCCAGCCAAACATTGCACAGATGGCGATCCACATCCACAACCTGCTTGTTGCAGGCATGACGGCAGGCTTCGGATCGGCCACCTCGGTTACTGCCCCCTGCGATTGCTGCAACCTGCTATCACTGGCTACCTGCTCACCGGCATCCGCTGGCGCCGTGCTCTGCGCAGTTAATGCCTCTGAGTCGTTGTTGCTGCCTTGAGCTGCAGCAACAACAATCTGCTGAGCCGGCAATGTTGCTTCGCGCTCGATATCTGCCACTGTGTCCCACCACTTTAGGGTGATCGCCGGCAGTTCAAGCGTGCCCGCCTGCTGAGGAATAATTGACCATTTTTCCCGCCGCTGGCTGATCAGTCCGTCATCTGCGGCCTGCGAGGCAAGTTCCGGCACATCCGGATAGACTTTCAGACCCTGCACCTCCGGCAAGTTAATCCGCGGCAACTGGGTGGAAGTGGCTCCGCGCGTCGTTACCGACAACGACAGTGTTAGCGGCTCTCCAACCTGACTCTGCCCGATATCAGAGGACCACTGGTGTTTCAATTCAAGTTGCCGGACTGGCAACCACCACGACGATGTACTCTCGTCCGGTCTGGCCCGGACTTCAAGCGTGGCAGGCTTGGTACGGATCGAGATACGTCGAGTCGGGGTATTGCGCAGTATCAGATTACCACCGTAGCTCGCGTCTTTAACACTGCCGGCAATCTGCATTGCCGGAATTTCGACAGAGCCGCTTTTCTGCGGGAAAAGCGCAAATCGCCAGGTATTCACCCGGTACTGAGCACCATGGCGCTCTTCAATCTCCTGCTCTCCCATTGGCAGCGCTTCGATTTGTACATCAGCAATAACCGGTGGCTCCGGATCAGCGGTTGCCAGTGAGCCGTCATCGTAGATCCGGATTGCCATCACGACTTGCGATTGCACATAGGGCGAGTCGTTATCGAAGGTGATCTCGGCGAAAACGTTATCTCTGGGCACAGCACCCGGTGACCCACGCTCAACAACATCTATTTCAATTGGCTGGCTGATGTAGCCATCGCTTTCAAACGACGGAATTTCCGAAGTGCCCAGATGTTTGGGCAGCAATTCGAATCGAAGCGTGAAGGCCCTCGTGGTTTTTCCACCACTGCGAAACTGCTGATTCGAGACACGGGAATCGAGGATGTCGAACTTTTGATTGAGTGCGGACGTATCCGGCAGATTTTGCAGATCCTCGCCTTCGATATAGAGCACTACCGTCTCTCCATCGATGACGGTTTTGCGCTCAACGTTTGCTATCAACCCGGCAGCGTTCACCGGCAACCACAATGGCACGATCACCAGCAGTAAACAAAAAACGATGGTTTTGCTATTCACGGGTTTACCAGGGCTCCTGCATATCACGAACTTCAGCGTGATCAATCATGTGATTCAGTCTGATTTTGTTGCGTAGCAGCTGCGACGGGTCATCGGGTATGCGGCGAAGCCATTGCTCTGTTGCCTGCTCGTTTTCGGACATTTCCCCAGGGCTGTTTTCGCCTGGTTCAAGGCCGGATTGCGCTGACGGGTCACTGTCATCTCGCTGGCCCTCCGTTTCATCGTCGTTGCTATCGCTGCCACTGGATTGTGCTTCCCCTTCAGCATCTTCTCCGTTTTGCTCGTCGTCGGGCTCCCCTTGAGGTTCAGCCGATTCGTCATTCTGCTGTCCCGCATCTGACGGATCCGCGCTTAACTCACCATCTTGCCGGCTCTGCTGCGCTGAAGACTGTTCTTGCGATTGCTCACCTGATTCTCCTTCGGCCTCATTGCTTTCCTGACCATCCTGTTGCTGATTTTCCTGTTCATTCTCCGACGACTGCTGATCCTGGTTTTGTTGCTGTGATTCATCGTTATCGAGCAGCTTGCGCACAATTTCCAGATTGTGGCGGGCGTCTGCATGGTCCGGTGAATTTTCAACGAGCTTTTGCAACATTTCTATCGCCCCCTGATAATCACCCGCACGGGCAGCGGCCGTACCCTGATTGTAGAGCGCCGCATCTCCGGTGGTTTTTGCAAACTCTTCCTGTGCCGCCTGAAAGTTACCCGATCGAAACTGGCTAATGCCGCGCCACTGCGGGTCGACGAAGACATTGGCAGCCTCGTCGGGTTTACCCTGCTCAAGCAGTTCATAGCCTCGTTGATCCTCTCTTGACCAAAGATTGTCAATATCCAGCGCATGCGCACAATCAATCGCGCTCACTAGCAGGAGTGTTGCGACAACTGTCCCGCTACGATTGCGCTTGCCATCAGATACCGCAATCATAACCAGCCCCGTCGAAAAACCAGGGCACTCAACGGCGTCAGTAAAAACAACAACCACGGTCCGCGTTCTAGCCAGACCTCTGATTTGCGGTTTTGATCACTGGCTTGTGTATCCTGCGGCAGCAGGGATTTATCGCGATCAAACAATCGTGAGACGTCACGATCATTGGTCGTCACGTTGGTGTAAGTTCCACCACCTGCACTCGCAAGATTCCGCAGTGGCTCGTCGGCAAGCTTCACCACGACAATATTGCCTTTGCCGTCCTTTACATAGCTTCCATCATCCATCGAAATGGGCGCGCCGTCTGCACTGCCAACCCCCATTACCGACAAACGATACCCGTTTTCTGCCAGCGACCGGGCCTGCGTTATTGCAGCGCTATCCAGCGGACTGTCAGTAAACAACCAGATACTTCCCTGCCTGCTTTTTGCGTTTGATAACAGCTCACCGGCCATTTCAAGCGCCAGTGTGGTTCTGCCTCCCTGGGCCGGTATGATGTCAGTGGTCAGCGACGGCAACATCGAGCGGATGGTTTGCACATCATCGGTCAACGGCGACACCACGTACGGTACAGCCGCGAACACCACCAGAGCCGTTTGTGTGTCACCGGAGCGGTCGAGGATATCGTGCAGTTTTTGCCGTACCCG
Source organism: uncultured Granulosicoccaceae bacterium (assembly GCA_964409275.1). GTDB lineage: Bacteria > Pseudomonadota > Gammaproteobacteria > Granulosicoccales > Granulosicoccaceae. The sequence continues at coordinate 119,876 of CAYPCS010000003.1, forward strand.
ACCAATTCTCGACGGTTTTATATCTTTGGCGTTCATCGAAAGAGACAGGTCAACCACCAGTACTCGCTCACTCAAGCCTCGATACACCGGAGCCTCACGCCGTTCCCAGCTGGGTCCAGCCAGTGCTACCACAGCCAGAAGCCACAGTATTGAGATCGCCCACAAAGGCCAGCGCGCAGCAGGCGAACGATCGTCTTCTTCAATCAGGCTCGACAACAATGCCGGATCAACAATGCCCTGCCACTGATTCTCGTTGTGTAAATTCCTGAACAGCCTGAGTAACAACCACAGCAACGGCAGCAGTGCCAGCAACCAGAGCGGGCGCATCAGATGAAATGCGTCCACTACAAGCCTCCCCGATTCACGCACCACCTCGCTGCCAGGCCAGCATTGAACTCAACAGCAGTGCAAATCCCAGCGGCCAAATATACAGATCATCCAGCGGGCGCTGTTGTACGCCATCTATCTCGCTGGGTTCAAGCTCATTGATGAGGTCATATATCTTTGCCATTTCGGCAGTATTGCGGGCGCGAAAATACTGGCCGCCTGTCAGATCCGCTATCTCACGCAGCGATTTTTCATCGAGCGAGCGCGAAGGGTTTACTACCTGGGTGCCGAAAATACCGCGCACGGTGACCCGCTCTGCGCCCACACCAATTGTATGAATTCTTACGCCGTGCTCAGCCGCTACTCTGGCCGCATCGACAGGCTCTACGGCGCCCGCCGTGTTGGCCCCGTCTGTCAGCAATACCAGTACCCGGGATGTGGCCGGTCGCTGCCGCAGTCGCTTGACCGCCAGCCCGATGGCGTCGCCAATAGCGGTTGACGAACCGATCAAACCAACAATGGATTCGGATAAAAAATGCTGCACGGTTTTAAGATCATAGGTGAGTGGCGTTTGTACCTGAGCGTTATCACCAAAGAGGATAAGGCCAACTCGATCCCCCTCACGCTTGGCGATAAATTCGCTTGCAACCGTTTTAGCCGCATCGAGCCGCTCAACGGTTTTACCGCGAACCTGAAAATCGCGCTCCCGCATACTTCCGGATATATCGAGCCCCAACATAAGATCGCGACCGGTAAGCGGTAAATCGGTGACTTCACCGAGCCACTGCGGTCGCATCGCAGCAAGCACCAGAGCACACCACATGATCGCCGCAAGCCAAAGCGACGATCTCTGCAGCTGCGAGCCGGACGCCACTCCCGGAAGCTCGTTTAGTCGATCAAAAAACGGTACCCGAAGCGCCAGCTGTCTGCGCGCGCGGGCAGCAGGCAACCACCAGCGGACCATCAGCGGCAGTGGCAGCAACGCCAGCATCCACCACCATTCAAAGCTAAACACGCACGCGGCCCCGTTGCGATCTATCACTGGTGCGCCTGGCGACTTTATCTGAATTGACAATTGTGGTTTTCAGCAGCGCCAGCAGGGTCGTAATTTCCTCCGCTGCCACAGACCCTGGCGGCATATAGGGATGCCGGGTTAGCAATTGCCCTGCGCCGTTACTGAATTGCGTGGTGTCACCCAGTCGATCCAGCATCTCCAGCCATTGCGCATCGGTGAGAGATGCAATCTGTTCGCGAGGCAACACAGCCAACGCTACACGCCGCATCAATACGGATGCCTGTGCCAGCAAATTTGTTTCTGCAACCGAAGACGAAACAGACAACTCCACCAGCCGCTGATGTTCCAGCAACGCACTCTTCTGCCAGTGAGGGCGACGCTTCTTTGCAAGCCACCACATCAGCAGCGCCAGCGCAGCCGTCAATGCCAGCAGCATCCACCAGCCAGGTGCCGGTGGCCACCAGCCAGGTGGCAGTGGCGCCTGCGCGTCTCGCAACTGATCCAGCAATGCCTGTCGCTCGGCTTCAGTCATGCGTCGGGCCTGCCTGACAGGCAGTTTCTCTGGTCACAGTGCACTGCCCGGCAACGCACGCAATATTCGCGATGCTGTACGTTGCAAAGAGTCGGTTACAGCCATGTCAAAAAAGGCGTTCCCCTGTGCCGAAAAGACCTTGCCTATTTCCTCTGACCGCGCTGAAAAAGCGGCCATGTATTCACGTCTGAGTTCTGCGGACCCGCTTTGAAACACCCGGCGGCGCTGGCCGTCCCTGATCGCGTAACTGGCCGGAGGTGGCAGCTCTGCTTCCAGTGAATCGTAAATTCTGCAGGCGGCAACATGATTGTGCCGCAGCAACTGCAGCGCAACGCCGGGGTTACCAGAATCGAAGTCGGAAAAATCACTTATCATACAAATTGAGCTACCAGTATGTGCTATCCGCTGTAATCGCTGAAAAGCGTCATTGCCGGTATTCACAACCTTTCGACCCTCACTAGCGCTACCTGCGGTGTCATCGAGCCGGTTTCGCGCGTTGGCATGGGTAGTGACAATTTCGCGTAACAAATTGCCCACACCTTTGGAGCCGGTCGCAGGTTTTATCTCGTGCAGGTAGTCATCGCTGTAAACCAGACCACCCACGCGATCGCGGTTCGACGCCGCTGCCCACGCAATCATTGCTGCAAGCCTGGCCGCCAAAACCGATTTGAAGGCTACCCGGGTCGCAAAAAACATGGATGCCCGAAGGTCCAGCACCACAAGAAACGGACGCTCTCGTTCTTCGGTATATATTTTAGTGTGCGGTTTACCGCTGCGCGCCGTCACTTTCCAGTCAATCATGCGCACATCATCACCGGCTGCGTATTCCCGAACTTCTGCAAAGTCGAGGCCCCGGCCCAATGCTCTGGAATTGCTACCACCAGCAAGCGGCGCCTGCACACGCCGCCCGACAGGACGCTTCACCGAAGAGACTGTCCGGCGCAGGGCAACCAGTTCGGCAAGCGTAATCCTGGTATTGTCGCTGCCAGCAATGGCGCTGTCTAAATTATGCGTCCTGGCCACGTTGCCTGCTGCCATCAACTAGTAGTCCACACTGTTAGCTGGATGAACCACTAGGGAACCGCGGTCAGACTTAGCAACTGGTCGATTACTGAATCAACCGAAACACCTTCAGCCTCGGCTTCGTAGTTCAGCAATATTCGATGGCGAAGTGTATCGTGTGCGACTGCCTGCACGTCTGCAGGAGATACGTAATCCTGTCCTTGCAGCCAGGCATGCGCACGAGCGCAAACATCAAGCGCAATGGTTCCGCGTGGCGATGCACCAAAGGCAATCCATTGGCCGAGACTACCCACACCATTGGCGGTATCTCGTGTTGTCGTAACCAGCCGCACTATATATTCCTCGACCGGCTCGGCGACGTATACATCAGCGACCTCTGAACGTGCAGCGAATATATCGTCCTGATTCAGTTCGCACATCGCAGATACTGTTGAATTGCGCTTGCCCGCCGGGCTGTTCTCGGTTCGCACCATGCGCAAGATATCTATCTCCCGTTGCGCAGGCGGGTAATCGATTAGAACGTGCATTAAAAACCGGTCAAGCTGAGCTTCTGGCAAGCTGTAAGTGCCCTCTTGCTCGATAGGATTTTGCGTCGCCATTACCAAAAACAATTCCGACAGCGGATACGTTTCCTTACCGATAGAAATTTGCCGCTCCGCCATTGCTTCAAGCAATGCGGATTGCACCTTGGCCGGTGCCCGGTTGATTTCGTCTGCGAGCACAATCTGGTTAAACAAAGGGCCAGGCTGGAATTGAAACTCGCCCGTGGCGGGCACGTATATTTCTGTGCCAGTGATGTCTGCCGGAAGCAGGTCCGGGGTAAACTGTATGCGCTGGAAGTTGCCTGCCACACGACGTGCCAGTTCTACAATAGCGCGCGTTTTAGCCAGACCAGGAGCACCTTCCACCAACAGATGACCATCTGCCAGCAAAGCGATCAAGAGGCGATCTACCAAAGTCTCCTGACCAATAATTGAAGACTCCAGCTCGTGCTTCACGGCACTAATTTTTTCGAATACGCTCATGCTATCAATTAACGTTTGAATTCACTTGTGCAACACTTAAGTGTGTTGTCGCGTTCGTTTTTACAAGATCGAATGACGGCGATCCGCCCGCAAAGCCCCGCGGGTGCAGACTTTCCGATGCCGCGAACGCAGCACCGGGGTGCAGGTGCCTGTGCATCTCGGAAGCGATTGGCCAAAGTTGGCAACATCGCTGGAACATCACCGCTGCAACAGTACCGACAGATTGACCGTAACGGCCATCAATACGTTCAGTTTTAGCGATGATGGTTCAAAATGAATCCGGCAATTGCCACGCCGACAGGAAGTATAGTGAACGCCGTAGTTTAAGTCCTGCAATGGACAGCGGTAAAACTTTACGGTTTGTTCAATGTGGCTTACGGCTCAAGTTTCTGCGGGTTGGGCGGGTCGCCGGCGATGTGCCACTTTCTACCCGCCCGGTCACTCCCTTGTCACGGCCCGCTATAGTACTATTGCCATCATCTTCGGCGAGGCAACTCGATGGCAAAAATACTACTGGTCAGCGGTTCCGTTTTCGGTGCGGCAACGTTGACGGCAGACGAGATCGAATCTTCGCTTGACGAGGCAGGTCATGAAGTTTTACGACCTGAATCACCTGCAACAGAGTCGCTAACCGATGAATCCATCGAATACCTCGTGGTGGTAACGTCATCAACCGGAAACGGAGATGTGCCTGACGAACTTCAGCCGCTCTATCTTGGGTTGCTCAACGACTATCCGCGGATAACACACCTCAAGTATGCGGTCGTGGCTCTGGGTGACAGTTCTTACGACAACTTTTGCGGCGGGGGTCTGTCCGTAGATGCCGCACTTGCGGATCTCGGCGCCACGCAACTGACGATGCCAATGAAAATAGACGCACTGGAAGTGACCGAGCCGGAGGAAATCGCACCCGCATGGGTACTTGATGTACTGGATGGTAAAGTAGAGAACAACTCCAGCTAGCAGGGTCACAGCGGCTAGCAAGATATGCAGCGGCATTCCAGCTACCGGATAACGCTCTTACCGGCGACCGTATTGTTGATTCTGCCGCTTGTCTGTTGAGCGCAAACTATCTTCCGACACAAAACCTGACGAGAATAGATATCCATGGAAAATACCGAACAAACCAAAGAATTCGGCGGCTGGCTAAAGCGCTATGTCCATGAATCCAGTGTGTGTAACTGCGACATGACATTTTCAGTCTACCTGCCACCCCAGGTAGCGCAGAAAAATGTCCCCTCGCTTTACTATCTATCCGGCCTGACGTGTACTGACGATAATGTTCGAACCAAGGCAGGTGCACAACGCTACGCCGCTGAACACGGTATTGCGTTGATAATGCCTGACACCAGTCCGCGTGGCGATGATGTCGCTGATAATGCCGACAAATACGATCTAGGCAAAGGTGCCGGGTTCTACGTCAATGCCACTGAGTCACCGTGGGCCAGACACTACCAAATGTACGATTACGTAACTAAAGAACTTCCCGAGCTGTGCGAATCATCACTGCCTCTGGAGCCGGACCGGCGCTCGATCACCGGACATTCGATGGGGGGTCACGGTGCGCTTATTGCGGCATTAAAGGAAACTGCTACCTACCGGTCTGTTTCGGCATTTTCACCCATTTGTAACCCGGTGGCTTGCGCCTGGGGAGAGGGCTGTTTCGGTGCCTATCTAGGTGACGATAAAACCGCATGGGAGCAATGGGACGCCACTTGCCTGATAAACAGCGGAGCGCATTGTCCACCCATGATGGTCGATCAGGGAAGCGCTGATTCTTTTCTTGAGAACCAGCTTAATACCAACGCTCTGAGTAGTGCCTGTGATGCCAGAAGTCTTGATGCAACCATTCGAATGCAGGACGGCTACGATCACAGCTATTCTTTTATAGCCACATTTATTGGCGAGCATATCGCGTTTCACGCCGCTCACCTGCACGACAGTTAATCAAACCTGCCGGACTGCGGCCTCAGCACCGCATGCTGAGGCAAAGATCAGGCGGGTGCCGAAGCCGTCCTTCCGACGTTGTATTTTTTATACAGCAAACTGGCGGCACGGCTTGTGTCCAGGAAATTAGCGCAGCCAGGCGTTCACTGCAGAACCCTGCCGGGCAGCACTTTGTAACCTGCAAACGATACTCTTCCGCTTTATCGAAACGCTGTGTCGTCCCCGGCTAGTGATGACGAACGATTGGTCCCCGGGTGTTGCCCGGTGCGGCTATGAAGGTGACACCGATTTATTTACGGGTCGAATCTGCCGGATATATATTGCGTGCTTGTAATTGGAGAGAACTCGTTCTTATAGACTCTACCATTCACAATGGAGAAATCCTGAATCACGCTCAGGCCAGGGCCGCAAACTTCTAATCAGCACAACACCTCCGTCTGTAGTCCGCATTCGACGTATAATTTCCGATCTGAAATTTCGAACTACCTTACAAACCGCAACTGTTCGAACTACCTTTCAAACCGCAACTGTTCGAACTTCCACATTCAGAGGTATATTTTGAAAAACACACACAAGTTGTTACAGGCAGGCTGCCTCGTAGCCGCCACTTTTTTCTCTCCACATGCTGCGGCTGCGCTGCTAGCCTGTTCGTCGGCATCGGCCGATCTGGATGGTGACGGCTTCGGCTGGGAAAACAATCAGTCATGTCGTGTAACCGCTGATTCCGGCACTACCCCAACCGCTTCATCCGGCACACGCCCAGCCTGCCTGCTTGCCAGCAGTGACCCGGACGGCGATGGTTTCGGCTGGGAAGACGGCCGAACTTGCGTAGCTGGTGCGACCATGCAAAATGACGGCAATTCCGCACCCGCCACCACCGGCGGCTCTGGTGCGCTGCGTTCATGTGAATTCACCTCCAGCGATCCCGATGGCGACGGCTTCGGCTGGGAAAACAATGGCTCTTGCCGCGTTGATTCCAGCACGGGTGCCACCGGTGGCAATACCGGCGGCAGTGGCTCTTCGGACGGCGGACAATCCGCTAACCTGGCAGGCAGCGGTTCATCCGATGGTGGGCAATCCGCAACGCCGCCTGTTAACAACGGTGGATCCGGCGGCAACTCAAATGGAGGCAGCTTTTCAGTCTCGAATCCGGGATCAGTATCGCGCTCATCGTCGCTTTCACCGGTGACGCAAAACCCGTCTGACAGCTGCCTGACACTGAGCGACACACTAAATCGAAATTACCACGGTCCTATTGTCGCTGGCGACTTCATCCTTTCTACCAATGCCTGGAATGCAGGTGCCGCTAATGGTTACGACTGGGAACAGTGCATCTTTGCCAATGAAAACGGTGCAGCTGTCGGATGGACCTACGACTGGGGTGCAGGTGGTGGCTCAGGTGATTTCTTTGTTCGGTCATATCCGGAGCTGATCTACGGCGTAAAGTCACAAGGCGAAATCAGTGCTCCAAAATCGGTTACCGGCCTGCCCGTTAGAATCGATCAAATGCCGTTCACCTCGATCAACTACAGTATTAGTTCCTCCGAGTTCGGTCCTCCACGCGCTGTAGACGCCTCTAACAACAGCCGATTTCCAAATGGCACTATCATCAGTGGCGAACGCAATATTGCTGTTGAGTCGTTTTTACACCCGTCAGATGCCTCGGGAAATTGTCCGGAAAGTGTGGTTCAACGCAGCAGTGGTGGCTCCAATCACACATTCGAAATCATGGTCTGGCTAGACTCCGGCGCTGAACGACTGCCCGCCGGTCCCAACGATTTTGTCACCAACGTCACTCTCGATGGAGCCCCCTACAAGGTCTACACAAAAAACTCTGACCGCAAGTACATTGCGTTTGTCGCTCAAAACCCGCAATCCAGCGGCACTATTGTCTGGAGCACTTTTGTCGAATGGGCGAAATTGTATGCACACCGTGTGCAGCAGGAGTTTGGTGCTAACACCAATGCGGTGCAGATTCAGGATGACTGGTGCCTCGCAAACATACTGGTGGGCACCGAGATATTCTGGGGCGCGGGCAACCTGAACATCATCGATTGGCAAATTAACCAAAACTGATCAGCACGTTTTAGTTTTTGCAACGTAGAAAACGAGTAACAAGACCGGCGTAACTAATCCGGCCCATCTCTAAAGTAATATGTCGGCGGCCAGAGGCCGCCGTCTTTTTTCCAGGCACTGACCTGCTCTCGCGGTCGACTACGCGAGCATCCTGCAGAATCGATAGCCGCCTGGTGTGCTGCCCAGAGACGGTGCTCCTCAATAGCCATGTCCTGGCGCGCTGGGTAGCTACCGGTTGGGTGTCTGCCGTCATCAGTTTCGTTCGTAAACGCGTCAGCAAGGTATAACAAGCTGCTACCCTGCAGTTACCCGAATTTTCGGCTACCAGTACCAGGCTTTTTCCCGGAACGAGCGATGCATGAAACAGATCAACTGACGGCACTGTTAAACCGCTACGTCGATAGCGGTAACCTCCCGGGTTACTCACTACTGATTTCCCGCCATTTCAATGAATTGGTCTACCTGCAACACGGACTGGCCGACGTTGAAAGATCCCGGCCGGTTCAGCGGGATACAGTTTTTCGTATTTACTCGATGACGAAACCGGTCACGAGTGCGGCACTTATGCAATTGTGGGAACGAGATCTATTCAACCTGGACGACCCGGTTCATCAGTACATTCCCGAGTGGTCAGATCTGCAGGTATATGACGCGGGAAGCGCAGACGACTACACCACCTGCAAACCGGCAAGAGCAATGACCATACGTGACTTGCTGACCCATACCAGCGGGCTCACCTATGGTTTGTTCAATCCAGACCACCCGGTCGATCAGCTGTACTTGCGAGAAGGTATAGCCAACCCGCAACGAACAGAAACACAGGCGGATCGAATTAAAAAACTGGCGGCACTACCACTGCTGTTTTCACCCGGGACTCGCTGGACCTATAGTTTTGCAACAGACGTTGCCGGCTACCTTGTGGAACTGTTGTCCGGACAGAGACTCGATGTTTATTTCCGCAATCACATCACCGGACCACTGGGCATGACTAACACCGATTTCCATGTCGCCGCTCACCGGTCAGAGCACTTTGCAGCGTGCTACAAACATATAGCGGATGACAATTCATTTCGCCTTCAGGACGATCCCGCTACCAGCAATTTCCTCGAGCCACCCGCTTTGCATTCAGGTGGTGGCGGGCTGGTGTCGACCATTGACGACTATCATATATTTTGTTGTGCCATGCTTAACGCAGGTGCCTGGGGTTCCACCCGAATTTTACAACCCGCCACGGTGGCTGCAATGACTGCCAATCAGTTACCGAAACAACAGGATTTATCGGCGATGGGACAAGCCAGATTCAGCGAGACCGTTATGGAAGGCGTGGGCTTCGGGTTAGGCTATGCAGTGATGCTCGACCCGCTTCGAGCCGGAGTAAAAACATCGCCCGGTGAATTTAACTGGGGCGGTATGGCAAGTACCTACCACTACATTGATCCCGCTGAAAAACTCATCGTTGTCTTTATGACGCAACTCATGCCATCCAGCGCCTACCCGATTCGCACCGAGCTAAAAAACGCAGTTTACCGGTTCCTGCATCCCGCAAAGTAACAAAAATTAACCCCTTGTCTAGTGCAATCTCCAGCCGACTCGCAACTTATAATTTGTGCGTTTAATGGTAAGGAAAGGTTCAGCAGGTTCCGGTAAGCTGCCTCCAGTGTAAACCGAACAGACCTTGCGCTTGATAGCATAACACTGATCACCAGCGCGGCTAAACCGTCACAGTGACCACATTCAGATACACCGGAGAATTTATCAGTGAATCTAAAAACCCGACTCAGATCGATTGCCGCTATAGCGGCAGCTATATCACTTACCATCTCAAGTACCGGACACGCAGGCAAACCGCACCCGGTTGTAGCAATTGACAATCTTCAAAACGGCTCTGCTGTTTTTAACAACGTGTTTCAGCTTTCCGGCACTGCACAGGACGCAGACGGAATATCAACGCTTGTCGGCAATATCAGGAACGTTGCATCCAATATGTACTACGGACCTGACGGCAAACGCTCAAACAAGGTGATCCCGGTACCCTTTCAATTTACCCCGAATGCGCAACGAATCAGATGGGCTACACAACAATTTCCATTGCCTCCCGGACAATACGTATTCCGCTTTCGCGCCCAGGACACCTCGGGCCTGTACAGCAAGCTTGTTAAAGTTCCTTTTACAATGCAGGCTGGTGGTACCAGCACACCAGCTGTAACTGCGACGGCACCGGCACCCGCAGCAGCAAGTAATAAAGCACCACGAATTGCTGTCCAGTTTCCCAAAAACGGCGCCGTTATGCAGAATGTTGTGGTCTTTCGGGGCATTGCCAAAGACGACAACAACATCACCGCCGTCGTCGCCACTGTGATGGATGCCAACTCGGGTCTGTTTTTAAACCCGAATGGTAAATTCGGTAAAAGCGCGCAACTCAGACTCAGAACGAGCAGCAAGCTGAATCCCCAATGGGCAAGTCCCGAGATTAGTCTGCCACCGGGCAAGTACCTGTTTTCTGCAAAAGCGATTGATGCCGGCGGTGCAGAAAGCGCCTGGTCACAAACAAGCTTCACGGTTGCGGGACAACCGGCCCGCGCAGCTACTGCACCTGCCGCGACAGCGTCTGCGCCACACAACACTGCACCTGCCAGAGTGGCCAGCGGCAGAGTCGCAGCCAACGGGATGAATTTCTGTTCAAACGCTGGCAGGGATGCCGATGGTGACGGATTCGGCTGGGAAAACAACGCTTCGTGCGTCGTCGCGGGATCGAAGGCCGACACTCACCCAACTTGCGCCTCCTCTGCGTCCGACCCGGATGGCGATGGATACGGCTGGGAAAACGAACGCTCCTGCATCGTGGTCACGCATTGCGGATCGGCCTCCTCAGACCCTGATGGCGACGGATTTGGCTGGGAAAACGGCCGGTCCTGTGTTGTGCTGCCGGCGGCTGCCAACGGCCGGTTTCTCGCTTGCGCATCCAGAGATTCTGATCCGGATGGTGACGGCTACGGTTGGGAAAACAATAAAACCTGCCTGGTCCAGTAGTAATCCAGCCAGTGCCCGCGCGCCCTCCATGGATGGGCACTGGCTAGCCACAGGCGTCGCAACACCCCCGCAAATGAGCCTTCACTCGACGGCTCTTTTATTTTAACTACACTTTTGTTTCTCCAGATTATCCAACCTTTACCTGACTGCAATTGGTAATCAGCTGTCAGCGCACTACGCTGGACTGCCATAGTTCAGCGATAACACCGTGAGCGCCTCAAGCCGACACTACAAACCGGATTTGTTACTGAAACGGCTGATAAAACCGGCTGACCAGGCGTGGGGGTTGATGTGTATTGCAGCCCTTGCCTGTACCGTGCTGATATCCTGCGCAGCGCTCCCGATTGGGGCCACGGAAGACGTCTGCTCCATTTTTCGGGCAAAAAAGAACTGGCATAAAACAGCGGTTCAGATGCAACGCAAATGGGAACTGCCACTGCACGTGCCGATGGCAATTATGCATCAGGAGAGCAAATTCAGAAGAAAGGCCAAACCTCCTCGCCGCTACGTGCTGGGTATTATTCCCTGGAAAAGACCCAGTACTGCGTATGGCTACGCTCAGGCGTTGGATGGTACCTGGGCAAGCTATATCGAGGAAACAAACAATCGAGGCGCCAGCCGTACCCGGTTTAAAGATGCACTGGACTTTATGGGCTGGTATCTAACCAAGTCAACAAAGATAAATAACATCTCAAAAGATGACACCTACCAACAGTACCTTGCCTACCACGAGGGCTGGACCGGTTTTAAACGGCGCAGTTATGAACAGAAAAAATGGCTTAAGGAAGTGGCCACCAATGTTGATGATCTTTCGAAGCGCTACGAGTCGCAGTATGCATCTTGCTCGGCTGATCTGGACAAAGGCTTTTGGCGCAGACTGTTTTGAGCTGACAGGAGTTTGCGCCTTAAAACCCTGCCTGATGTCTGCACTAGTCTGTGTTACAAACGGGTCCCGTCACCAGTGCCACGGCCGAGATCACCGGCGATATAGTAAGCGACAAGCCCACCCGCAACTGCACCGAACAAGTGCCCCTCCCATGACACACCACCACCGCGGGGTAATATTCCCGCGAGCATCGTGGAACCGTAAACCACTGCCACGCCGATTGCGATAAAAGCCGAAAGTAGCCGCTTCTCAAAGAAACCGGCACACACCAGAAAACCGGTCAACCCGAAGACCAGCACGCTGGCGCCAATATGAATCGCTGTGCGCCCGAAAAGCCACAACGCGATACCGGCAAGTAAACTAACCAGCACCACGATATCGATGCTGTTTGCACGCGATCCGGCCAGCAGCAGCAACAAGACAATCAGCGGTACGCTGTTGCTGGTCAAATGTTGCAAATCAGCATGCAGAAACGGCAGTGTAATTATACCAGCGGCTCCACCGAGGGTGCGTGGAATCAGCCCGAAATTCTCCAGCGGCAAGAAGCGATCAAGTACAAACACCATCCAGATCAACGCTATAAACACCGCAATACCCTTGATGTCACGCCCCAACGAATGGACATGCTCAGCACCTGACAGCCGGTTTTTTCTCATAGTGTTCATCATTTCAGTAATTTGCCTGACAATCGCAGAAAAAGGCAGGTGAAACCAGTACCAGTGAGTTACCGGCGCTACGTTGACAGAGAATTTTACAGCCTGTTCACATCTGGCCAGCACAATACCTGCCCACTCTTTACCCCCCGCTCATGGCCAGTGCGAACCGACCACCGCGGTAACAAAACTCCTCCGGTCTTTGAAATCAGCGGCGCGTCGGTTTCGCAAATATCCACCGCTCAAAATGTCTATAATCGGGCGTATGAAAACGTTATTTGACCTCGCCCGGAAACTGGATCGCAACAAACTCAGCAGCCGCCAGCTAGTTGAGCATTGCCTTGCCAATATTGAAGCACCTGACGGCGAAGGTCGACACGCTTTCATCTCCCTGTACCGGGAGAGATCACTGGCCGAGGCAGATGCTGCGGACACCGCTCGCCGACAGAATCGCCACACGTCGCCATTTTGTGGAATTCCGATTTCGATTAAGGATTTGTTCGACGTTGCCGGTCAAGTTACGACGGCGGGATCGCATGTACTGGACGAGCAACCCCCTGCCACCCACGATGCAATAATTGTTCAGCGACTGCGCAGCGCGGGTTTCATTATTATTGGCAAAACCAACATGACAGAGTTTGCCTATTCCGGTCTTGGTATCAACCCGCACTATGGCACCCCCGCCAGCCCCTACGATCGTCAGACGCGGCGCATTCCCGGTGGCTCCAGTTCAGGTGCTGCCATATCGGTGACCGATAACATGGCCGCCGGCGGCATCGGTACCGACACCGGAGGATCGACGCGCATACCGGCGGCGCTTTGCGGCATTGTCGGCTTTAAACCTACCGCGGAGCGCGTCCCTCAGCAGGGTTGTGTCCCGCTATCCACCTCACTCGACTCGATCGGGCCGCTCGCAAATACTGTTACCTGTTGCGCGGTACTCGATTCAATAATGGCTGGAAGCAGCGAAATACAGACAGTTTCCTATCCGCAAGTCGGAATCCGGCTCGGGGTGCTAGACGGCTTTGCTATGGAAGATCTTGACAGCGAAGTTGCCGATGCCTATCTCGCCGCTCTCGATCGACTCGGCAAACGCGGAATATTAACCAAAACGATCAATTTGCCGGAACTCGAAACCTACAATGCACACCTGAACCGCGGCAGCTTGATCGGCGGAGAAGCATACGCGTGGCATAAGCCCTTTTTGCATACCCGCCGTGAGCACTACGACCCCTGGGTGAGAGATCGAATCGATGCCAATCACTCATTTTCCGCCGCCGATTACGTGGAAACCGTTGAACGTCGCAAGCTTTGCCAACAGGCTACCTTTGCACGGCTGCACGGCCTCGATGCCATTGCGCTGCCAACCGTACCTCTCATTGCACGGCCGATTGACGCATTAACCAGCGACGAAGATGAATCAAGAAGAGTGAACTTGCTCAATTTGCGCAATACCTCAGTCGCCAATACGCTTAATGCACCGGCGATTTCAATCCCTTGCCACAAACCGGACACAGCCCCGGTCGGCTTCATGTTAACCGGTATCACCGGCAAAGATAAAAAGCTGTTGTCGATCGCCCAGAGCCTTGAAACAATCATTCGAAGAGATCGATAAACCTGCCATACGCAGCATGCATGATGATAACCGTGGACCAGCGAAAGCACAGCTGGTGCACACGCCACAAGCGGGTCTCAAAGTGGATAGTTGTTGCTCTAAAATAAACAGGCGTCCCTGATGATCGTATAAAAGCGTACGTTGCGGCACGCTTTACCTTAAAACAGATTTCTACCTCAACGGGCACCTGATTTATGAAAACAGTTAATTTCACCGCAATGAAAGACGGCACCAAAGAAGACTATGAATTTCTCCGCACACAGGAGCATGACTTCTTTGCCGGCACCGCCGATCGCCTGCTCAAGGAACTGTCGTCACAGGCACATGAGACCATCGGGGGCTATAAAATCACTCGTTTGCAACATGCCCTGCAAACCGCCACACGCGCGGAGCAAGATGGTGCCGACCTCGACTGGGTAGTTGCGGCGTTATTACACGACATTGGCGACGGTCTGGCTCCACAAAACCACGACCGCATGGCCGCGGAAATTCTTCGACCGTTCGTGCGCGAAGAAGTGACCTGGGTGGTTGAACACCACGGCGTATTTCAAATGGTCTATTACGCGCACCACTACGAAGGATGGAATCAATTCGAGCGCGAAAAACATCGCGAAAACCCCTGCTATCAATCCTGCGTCGATTTTTGCGAGCGATGGGACCAGTCATCATTTGATCCTCAATTCACTACCCCGGAGCTCGAACATTTCGCACCAATGGTACGCGAGGTGTTCGCTCGCACGCCCTATGACAATAAAAACACTCAAACCGGTATCGTCAAAGGATTGCCATCACTCACCTCTTCCTGAATTTCGATCACTATTGTGACGCAGAACGGCATATATTCCGCAAGCGAACAAGTCTGTTGTGATGTGCACCGGAAACCTAAACCAGCAGGTACGGAATATGCCCGTGTCCAGCCAGTGCGTTAACGCCTCGCCAATGCACTAACACGCCAATCAGTTCCCAACGATCACTCATTGAGATGAACCATTGATCAGTGTATTTCTAAAAGGCCTTGCGATGGGCGCCGCTAATGTTATACCCGGCGTTTCCGGCGGTACAATTGCCCTGATAACGGGGATCTATGAACGCCTTATCAACGCGATAAAATCGATCGATATACATGCCGCCCGTCTTTTGCTGAGCCGCCAGTGGCGCGCATTCTGGACTGGCATCGACGGATCTTTTCTCACCGCACTTTTCGCAGGGATTGCTGCGAGCATCATCAGTCTGGCGAAACTGCTTGAATTTCTACTGAAACAACACGAAGTGTTAACGATGGCGTTTTTCTTCGGGCTCATTTTTGTATCCGTTTACTTCGTGGGAAAAACCGTTCGTCAGTGGGGCGCTTCATCTGTTTGTCTGTTATTGCTTGGCGCGGCAATCGCCACAGGCATTGCATTGCTGGTACCCGCTAGCGAAAACAACTCGTTTTTCTATGTGTTCCTCTGCGGTATTGTCGCTATGTGCAGCATGATTCTGCCGGGACTATCCGGTTCATTTGTGTTGATAATAATGGGTAATTACGGATTAATACTGGCGGCAATTGGCAACGCTGATCTACAGATACTTATTCCACTGGCGCTAGGCTGCGTCTTTGGCATGATCGCTTTTTCGCACGCGTTGTCATGGATTTTCAAGCACTATCACGATCAAACTATCGCATTGATGACAGGCTTTATTGCAGGATCTCTCGCGATCATCTGGCCATGGAAAAACACTTTGACCGATTCTATAGTTCGCGATGGCAAGCCGCCAAAAGAGGTGGTTACCGGCTATGAGTGGTTTATGCCGGCAGCTACTGACCGAATCACCCTGTTCGCAATGTTGCTGATCTTCGCAGGCGCTGCCACGGTTTTTTTGATGGAGAAATTTGCCCGCACCGGGAATTCATAAACTTTCCTTGCGCCGGTGACCGAGTTGCCAAACCAACAGTTACCTGGACACAACCTGCGTGTGCCGATCAAAGACCGTCATGTACTACCCGAAATCCCACGCCCTCATCGCGGTAATCCGGAACTTCGTTTGCTCGATAACTTGAGCGGGCGTAATCCGAGTCGTTGTACCACGATCCACCGCGTAACACCCGACGACTGCAATTTTCCATTTCAATTGCCGCGGCATCGCTTCCGCGCCCGCTATAATCATCCGTCCAGCAATCTGTAACCCACTCCCACACGTTTCCGTGCATATCAAACACGCCAAACTGATTTGACGGAAAGCTGCCGACCGGCGCTGTTTGTTTATCATCCCACTCGCCACCGCAGCCAACACAGTTAGCAAGACCCGAAATATCATCACCGGTGTAGAATGGTGTTCTGGTTCCGGCACGCGCTGCATACTCCCATTCCGCCTCGGTGGGCAATCGATAAAGCTTGCCGGTTTTCTCCCCGAGCCACTGTGCATAAGCCACAGCATCCTGCCAGCTCACATGAACTACCGGGCGGGTAGCATCGTCTCGTTTAAATTGAGCCAGCGCCGCACCCGTGTCAGCGGCAAAAACACTGTATTGTTCGAGAGTGATTTCATACCTTGACATACTGAATGCATTGACAATCACTTCATGTACCGGTTTTTCATCTTCTGCACCGGACTCGCTGCCCATCACAAACTTGCCTGCCGGTATCGCCACCATTACCGGTGCGAAGAACCCGGTTTGATCAGTCAGGGCGGGCAGAACACTGTTACCAGTATCCTCGCCGGATTGAGTGGCAGGTTCTGTCTCAATGACAGTCTCCGGAACTGCTGCACTATCGCGGCTCTCTGATTGATCAACACCTGTTGCACGACTGTCGTCGTCCAGCGCCAGCAGCTGTGATTCGAGCGTCGCGGCACCGCGGGCGTTGGCGTTCAGTTTCTGTGCTGCAGCGAGATTGCGCCTGGCACGCTCAATGTTGCCACGATCATAGGCAACCCGGCCTAAAGAGACATATATATTCGCAATGTACGTCTCGCCATTCACCGAGTAATCGTGATACGGCTGCAGTGCTTTCAACTCGCGTATTTTCTGCAGCGCATTATCGCCCGGTGGCAAGGTTAGCCGCCGTGCTTTCAGGTCTGCTGTGATACCGTCGGCAAGAGCTGCTTGCCTCGGAGAATACGTTTCTGTTGTTACTTCGGTATCATCTATAGATGCTGGTACGGCAGCAAGGTCATTGCCACCTGACTCGTCAGCCGCTTGATTATCACTGCCCGTTTGTGAGCCGCCGCCAACGCTAAAGCAGACTTCCGCACCTGCCTCACAGTCATCCTGTGCTATCAACGCAGGTGCATGGCCTGACAAGATAAAAAGGCACACAAAAGTTATCGAGTATATAGCGGAGTGAATAGTTACATGCATTGATTCGGGAGATTCCGGGACTGTGCAAAATACACTTGCATGCGAAGTGTACCGTGCAGGGATGCTTTGTGCGATAGCCATCGGGGGATGACCATCGTGGTTTAATACTCTTTGATCGAGCCTTTAGTTGTGTATCGCTTTAGCCAGCCGAACGAGTACCGGGTTTGGGAGCGACAGGTTTGGGTTTCACCTTTATCCCGAGTCGCTCAAGCTCACGCTGCAACGCTCGCACATCCCAACCATTGGCCAATCGCTCCCTCTGTATTGACAACCAGAGCGGCATCGACCGTTGTTGCCACAACTCCCGGGAAAACTTCTTTTGCCTGTAAACGGGTATCTGTCCAGGTATCAACACTTGCAACGTCATATGCCGTCGCGCCAACTCCGACCTCAGGTCAACAAGCTTTACCGATGTTCTGTCTGCGTTGCGTCGATAGGACCGAATATATAGTTCTGCACGGCCGATCCGCTTTGCCTCTGTAAGGTGGCTAACACTATCGGTATGAACGTATATGTGCGTAAAGCCGGTCAACGAATTGCTGGCAGCACTGACGGTAACTGGCAGTACGGTCGCCAGTAACAATAGAGCCGCAGCCAGGAAATTAGTGGTGAAAAACCTCACTTTGTGCTCCCGATTATCTGTTGAACACCGCTTACCAGATACTGCTCTGCAAACGTTGAGAGTCTGGCACTTCTGGCGATGCGGTACTCCCGCATATTTCCACGGTTGTGTTGTCGGTACTGCAGCAAGCCATAGCGATCAGCGACGACGGGCAAGGTTCGATTGATCAATCTTTTTCGGGCATTGCCACGCTGATCGATTGAGGCCTCAGACCCGACCATGGCATCGATCAGTCCGCCTGCCGAGTAGGGCTCGTTGTTTAGCAAGCATAAAAGACACAACAGGGAAGTTTCAGATTCGTGCAGTATTGCGAGGTGTTTTTTTTCCTGCGCAGATGTTGGTGCCTCCGGTACTCCGCAATCCTCGTAGAGAAAATTCTTGACCGATGCCCATAAAGTGAACATCAACGCTATCTTTGAAACTTCCTCAACGCCGCTGAATGCCGGTACGCTGAGTTCCGCAACCGGCTCCTGCTGCCAGTCCGGGTTTACGCCGAGCTCTGCCGATATCGAACGCACCGGTGATTTTTCACAGACGTTCGTCAATTCGGACGATTGCCCCTCTCTATTGAAAGTTTGGTTTTTCGCTTCAATTCGTGTCATACCCTGAGAGCCGTTTTGTGGCAATACTCGTGTTATGGAGTGTAACCACGCGATCTCAAGCGACAAGCAGGTGAAATTTACCCTTTTGCCAACCCCGCTTCACATCACCGGCAAAGAGGTGCCACTTGCACCTCCCTGCCATTTTAATTTACAACAATTTACGTTAATGCAGAGTCACAGCCGTGAAGAGCGGTGAGCTGTTTCGATGCAACAGCACAGCCACCGATTTATCCGCCGGTGCGTCGCGAACCAGTTCAGCGAGATCAGAGACACTTGTCACCGGTTTTTGATTGAAACCGGTAATTACGTCACCTTCACTAATACCCGCCACGGCAGCAACCCCCTGGGGATCAACCGAGGTCACCAGCACACCGCTTTGCACTTCAGCAGCGCCAGCCGTGTTTTCCGGTGTCAATGCAGATACCGTGATACCAAGCCTGCTTTTGTCACTCGAAGGTGCGGCAGAGGCGCGCACTATCTCTCTGTCTTCAGCCAGTTCTTCAATAACAACCGGCACGATCACTCGATTGCCGCCGCGCAACAGGTCAACGTCTACCGACTGGCCCACCGGCACAGCGCCCACCAGGGGTGGTAGATTTGACGAGCTACCAACGGTACGCCCGTTGAAAGACAATATGACATCACCGGTTTTCAAACCCGCTTTGGCGGCCGGGCTATTTTCAGTGACGCGCGCTATAAGCGCACCTTCGGGGCGATCTAGTCCAAATGACTCTGCCAGTTTTACATCAACGTTTTGAATCATTACCCCCAGCCATCCACGACTGACGAAGCCATTGTTTTTGAGCTGGTCTGCCACGCTCCTGACGACATTTGAAGGAATGGCAAATGACACACCCATATACCCGCCCGAGCGTGAGAATATCTGCGAATTTACACCAACCACTTTGCCATCGGTACTGAAGAGAGGACCACCCGAGTTACCAGGATTAACCGCTACATCGGTCTGTATAAAAGGTACGTAGCTGTCGGAAGGTAAACTTCTCGACAACGCAGAGACAATGCCCTGTGTTGCTGTGTGTTCAAACCCGAATGGTGAACCGATCGCCAGAACCCACTGACCAACGTTCAATCTGTCCGAATCACCTAGCTCAAGCACCGGCAGGTCGACGGCATCAACCTTCAACAGGGCTATATCGGTTCGCTCATCTGCACCAATCAGGGTAGCCGGGTATTGTCGACGGTCGGGCAGTGATACGACTATTGAAGTGGCATCATCAACCACGTGCGCATTGGTAACTACATAGCCATCATGCGAGAGAATAAACCCCGAACCGGATCCACTCGCCTGGCGACCCCGTGGCACAGGCGCACTAAAGGGCGATTTTCCCTGTTGTCCGTCTTCGAAGTATTTGCGTAAAAAGTCCGGTAACGCCTGCTGTTCGCGAGGCAATACCGGTGGCTGCGCGGAAGTCAGTTTTTGATCAGCATTAACCGTTATTTTTACAACCGCCTTACCGTGCTCTTTTACCAGTGTCTCAAAATCAGGCAACGACCGGGCGTTTGCGTTTGGTATTACCAACGCCATTAGCAGAAGTGCGGTACACCAGCAGACAAACAGCGTTCGTGCGCTTGCAACCGATTCGCACAAATGCGCAATTCGATCTCCTCGACTGGTATTCGTGTAAATAGTGGTATTCATCCAGTTGTTCTCCATTGTGGCCAAACTCTATCGGGATTTACCCGTACTGCAGCGCAGCCTTTGCCACGCTGTTATTCCACAACGAAAGATACGGCTCTTTTGTTCCGATCAAAAACAGGTATCTTTTACCAGGGTAGAGATTACCCACCCGGGCTGACAGGTCGTTTATAATTCAATAATGACAAAAGAATTAACATTTACTCTGCTCGGCACCGGTTCCTCTGGCGGGGTGCCTCGCATAGGCAACGACTGGGGCGCTTGCGACCCCGACAACCCCAGGAATCGCCGTCGCCGATGCGCAATGCTTGTCGAACAAACGGTTTCAGCGAACAAAACCAGCATCCTTGTTGACACCGGGCCAGATATGCGAGAGCAGTTGCTGGCTGCAAAGGTAGAGTACCTGGATGCAGCTGTACTCACCCATTCGCACGCTGATCATATATTCGGCATGGATGATCTGCGGCAACTGGCGATCCGACACCGGGAGAAGATCAATGTTTACATGGATGCAGCTACTTCGAAACAGGTGATGGGCGCTTTTGGCTACTGTTATCAGCAGGCCGAAAACAGCAGCTACCCTGCCATTTGCAGAGAACACCGTATCGTTGCGCCCGACCCGTTTCATATCACCGGAGCCGGTGGCAGCATTCACTTACAGCCGTTTGAAGTTTGTCACGGCGACATCCAGGCTCTGGGTTTCCGAATTGGTCAATTTGCCTACCTGCCGGATGTCAAAACAGTAGAAGCCCGTACTTGTCAGCAATACCTGGCAAATCTGGATACTCTTGTCCTTGACGCGCTGCGATACACCACACATCCTACTCATATGAACGTTGATGAAGCGCTGGCTTTTATCGAACAGGTAAAACCGGAAAAAGCCTACCTCACCAATATGCACAGTGCGCTGGACTACGCTGAACTTCGCAACAAACTTCCACCGGGAGTGGAGCCCGCCTATGACGGATTGCAAATCACAGGCAGCTGCTAAAACACTGCACACCGGCACCTGTCATTGCACAAAAACGCAGTATCAAATCAGCGGTATGCCGTTAACCTGCTACGTATGTCATTGCCGCGATTGCCAGCGATCAAGTGGCAGCGCATTTTCCACTAACCTGATTGTTTTTCGCAAAGACCTGTCATTGTTGTCTGGTGAAACTTCCACACACAGCTACCACAATAACAATAGAACACTGCAGCAGCATCAGTGTACACATTGCGGTACGACACTATGGTTTGCTTCAACGAGCACCTCTGAATATTTGTCACTACAAACCGGTACGCTCGACAATCCACGTTGGTGTCAGCCGGTCGCGCACCTCTGGATGCAAAGTGCAGTCGAATGGATGAGTCTGGATAATCGGGCAGTACAGTTTCAGACTCAGCCCGCTATGGACGAACTAACAACGCTCTGGAAACACCGTAATAACGTGGAAAACGGGCTCTAGTCTCGCCGGTAAACCGCGGATTCGGTAGCAACCACATCAAGTGGCACATCCCAGTTTTCAGGCTGCAGACAAGCCTCGCGCTGTGATTCATACGCTACGCCCAGCAACACAGGTTTAGGGTTTGCACCTGCGGCAATATCTTCACGGTTTTCTCGCATACAAAAAGCAAACGTTCGGTCGTAGTAGCCACCCCCCTGTCCAATACGGTTACACCGCTGGTCGAAAACCACCAAAGGCACCAACACCAAATCAAGTTGTGCGGGTGATATCCATTGATCATCCGGCTTATCAGGTTCCAGCAGGCCAAATCGCTTTTTAATCAACTGCTCACCAGGGGTCCACGGTGAAAAATGCATGGTTTCTCCACGCAATACCGGTAAATAAAACTGGATGCAAGATGCCGATTGCAGCAGCGGTTCCAAATCCATCTCGCCCTTAATAGCAATATAGGCAGCGACACTGGCGGCATTTTTAAATTCTGCAAGTGTCGCAACGCGCTCAGCAAGGCTTCGTGCATGTTGTTGCCGAATGTCTCTGGTAAGTTCGGCACGGTTGCGGCGGTGTAGCTGACGCAATTGATCAGTATCAGATGCTCTCACTTCAGCCACTCTTTTAACTCGCAGTAACAGTAGTACTATTATATGTTGAGATGATCACTAGAGCCACTTTTCAACATAGCGGCGTGCATATGATAGATATCACGCGTGCGATCATCAACGATGCGGCACCACAATACTGGTGGGTAAATCTATGGGCAACAGAATTGGATTACTCTTCACCAGTTCCTGCCCGCGGTCCGCATAAATAAACAAACGATGATTAAAGTATTTATGTCGGCTGTTGGCATAGATATTATCTACAAATTTTTCGAGATCAGGCTGATCAGCGGAACGATCAACCGAGTATTCCAGATCACCACCGCGAGTTACCACAATGCTCCCGGCAATTAGGATAGATACACCAAAAACGCAGGCTATTGTCCACAGCTGCCGAAGCACCACCGGTAACCTGAAGAACATCAGACCCATCATCAAAGCAACAGCCAAAAACCGCTCACCCAGATTAACAACACCAAAGGTGTTTTGACCTGCCATTAAAAATAAAACCAACAACAGAATCGGGGTTGCAACCAGGGTCAGCCGCTCATGTTTTTGCAACGAAAAACCCAGTATTTGACCTCCGACCAGTACCTGCCGGATCAAGGCAACAAACCAGACAGCGATCAGTATCACAATTGCAAAATTTACGATAAAGCCGGCCATGTATACCAGGTTCAGTTCGGCAAGCAAACTCTCTCCGTCCGGCATGATAAAATTGTGAAACGGCCCCTGCTTTGCCAGCGTATACGCTTTGTATTGCAACCACTTCGACCACGACAGCGGTGTTGCAAGGCTGATGTGTCCGACTGCCAGTTTAAATTTCATATACCACAGCAACAACAGTAGAGACGGTAGCAACTCCAGTGCAAATCGCCAACGGTGTGATGTGCCAACGAAACGTAGAAATACAAAAACAACGAAGGCGGCATAGACTGCTGCATGGGAGAAAAATACAAGCATCGAAAACATCATCACTGACAAACCGAAATTGCTGTCACGGATCACAGTCAGGTATAAATAGAACGCGAAGAAAAGCAGACCAAACTGAAAATTGATGTAACCATTCCAGAAACCAGGACCGAGTGTGATGGTCAGCATCAGTAGCAAACTGATCGCACCGCAGTCTTTGCTATCGCGTGCCCGAATGACAAGCCACCAGAGCGATGCCGACAAAGCAAGGTAGAGACTCAGCCAAATCTTGCCCGCAACCACCGGTGTAACCACGCGATTGAGCGCAGCGATTCCCAGTTGCGAGATTGAGTTGGGCACCGGATAGTTCAACAGCCGAAATTGCTCGGCTACGGTGGCATTATTTGCAACCCACAATTCCTTGACCAGCCAGCCCTGGTACATCCACTCCGGAAAATCGTG
Source organism: uncultured Granulosicoccaceae bacterium (assembly GCA_964409275.1). GTDB lineage: Bacteria > Pseudomonadota > Gammaproteobacteria > Granulosicoccales > Granulosicoccaceae. The sequence continues at coordinate 143,647 of CAYPCS010000003.1, forward strand.
CAGCATCGGAAATGGTTGCAAAGCCACGAACAATACGCCAATAAGCGCTGCCACTAACACCGACAGAAGATGTATGTGTTTTTGCATGGGGTTACTGGATAGGGCTATATAAGACAAGGTTAATGCGCACGGGCGCTCTACAGCATTTTAGTTGACAAACACTACTACTTCGGCAGAAACCGCTAAAACCATCACCCCGCTTACCCGGTTTCACCGTGTTTTGGGCCTGTAAGATCATAAACCGCAACACTTCGCCCAAATTCACCTTCAGAACCTCAATCAATTAGCTTTATACCCGTTAAAAACAACTAGTGGACTGATTTATTTGATATAGACTGAAAGGAAGACCAGTAGTGTTCTCCCCCGCAGAAAAACAAAGCGCGTTGTCTAACTGCCAGATTTGCATGGGTGGTGAGGAAACAGAGGTTATCACCCGGGTTGGCGAAATTTTGCCGTACGCACTTGAGTGTAATATCGACTACTTCATATCAGTAATGCACTCTTTGAGTAGCAGCCTGCCGCACTTTGATGACTATAGCTTTGTTTTTACCCGAAGCGTCACTGAACTGCCTCGAAAACTGGATCACACACCCAATCTGGTTGTGTTTGTAATGGGTGACGAGTGGGCGCGAGTGCCATTGTACGCACACCGGGTCCACGCTGTTTTTAAAGCGCCCGGGCAGCATATGAAGCTTGCGTTTCATCGTGGCTGGTGGCGTTTCAACACCATGGCGGTACTTCAATACCTGCGCCAACAGGGAAAGCGGCTACCGCATCATCACCGCGACACCAAACAAAATCTCTTTGCCATACCCTATGGCTATTACCGTTTGCCAGTCCGCGATGACGTAACGCCAATCAACGAACGCAAAATCGATGCTTCGTTTACCGGCAGCGTCGACCATAAAAAAGCGCTCGGTGGGTTGATAAAATCGAACAAGGTGCTGTCGCGTGAACGCATGGTTGAGGTTGTTAATCGCTGGAACAGTAACAAGGGATATTCGATTGATGTAAAGCTGTCAAGCTATTTCCCCAAGGCCGGTGATCAACCAGAGTTCAATGCCTATCCGCAAATACTAATGGACACAAAGATCTGCCTGTCTCCCAGGGGAACGCACCTTGAAACCTATCGTTTGTGTGAAGGCATGTACTACGGCTGTGTTGTTGTCGCAGAAGAACAGCCGGACCACTGGTTCGCCGCCAACTCACCTGCGATCATTGTCCAGGACTGGAAAACACTTCCCGATATTCTGGATAGCTTGCTGGAAAGCCCCGAGCGCATGGCCGATCTGCAAAAAGCGTCACTCGACTACTGGGATTCCACACTGGCGCCAGTGGCGGTTGCCTCTCACATCAGACTGTGCTTGTCCCACCTGCAACCACTCACGGCTGCCAATGACAAACAAAATTCGGCGAGCAACGATATCGCAGCCTGAAACCTGCGCGGCCAGACTTTACTCCCCGGGACAGGTAGCACCGGGGTTTAGAACCAAAAACGTCAGGTTTGCTACTCTACGGCGTCCTCTTCCGTCAAAAGACTCAGCAACACTGTGCCGTCTTCTACCTGATCCCCGGCATCGCAAAATACGTCTGCCACAACTCCACTCCGTGGTGCTAGAAGTGTGTGCTCCATTTTCATAGCTTCGAGTACAATTAGCGCGTCACCGGCAACAACTTCATCACCTGGGGCCACGTTCACCAGTTTAACCTGGCTTGGCATCGGTGCTAATAGATGATCACCGCCCGTAGCCAGATCTGAAGATTGCTCCAGAGGATCGCCCACTTCAAAGTACCAGGACCGATCCGAAAATACGCTGACAGCAAATTCGCCACGTACGATAACACTTGTAAAGATGCGGCTGTCGACTTCAATTTTGCCGCTGGATAAATCGCGAATAACTACCGTGTGGCGGGTATCGACTAGCCGAACATCGAAGGTTTGATGGTCAGTGACACTTATGCGAGCCTCGAACAGTTCACCCGTCAAAGTCGATAGTGACAGTGTTTGTTGTAGCGGCTCCCACAACGAAAAGCCTGTCATTGGCGGGTTATCAGCGATCAGTCCACAGGCACCAATAGCTGCCATCGCAACCACTTCGGTTGGTGTGGCTTCATTCCCGGACAAGCGTTCTATATCGCGTTCTATCAGGCCGGTATCTACATTGCCGTTGACAAACTCCGGCTGAACACAAAGCGCTGCCAGAAAGTTGATATTGGTCGTGGAGCCTGCGGCATGGGTCCCTCTTAATGCAAGCGCCAGTTTTTTCAACGCAGCGTCACGATTGGGGGCGTGCGCTGTGAGTTTGGCGATCATCGGATCGTAGTGCGGAGTGACGGTATCCCCTTGCCGAATACCGGTATCCACCCGGGCCACCTCACTAAACTGCAGGTAATTCAGGGTGCCGGTAGCAGGCAGAAAGCCACGGGCAACATCTTCAGCGTAAATACGCGCCTCAAAAGCCCAACCATTAATGGTTAGTTCGGCCTGACTCAGAGGTAACGGATGGCCAGATGCTACCAACAGTTGCCAGGCAACCAGATCCTGACCGGTGATTGCTTCAGTGACTGGATGTTCAACCTGCAACCGGGTATTCATTTCCATGAACCAGAATCCGTCTTCACGCAACCCTTTTGAGCTGTCGACGATAAACTCAACAGTTCCTGCGCCTGAATACGATATCGCCTTGCAGGCTTTTACAGCCGCCTTACCCATAGCTTCCCGCATGGCAGGTGTCATACCGGGCGCAGGGGCTTCTTCGATTACTTTTTGATGCCGCCGCTGCAGTGAACAATCGCGCTCAAACAAATGTACTACGTTGCCATGGTCATCACCGAATACCTGAATTTCTATATGGCGGGGAGTATCTACGTACTTTTCTATCAAACAGGCCGAGTCGCCAAAACTTGCCGTCGCCTCCCGTTGCGCACCGGCAAGTGCGGCTAGAAACTCCGAGGCCTCGTTAACCCGTCGCATTCCCTTGCCACCGCCACCGGCGCGTGCTTTTATTAAAACCGGGTAGCCTATTCGTGCGGCTTCTGCAGCCAGAAACTCCGAATCCTGATTCTCGCCGTGGTAACCCGGCACCACGGGCACACCGGCGCGCTCCATTAGTGACTTGGCAGCGTCCTTTAAACCCATGGCACGAATGGCGTCAGATGAGGGGCCTATAAAACGCAAGCCGGCAGCAACCACATCATCTACAAATTGTGGATTTTCAGATAAAAAACCATAGCCAGGATGAATTGCTTCAGCACCACATTCAAGCGCTGCCCTGATTATCAAATCACCTCGTAGATAACTTTCTGTCACCGGAGGCGGACCGAGTCGTACCGATTCGTCCGCCATTGCGACATGCATGGATCCTGCGTCTGCATCGGAATAAACCGCTACCGTCCGAACACCCGTCTCGCGTGCCGTGCGAATGATGCGACATGCTATTTCGCCACGATTCGCAACTAGAATTTTGGAAAACAAATTCGCCATCCTACATTCTAAACACGCCAAAGCGCGTGTCTTCAATCGGTGCATTTAGACTGGCATACAAGCTCAGGGCCAACACATCACGAGTTTTAGCCGGCTCAATTATCCCGTCGTCCCAAAGGCGTGCCGAGGCGTATAAGGGATGCGATTGTGCTTCAAACATATCTATAGTTGGTTGTTTAAAACTCGCCTCTTCATCCGCTGACCAGTGCTCGCCTTTGCGCTCCATCGCATCTCGTTTAACGGTGGCCAGTACACCCGCTGCCTGCTCACCGCCCATCACGGAAATTCTGGAGTTGGGCCACGTCCAGAGAAACCGGGGACTATACGCACGGCCTGCCATGCCGTAGTTACCTGCCCCGAACGAACCACCGACAAGCACCGTAATCTTGGGCACTTTGGTTGATGCAACGGCGGTGACAAGCTTCGCCCCGTGGCGTGCAATTCCCTCGCTCTCATACTTCTGGCCGACCATAAAGCCTGTGATGTTCTGCAAAAAAACCAGCGGTATTTTGCGCTGCGAGCACAACTCGACAAAGTGAGCACCTTTGACCGCCGACTCGGAGAACAGGACACCGTTGTTAGCCACCAGCCCCACAGGAATTCCGTGCACATGGGCAAATCCACAAACCAGCGTAGCGCCGAAGCGCGCCTTGAATTCATCAAATCGCGAGCCATCGACAACGCGGGCTATTACCTCACGAATGTCATATGGCGTTCGCAGATCGGCAGGTACCACACCGGGAATCTCAGCGGGATCGTAAAGCGGGTCTTCGCTATCGAGCAATTCGATAGCTGATTGATGCGAGTGATTGAGATTGGCAACCGCCAGCCGAGCCAGGGCCAGAGCGTGACGATCGTTTTCCGCCAGCGTATCTGCAACCCCCGATAGCCTTGTGTGCACATCTCCGCCACCGAGCGCCTCCGCACTCACAACTTCACCGGTAGCAGCCTTGACCAATGGTGGCCCTGCCAGAAAAATTGTGCCCTGTTCCTTAACGATAATAGTGACATCGGACATGGCTGGCACATAGGCACCACCTGCAGTACACGAGCCCATCACTACAGCAATTTGAGGAATGCCGGCGGCAGACATATTCGCCTGGTTATAAAAGATGCGACCAAAGTGATCCCTGTCCGGAAATACCTCATCCTGATTTGGCAGATTTGCACCACCACTATCGACGAGATAGATACAGGGTAGAAAATTTTGCTGTGCAATCTCCTGGGCGCGCAAATGCTTTTTTACGGTGAGCGGGTAATAGGTTCCACCTTTGACCGTTGCATCATTGCAGACAATCATCACATCCTGTCCGCTGACTTTTCCGACACCGGTAATTAGCCCTGCACAGGGCGCGGCATTATCGTACATATTGTGGGCCGCAGTGGCGCCAATTTCCAAAAACGGTGATCCCGGATCCAGCAGATTGGCAACTCGTTCTCTGGGCAACACTTTTCCGCGCGATTCGTGACGCTCACGGGATTTTTCACCACCGCCGGCCGCGCTGCGTGCCGCTGCTTCGCGTACTTCTTTCAGTGCTTTTTCATGCGCTACCAGGTTATCTCTAAACGCGTCGGCATTGACCGATACCGACGACCGAATAACAGTCAACTGGTCACCCGCATTAATTCACGTCCGCACAACATGCGCCGAATTTCACTGGTGCCGGCACCGATCTCCATAAGCTTTGCATCGCGCATGATTCTACTCAGTGGTGAGTCGTTCATATACCCCGCACCGCCCATTGCCTGTACCGCCTGCACCGACTGCTCCATGGCTTTCTCACTGGCAACAAGTACACAGCCTGCAGCATCCTGACGGGTAACCTCACCACGATCACAGGCTCCTGCTACTGCGTAGACATAGGCGCGCGACGAGTTCATCACGGTATACATGTCGGCAATTTTGGCTTGCATCAATTGAAAGTTACCGATCGGTTGATCGAACTGTTTTCGCTCATGCATGTAAGGCATTACATGGTCGAGGCAAGAGTGCATTATGCCTATACCGATACCCGACAACACCACCCTTTCATAATCGAGACCAGACATTAAAACACTTACGCCCTTGCCTTCCAGACCAAGTATATTTTCATCCGGCACTTCACAATCGCTAAAAATCAACTCCGCGGTATTCGACCCTCGCATACCCAGTTTATCGAAATGCGGCGATGTGCTGAAGCCTTTAAATTCTTTCTCGATAATAAATGCAGTAATACCGCGAGAGCCCGCTTGCTGATCAGTTTTAGCATACACCACCAACGTGTTGGCATCCGGTCCGTTGGTGATCCAGTACTTGCTTCCATTGAGCACATGGTAACCGTTTTTTTTCTCTGCCTTGAGCTTCATGGAAACCACATCTGAACCGGCGCCAGCCTCTGACATAGCAAGTGCACCGACATGTTCGCCACTAACCAGTTTGGGCAAATATTTTTGACGCTGCTCACTAGTACCATTGAGCATTATCTGGTTTACGCACAGGTTTGAATGGGCACCATAGGACAGGGAAACCGATGCACTGGCACGAGCTATTTCTTCAACCACTACGGTATGAGCCAGATAGCCTGTTTCTGATCCCCCATATTCCTCACTGACAGTGATACCCAGCAGACCCAGCTCACCCATCTCTGGCCATAATTCGGCGGGAAAACTGTTCGATTGATCGATGTGTGCCGCCATCGGCGCCACTCGCTCCTGTGCCCAGCGATGGGTGGCCTCACGTAATGCCTCCACCTCATCCCCCAATGCGAAATTCATTGATGCATGGAACATTACCTTTCTCCGTTTGCAGGTCTTTGACTAACTTGCGGCAACAGCAGTGCCACTAGACACTTAACTCAAGATGACTACCAGCCTTGTAGCTTAACCAGCTTAAAACACCTGTTTTATTATATTGACGTTTACGTAAACGTCAACTTTAGTAGTTGACGATACAGAGGCTCACACGCATGCTGTCGCGACCAACTGTCGAAGACAGGAAAACGGGGGTGTATCCAAAACGCTCACCATTGGCACCACACACTTAACGCAACGTCAGTGAAAGGCATAGAGGCGCAAGTGCAGAAACCGCGCGTAGATTTGTTAGTGCCGATATTTTGGTAATAGCAAAGATACAGCAAGATATCACTTTCAATTGACCAGTGAAGGTCAGGTAAATCCGCTGGATGAGAAGATCCAGGTGTCGAGTAAAAAAACGATTTCTACAGGGTAAAAAACGACGCCCGGTATTATACCGGGCGCAATGAATCCTTTTTAATTTACTTCCCCATGGGCCTGTTCTGCAAGCTTCTTGTTATTGTTACTCGCCCAGAACAATAAACGGCCTTTGCCTCAAATTGTTAATTATAATTAACAATATCCATGAGCAAATCGATACTTATTATATATTCGACGCCGACTCCCACCCTTGCAATGCCAGCTTTCTCCCTAAACCCCAGTGATAACCTCCTGGCATGCCGTCGCCTCGAATCACTCGATGGCAAGGTATAAGAACCGCCACCGGGTTACGCCCGACTGCTGTACCGACCGCACGGACCGCCGATGGCTTACCGATATTACTGGCGACCTGTTGATAGCTGACCCGATGGCCGCTCGGTATTTTTAACAACGCCTCCCAAACCTTTACCTGGAACGGAGTGCCGACCGCACACAATGTTAACCGGGTATTAGCATCTGTTTTGTATAGCGCACTAAAAATCTGTTCGCACAACAAACCCGTTGCATTTAAATCTTCTGTATAAACAGCAAGAGGTAACCGCGACTGCATCTCTTTCAATGCACTGCTCCGGCTTTCGTCGCAGAAAATCAGCCCGGTGATACCGCGACTCGTGCAGGAAAGCAGACACTCACCAAAAACGGTTTGGTGAAATCCGTATTTAACATTAACCTTTTCACCTCTTCGACGAAACTCACCCGGTGTTACTGCCTCGAGGCGAACAAAAAGCTCACCTAACCGGGCCGGCGCAGAAAGCCCGCTGGCGTAAGCGGTGTCAAGAACGGTCATTTCAGCGGCCAGGCATTCACGGGCGTGCTGTACAGTAAGGAATTGCAGAAACTGCTTTGGGGACACTCCCGCCCAACGATTAAACATTCGCTGAAAATGAAACTCGCTCAGATTCACCGAGGCGGCAATGTCTGCCAGTGCCGGTTGATCGCGAAAGCGCGCGGCGACGAAATGCAGCGCAGCTTCTATTCGTTTGAAATCACGATCATCAGCTACCGCCAGAGGTCGCGCTCTAACCGATGCATGTTCGTCTACCGCTGCGGGAATTTTATCCATGGCACCACCCTATCGCGCTTCGTACGTCTATACAAAACGTTTTCTTGCGAGCATGGCGCGGGTTAATGCAAAGTGACGATCATCGTAAGCAAGAACGCAGAGAACCCTGACTGAGTCTATTCAGTCGCCGAATCCCCGGCATCGGGTGCTGCATCCGGGTCCTCTGTGGTGTCTGGTACATCCGTCTCTTCGGATGTCTCTGTGTCTTCAACGGTAACGACAGTGGATTCATTTACCAGTAACGGAAGATTAATCTGCTCACCAGCGACTGCTACCGATATAAACGCGCTGCCCGCGCTCACGGCAGTTACAACTCCGTCCAAATCAACTGTGGCTACGGACGGGGTGACGTTCCCCCAAAATACATCTTCCAGTGGTTCCATGCGGCCGCTCAAATATTCACCAACGAGCTGAAATTGCACAACGTCACCGACATCAATCTGGTGAACCCGGTTGCTGGCAATCTCAACTGGTTCACCATCCTCATCAATGTAATTCAAATGCAGGCTTTGCAGCGAATCGCTTACACCTTCATTTACAGTCAATGTTATTGTTTCAACGACATCACCGACGCTGGCGGTCAATTCAATTTCTGTTTCAAGTACAACGTCATCATTAACAAGAATTTCAATCGCATTTACGTTGCCCGGGACAACGTCCAGCTCTGCATTGTCGCCGCCTAGTGACCACTGTATATTTTCTTCAAACTCACCAATTTCACCGTCCGTGAAAATCGCAGCTGCAACAACAATCGCTGAATCTCCGGCGACCAGTCCATCAGCTTCGGTGGCGTCGATTGAGATAGTTTCAAACACCGGGGGAGATTCAATAATTACCTGCGCTGTCTGTACCAGACCTCCACACTCAAAACGAAGCTCTGCAACGCCGGGTTGATTTGTACGCACGCTGGAGCTGCCATTACCGTTGCCGGACAGAACCGCAAACGGCTCATCGGACTCTGTCTCTTCTTCAATCAGATCCTCTTCGCTATCGTCCGGCTCATTCTGGTCTGTTTCGTCCCGATCGGTTTCATCCCGATCCGTTTCGTTCTCATCAGTGTCTGGACGTTCCTCGTGGCCAAACGTGTCAAGTATCGACAACTCGACGCCCAGATCAGTACCGTCCTCGGCAATTAAACTCCAGCGACCTTCGGCGCTGATTTCGGCGCTGCTGTCGTCACTGAAAAAACCAGTCGCCGTTAGTGTAAGCGTGTCTCCCGGCTCCAGCAGTAGTTGACTGCCACCTATATCGATTTCAGTAAGTGTATCAAGCACGACCACCGGAATAACCGACGTAAAATCGCCTGACGACACAGTTATCTCTGTACTTCCCGCATTGTGAGATACCAACTGATACTGTACGGCTTCAGATGCCGCGTTATCTTGTGTTTCCGATTCACTATCGATCACTTGTAAACGTTGTACCGTCACGATGCTTTCATCGCCTGATACTACCGTTGTATCAACTGGCACGGAGTGTTCAGTACCGTCGGAGAAAACGCTGTGCACAGACAATACCGACACACTGCACTCATCCATCTCCACGCTGACAGGAATCGCTTCAAGAGCCTGCAAAGTTGCTTCGGTAACCGTAACAATAGCTTGCTCTGACAGGTTATCGAACGTTAGCTCTATCGCAGTCGAGCCTTCCCCTACTGCTGTAATTGCGCCGTTATCATCAACCACCGCCACGGACGGATCCAGACTCGTCCAGACGGTACCATCGAGCTTTCTCAACGTACCATCCCGAAACAATCCATTCGAGGTCAGAGATGCTGCTTGACCAACACTTAAAGTGACATCAGTCGCCGAGGGAACCAGTGTTTGCAAGCCAAACTCGGTGCGCTCCACTTGCGCCACCAAATCAGCACTGCTGTCCGCGTCACAGCCTGCCAGCAAGGCGCCGAGAGCAATCGACAACAATGTCTTTGCTGCGCGCGGACGCATAGCATCGATGCACAGGAAACCCGAAACCGGAACTTTAAATCGTTGCATGAGAGAGGTATCAACCAGATCAGAACAATTGCCGAAAGCCAAAGCGCAAGCTCGGTATTGCAATTGAGTCATCCACTTTGTAGTAAACGTAATCAAATGTCAGATGTGACTTCAGGTTTATTGTGTGCAGTAGCCCAACACCGACGAAGCCGCCGTTGTAGTTGTTTGACGTTCGCGTGGAGTCGCCAGTCATACTGCTTATTCGTGCAGTAGCGAAACCACCCAAAACGTACGTCGCCGTCCGCCGATTTAGTGACGAAGGGCTTTCCAGTCTGATTCCTGCTGACACCAAACTATCCATACCTACTATGACGTCACTTTGGCGTTCATCCGTAGCCGGGATTGTGGCAGCCACCTCAAAACCAATACCCGGCAGCATCCAGGCACCCACTCTTGCGGTTGCGCCGTAGACACTAAAGGAGGAATCGCTGATTTTAATCGTATTTTGCTGAAAACCGGCCGAACCATAAAAATCACCGGCATTTGCCTGGCAACTGCATGCCACAGCGAGCCCCGCCATGCTTCGCAAAAAACCGCTCATTGCCTTTCCTGTGTACCGCTGGCCCATACTGGCCATACGGACTGCCAAGCAACAATCATGGCAAGAGTCGAATCTGGACTGGCGAAAAATCTATCCGGTGTCTCAGTTTCGAGCCAGGCGGTCCGGAGATGCGTTCCAATTCATGTCAGGCAAACACCTTCAGACTCATTGCTTGCAGCCTGTAAAATCGGGCGCACAGCCGTCAGAACCTGTTTGAACCGGGATACGGGTGGGGGCGACTATGAACCAAGCGATACACCGGTTTGATTTAGAAGCCTTGTGGCAAACCAATGCACGCAAAGCAAAATAATCCGGGCTCAGTTGATACCCGATTGCTCCCGCGTTGCCAGAAACTCTATATCCGGCCATCGCTCTTGCGTCATCTGCAGATTCACACGGGTCGGCGCCAGATACACCAGTTCGTCCGCGTGATCGATTGACAGATTTGCCGCCGCCCTGGTTTTGAAATCACTCAGCATTTTTTCATCGTCGAGCTTGATCCATCGGGCCTGCTGAACATTGACCGTCTCGAACTGACAGTCCACTTTATACTCATCTTGAAGACGCTGACTGACTACATCAAATTGCAGTATCCCGACGGCGCCGAGTACAAGATCGTTATTGTTTAGTGGTTTGAATAACTGCGTTGCCCCCTCTTCACACAACTGGCCCAGTCCCTTTTGTAACTGCTTCATTTTTAGCGGGTCACGCAGTACCGCGCGTCGGAATAATTCGGGTGCAAAATTTGGTATCCCGGTGAACAGTAGTTCTTCGTTAATCGTAAATGTGTCACCAATACGGATTGTGCCGTGATTATGCAGGCCTATGATATCGCCACTATAGGCGACATCCAGGCTACCCCGGTCGGCAGCAAAAAAGGTCAGCGCATCGGCAAACTTGATATCTTTTTTCAGCCGCACATGCCGAGCTTTCATACCTTTGTTGTACTGGCCAGAGCAGATACGCAAAAATGCAATTCGATCACGGTGTTGCGGATCCATATTGGCCTGAATCTTAAAGACAAACCCGGAAAATTTGTCTTCCAGAGGACTAACCTCACGCGTCAGTGTCTGGCGAGGTTGCGGGCCGGGCGCATATTCAACAAAATCGTCGAGCAGCTCCGCAACCCCGAAGTTATTTATTGCCGAGCCAAAAAAGACCGGTGTCAGTTCGCCGGCAAGATATTGCTCGTGATCAAACGCGTTGCTCGCACCTTGCACAAGTTCAAGTTCCTCTCGCAACTCTGCCGCCATATCCCCCAGAATTTCATCGAGTTTGGGATTGTCCAGACCGCTGACTACCTCTCCTTCCTGCACTTTGCCGCCATGCCTCGAAGAATAAAAATGTACTGTATTATTGCGCAGGTGATACACACCCTTGAGTCGCTTGCCCATACCGATAGGCCAGGTAACAGGGGCGCAGCGAATGTTTAGCATCTGCTCAACCTCATCCATCAGATCGATGGGATCCCTTCCCTCCCGGTCGAGTTTATTGATAAACGTCATTACCGGTGTTGTACGCAGTCTGCACACTTCCATCAGTTTTTCAGTCCGGGGCTCAACACCTTTCGCAACATCTATCACCATCAATGCAGAGTCGACAGCGGTCAATGTGCGATAGGTATCCTCGGAGAAATCTTCATGGCCCGGTGTATCAAGCAAATTGACAACACGATCTTTGTACGGGAACTGCATCACCGACGAGGTAACGGATATACCCCGTTCCTGTTCCATACGCATCCAGTCAGAGGTAGCATGACGTGCCGCCTTGCGACCTTTCACCGTACCGGCCAACTGAATTGCGCCACCAAAAAGCAATAGCTTTTCAGTTAACGTGGTTTTGCCTGCATCCGGGTGTGAGATAATTGCAAACGTTCGTCTGTTATTAATCTCTTCTTCCAGTTTTGCATCTGTCATTTTTTCTTCCTGTACCGTTACCCGGCGACTGTAGATCCAGGTAAAGAGTCCGAGCGGTAGAACTCTACGTAGCTGGAACGTGCCACAACGAGGCGTTTTTACGGCTATTGGTGTAATAAATCAGGTTTTGTGTAAGACAATGATCAATAAAAAAGCACCGTTGAGGGGTGTTCCAAATAGCAGAGTTTCTGCCGGGCGGTTTCGTGTTGTTCAATAGTTCTGATTTACCGTGTTCAAGGTGTGCATCGCGTAGCACCTCGTGTGCCCTGTATTAACGCCCGAGATCCCTCGCCATCACCAGCGCATCTTCACGGTTGGTAGTACTTTTTGTTCCGGCTTCATCAACAGTTCTGTAGTAATTTACGCGGCGACCGGTTTCCAAAAAACCGGCTTTCTCATACAAATGTATTGCCTGTGCGTTGGATTCCCGAACTTCGAGAAACATGGTTTTGGCCCCGCCGACGATCACCACTGACATGGCCTGGGCCAATAGTGCCTGTGCAAAGCCGTTCTTTCGCTGTATTGGATCAATACACAGGTTAAGTATGTGTGATTCTTCTGCCGCGCAGGTAAAAATCACATAGCCCGATATGCCCGGCGACTTCTCAAGCACCAGACAATGATAACCGACATTGATGCAATCCCTGAAAATTTGCTCATCCCACGGCAGCTGATAACTTCCACGCTCTATTCTCAACACCTCATCCAGATCTGCCAGTTGCATGGCTCTGATCAGGAGTGTTTCAGTCACACTGTCGCAATTATTTTCGACGCTGTGGCTGGCTTGTCTATTCAGGGTCTTCATATCGCAAACGAGGCCGGTATCAACGAATACACTTGTCGCATCCCGATCTTTTTTATCCGGCTTTCAAAGAGGGCAACG
>CAYPCS010000003.1:156840-193070 GCA_964409275.1 uncultured Granulosicoccaceae bacterium
TGCCATTGCCATCGGGATGATATTTGTTCTAGGCAAAATCATGACCTCGATCAAGAATCGTTTTTACTCGCTTGAGATCTTCCCAGGCCGGTCGTTTTGCCTCGGCGTTATCCAGCAATTCCTGCGGATGAAGCGTGACTGCAAGTGTAGTATTCAGTGCCGTCAACGGGTAGTGCCTGCTTCGCAGCGGGCCGAGGTGCTCTATGCCACAGCTGTTAGCCAGAGTGGCCATCAACAGTACTACAGCAGGATTGACCAACCTTATCAATTCAACGACAGAAGTGTTTTCCTCTGATGGCTCTACACTTGTTTCGGCAGAGCGTGTAACGAGTGTGCCAATGACTTGATCGTCGATGTTCACCTGAATGGCCTTCATCATGGACGCCAGTAATGTTCGGCTATCAGCGCTTAATGCAGGCCGTTCTATAATTACCAGAACGTCTGCATTTCCAGGTTGAGTAGAGGCCAATTCACAGCTTACCGTAGCGCTTGCAATTTTCTCCCCGACTTCCTGCAAATTCCAGGTCGACACAGGGGGCAGCCCGTCTGCAAGTACTTCAGCGGTACTGGACGGCGGTTCGTTCAATGGTTTTGAGGGCACATCGGACAAAGATTCCGACGTCATGTGGTCGCGCAGCGACCATGTTTCGATGCCCATCGATGTCAGGTATTGAATGTTTAAACTGTTCACTCGCGGTTTGTGGGAATTCTAGCCAGCCGACCCGGCTCTGCGCCGGCGACGCAACAGTCGCCACGCACCAAAAACCGGACCGGAAAGTACGTAAACTATTACGCAGGAAAACAACACCTTCGGCGGGTCGAGCGAGGTAAACACAAACACGAATACCAGTATCAGCAGTACAAAAAACGGCACACGCTTATTGGCACCGATGTCCTTAAAGCTGTAGTACTTAAAATTACTCACCATCAGTAAAGCACCACTGACCGTTACCACAAAGGCTACACTCACCACCTGGTTACCCGTGTATCCGGCGTCATGAAACACCCACACCGTTAACACCAGCAACGCTGCAGCTGCCGGGCTGGCCAACCCGACAAAGAACTTTTTGTCGACCTTGCCAATCTGAACGTTGAATCTTGCCAGCCGTAGCGCGGCGCAGGCGGCAAACAGGAAGGCCGCTACCCAGCCGACATGTCCAAACCCCTGTCGGGCAAAATGGTGCAGCGACCATTCATACATGATTAACGAAGGCGCCAGCCCAAACGAAACCATGTCAGACATACTGTCGTACTCTGCTCCAAAATCACTCTGGGTGTTAGTCATTCGGGCAATTCGACCGTCGAGCCCGTCCAGCACCATCGCAATTAACACCGCTACTGCTGCAAATTCAAAGCGATCGTTGATCGCCGCTATGATGGCGTAGAAACCCGCAAAAAGAGCTGCGGTAGTGAACAGATTAGGCAGCAGGTAAATGCCCCTGGCACGTTTCTTCTTGCCAATTTCAGCGGGCACTCTTTCCGGTTCGCAAGGCTGTAGGTTATTCATTTGCGTTGTCAGACTTTTAGGCCTCTTTCACCCCTTGCAATGCCGGTTACACCGGAACGAACCACTTCAAGTATATGTTCATCACCAACACTGCGCATAAACGCATCGAGCTTGTCACTATCACCGGTCAACTCAACAATATAGGTAGATTCGGTAACGTCGATGATTTTGCTGCGAAATATATCTGTCAGTCGTTTGATCTCTTCTCTTTGGGCACCGGTCGCGCGCACTTTGATCAGCATCATTTCCCTCTCGGCATGAGTGGCTTCTGTCAAATCGACCAGGCGCACAATATCCACAAGCTTGTTGAGTTGCTTGGTGATCTGTTCGATGGTTCGATCATCTCCCCGGGTTACTACAGTTGCACGTGACAACGTTGGATCGTTTGTTGGTGCTACGGTTAACGATTCAATATTGTAGCCGCGCATACTGAATAGACCGGCAACCCGCGAAAGTGCGCCTGATTCGTTTTCCATCAGCACCGCAATGATATGCCTGTTCTCTTTCATTAAACCTGCGCCACGCTGTTCGGATGCAACCGCATTTCCTGATGTCCCTTACCAGCCTCAATCATCGGATAGACATTTTCAGTATCGTCGGTAATAAAATCCATAAACACCAGACGCTCTTTCATGGAAAATGCTTCACGCAGCGCCCCTTCTACGTCACCCGGTTTGTCAATCTGCATCCCCACATGGTTGTAGGATTCAGCCAGTTTTACAAAATCCGGCAGCGCATCGACATAGGAGTGGCTATAGCGACCTTCATAGGCAAATTCCTGCCACTGCCGCACCATACCTAAATAGCGATTGTTGAGATTGATGACTTTCACCGGCAAACCATATTGGCTGGCGGTAGAAAGCTCCTGCAAACACATCTGGATGCTCGCCTCACCGGTTATGCACGCAACATCTGCATCAGGGAAAGCGAACTTGACACCCATTGCAGCAGGCAGTCCGAAACCCATGGTGCCCAGACCGCCGGAATTGATCCAGCGCCTCGGCTTGTCAAAACGGTAGTACTGTGCCGCCCACATCTGGTGCTGCCCCACGTCAGAGGTCACATACGCCTCCCCACCAGTGACCTCCCAAAGCTTTTCTATTACGAATTGTGGTTTGATTACGGTGTCACTGTGGTCATAACCCAGGCTTTTGATCGAACGCCACTCTCCAATCTGGCTCCACCAGGCCGAAATATCTTCCGGATTGGCACGCCTGCTGTCTTCCGCCAATAGTTCGAGCATACGCAGCAACACTTTTTTTACATCGCCAACAATCGGTACATCTACCCCGACGTTCTTGGATATTGAAGTTGGATCTATATCTATGTGAATAATTTTGGCATCCGGACAAAAATGCGCTACCTCACCGGTTACCCGGTCATCAAATCTGGCACCGATTGCAAGCAACACATCGCAATGATGCATGCCCATGTTTGCCTCATAAGTGCCGTGCATACCCAACATTCCGATAAACTGGTCATCCGATGCCGGATAGCCTCCCAGCCCCATTAATGTACTGGTTATGGGGTATCCAAGTTCGCGGGTAAGTTGGGTTAACTCGGCGGCAGCAGCACTCATCAACACGCCACCTCCGCTGTAAATCATCGGCTTTTTGGCCTGCGCAAGCAGCTCAACCGCTTTTCGCACTTGTCCGCTATGGCCACCGCTCACCGGAACATAGGAACGCATCGACACTTCCGCCGGGTACTCATAAGGGATCTTCACATGCGGCGCGGTAAAATCTTTCGGAATATCGACCACGACCGGGCCAGGCCTGCCAGTGGTCGCCACATAAAATGCCTTGCGCATAACCTCGGCGATATCATCGATACCCTTGACCATGAAATTGTGCTTAACGCAGGGTCGGGTGCAGCCGATGGCATCGACCTCCTGAAACGCATCGGTGCCAATATATTTTGACGTCACCTGTCCGGTTATAACCACCAGAGGGATAGAGTCGAGGTGCGCAGTTGCGATACCGGTTATCGCGTTTGTAGCGCCGGGACCAGACGTGACCAGTACGACTCCCGGTTTGCCGGTGGCGCGAGCGTACCCGTCTGCCATATGCGTCGCACCCTGCTCATGGCGCACCAGAATATGCTTGACCGCCTGCTGGCGAAAAATTGCATCGTAGATGTGCAACACCGCGCCGCCCGGATAACCAAAAACGTATTCAACACCCTCATCTTGCAGAGTCTGGATAATTATCTCGCCACCGGATAATTCCACTGTCATGTCACCTGTTCATCTATTTGAATTACTGACTGCGATTTACCCGGAACGGAACGGTGTTTTCAACCTGTGGCGCGCCACCGTCGAAGCGTACACCAGGGGTTGGTTATGGTTTTGCCGTGCCGGGGTCGCCGGTAAACGCCGGGGCGGCTTGCGCCCGGGATTGACGTAATTGTTTTGGCGCCATATTCTCGCCGGTGCTTAATATGACATCTCGACCTGGCAGCGTCCAGTGTTGTAACAGCGCATGCCTGACTGGCACACGGAAAGGTCGCTCCCGCTGTAAATCCTCGTGCCATGCGACCCAATCTGGTGTCAGACCAATCCAGCGACATCGCAAAACCTGCCGCTGCGCACATCTTCGAAGGAAAAACGCAACTATTCCGGTTTCTGGTCGGTCGTATCAATTAACCAAAGCACAATTCACGTTTGAACGGGTTTCAGGTACGCTTTCTGATGTCGCTATCTGTAGTCCAGTTCTCTCCGCTACGTTCGAAGGCCGGTGCGCTGCTAAAAAAATCGCTCACAATTATTGCAATAGGCGGCGCAATAGCCCTGTGTGCCGGCTCCGCGCACGCCTTGCAAAAGCTAAACTTGCCACAGATGGGCGAGCCCGCCGATCTGGTGATGTCACCTCGCGATGAGGTCAAGATCGGGCGCAGCTACATGTTGCAGATCCGGGAACACCTCGATCTGGTCGACGATTTCGAAGTCACCAGTTTTGTGCAAAAGCTCGGCGAGGACCTCGTTGCATCGTGGAATGGCGCGGATGCGCCTGAATTTACATTCTTTGTTGTGCGCAACCCTGAAATAAACGCCTTCGCACTACCGGGTGGTTATATTGGTATCAATAGCGGCCTGATCACCGCAGCTCAAAACGAGAGTCAGGTCGCCAGCGTGATGGCACACGAAGTCGCCCATGTATTGCAAAGACACATCGCAAGGCTGTACGCGTCGCAGGGTAATACCGGGCTGAAAACTGCCGCCACCATCCTCGCCGCAATACTGCTGAGCCAGCAATCCGCGGAGGCAGGTCAAGCTGCGCTGCTGACTGGCATTGCAGCCGCCCGGCAGTCGGCCATTAACTACACACGCGTTCACGAGTACGAAGCGGACCGTATTGGAATCCAGCTACTGACCGACGCCGGGTACAATCCCCGTGGTATGGTCGATTTTTTTGAAGTCCTGCGCCGTCGCACTTCGCTGAACTCCAGAAAACAACTGGAATTTCTTCGCACACATCCGCTGACCAACAATCGCATTTCCGAAGCACGTAATAACGCCGCCCGACTCGCCAACCCGGTTGGACTACAAGACAGTGTCGACTTCCAGCTACAACAAATGAAGCTTCGGGTGATGCATTCCTCGAATCCTCACTCGCTACAAAAATCCCTTGCCGACGGGCACCTGGGCAAAAGTGAAACTGTCCGTTTGTACGGACAGATACTGCTATTACTTGCCGCTGGAAATGCAAAATCTGCGTTACCGCTGGCGGAAAGACTGAGCGAGCTTCAAGCAAACAACGCCCCGGTTCAATTGCTTGTTGCACGAGTCGCGCTACATAACAACCAAACCGCAAAGGCAGAGCGGTTGCTAAGTTCTATTATAGACATCAACCCGGACAACTATGCCGCTACCCGACAGTATCTGCAGATGCTAACCAGCCAGCGACGTTCGGGGCGCGCCGAACGCGTCATTCAAACCTATCTGCGGAGCAGCACTTCACCCGCCCCGGATGTCTATCGAAAGTACGCCGAAGTGCACAAACTCAAAGGCAATTTAACCGGTGCTCACGAGGCAATGGCAGATCACTATTTGTCACTGGATGATCTGGGCGAGTCAATCAAGCAACTGGAACTTGCCCTGCGCTCGGTGCAGAGTGAATCGAATCAGAGTTATCGCATAGCCGCACGCGTACAGCGTTTACGCAAAGAACTACGAGACATTCGCTAGATAAACCGGCAACGCCAGGTGAAATCCACCTGGCGCTTGTGCACTACGACTACGGTGTGTGCCAATGTGGTGCAACCATCAAACCCTGTAAATGAGTTGAAAGGTTGCGCAACACTAGAGCTGTGGCCCGGCCGCCACTAATCGCTCACCTTCTGCATTGTCGGTGAACTTTCTGAAGTTTTCGATAAACTGACCTGCAAGATCGCGAGCGCGTTTCTCCCACTCGCCGGGGTCGGTGTAGGTGTGCTGAGGATCCAGTATTCCATCGCTCACGCCCGGCAGGGAGACCGGTACATCAAGGTTGAATATCGAAATTTTTTGCATTTCTGCGTTATCGATTTCGCCATTCAATATGGCATCGATGATGGCGCGGGTGTCTTTGATCGAAATGCGTTTTCCGCTGCCATTCCAGCCAGTGTTAACAAGGTAAGCCGAGGCGCCCGAGGCCTCCATACGCTTAACCAGTTCTTCACCGTAGCGTGTAGGATGCAAACTCAGAAACGCGGCGCCAAAGCATGATGAAAATGTTGGCGTCGGCTCGGTAATACCCCTCTCTGTACCGGCAAGCTTGGCTGTAAAACCCGACAGGAAATGATATTTGGTCTGTTCCGGAGTAAGCCTTGATACCGGCGGCAACACACCAAACGCGTCAGCAGACAGAAAAATGACTTTGGTGGCGTGGCCAGCTGACGAAACGGGCTTCACGATTCGGGAGATATGTTCGATGGGGTAGGAGACCCGGGCGTTTTCGGTCTTGGAGCCGTCGTCAAAATCGATCGAGCCGTCCTCGCGAACAACTACGTTCTCGAGCAGCGCATCGCGTTTGATTGCATTGTAAATATCGGGTTCCGCTTCCTGACTTAAGCTGATAGTTTTTGCGTAACAGCCACCCTCGTAGTTGAATACACCGTCATCATCCCAACCGTGTTCATCGTCGCCGAGAAGCAAACGGTTTGGATCAGCCGAAAGGGTTGTTTTGCCGGTACCGGAAAGTCCAAAGAAAACAGCCACATCGCCTTGCGCGCCAACATTCGCCGAGCAATGCATCGAGGCAATGCCGCGTTGAGGCAGAAGGTAATTCATTAAAGAGAACATTCCCTTTTTCATTTCGCCGCCGTACCACGACCCGCCGATGAGCTGCATTTTTTCGGTCAGGTTGAAGGCGACGAAATTTTCTGAATTCAAACCGTGTTCGCGCCATTTGGTGTTGACAGTTTTTGCGCCGTTGAGCACGACAAAATCCGGCTCATAACTCGCAAGTTCCAGTTCTGTTGGACGGATGAACATGTTCGTAACGAAATGAGCCTGCCACGCCACCTCGCATATAAACCGAACGGCCAGACGAGTGTCCCTGTTCGCACCGCAATAGGTGTCAACAACAAATAACCGTTTGCCGCTAAGTTGATCAACGACCGCTGTTCGCAGGTCGTCCCATACCGCCTGGTCTATCGGTTTGTTGTCATTTTTGCCTTGATCGGACCACCACAGCGTGTCTCGTGTAGTGTCGTCGCGAACTATATATTTGTCCTTTGGAGATCGACCGGTAAATTCACCGGTGTCCACTGCCACCGCACCGAGATCAGTGACAACAGCGCGCTCAAACCCGACCAGGTCGTCCCTGGTTTCTTCATCGAACAACTGCTCAAAAGACGGATTATGAACAATATCTGTGACGTTGTTCACTCCGTACGCAGACAAATCTACGCCGTCACCGAAATCACGCGCGGTGTTTGTGCTCATTTAGCTCTCCTGCAAGATTACTAAAATTGTAGTGGTATTGACAGACTTCGAACAGTAGCGGGTTTCAATTGGCAACACAACAAAATGCAACGTCTTGAAATAAAACGTGATCCCATCCACACTTACCACTTCGCTCGAAAGTGTATATGTCCACGATACATCGACCTTCGGACAAGTTCCTGAAAGAGTAGCCGGGTATTATGCGGCATACGTAGTGCCAACTTACGACCTGGTTTTTTCAGACTGTTATTGCGGCATGGCAGCTTGTAAAATGCACCGCGAACACAGAACACCGAGCGCAGATATTCTTCGAGCAACTTCCCTCAAGCGCACTGACCCAGCGGAATCTTTAAAATGCGTAAATCAATAACCTGGCTTTGCACACTTCTGCTAGCGTCGACAGTTGCCCTGACCGGCTGTGCCTTTTTCGAAGAGCCATTGAATGATCTCGGCGACATCACCCCGGGACCACCACCTGCGTCAGACCCTCAGCCGTCATCCGGACCGGTCACCATCAGCACTTTGCCACCTCCACCGACGCCAGCTACTGTGCCGGCTCAGACTACTGCTCCGGTCACACCGGGTACAACAACATTACCGAAGCCAATAGCTGACAATACCCCGCCAACTCGGGCAGGAACTGGTTCATGGCTATCCGTCGCCTCAATCGATGCTATACCGGAAGACGCGCAAAATCTTGCCGTCGTGCACTTTTCCCGCACTGGCCGAGACCGGGACACCAATCGGGATCTGGCGATGTGCAAAGCAATGCTGGAGAGACTGCCGGTAACACCTGTCGCCAACATACCGGCAAACCCCGCGCTGCTGGTTCTCTGGCCAGTATCTTCGGGCAGTGGCGACACGTGCCTTGAAATGATGACCAATTACGAACCCATCGACATCAGCAACGAAACTGCCGTACGGGTTAACAATTCCGTAGCAGGCCCTTTTCTGCTCACACGAAACTCCGCACTTGGCAAGCGCATGATCTTCGACCTATCCTATATTCCCGAGCAGTCGCTGGCGCGTGGTATCAGTGAATGGCAATCTTTGCTCGGCAGTGATCCGGTCAACTGGCCAGGTTACCGCAGCGCCAGATAACCTGTCATCGTAAAGCTCGCTGGCAGCTGCACGGTTTGAATTGACTTTAGCTCAAACAAAAGCCAACGCCACAGGTTGAAGATTGCCGGTTCGATGCCAGCAGTTTCCCCAACACTGCGTCAACCGCTATCCGGCAATAGCACAAATTCGATTTACAAATTCACTTTCGGCATCATGCAAACCTGCAATCACATCAAAGTGATGTCGGTCTGGCTGTACCCAGAGCTCCACATCGTATCCGGCCGCTGATGCTCTTTCCGCATAGCTTTCTGATTGGCGATGAAATTCGTCTGATTCAAGGGCACCGACAGTCACCAGAATTCGTGAGACACCGCTGCGAATTTCCTGCAGTAGAGGACTCTGTGTGTAGACAGTCTCGTGGGACAGATTGATCACAGGCTGTAAGTAGGAATGGCGCAACGGTCGCAAATCGAAAAGACCGCTGACCGGTATGGCCGCTGTAATGATGTCGTGCGGCAGTTCATAGTGTCCTGTCCAGTCAGTTTGTAGCAGCATGGCTACCTGCTGACCACCGGCCGAATGCCCGAGGACTGTTATTTTTTCAGGGTCGGCATTGAACTGACCAGCGTTCCTGTACAACCAGGCAATTGACGCGCGTGACTGGCGGGTAATTTCCTCAATTCCAACTGATGGGCAAAGTGCGTAGTCAATGACAGCAACAGTGTACCCGGCCGTGTTAAGTCCGCGGGCAACAAACGAAAAATCCGATGCAGCACCCGAACGCCAGTAGCCACCATGGATAAATACAACCAGCGGGGCCTTCTTGACTGCTGCGGGATAAACCTCTAGCGACTCACTGATCGTGGGTCCGTAAGCAAGCACAGAGTGCCGGGTTTGTTTCCGATACTCCGCACTGCTTCTTTGATACCACTGCATCCACTGCTGATAACCTTCCACCGAAGCGCCGGCATTGTACTGTTCATCAATGTCGGATTGCGTGGCGAAATTTCGGTAGAGTTTCATCGACATCGGACCGATTGAACAGATGATAATCACATGCAACGAGTAGAAAATGCAGGTCACTGCCGTGTCAGGCAGAGTTCAAAGCACAATACCTGACCAGCGAGACTCACGCAATTTCAGGCGACAAGATCAGGCCGCTTCCTTATACCCGGGCTGCCATTCGGAATCGTTTGCCGCATCAGATGGTCTATCACTGCTATCGAAAACAGACTGCCGAGTTGATGCGGCAGCTATTTCAACGGCTTCAATAGCGCTCTGCAGTCTCTCGCCCGACACCACATGCGCTATTGAAGCATTAAGCCAGGCTTCCTGCATCATGGAATATTCGGTTGCAGTCTCGTCGGGCAACGTCTCACCTACCCGATCAAGTTGATCAACGGTTCGTTTCAATCGATTCGCTACGATGTCATGGCTTGTACGCGCTGCCTGACACGCCAGTTGCGCTTCGTGCAGCTCAACTACAGATCTGTCGAATACACCATTTTCGTGCCCACCCAGATCGAAGGGTCTAACGGAGAACACTTTTCCGCCGGCAAACACGGAACGCATCTTCTCGAAAGATCGAGTCGCGTTGTGACGCAGCCAAACCGAATAATTCAAAACACACCCTTTCACTGGCGAGGCCCTTTGCCCGCTTTACTACTATTATTGTCACCTGACCGGCCACACGAAGTATCTTTCGCAGTCAATCAGTGTGTTACACATCCACGTATACACCTGGAGACGCCAGGCGTGTTGCAGAACCGCCACTGTTACGGCCAACCGGTGAATTACTTTATCCCTGCAGTGAACTAACTAACGTTCTTCGCGTAGAATATGAACCGGGGACTCTATCCACTGCCACGCTGAATCCTTACAACTGAAGATAGCCAATTGCGCACGACATTTTTCGATAAGAGATAGTCAGTACATGTTTATTTTTACAATCGCTCTTGTGCTGATCATCACGGGCATTTTTCTGGCAGGTCCGCGGGTATCACTTAAATCTCGGGTTACCATTACTGAATTGCCTGAAGATCTCGACGTCTATCTAAAAAACACCGAAGACCGGTTTACCGATATTACGCCTGGTGCTGAAAAAACAATCGTCTGGGCCGACTCCACTCGCAAACATAAAACCCGTTATGCGTTTGTGTACCTGCATGGCTTCTCCGCAACCAGGCAAGAATCTGTACCGGTGCCCGGTGATATCGCAAATCACTTCGAAAGCAATATCTACTATGCCCGCCTTGCCGGCAACGGACGCCGCGACGATGCGATGGCAAACGGATCGGTGCAAAGGTGGGTCAACGACGCAAGCGAGGCTTTGTCAATTGCCGCTTGCATTGGCGAAGAAACCATCGTTATCGGATGTTCAACCGGTGCAAGCCTGGGGTGGTGGATAGCCCACCAGGAACAATTCAAAGGCTGCGTTCGTGCGCTGGTTTTTTTCTCGCCAAACTTCGGTGTAAAGGATCGCCGGGCCAACCTCATGCTACTTCCCTGGGGCGGACAGCTGGCAAGGGCGATTATCGGTGAATACCGTACAGTGGAGGTCAGCAGCGATGCGCAGGAGAGATACTGGGCCTGCCGCTATCCGGTCAAAGCGTTGCTGCCATTAATGGGAATAGTGAAACTCGCGCGCCAGTATTTGCCCTCGCGGCTGAATCTGCCCGTGTTCGTACTCTACTCACCGCAAGACGATACGGTAGATCCTAAAAAAATAGAGAAATTCTATACACAATTGACCGGTTATAAACGTACACTTGTTATTGATGATCCTGATCGAAGCAGTAAACATGTGCTCGTGGGTGAGATTCTCGCACCGGAGAATAATGCGATCGTCACTCAAGCGGTGATCCGGTTTATTGAGGAATTGCCAATAAAACAAGAGGCATCGTTGAACAGCAAACAAGGTCATTGAAAACTGCCAGGACATGGTACGCCGAAAATGAGTTATTACACGTTTCCGCATTTGTGAATGACAAGAAACAGGAATACTAACGTTCCTTGTTTTATATTTTATTCTCACTGCCGCTCAAGGCATACTGAGCGAAATCCCTGCCGACATCTTCATACAGATAAAATGCCGAACACCCCAGTGATTCAAGCTGCTCCTTGTGGTCTGGAAACCTGGCTGCTACAGAGAGCGATGTTACACATCCCAACTCTTTGGCAAGTTCTACAATGATCAAATCTTCCCTGTGGTTGCTGAGACTGACGAGTATTAGTTTTCTCGCAGCCATTCCGGTACTTTCCCAGAACTCCCGATCAGATGCATCACCATGAACACAATTGTAGCCCTTGGCATTTAGCTCAAGGGTACTTTCATAGTTTTCCTCCACAGCAACAATGTCGGTAATACCGGAATCAACAAGCGAATCGTAGGCCGCACGACCCACTCTTCCCATACCCAGTATCACGGTACCTGCATTGCCAAGGGAACTGATTTCCTCCTCCGGCAAGTGCTCGGGATTCTCCCAGCGTTGTACACGTGATTGATACCTCTGATAAAGAGCATGCGCCTTGTTATTTAAGGGAGTGGCAAGAAAGAAAGACAGAGACATTGCCAGAGCAAGTGTGGTCACCCAGTCGGCACCAAACACCCCTTTCTCAACTGCGATTGCGGCGACTATCAAACCAAACTCACTGTAGCTAAACAGCGACAACCCCGATAACCAGCCAGTTCGTGCCCGCAGACCAAAAATAGTCAGCAGTGAAAAATAGATTATCGGACGCAATACGATTAGCATCGACAATACAACAGCGACCCCCATCATTTGCACTGACGGTATACCGTTGTAGCCGATCGCGACAAAAAAGGCGACCAGCAACAGATTTTTCAGGTTTATCAATCGTTCGTATATTTCTTTGGACTTGGCTTTATCCGCACTACGCAACAAAGTACCCACCACCAGAGCCCCAAGTCCTCCTTTCAGGTCCACCGCTTCAAACAGCTCGGCCGCACCTAACGCAAACATTACCCCTAGCAGAACCAGCAACTCGCCATGCCCGACCGACTGCATTAATCGCGCAATCAAAGGTCGTAGCAGAGGCAGACCAAGCAACAAAATAGCCCACGGAGACGGCAGATGTCCCGAGCTGATCACCAGGTAAAACACTGCCAACACGTCCTGCACAATGAGAACACCAATCGCAATGGACGCGTAGTGAGAGCTCGTCTCTCCGCGGTCTTCAAACAGCTTTATTGCCAGTACGGTGCTGGAAAAAGACAACGCAAATGCCAGCGTCCATGCGGCGACAGGGCTATCGAAGGACAGAGGCGCGTACAATTGACCGACAATCAAAATAACCGCAGCCGTCAAGGGCACAGCCACTACCATGTGAAGCAGCGCAGAGCCCCACACATACCGCGGCGTCAGGTCTTTCGGGTTTAGCTTGAGCCCGATAGTAAAAAGCAACAACGTGATACCAATGTCGGCAATTGATTGCAGCTGTTCGCCCCCCTCAATTCCCAGACCATAGGCGATAAACCCGGCGAGCAGGTAACCCAGAAGTGGCGGATAGCCGATACGTCTAAACAGATAACCAGCTGCAAAGGCCAGTACAATTACAAGTGCTTGCATAGAAAATTATTACTAGTGTAGGTGGCGTTCAAAGGCTGCGAATGAGGTTTGTCATTTTGCTCACAGCGAGGCGCAACTCGCAGGCAATGGCCCGTGTCTAACAGAGCAGGCCTTTTCAAAAGCTGCATCACCAGAGGTCTGGACGGCACAGTGCACTGAACTGACTCGACATCGTGCCGGGCATCTATGGAGGCTCAACAACACCATTCATTGATTCGGCAATAGCAGCTATGCCGCTACATTAATGTATTCAATGATCTGTCATCAGGAACGCCGGAATCCACGGTCGCCACACGTCACTTCTTCTATCCCTGGCGAAGTGATCTTTAAAACAACGTACAAAAATAGCGCCAGAACGATACATCGACTGGTCTGGTTTTTCGCACAGGAAAAACGTCGACTTTAACGGTTTTAGTACCGTAGCTGTCTCTTTAATCAGGTATCCACGCTTTTGTAGCAGGCAATGGCACTGTTACACAGACAGTTAATGCTTAATGCATATGAAAAATTTAATAACCGCACCGGCTACTAGCGGTTAGCAAACACTGTTAACACATCGCCTAATCCGGTTTGCACCTCCAGGGTGCGGTAGCCGGATCTAGGCATTACAAACAGTGCGCAAGGATGTGAGATCATCTGGACGCGTTTCTTTGTTTGTCCTGCCGGTTTAACCAGATCAACTTTAACGATGGCTTTATCGCGATTGAATTCCAAACGGTTTTCCATAAGCCTTATATCATAACCAGGCGTGGGCAAACTGCCGAAATCAACCAACAGTGCGCCCTTTTCATCGAATGGAACCCTTGCCCGGACGGTCTCCGCCTCCGCAACATCGAACGCAGCAACCCAGTGATCAAAATCGGCAGCAGATGTGAACCATATAAACCCGCCGCGGGACACAGAACCACAATTGTTCGTGGTGAACGCCTTGGTAATTACCCTGCCAGTACCAGTCGACACCTCAATCCGTTTTGCCGGCTCGGGTTTCCAGGATCCAGCGGAAAACAGATTGTTTGTCCTGGAGGGAGCGCACCCGCCCAGTGCTACGAGCAGCAACACCGCAAGTAGCCCCGCCACCCGTTTGCAATTTATTGGTATCACTCGACTCTCACCGAAACAGAATGCCGACATTTGAAACCATTTATCCGAAGGAGGCCATTAGCGGGCATCCATAAAAAAGCACTATTGCGTATTCTTCATGCACGAGCAATCAAATTGCAGAAAAAAAATACACCTATGCTTCTGTAACAGCCTTGAGCACATCGTGCTGGGTAATGATACGCATAGCATCACCGCCATCAGGTACCAGCACCGCTGGATTATCACGATTGATTATTGACGCCAGCACATCGAGGGTGGTGTCTTTTGGAACAATCTGAAACGGCTTGCCCATTACTTCACCCACCGTCACTTCCTTGATATCCGGATTATCAATCATGCGGGTTAACAATTTCGAATCAATAAGACTGCCGACAAATCCACCATTATCGGTCACCGGTGCCTGGGATAAATTCGCCTCGGTAAGCTGCCGCACCGCCTCGCTTACCGAAGTTCTGACATCTATGCTCAACATCGAACGGTTAGCCTCGTAGTTGCCAATAATATCACCCGCCGTTGAGTAGTCTCTCTCCTCGAGAAAGCCGTGATCCTTCATCCAGCTGTCGTTATAAACCTTACCCAGATAGCGTGTACCGTGATCCGGTAAAATTATCACCATGATGTCATCATCAGTCATGTTATCTGCGCCCCACTCAAGCGCGCCTGCTACCGCTGATCCGCACGACCAGCCGCAAAACATCCCTTCCTCACGCGCAAGCTTGCGCGTCATTATCGCGGCATCCTTGTCGGTCACTTTGACGAAATGGTCAATCAGATCAAAATCCACATTCTTCGGCAGAATATCCTCGCCTATGCCCTCTGTCATATAGGGATAGATTTCATTTTCGTCGAAAACACCGGTTTCCTTGTACTTTTTAAACACCGAGCCATAGGTATCAATACCCACGGTTACAACATCACTGTTGTGTTCCTTGAGATACTTCGACACTCCGCACATACTCCCGCCAGTTCCAACGCCCGCCGCATAGTGGGTTACTCTGCCGTCAGTGTCGTTCCAGATCTCCGGTCCGGTAGATTCATAGTGCGCCTTGCTATTGGACAGATTGTCATACTGATTGGGGTAGATGGAGTTCGGTGTGTCCTTGTGTAGCTGCTGAGCCACCGAGTAGTAGGACCGGGGATCATCTGCGTCCACACTGGTCGGGCAGACAAACACTTCCGCTCCCACCGCGCGCAGAATGTCTATTTTCTCTTGCGATTGCTTATCCGCAAGCGTAAAAATGCATTTATAGCCTTTGGCGATCGCACCCAGTGCCAATCCCATACCCGTGTTGCCAGACGTACCCTCTATGATGGTGCCGCCCGGTTTAAGCGTGCCGGCTCGTTCGGCGTCTTCGATCATTTTCAACGCCATCCGGTCTTTCATGGAATTACCCGGATTAAAGTATTCAACTTTTGCGAAAATCTGCCCTGGACAGCCCTGATTGACTTTCTTCAGACGAACCAGTGGTGTATTACCTATCGTATCTACAATCGAATCGTATACTTTCATGAGTCAGGTTTTTATATTGGCTTGCGGTGTTGCTTGTTTATTGAAGCAATTCGGTTAGTGCATTAAGCAGATGGTCGACATCTTCGTCTTCGGTAAAATACCCCGGTGACAGTCGAATCGCGCCGCCATTTTCCAGAGTACCCAGAGATTCGTGAGCACTCGGAGCACAATGCAGGCCCGCACGTACGCACACATGGTAATCTGCGTCCAGCATTTCTGCCATTTGCCGGGCTAGCATACCATCGACGGTAAAACTCATGGTGGCAACATGAGGCCCCTGGCTATCACTGGCAAGCGCTTTCACACCCTTTAGTGATTTAAGGTGATTTTGTATCCTGCCTGCATGCTGCATCTCCCGATCATGTATTTTGGCGATTGCAGCATTACATAGTTGGCTGTGATCATCGGATGTCTCACCAGCCGACTTACCCAGTTCTGCAAACCATTTCTGCGCTGCATTGAGCCCCGCTATCCCCGGTATCGAGACAGTACCGGCTTCAAGCCGGTAGGGGTATGCGTCGGGTTGGTAAGGCGTTTCGGAATCCACACCGGTTCCACCAAATCGAACGGGCTTGAGATCGACTTCGTCAGCCACAATCAAACCGCCAATTCCCATAGGACCAAAGAGTCCCTTGTGACCGGTAAATGTAAGCACGTCGATACCTGAGCTCATATCAATCGGTAGCACCCCGGCCGTTTGTGCGGAGTCAACAATCAGCCTTACACCGCGGCGTTTGGCAAGCGCTGCGATAGCGTTTATATCCTGCACACTGCCAATTACATTGGACGCGTGATTGACCATGATAGCTTTGGTCGTAGAGGTCAATGCCTGCTCTAGCCTGGCAACATCAACATACCCTTGATCATCCGCTTCAACCATACTGACCTCAACCCCGAAATCCCGTTGCAGATGGTTTGCCGTGCGCAGGACCGCATTGTGCTCAAGCCGGGTAATTACCAGGTGGTCACCACGTTCCAGCATTCCCTGCAGAGCCATATTCAGAGAGTCTGTAGCGTTCTGGGTGAACACCACCCGGTCTGGATCACCCTTGTGCCCGAAAAACTGCGCCAGCATACGCCGTGTAGAGACGATCATCTGCTCCGCTTCGACGGCAAGTGTATGTCCCGAGCGGCCGGGATTCACACCATGGGAACGAAAAAAAACATCCATGAATTCGTACACCACCTCGGGCTTTGGCCAGGTGGTAGCCGCATTGTCAAAGTAGTAGTTTTCTTTCACTTGTTATTTAACTCTATATTTATCAATAGATTAGATAGAATTCCGACTAAATTTTGTATTTGAATTCCAACCAGGCGGAACCCGGTCACGGGCTCTCACCGGTCTTGTTAATTCGACTACAGCAATTATCATTCAATCGACCGTCAGAGTTGAATAAAAGCACCTCAAATCCCTGTGCATCGAGCAGCGTTCAGGGACAAGTGCGCATCAGTTTCTGAACGATCTTTACTCTCGCGCACTTTACCTGAATAGCCATCAGTCGGGATGATCGCAAGTTAGCAGTGCGGATTCTACTGGCCAGGTGTCACCTGAAACCCGCATCATACAGGCCCGTCCACCACGAGAATCCTATGAGCGAACCACCGCTACACTTTGAACGCGCGGAATACGATCAACGAATTGACAAAACCCGCCGGGCCATGGAAAGCGAAGGTGTTGACCTGCTGGTGGTTTCCGACCCGTCAAACATCGCCTGGCTAACCGGCTATGATGGCTGGTCATTCTATACTCACCAAGCTGTGGTGTTAGCAATGAGTGGCGAACCACTGTGGTGGGGCCGGGGTATGGACGCACTCGGCGCTAAACGCACGGCAACCATGTCGCACGAGAATATCGTTGGCTACGATGACAGCTACGTACAGAATCCGGCGAAGCACCCGATGGAGTCACTTGCCACTCTGCTAAAACAGCGTGGATATAAAGACGCCAGAATTGGCATAGAAATGGACAACTACTATTACTCAGCCGCCGCACATGCCGCGTTGATCGCCGGCTTGCCGCACGCGCACTTTGAAGATACCACCGGCCTGGTGAACTGGCAGCGTGCAATCAAGAGTGACACGGAACTCACCTACATGCGTCGGGCTGCGCGAATTGTCGAAGAGATGCACAGCGTGATACAGGAAACCGCCAGGCCCGGAATTAAGAAGAACGATCTGGTGGCAGAGATCTATCGAACTTCAATAGCAGGCGTTGATGGCTACTGGGGAGACTACCCGGCAATAGTTCCCATGGCACCCTCGGGCATGGACGCCACCGCACCTCATCTGACCTGGGATGACCGTCCTATGCAAGCGGATGAATGTACGTTCTTTGAAATTGCCGGTGTGCATCGTCGCTATCATTGCCCGCAATCACGCACAGTGTTTCTTGGCAAACCACCACAAAAATACCGCGATGCAGAAAAAGCAGTGCTGGAGGCGATCGATGCCGGCCTTGAAAAGGCCGTTACCGGCAATCGCTGCGAAGACATTGCACTGGCG
Source organism: uncultured Granulosicoccaceae bacterium (assembly GCA_964409275.1). Lineage (GTDB taxonomy): Bacteria > Pseudomonadota > Gammaproteobacteria > Granulosicoccales > Granulosicoccaceae. The sequence continues at coordinate 175,038 of CAYPCS010000003.1, forward strand.
TTCAACAGCACACTAAACAAACTCGGGTTTAAAAAGGACAGCCGTTGCGGTTACGCGATTGGACTGTCATACCCGCCAGACTGGGGTGAGCGCACTATGTCATTTCGGGACGGCGATAAAAGCCTGCTTGAGCCCGGTATGACCTTTCACTTTATGCCGGCACTGTGGCTTGATGATGGCGGTCTTGAGATCACAGAATCCATCGTCATCACTGACAACGGTGCCGAGTGTTTATGTAACACTCCCCGCCGGCTTTTTGTTATTGACTAGCTGAGGTCCCGGGATACAACGGAGGCAAGCGATGCGTTTTAGCTCGCTGCTTTCGACGAAGTGTTTTCACGGCAACCTTGAGCGCCCGACGATCATGCGGTTGTGCGCATCCATAGATCTCCGCGTCCAGTGCCAGTATTGAATGCGGGTTTTCGCTACATTTTTCCGCAATTTGCTCCAGCCGCATCACTTGCTCGCCCGGCCAGTGCCTGTCAGCCCACTGCAGCAACGCGTGTCGAATTGAAACAGCGTTACCGCGTTTAATCTGTCGCTGTAACAGCGACCATGAGTGTCTTTCGCCTGTTGCACGCGCAAATCCACCACGACCAACATTCTGTGCACCACGGGTTCGTGTCAACCGAAGCCATAGCAATGCACTGATCGCGATACCTGCTATGGCCACAAAACAGGCTATGGCCAACGCCACCCGATAATAACGACGATGAAGCAGCCAGCGATGCCGGTCCATTTGCGCCGCAGACAATTCAGATTCAATGAAACCGAACTCCGCGGCAGGCAATGTTGCAACCCGCCATTCGCGACGAGTGATATCCCACCAGTCAAGTGTTAACTCAGGCATTGCATAGATACCGGACACCGGGGCAACTAATGTCATTGTCTGTATTCTCACACCACCAATACCCTCAGGAGCAATGGCACTTTGCAGATCCGGTAAGCCCGGGTAGGAACGCAAACCGTGCGAAGCGGGCATGACCAACGGTGGTATAGCTTTGACCCTCTGCCCTTGCACTTTCACTTTAACAACGCGGTTTACCGGCTCTCCCGCCTCTACCTGCATTGAATCGACTGACCATTCAGCACTGAGAGCCACATCCTGCGCGGCAAACCACAAACGGTCTGCGGTTACCGGCGCTGCAATTACTTTAAGTGTTAACGGATCACTCTCGGCCATAATCACCGGGTTGCCCGCAGCATCCCCGTTCAAAGAAGACACCGGTAAGACCGCTTGAAAGCGCTGTGGGGGTATAGACAGACTTGCCTCAGTGGATGCAAACAGTGCATATACCGTTGTGACAACATTTACCTGAATTCCATCCAGCTCTTGTGTTCTTGTGTGTTTATCTATGGATACAATTTCAGCACCATCCACCTCAGGTTCCGTTCCGGTAAGGCTAAACGCGCTCGCAGAAACTTGCACTTCCAAAGTAAGCAAAACCTGCTCATCAACGTAGGCAGTACTGCGATCCGAGGTCAGTTTCACCGACATCACCGCAGCGGGTGTCTGAGCATGCACGAACACGCTGGAATACAACATCCCGATAAACAGTAGTACTCTAACCATTAGCCGGGACGGACCACTAGTATCGCTCAGAATCGTTGTTGACGGGCTCTCCCTCTGACTCGCGTCTTACCTGAGCCTGATACTGAAACTTGCGACGTAAATAACCACCCGGATCTTGCGGTAAATTGCGCAGCCATTGTTCGCTGTAGGGATTGAGTACTGTGTTTTGATTTTCTTCGGCAACAGCTACCGGCTCAACACTCTTGTGATTTCCGTTTGCAGATAACAATTCCTCTGGCGCCTGCCCGGTTGTCACTGCCATGTCGCCGGAATTCGAATCGACTTCAGGATCGCCCGGGTCTACACCGGTAACGGCTTCTGCAGATTGCCCACCGTCAGACAGACTTGATTGATCCAGTGTTGACGAATGTTGTTGTGGCACAGCTATGGACCCGCCAATCTGTTGTTGCCGCACTTCCGACGACTGGTTTCGGCTTTGTTCATCAGCACTGACGGTCTCTATACTCTGTCCTTCGTCAATGGATTTTTGCTGTCGGTTTTGTTGATGAGTCTGTTCCTCCCGAGGCTCGGTTAATGATCGCAATAGCGAAAGATTGTGCGCAGCGTTAGTATGTTTCACATCAACCGCCAGTGCGAGTCTATACGCCTCTATCGCACCAGCGGTATCACCGTCAAGCGCCAGTGCATTGCCCAAATTGTAAAATGCATTCGCATCCGTCGCCTCTCTGAACAATTCGGCTGCTCGTGAAAAATCACCGGCCGTGTAATGCGCTACCGCCTGCCATTTCTTGTGGGTAAACAGATTCGCCGCTTTACCAGCACTGCCACTATTCAGTGCTTGTGCTGCCTGTTGATTTTTATTCAGCCACAGATCCTGCCAGCCAAATGCGTATCCGTCAGGCGCTACGAGCACCAGGGGAATCATGACCCAGAATACCTGACGGCGAAACGCCAGCAGAGCGAAAGGTAACACCAGCAACATCAGCCAGTAGCCAGCGTCGTGCTGCTCATCAAATACCTGACCATCGTCAGATTCCGAAATATTCACCGCCCTCGGCGGTAGCGACATCAGCCTACCGATATCAGTATCATCGTTGCCTAGCCGGGCAAACCGACCACCTGAATCAGCGGCCAATGCCCGCAAATCATCGATGTTTACTGCCGCAATTAGTGGATTGCCCTGTTGGTCTGACAGATAGCCACCATCAACATCAGGAATCGGTGCGCCCGCGGCGGTACCGACAGCCAGCACTGAAAGTCTGGATTTGTCGAGTTGTTGCCTGATAGTCGTCAGTGCTTCATCAACCACACCATCGGTGATTAGAAGTATATCGCCAGTATCCAGGCCCGCACTCTCGAACAGCGTATTCGCCAAACTCACTGCCTCCTCCGGGCGGCTACCTGCCACCGGCATAATCGCTGGTTCCAGCGTATGTACAAGTGACTCGATAATGGAGGGATCATGTGTTAGCGGCGCAACACGATGAGCATCACCGGCATACACGACAAGCGCAGTTTCTCCATCGACCTGGCGACGTAAAAAATCAATCAGCTTCAGGCGTGCTCGCACCAGTCGACTGGGCGCAATATCCTGAGCTAACATGGAAGGCGATAAATCAAGCAGTACTACAGTGCCCTGACGATTGTATCCTTGCGATCCGGCTACGCTTTGCCATGCAGGTCCGGCCAGCGCAATACATGCGATCATCAGACCTGTAGCAGCGGTAGTATAAAAGATTTTTTGACTGCCGTTTTCACCCGTAGTCAAGTGCTCAAGAAAACCGGGATCCATGTATTTCCGCCAGCCGGCACCGGCAGATTGTTGCACCAGGTAACGAGCCAACAGAAAAACAAGGGGCACGGCGGCCAGCCAATACGGTCGTGTAAATTGAAAATTGGCGAACAGTTCAGTCAACATTCAACCACACATCTATGTCGGGACTCGTCTCGCATTATCGATCCAGTCCACCCCGAAAAAACAGCAAGACAATAAAAAGTAACACTGACATAGACAGTGGCCAGTGATAAAGACTGCGTTGAGGCCTGATCACACGCTCTTGTGGTAGTGGTTCCAGCTCATCAATCACTTCATAAATAGTGGCAAGATCTGCAGGGTCGCGTGCACGAAAATAACGGCCACCGGTCATCGAGGAAATTGTCTGCAGCGTATTTTCATCCAGATCACGTGAAGGATCTATATCCCGCTTTCTACCGGTGATGTCTACCACCTGTTTGAAATCAGCACCAACACCAATCGTATGAATTTTTATTTGCGCTTCAATCGCTATATCTATAGCTTCATCCGGATCTGAACCGGATGTATTTGAACCATCGGTGAGTAGCAGCAATACCCGGCTATCGCTGGACTGGTCTCGCAGAACCGATATCGCCTTGCCAATAGCATCACCTATTGCGGTTGAGGAGCCGGCAAACCCGGGTAATGCCTCACGAAGTTGAATGACCACAGATTGTCTGTCGAACGTTAACGGTGTTTGCAAATAGGCGCGCTGCCCGAACAAAATCAAACCGACGCGATCACCGCGACGCTGCTCTATAAATTCACCGGCTAGCGTTTTGATCGCATGCATGCGCGTGACATACACATCACCTTCCAGCATATCGTCAATACGCATACTGTCAGACAAATCAACGGCGAGCATAAGATCGCGACCGCTATCTTCTATACTGACCGGCTCGCCAAACCAGACCGGTCTCGCAATCGCCAGCACCAGCAGAGCCCATGCCGTCGTACACAGCAAGGCATTGCTTTTAGAACGCACGTGCACAACAGTAGATGACTGGATACCCGCAAGCGCATCATAGAACGGAACGCGCAATGCAACTGACCGCGATTCATACGCTGGCAAGAAGCGACGAGCCAGCCATGGCAACGGCAGTAAAAATAACAGCCACGGCCATTGCCAGCTAAGCATCCGGCATCACCTGGTTTGCAGCTACGCTGGCAGACTTGCGGTCGCTAAATTGATTTTTACTGTTAGTATTCTTGAACAAACCACCGGCTTTAGATCGCAAGGTACAGGCTGACAACCATCGCCGTAACTCGGCATGCAACGATGGAATATCCACATCACTGCCCGGTTCGTAACAGGCACTTGCGAGCGCCTGTTGACTATTGGTCGACAAAGCGTGACTGGAGTGCTGCAGCAACCAGTCTGTCCAGGCCAAACCATGCAGGCGCGCTACTTTTTTGCGGTGTCCATATAGAATTGCCAATCGCTTGAGCAACCGGTTTGCATCCGCCATGAATTGCTGTGTGGTTTGGTGATCTCGCCATTGTTCGTGGTAGTGGTCTAGTTCCATCACAGCCTGTTTGTGTGGATGCCATCTGCTGATTGAGCGATACAGGCGCACTGAAAACCACAGGCAGGCAACTGCTAACACAACCGCCATTACCCACCATCCAGGGGCCAGCGGCCACCAGGAAACCGGCTCAGGCAGGTGCAGACCACGCATACCTTCAACAAACTTCTCGTTTATCTCAGTTGTATTGGTCATTGCATTGCAGGGCCCGACCCACGAACAGCGTGCCGCAAGCGCTGTACGGGATCGTCGCTGGTAGCTATATCGACACAATCCACCTGCCTTGTGTCGATGAGTTTCTGCAACGGTGCTAATGACTCTTGCCGTAGTTGTCTATAAAGCGCTTTGGTTTTGCCACTTATCGCCACACGAGTATGTGCAACCCCGTCGCTGATTCCCGCATCACCCAACAGCGGAAGAGACTGTTCCAATGCATCATAGACTCGAATAAATAAAACTGAAGAACGCTGTGACAAGGTTGATACAGCCGGTATTGCGCTATCATCCAGATCGTGAAAATCACTGACGACAATAACCGTGGAATCAGGGGTTAGGTAATCCGGAAGCTGCCGAAGCAGTGTAGTCAGCGACAGGTTAGTAGTGCTGTATTTATGCAGCGCCCTGTTTTGTCGCGTGACCAGTTGCAACCACTGCAGCACAGCCCTGCGTCCCTGGCGGGCCGGCAATGCGTTAAGTTCCTGTGCTGCCACGAATCCTCCGATCCGGTTTCCCTGCGGCAGCGTTGCCCACGCGATCAATGCCGCAATGCGTGCTGCCAACACCGACTTGAAGGCGATGGAGGAACCAAAAAACATCGATGAACGTTGATCAACTGCGATGTAGCATGGACGCTCTCTGTCCTCTGCGTACAGGCGCGTACTCGTCCTGCCTCGCCGCGCAGTAACTCGCCAGTCAATAGTACGAACATCGTCACCAGCGAGGTAGGGACGCAACTCTTCAAATTCAATTCCAGCCCCACGTTGCCGTGATCGCGCATCACCTTTCAACATTGACTCCACGAGCAACGACGCTGGCTGCACAACCGCAGCGGCGGACGCGCGCAAGGCGACCAGTTCATCGATCGTGACATAAACCCCTTGTTCAGAATTACTTTTCGCAAACATGCTTACGAACTGGATCCATCAGGAAACGGGAACCAAATCGAGTAACTCATCGATAACGCTGTCCGGGCTCAACCCGGCCGCCTGTGCCGCCATACTCAACCCCAGTCGATGACGAAGACAATCATGCGCAAAGGCCTGCACATCGTCCGGCGTGACAAAATCACGACCCTGCAACCAGGCGCGCGCACGTGAGCATTTGTCCAACGCAAGTGTGGCCCGCGGGCTTGCACCGTGGGCCACAGATTGCGCCAGTGAATCTTTATACACGTGCGGATTTCGCGTACTGATAACCAGCTGAACCATATATTCCTGTACCGCTGCACTCATGTGCACATGCTTCACTTGCCCTCTCGCTGCAAAAACGGCTTCGGTGGAAATTTCAGGCGCAATCTCCGAGCGAACCGGATCGGCGTCTTCGAGTCTTGACAGTTCCAGAATATTGTTTTCGGCGCGGGCGTCAGGGTAGTCAATGTTGAGCTGAATGAGGAAACGGTCAAGCTGCGCTTCCGGCAACCGGTAGGTACCGTCCTGTTCTATCGGATTCTGCGTCGCGAGCACCATAAACAAATCAGGTAACTGATACGTCTGGTTGCCGGTGCTGACCTGTTTTTCCGCCATTGCCTCAAGCAGCGCAGACTGAACTTTGGCCGGTGCCCGATTAATTTCATCGGCCAGAATAAGCGAGCGAAAAACCGGCCCCGGTAAAAATTCGAAGGTCCCGGTTTCCGGACGAAAGATCTCGCTGCCGGTAATATCTGCCGGCATTAAGTCCGGGGTAAACTGGATTCGCTGAAACGGTGCATCCAGCAGTGAAGCCAGCGTTTTTACTGCCCGGGTCTTCGCAAGCCCCGGCGCCCCCTCCACAAGCAAGTGTCCGTCAGCAAGCAACGCCACCAGCAATCGCTCCACCAACATTGGCTGGCCAACAATGCGTTCGCCAAGCCGCTGTTGCAGAATTTTGAAATCATCAAGCACATTGGTCCTCCGTCGGGGATCAATTATACCCATAGACTATCGATCTGCCCGAATCGCGGCTTCCCCAAATCAGGTTGACTTATCTCCTTGTAACACCGGGTGCTTCTGCTACACAAATTTTCACTAACTTGTACAATCAACCAACTGTTATTTCGAGTTCATACAACACTGCTCCAGCGATGAGAGGCAAGTCATACCGGCTTTGCCAGCTCTAAAATATGCGAGACGGTAGTTCGCCTTGGCAGGGAGCAGTATCAGGCCAAAATATTGCTTGGCATATAGCAATGCGTGCGTTTCAGACCCGAATAAGCCGATCAGTCGCTATTATCTGACCTTAAAAAACACAGTTACACTTGTAGATTAGATGTATATCACTATAATGCATGAGATAGCAGGTCGCGCGCGCTATGCGCCAAACTCGAGCTTCAACCGGAATCTACACCGGGAAACCAGTTCCGCACCGTGCGACACATATCTACAGGTTAACAACTATCTTGCTACACACCATTTTGGTTATCGATAGCCGATCTACTGTTCTGATTCATGCGCCCTTCCAGGTTAGAAATACACATACTGGCACTCCTGCATTCTAAACAGGCCTCGGCACGCATTGCACACCGGAACCAATACACCCGAAGATCGGATAAGCACTGAACACTGCAGGCACTTCAGTTTAACCTGTTAATTCCCTATGCCCGCGACATTACTTGCGAAATTCACCAGAGAGACAATTGTGTGAGTCAAACCAAAGACGACATCCAGCTTCAGGTCTGGAAAGACCTTGCACTGAGCAAACAACTACTTGCCAACGAGATTATTAAAGCGCTCGACCTGGATTCCACCTGCTCTGCAGCGGATCTCAAGAACGCCCTCAACAAACTGATCGACAGAGCCAAACACGCCGACGAAAGCATTCGCGATTCTCGCCAGCGTGCCGATGCCGCTATCACCGAGCTTCGCGGCGAGCTGAAAGCGTCTGAAAAAGCGCGCGCAACTGCTGTCGGTGCCATCGACGATGCCGTTGCCGGTAGAACTGCAGCGGAGAATGCCTTGTCAGTGGGCCGCGAAGGTAATGCCGAGGCACTAAAAAAAGCCAAAGAGGAAGTAAGCCGCAAGGATCGTGAACTTAAAGCCATCAACTCTGCGCTTGCTGACACGCCTGAAAACGTTGTAAAAAAACTCAAGACCCTGAAGAAGCAAAAGCTCGACGAAAACACGGCGCGCAAAGCCGCTGAAAGCATGGGCCGAACCCTCAAGAAAGAAAAGAAAGAGTTGCAGGAAAAACTCGATGAACGCAAGACGCTGCTCGAACAGAGCGGCCAACTGGTCGAGCAATACCGCGAATTGCGCGAAGTGGCAAACGAACACCTGACTTCGCTGAAAGAACTCTCCGACGAAGAACCGAAAGCCCTTCCAGTACAGGACGACAAGCTACTCGAGGGAATCGAGATGGCGGCAACGGTGGAAAAAGACGACTAAGCCTGCACCGGCCTGCGCGGTGCAGTCGCGGTTACTGAAGAGCATGCAACCCGCAACAGACGTTCCGGATTAACTCGCGCGACAGCACCCCTTCCACAACGAGCAATTCGGCATTGTTCGTCAGCAACTTTGCATGTGAATTTTGTACGGACAAGACTCCGGTAACTGCACAACCCGCTAACCCGGTACCCCGCAAAGCCACCACAAAGTCTTTCGATCCCGATAAAAGCAAGCGTTTTTGTTGCTCTGGTTTTTGCCTGAAGACACTTACATCAGCCGCTGTTTTCACTATATAGTTACCTTGGCTAACTTCCTGAGGGGACCATGGCAAACCTTGCACAATCGCGGATGATCATAGCTTCTGCCAGCGAAACAACCGCCCCCTATTCCACCGGTTTCGGCAATGACTTCGAAACAGAAGCATTGCCAGACGCGCTACCACAGGGGCGTAACAGTCCGCAGAAGTGCCCGTACCAGCTGTATGCAGAGCAACTCTCCGGCACGGCGTTTACCGCGCCGCGTGGACAAAACGAACGCTCATGGTGCTACCGGATCCGCCCGTCAGTAAAACACATTGGACGATTCAAACGTATTGAGCACCCTTACTGGCATACTGCACCGCATATTAATGACGGTATCACTTCGCTGGGCCAATACCGCTGGGACGCCATTCCACACACGGAAGAACCTCATACCTTTATCACCGGCATGAGAACTATCACTACCGCTGGTGACGTCAACACACAAGCCGGAATGGCATCACACGTCTATCTTGCCAATACCTCGATGGATGATGACTATTTCTACTCCGCGGACAGTGAATTGTTAGTCGTACCACAGGAGGGAAGCCTTCGTTTTTTTACCGAGCTGGGAATAATTGATCTTGAGCCACAGGAAATAGCAATTATTCCCCGAGGTCTGGTGTATCGGGTTGAGGTTAGCAACGGGCCGGCGCGCGGATTTGTCTGTGAAAACTACGGGCAGAAATTTGACCTGCCCAATCGCGGTCCGATAGGTGCCAACTGCCTGGCTAACCCCAGAGACTTCAAAACTCCCGTTGCTGCTTTTGAAGACCGCGAAGTAGCATCAACGGTGACTATCAAATGGTGTGGTCAATTCCATCGCACAGACATTGATCACTCACCGCTGGATGTGGTTGCCTGGCACGGCAACTACGCACCGTGTAAATATGACTTGCGCACCTTCAGCCCGGTGGGCGCTATTTTATTCGACCATCCAGACCCTTCGATCTTCACCGTTTTAACTGCACCGTCACAGGTAGAAGGCACCGCAAATATTGATTTCGTGCTGTTCAGGGATCGCTGGCTTGTTGCAGAAAACACCTTTAGACCGCCCTGGTATCACAAAAATGTTATGTCAGAATTAATGGGCAACGTGCATGGAGTGTATGACGCCAAACCCGAAGGATTTGTCCCCGGGGGATTGAGTCTGCACAACATGATGCTGCCTCACGGCCCTGATAAAAGTGCTTTTGACAAAGGCAGTAACGAGGAGATGGTCCCAGGTTATCTCGCCAACACTATGTCCTTCATGTTTGAAACCAGATTCCCGCAACACCTCACAAAATACGCTGCAGAAGAAGCACCGCTGCAAGAGAATTACGCCGATTGCTGGAGCGATCTGGTCAAACATTTCGACAGCTCAACACCGTCATCATGATTTTATATTCTTACTGGCGATCAACCACTTCCTACCGTGCCAGAATTGCACTCAATCTAAAGCAACTTGAATTTACTATCGAGCCCGTCAATTTACTCAACGGCGAGCAAACGGACGCCGGCTATCTCAGCCTCAATCCTTCCGGTGGAGTGCCAGCACTTAAACTCGACAGCGGCGAAGTGCTCACGCAGAGCATGGCGATTATTGCCTACCTCGATACCATTGCACCAACACCATCGCTACTACCAGGCGAACCTCTAAGCGCCGCCAGAATAAGTTCAGCAGCCAATATCGTGGCCTGCGACATTCATCCGATAAACAATTTAAAGATTCTGTCGCGTTTAAAATCAATGGATATATCCGATCAACAACGCACAGACTGGATGAATCACTGGATGCATGAAGGCTTTACTGCCTTCAATGCACTTATAGACAAACAGGGCGATTTCAGTTTTGGTAACTCGGTAACACTTGCCGATGTTTGTCTGATTCCGCAACTCTATAATGCTCACCGTTGGGGACTGGACATGACTCCATTCTCCCGACTGCTGCAAATTGAAAAACACTGTCTGGCCATGAGTGCGTTCGATGACGCAAGGCCGGAAAACCAACCGGATGCATCATGACGAACAGGCTAGTTTCCCACGTTGAGTCTGCAAATAGCGCAAACACAAACTTCCCCTTAAACAACTTGCCTTACGGGGTTTTCTCGACTGAAGGTACGCACCGCCGATGTGGTGTTGCTATTGGCGATCACGTGCTGGATGCAGCAGCGCTTGAGCGGCAAAAAATTATCGATCTGGGAACATCGCTACTGCAATCAGGAAGCTGGAATCCGGTGATGCAAGCAGGGCCCGATACCTGGGCTCAATTACGCCAACGCCTGACAGAGTTACTTGAGCAGGGTAGCCAGCACGAAGAACCGGTAACCAGGGCACTGGTTCCAATGGCAGACGTCACAATGCATATGCCTTTCGTTGTGGCAGAGTTTACCGATTTCTATGCGGGTCGTTACCACGCGACTAACGTTGGCACCATGTTTCGTGGAGCAGAAAACGCGCTGCCACCAAACTGGCTGCATATACCAATAGGCTATAACGGTCGCGCATCCTCAGTAGTAGTCTCCGGCACGGACATCCGTCGTCCCTGGGGCCAGCTCAAGGGACCTGACGATGAAACTCCACGTTTCGCACCCAGCGCGCGCTTTGATATAGAACTGGAAATGGGAGCTATTGTTGGCACACCATCAAACAGCCCGGTTAGCGTGAGCACAGCAGACGACATGATATTCGGCTACGTCATATTGAACGACTGGTCTGCCAGAGACATTCAGGCATGGGAATATCAACCACTCGGTCCATTTCAGGCAAAAGCTACCGCAACATCAATCAGTCCGTGGATTGTCTCGAAAGCAGCCCTTGAACCGTTTCGATGTGACACACCCGCCAGAGAAAAAGAACTGCTACCTCATCTGCGCGACGCTGGTCCGATGCTATACAACATAGAACTATCTGTGACACTAGCCCCAAAAGGGTCGGCCGCTACTACTATTACGCAGACCAACTACAACGAAATGTATTACTCCGCGGCACAGCAACTGGCTCATCACACGACTTCCGGGTGTCCAATGCGAACCGGGGATCTGCTTGGATCTGGCACAATCTCGGGCCCCGAAAGAAGTAACTGTGGCGCCCTTCTGGAAATAAGTTGGGGAGGCAAGGAGCCATTCACCCTCGACAACGGTGAGGCACGCAGTTTTATAGAAGATCACGACACGCTGACACTTCGCGGAGCCGCTATAGCCAATGAATACAAGGTAGGCTTTGGAGACTGCAGCGGAATGCTGCTTCCTGCATTGCACGATCCGTTTAACTAGTCGGAAGGACCAACAGCGCCATAGCGCCCGGGCGTTCACCGAGAGCAACACCGACGTCCACTGGCGTGCCACTTTTTTGCCAATGTCCGACACCTGGCGCCACTCACAGGTGCACTCATGTGAGGTGCTTCAAATACCTTAACGCCGGTTATTGCATTCTGAATTTAAATCAACTACTTTGTATTGCAAAGTAATTGGTGAAATCATGGATCTTGATAAAGCACTGTCAGAAATAGACGAGATCAGAAACCACATGGCGGAACAAGCTCTGTTTCAGGGCTTTGGGCCGGTATCTGTCGCCTGTACCGGCGTGCTGGCGCTGCTGCTGGCACTCGCTCAAGTATTGTTTGCAGAGAAGCTTGCCGCTACCCGGGAGGAATTTCTGCTGACCTGGGTATTCGCCACTGTAATCGCATCGATTTTTATCACAGCACACATGTGGTACAGGGCAAGGTCACTGCACGGCACCCAGAGTGGCGCCATGTTAAACCGGATATTTGAACAGTTAGTGCCGCCGGTTTTCACTGTATTTGTCGTTACCGTGGCATTTATCCAGTTTGCTAATGCAGCCATCAATGCCCTGCCCGGCCTGTGGCTGTTACTGGCAGCCCTGGCCTCTTTTGCAATGGCATCGAGTCTCGGCAATCGAATGCGTTTTGTCGGTGTGTGGTATTTCATTGCCGGCACAATTGTACTTGTTGCAGGATTGCAGCAACCGGGCGATACCATCTCACCCTGGTTTTTGGGTCTGCCGTTTCTAATTGGTCAGCTATGCATGGCTGTGGTATTGAAGCTTGAAAGCAGATCACTATAGTGGTCCGCTTAATAAATAAAGTAATTTGCCCTTCACAATCACAACTGTCAGTTCAAGGCAATGTAACGCAGCCCCGTTTAATTCCGGTGATGGCGTCATATGCCGGGCTTTTTCAGTGCAGCAATGTGGCCAAAGCGTCGATTCGGGTAACCGCATTTAGCAAGCGACCCGCAGACATACCGGAATACACTCATGACTAAATCCAGTGAATCACCATTTGCCTATGAAGGCCTGGACCGGGTGCTTCACGAGCGGGCGCGTTTATCTATCATGGCATCTCTGTCAAGCCACAAAAAAGGCCTGTCGTTTGCCGAGCTTAAGAAACTGTGTAATCTCTCAGACGGTAACCTCAGTCGCCACCTGCAAGTACTGGAAGACAACGACTACGTAAAAATCGAAAAAGGCTATGAAGGTAAACGGCCGCACACCAGTTGCCGCATGACCACCAATGGCACAAAAGCCTTTACCAGATACATCGATGTGCTTGAAAAGGTTATTCGCGACGCCGGCCAACAACCTGTCAGCGCACGCAAACGCACACAAAGTTAATCCACTCAACGTCAATCAGATAAAGAGACCAGCCATGAAGCAATTAAAAAAAAGACAGAGCAAACCACTCACTATTCCCCATCTATTCGGCCGCCAGGTGGTTGCGGTAATGCAGATAGCGGGACAGCCTGCTAAAAAGCGCGGCGGTTTTTCACTGGAAATTAACTTTACAATGCAAAGTACTTTTCTCAAGAGTGACAATTGCGAGAATAGCGAGGGCAAGCCCTAGCTCATGGAAAACCGGGTGTCATACAGCAGATCTTTTGATCTTTGGGGCTCAAAACGCTCAGGGTTATATCGATCTACAGCCAATATTACACAATACATCGGACTGGCTGGCATAGCCGTTTGCATTGCCGTGCTGTATGCGCCCGTGACTCGATGGACACTGAATAAGTTTTATCAATCCAGTACTCACTGGCACTGGTATGTAGCGGCCATAGCGATTGTCTGTGCCATGCGCAGTCATACAGGGCGACTGCAGCCAGGGGTTAACAACAATGCTACGTGCTTGCTACTACTGTGCACCATCCTGGAAATTGCCAATCAGCAAACTCTGCAAATACAGTTGCTATCGGCAGTTCTGTTGATCGTTACACTGCACGCCTATACCGGGCATCTGGTTGACAATCGCCGATGGATGGCGACCAAATGGCCGGTAGTCGTCGGCGTCGCTTTGCTACCACTGGATTTCTACCTTGAACCCTACCTGGGCTATCCGCTTCGACTACTTAGCGCGTCCGTCGCACAAGTGATCATTCAGGGAATTGGTTTTGACGCTATAACCAGCCAGTCTATTCTGCTCGTCGAAAACCGCGCAAGCGTGGTGGATCTCGATTGTAGCGGTATCAACAGCCTGTGGGCCGGCACCGTGTTCTTTTTGCTGCTGAGCTGGCTTACCCGCCTGGCAGTCGGGTTTCGCTGGTGGTTATTGGGACTATTGCTGGTGGTATTGCTGTTGTGCTCCAACGTGTTTCGCATTGTTGTACTGGTTGTACTGGATGTATATGAACTACCGGGCTTTAGTGAAATTGCCCATACAGCGTTGAGTGCACTGGGTTTTACCGTCGCCATACTGGTGGTTTGGAAGTGTGCAGAATCACTGCCGAAAGCTGAATCGGCCGCGCAGGTTGCGGTACGTGAAGATCCGGCACTGCACTGGCGCTGGCCACTAATGCCTGTGATCGCACTCTTGTTAATCGGGGCCTCAATTGCACCGAATGACAATGATCGAGGCTCACCGGTGACACATGAGATAGTGCTTCCCTCGTCAATACACGCCACACCTATGGCCCTGCATGCGCAGGAAGACCGGTTTTTTCACTTCTCCGGAGCGCACGCACAGAAGTACCGGCTTGGTTCGGAGGAACACGACAACTCGGTTGTATTGGTGAGCAGCAGTTGGTGGAAAGCGCAGCACAAACCAGATCACTGCTTGCAGGCGATGGGACTAGTCATATCGAACAGCCGGGTAATCACCACCGGCACACACCCTGTTACAGGTGCTATTCAAGCGGTAACCGTGCTCGATCTGCAAGACATAGACAACAAACCGTATACGGCAATCTACTGGTTTCAGTCCACCGGTGTAATTACCGCAGACCACTTTAGCCGCGTGGCAGATTCGTTTGCCCATGGCGATCGACGCTGGACCATGGTGTCCATGCTGCTTGGCAGCAAGCTGGAATCGGATCAGGTGACAGCAATGGTGGATCCAGTTCAACAAGCCGTGGCTAACAGCTACAAGGAAAATCTGTGAAAGAAGTAATTATTAATCCCGTCCGCAAGTTACATTCTTCCAACTACAGGAACAACGAGTTCACCAGTGCAGTTGCCAGCGCATTCTGGCTTTTTAATCTACTCTACGGGCTAGGCGTAAGCCTGATAGCAGGCCCAATGATGATTGAACGATTGTGGCCTGCCATATCCCAGGGTAACGCGCCAATGCATCATCTTGCGGTGATCGTTGCAGCCATAATGGTACCGGTGGTAGCTTGCAGTTTCGTATACCTGAGCGGACTCACCAGGGAAGACTCCAGGTTAGCCGAATTTCTTGTTGGCGTAGAGCTACCGATTGCAGGTGTGTTGATCGGTCGATCCCTTTGGGCGCACGAACTAACCGTAACGTCACTAACGCTCTACGGATTTATGCTGTGCATCGCCGCCTGCCAGTGCTGGTTACTTACCCGGCGCAAACTCTCTGGCATGCCACTCAACCGGGCTCCTGGTCTGTCAATGACAGCCGCTTCTGCGTTTGTTGCCATAGGTGGCGTGTATTTAAGTACACTCGCACTGGTATTTACATCGCCAGTAACCGTTGGCCTGTTCATACTTGGTGTCTACATAACAGGCAGCGGGTTGCTGTACACAATAATTTATCCCCTTGCCCTGTTGGCTGTGCCGATGGGCGTGGTAGTACTCATACTTGCTTTCAATGCATTGCGCGCAGCACTGTATTTACCGTACTGCTACATTAGCCAATGGCAGACGCGGCTAGAGCGTAACACCGAAAATTCACATCGCGCAGTATCTGCCGCTGTGATGATAGCCTGCGTAACAGCATTTCTGATATTGCACTATCAGGCTCGCGCTCACTCGCTCTCTGCCCTCAGTGACAGTGAGAACACAGAAGCACAACAGATCGAACTACTTGAAAAAAGCGAGTCTTTACGAGCAGAGATGCTGGATGCCTATCTGGCGCCACTGCGCTACCTACCCCGAAACTTCGGGTTCAGTACCCGCCAACCCTTGCTTCAGGCAAGAAATACCGTACTGGCGTATTTACTGCCTGGCCTGGTGTACCAGGGCAATATCAACCGTGACCACACACAGGCAGACCAGCATTACGAATCGTTCTTCGACGCACCAATACAACGTGCCGAAAGAGACGCAATCCTGACCGCGCACAGAAATCACTGGACACCGAATCGTCAACCATCTGCCGATTTACTGCAAATTGGCCAGCGCACAGTACATGTTGAATCACAGAATCTGACCGTCAAAGTGGACCAGGGGGTAGCAACGGTAACCGTGCAAGAGGTATTGCGAAACCGCACCAGCAGAAGCCTTGAGACCTTCCAGTATTTCACCTTGCCGGAAGACGCTGTGGTAACCGGCCTGTGGTTGAGTGACACTGAATCGAACCCGGAGATGTTTGCATTCCAGGTATCGCCGCGTGGTGCAGCCCAACAGGTGTATAAAGAACAGGTGCAAATGCGTGTTGACCCCGCACTGCTGGAGATGGTTGGCCCACGCCAGTATCGGCTGCGTGTATTTCCCGTGCTACCGAATACACCTATGGTAGTAACAATGACGTATAAAACGCTGCCAGATGTCCATGGCAACTGGCCGTTGCCTGTATTGCTGGAACAGCGAAATATCTTTTGGGACAGCCATACCCGACGCAAACTAAACGGCAATACGATTACTGCAAAGCAAGAGTCCAGTTGGCTTCCACAACAACTGGCTCCAAGTAGTGAAGATCATTCGCCAGCACATCTCGGGTATGTGAACGGTGGCAGCTATGTATATGCCAAACCGTTGCCTGTGCCCCACCCTCCTGGCACCGATAATAGAATTGCAGTACTAATTGATGGCTCGCACAGCATGGGGAGTCTCAGAATTGAAGTTCATTCAGCGCTGCAAAATCTATCAATGGCAGACCTGTATTTCTGCAAAACTGCGTGCACTCCTACCAATATTGAATCATCGAACAAATGGGTGTTCTTTGGCAACAGTCAGCCATTGCAGCAACTAGCCTCATTAAAGGCCGTCACAGGAAAATCCCGCTATCACTCGATTATCATACTGTCTGACGGTGGCAGCTACGAAATTCCGGGCAATGAAAAAATGCCTCATATCGAGACACCGACATGGCTCGTGGAAATGGGCCAGGGGGCTCACGCCTATCACGACAACCTGACTGATTATATACAGGGTTCCGGCGGTGCGATTGTCAGAAGCGTGAATCAGGCATTGGTGCAAATGCAAATTGACGCTGGCAGCAATATCAATCCTGCAAAAGCTGGCGATACAGTCGTGGCCGTCACTTCACAACATGTATGGTACAAACGACAACACACCGAGGACGACAAAAATAATCCGTACCTGTCTGAAATTTCAGCAGGGCTACAGATAAAGCAACCCGGTCAAAGGAATGGCTCTCCGGATGCGCTCGACGAATTGCACGATATTGCGATAAGACACGGCATTGTTAGCGCCTATTCTTCGATGATCGTACTGGTCAACGATAATCAGCGCCAGCGATTAGCGGAACTTGAGACTCATAGCGATAGATTTAAAAGAGAAGTGGAAACCGGAAAAAGACAAATGCGTCGAGTGGCGAATGCGGTACCGGAGCCGCACGAATGGGCGTTAATGGGGATTGGCCTTTTGCTACTGCTAGTCACAGCACATCGGCAAGGATGGACACAACAGCTTGTAACGTGTCTCCAACCCGATAGACACTTGCCATCCAGGTTCGGACAACCTCAAGGCTAAACAAAATACTAGAGGTTTTTCAGCCACCAACCGTATCGTGTCAGGATAACAGCCATTTACAATCGGGGTTAGAATAATTGCGGTATTTGCTTACATTGCAATCGAGTGCTTTTCACATTACTCTTTCACCTGGTATAGATTCCATTCAAGGCTACCCTGCCAAGGGTTGCCTTCGCATAGC
>CAYPCS010000004.1:0-35945 GCA_964409275.1 uncultured Granulosicoccaceae bacterium
TTGCTTCGTTTTTGGTCTTTTCAAAAATGAAGGCCCCCGGCAGGGATACAAGTTACACCTCCGCCAAATCCCCCTTATCCTCCAGCCACGACTTACGATCCGATGACCGTTTCTTGGCAAGCAACATATCCATAATCTGATTGGTCACATCATAATCATCTACTGTCAGACAAATTAGTCGGCGGGTGTCGGGTGCCATGCTGGTTTCACGCAGTTGCACCGGGTTCATTTCACCCAGCCCTTTAAAACGCGTGACTGTTACCTTGCCTTTCTTTTTATCTTTTTCTATTTTGGCAAGCTCGCGCTCCTTTTCACCTTCATCGAGCGCGTATATTTTTTCTTTGCCCACATCAATACGAAACAGAGGTGGCATTGCTACATAGACTCGGCGCGCGACGACCAGCGCCCGGAAGTGCCGAACAAACAAGGCACACAACAACGTCGCGATGTGGGCGCCATCTGAGTCTGCATCGGCGAGAATACATATTTTTCCGTAACGCAAACCACTTAAATCGGTAGAACCCGGATCTATACCAATGGCGATGGATATGTCGTGTACTTCCTGTGAACCGAGCAATTGATCGGGACCGACTTCCCAGGTATTCAGGATCTTGCCACGCAATGGCATGATGGCCTGAAACTCCCGTGAACGTGCCTGCTTGGCGGAGCCACCGGCAGAGTCACCTTCCACCAGGAAAAGCTCGGTCATGCTCAAATCAGTCGATACGCAATCGGCCAGTTTGCCGGGCAGCGCGGGGCCGCTCGATATCTTTTTACGAACCACCTTTTTGCCGGCACGCATGCGCTGGGTGGCGGCGGCAATGGCCAACTGGGCAATCTGGTCTCCGGTTTCCGGGTGCTGGTTTAGCCAGTGGGAAAAGCTGTCTTTCACCGCACCTGAGACAAACGCTACACAATCGCGACTGGACAGCCGCTCTTTGGTTTGGCCGGCAAACTGGGGATCACCCATTTTCACCGACAGCACAAAACTGACTCGCTCCCAGGTATCGTCCGGTGCCAGCTTTACCCCGCGAGGCAACAGGTTTCTAAATTCACAAAATTCGCGCACCGCATCACTGATACCGGTGCGCAATCCGTTTACATGGGTTCCACCCTGTGCTGTGGGCACAAGATTTACATAGCTTTCCTGCACGGCATCACCGCCATCCGGCAACCACAGAAGTGCCCAGTCAACGGCTTCGGTCTCGCCGGTACGATTACCGACAAAAGGCGCGAGTGGCAGTGTCGTGAATTCTTTTACCGCCTCGGTCAGATAGTCTTCCAGACCGTCCTGATAACACCATTCGAATTTTTCTTTGGTCTCTTCTATGTGCAATCGAACGCGCAAACCGCTGCATAGCACTGCTTTCGCGCGAAGTACGTGTTTGAGCTTGGGGATGGAGTACTTGTCGCTGTCAAAGTATTTTTTGTCTGCCCAAAAACGCAGTGTGGTGCCGCTGTTGCGCTGACCGACCTTGCCAACCACTTTTAGGGGATCGGCCTTGTTGCCACCTTTGAAGCTCGCCATATACTCTTTGCTGTCGCGCCTGATTCTCACCTCAAGCTTTTTCGACAGGGCATTTACCACCGACACACCCACACCGTGCAATCCACCTGAAAACTGGTAACCGCCCGCATCGGAAAATTTGCCGCCAGCGTGCAGCGTGCAGAGAATGACCTCGACGCCCGGCAGCTTCAGTTTCGGATGCTTGTCCACCGGCATGCCTCTGCCATCGTCCGACACTTCGAGCGATCCGTCTTTGTACAACACCACGGAAATCTCGCTGGCGTAGCCGGCAATAGCCTCATCGACGCTGTTGTCGATGACTTCCTGCGCCAGGTGATTGGGGCGGGTTGTGTCCGTATACATACCAGGACGTTTGCGCACAGGATCAAGTCCGCTGAGGACTTCGATCGAGGCAGCATCATATTTTGCAGCCATAATATAGAGGTAACTGTGTATCGGTAGCGAGTGCGCAAGCGCGGGTACGAAGGCAGTTAAAA
Source organism: uncultured Granulosicoccaceae bacterium (assembly GCA_964409275.1). GTDB lineage: Bacteria > Pseudomonadota > Gammaproteobacteria > Granulosicoccales > Granulosicoccaceae. Next base: position 2,005 of record CAYPCS010000004.1, read on the forward strand.
CAGCCGTCGCAAACGGGCAGCGCCCGTTTTCTGTGCGGGCATGGTACCCGATGTCACGGTGTGCGTCAGGCAGCAGTCGGCGCTACGCTATTGCAACTTGGGAAAGTTGCGCCCCGGCCGGTGTACGCTCGCAAGTAGCCGTAGCATTAATGAGTGCTTCCCTTGATAATACGTTCTTTTCCCACACACTTACCCCACCAGAACTGAAATCACCGGATTGCTATGGCCGACTCACCGCATATCATTGAAGTAACAAAAGAAAATTTTGAAAGCGTCATCCTGCAGGGATCAATGCAGGGCCCGGTGCTAATCGACTTCTGGGCCGACTGGTGCGCGCCGTGCAAAAGCCTGATGCCGGTTCTTGAGAAGCTGGCTGAGGAATATCAGGGCGGATTCACACTGGCGAAGATCGACACCGAAGCGGAACAGGAAATTGCCCAGCAGCTGGGAATTCGCAGTTTGCCAACGGTCAAACTGATCGTCAACGGCGCTGCGGTAGATGAATTTACAGGCGCATTACCCGAAAACGAAGTACGGACTTTCCTCGAAAAGCACATTGGACCGCCAGTGGCCGCGGAACCATCTTCCGATGACCCGGTAGCAGTTGCGACAGAGTTGCTGGCCCAGGGCCAAACCGATAAAGCCGTGGCCATATTGCGTGAGGCGCAGGCCGCCGATCCGGAGAACGGTGATATCGCCATTGCTCTGGGACAAGCCTGTGTAGCAAGCGGAAACTACGACGACGCCAAACAGTGCCTTTCTATTTTAAAAGAAGACGATGCCAAAAAGCCTGCTGCTGCAAAACTGCGCGGATTGCTGACGCTTTCCGACGCCGATGACTCCAGTCGCGATGAAAGTACCGTTGCCGCCGCCGCCGACAGCGATAGCGATGCGGCCTACCAGTTTGGCATCAAGCAGGCATTGCGCAGTGAATTCGAGCCCGCCGTTGATACACTGCTGGCGCTAATGCAACGGGACAGAGAGTACGGTGATGACGGAGCCCGCAAGGCGATTCTGTCAATCTTTGACATCATGGGTGAAGATCCACAGGTAGGTGTGTTGCGGCGGCGACTGTTTAATTATCTGCACTAAATTTTCCGCACTAGCTTAAGGGTAGCGACAGAAAATTTGAGCAGACCTCAACCGGGGAACTAGTGCGGCAGTGCCTGCGTTAGCTGCCGTACTGTTCAACCACCTGCTTCACCGATTGAATAAAATCTTGCTCGTAGCGCAGTGAAAATTCCTCCCAGGTACACAGTGATCGACTGTCCGCGAGCTTGTCGGTAAACAGCACACCGTTGAGGTGGTCGTCTTCGTGCTGGAAGGTGCCGGCTGATATGCCACGCACTTCGAAATCAACCGCTTCACCTTCGCGATTGAACCCCTGCACCCGCACCACCGGACAGCGATTAACCACGCCACGCAAATTGGGGATCGACAGACAGCCTTCGTAATTTTTAAATCTTTCTTCGCTCAGGAACGTGATTGTCGGGTTGATCATCACGGTAAGGGGGTACTCGGGCTTGTAGGGGTAGCGCGGATTTTTACCCACCTCGACTACAAAAATTCTCCAGGTGTTGTCTACCTGGTTTGCCGCTATTCCGGCACCGTTGGCTTCGCGCTTGGTGGCGATGAGTTCATCAATAAACTGCTGTACCTCTGCACTTTTTATCTGTTCAACCGGCACTTCTGTTGCTACTTCGCGCAACGTTGGATGGCCTATATCGATAATTTTCAGGGTAGTCATACACTCTTCCAGTTGAAAGTAGCCCGATTATTCTACTCGTACAGGTAGCGGTCAGACGGGTCATCGGATAAATACTCAACCAGCTCCCATTCAAAACCGGCGTCGTCATAGAAGTATAGCCGTACACGGTGAGTGTCCCGCAGAGTCGGCCCATTGCGCCGGTAACCCGCAGCCTCCAGTGACGCTTCAACCGCTTTAGCGTTGTCTATTATAAGCCCTGCGTGATTTACGCCGTAGTTCACATACGTTTCAAGCGCTGCATCCGGGCTTGACCCGACGTGTGCTGCCTGCAATGCAAAGTAACTCTCATCGTTGCCAATGTGAACCCACCGGTATCCCTGTTCTGCGGTTGCGTCTTTGCGAACCGTAAAGTCAGGCGCTACCAGATTGATAAAGCGAATGGCAGCATCAATATCGGGCACCGTGATATTTAGATGTTCAAGCCGACTCATAATGATTACCTCAGATCCTGTTTGCCGAAAGATGTCCACACCCGCGCAAGATGCGGAGTACAACGCGATGATCCATTGTGCCAGATCATCATTGAGCCGGATAATCAATGTGCCGGATTGTCAGTATGCCGGAATGTCAGTATGAGATAATAACGGGTCTACCCGTCAGGAGAAAATCAGTGACTATTGAGCTCTTTCGCGAAGATTCCTATCTGCAAACCTGCCAGACCGTGGTTAGTGCTGTTGACTCTCGCGGCATTCAATTAGACCAAACCGTGTGCTACCCGAACGGCGGCGGGCAACCTGGCGACACTGGCCAAATGATCCTCGACAATGGCCGTTCTATCGACATCACAGACACAGGCAAGGATCGCGACAGCGGCGAATTGATTCACCAGGTGGCGGAAAACGAAGTCGCAAAAATACAGCCTGGCGACGCTGTTACTGTGCAAATAGACTGGAACCGCCGCTATCGATTTATGCGCATGCATAGCTGTTTGCACATGCTTTGCGCGGTGGTGCCGGCTCAGGTAACCGGCGGGAGTATTCAGGAAGCGCGCGGCAGGCTCGACTTCAATCTTCCGGACCCCATCGACAAAGAGCAGGTGACAGCTGATCTCAACCGTCTCATTCAAACCGGCACCGCAATGACCATGCGCTGGATTAGCGATGAAGAACTCGACGCGTCCCCGGGACTGGTTCGAACCATGTCGGCCCCTCCACCAACGGGTAGCGGCAAAGTAAGACTGGTTAATTTTGAGGGCATAGACCTGCAGCCCTGTGGTGGCACTCACGTGGCCTCGACTGAGGAAATAGGTGCTGTGCGTGTGCAAAAAATCGAAAAGAAAGGCAAGCAAAATCGACGTATAATTGTGGTTTTCGATGAAGACTAGCCTGGTGCTCTCACAATACACTCACTATCTTGACTGCAGCCATGAGGTGACCAGTATCATGCCTGCAGTTTCGAGCGCGCGCGCATGGTACCGCGACGACATTAACACCGACGACTGGCTGTTTGCTCTGGACACGCCGGCGCTCGACGAGATCCACCGGCTGGCAAGCCAGATCACGCAACAGAAAATTGATAACACGCACGAACAGAATTTGCCTGAAGTCATCAGCCCGTTGCCACTGCTAAATAACGCTGACTACCCGCATTGCCGTGAGCTTTACAAGCGGGTCAAACATACTATTGATGAAGGTGTTGGTTTTGCGGTGATCGACAAACTGCCCGTAGACGACTACCCGGCGGATGTGATGGCCACCGTTTTCCGGATACTGGGTCAGTGGATTGGACAAACGGTGGCACAAAAAAACAATGGTCAGATGATCTACAGCGTGCGCGATACCGGGCAGCAGTTTGGTTACGGGGTGCGCGGATCGCACACCAGTGTTGAACTTAATTTTCACACTGACAATGCCTTTGGCAAAGCCTTGCCGGAGTACGTCGGCCTGCTTTGCCGGCACCCGGCAAAAACGGGGGGCACAAGCCGCTTTTGCAGTCTTTATGCATTGCACGAACAAATAAAAACCAAACAGCCAAAGGCACTTGAGCGACTGTATCAACCGATGCTCTACGACCGACAGAAAGAACACGAAGCCGGAGCACCACCCGTGACGCTTGCTCCCTGGTTCAGCTGGAGTGCAGACACGGCTGGTAATTCCCGTTTACGTGCGCGTGCCAATTCCTCGCTTGTACGCAAAGGCTACGAGGTCGCAGGTATCGATATGGACAATGACCTTCAGTCGGCTATCGATGTAGTTGACGACATTAGCAAAGAATCACATTTCTGGTTCGAAGCGGCACTTGAGAAAGGCCAGATTCAATATCTGAACAATCGCGAAACCGGCCACTATCGAAGCGAATTCATCGACCACAAAGAGCTTGCGAAAAAGCGCCATCTGTACCGACTCTGGCATCGCAATGAAGGACATCCGTCGTATCATGGCGACGCTCACCACACCGAATGATGACATTGAAACTATACGATACCTACGCTCGTGAATCCCGGGATTTTGTACCGATCAAGGAGGGTGAAGCTGGCCTGTATTGCTGTGGTCCCACGGTTTACAACTACGCCCACATCGGCAATTTGCGCACCTATATATTTGAAGATGTGCTGCGACGTGTGCTGGAACTCAATAACTATACGGTTAATCACGTAGTCAATATCACTGACGTCGGGCATCTGGTGTCCGACGCCGACGATGGTGAAGATAAAATGGCAGCCGGTGCCGCGCGCACCGGTAAAACCGCCTGGGAAATTGCAGACATCTACACCGACGCGTTTCTGCAAGACCTGCAATTGCTGAATATAAAATCCCCTACAACGTTGTGCAAAGCCACGGACCATATTGCAGAACAGATCGATGCGATCAAACAAATTGAAGCCAAAGGCATGTGCTACATCACCAGCGATGGCGTCTACTTCGACACCAGCAAAGATCCCGACTACGGTTATCTGGCCAGACTTGATGTCAAAGGCCTGCAACAGGGAGCCCGCGTGGATCAAGGTGAAAAACGCAATGTCACGGATTTTGCGCTGTGGAAATTCAGCCCGGCAAACGAACAACGTCAAATGGAATGGGAAAGCCCGTGGGGCAAAGGGTTTCCGGGGTGGCATATCGAATGCTCGGCCATGGCGCACAAATACCTTGGGCCGCTGTTTGATATTCATTGCGGCGGAAAGGATCACATACCGATTCATCACAGCAACGAAATAGCACAGGCGAGCGCCTGCTACGGTACGCGGCTGTCGAACTACTGGATGCACGGGTATTTCCTGCAAACCGACAAAAGCAAGATGTCAAAATCTTCGGGGGAATTTCTGCGTACCGCTACCCTGATTGAAAAAGGTTACGACCCGGTTGCCTACCGTTTTCTTTGCCTGCTTGCACACTATCGCAGCGATATAGCCTTTAGCTGGGAAAATCTGGACGGCGCGAGTACTGCACTGAACCGTCTACGTGACGCTTATTACAGCTGGAATGATGAAGGCTCTGTGCTCGAAGCCTACAAAGAACGATTTATTGCCTCTGTCAACGACGATCTGAATACCTCGCAGGTAATTGCCCTTATCTGGGAACTGGTCAAGAGCAACGACATTACCACGGGCGATAAAAAAGCCACGGTCAATTTTTTCGATCAGGTATTGGGCTTACAGCTCAGTGAGTGGGAACCGTCAGCAGCCGAGGCGATACCGGACGAAATTACCGCACTGGCACAGGCACGCCAGGACGCTCGCGCCGCCAAAGACTGGCAAGCTGCAGATGCCGCGCGTGACTCTATAGCAGAAAAAGGCTACGAGGTAGTCGACACCGCTGACGGGTTTGATATTCGCAAATTGTAGACTGACTTACTATTGTTAGAGACTTATTGCGAAGGAACGCTTACTCTGACTGCTGTTTGCCTTACCTTACCAGGCAACTGCGGTATCCCGGGATGATGCTGCAGGCGCTGCATTCACGCGGGATACGATTATGCTGGAAGAATCGGCACAGGACAGACTTTACAGCGTTGAATTTAGCGGCCGGGGTTCGGAGTATTTTCGTATCTGGATCGTTAACATTCTACTCACCATTTGCACGCTTTACATTTACTCAGCGTGGGCCAAGGTTCGCAGCAAGCGCTACTTTTATGGCAACACTTTCCTGGACGGCAGCTCGTTTGAATACCACGCGCAAGGCAAGCAGTTACTTCCTGGCCGTTTGATCGGCCTGGTGTTAATCGCAGTTATTGCCCTGGGTGAATATTTATCAGCCTGGGTGGTTGGTGCTGCGTATTTAATTCTATTGGTCATCACGCCGTGGGCGCTCTGCCGATCGAGTATGTTCAACGCCAGAATGAGTAGCTACCGTAATATTCGCTTTGGTTTCAACGGCAAGGCACGGCTGTTTTACCAATACCTGTTGCTAACCCCGGTGATCGTCCTTGCGTTTTCAGCTGCTATCGGTGTCGGCTTGATGCTAGCAGGCATCATAGAACGGCAAGAACTGATTTTAACCTTGCCAATCGCGATATTCTGCGCCTACCTTCTGTGGCCATGGATCCAGTGCCGTGTTACCGCGTATTCGATTGATCATACCAAATTCGGCGTGGCGGGCTTCGACACACAGTTGTCAGCGGGGCGTTTTTACCGCACCTACATTGTTGGTCTGATAATCTTTCTTATCACCTTTCTTATAATCGGTGGCATCGCGGCTTTCGTTTTCTACATGCTAACGCTAAACGGAACCGTCGAATTCGAACCGACACCGGAATTTATGGAATCAGCCGCCAGTATTCCCCTCATTGCGGGTGTCTACCTCGTGATGATACTGGTCGGCTACGTTGCCGCCGCTTATGTAAAGTCCCGGCTTCGCAACTATCAGTACAACCGTACACTGCTGGATGGTAAATTCCAGATGTCCTCGTCTATCCGTATGTGGCCGCTGTGGTGGCTTGGCATAAGCAACCTGGTACTCATTGTTTTTACGCTCGGCCTTGGCTATCCCTGGGCGGCGGTGCGCAAGGCCCGCTTTATGGCTAAACACACACATGTGGTTAGCGCTCACAGCACGGACCATTTTGTCGAGCAGCAACATCAGGCGGTGTCCGCGATGGGTGAGGAAATCGGTGACGCGTTTGATCTTGATCTGGCTATTGGCATCTAGAATTACAGTGTTCAAGCTACACTATCAAACTGCCACTTCTGAACGGCACTGTACTTCACTGTGCAACGCCGTGGTGTCTGCATAATGGAACGAAACAACACCACGATTTACGGACACTGGTACAAGGCAGGCAGTTCGGCCAGAACCGAAGCCGTGCTCGAAGTTCAGCACAATAAATACAATGTGCTGTTGCAAGACAGCGTTGAGCGCAACGGCTTGCTGGCGGACCTGTCCGTTAGCGACAGGGTTGGCAATATCACCCGGCGGTTCTCCTGGCCAGACGGTTGTCTCTTTGAGACAGCAGACAATGATAGCGTCGACCTGGCATTGAAAAGTGCAGGTTTGGGTTCAGGGATGCCTTCAGTGACACATCGCATGGAAAGTAGCCGGATGCTCGCTCTGTTTTCCGTTGTGTTTATTGCGCTGATCGGTTTTGCGACATACAAGTGGGGCATTCCGGTGGCGGCTGATCGCATTGCCAGAGCAATGCCAGTCGCGGTCAACGAAACTGTTTCCAAAGGCGCTCTGAAGACTATGGATCGCATTGCCTTTGAACCAAGTACAATTGACCCTGCACGTCAACAGGAAATCGAACAGTTATTTACAGAGCTTACCGTCGGCCTGGAACCGACCGGCTTTAACTATCGTTTGTATTTTCGCAAACTGGAAGTTGGTGATTTCACTATTCCGAACGCGATGGCGTTACCCGGTGGTGAGATAATAGTCACCGATGCCTTTGTCGATCTTGTTGAGGACCCGGGAGAGATCGCATCTGTGTTGCTGCACGAGCTAGGGCATGTTGTGGAACGCCATGGCATGCGTCAGGTAATACAGGCGTCCGCCATTTCGGTGATCGCGTCGATGACTCTGGGCAACCTTGGCGGGGTTAACGAACTGATAACCGGCGTGCCTGTGTTTTTGCTACAAAGCAACTATTCGCGTAGTAGCGAAACCGCAGCGGATGAATTTGCATTTACCCATATGACCAGGATGGGAATCGACCCCATTCACTTCGCCAACATCATCAACAAACTAGGCAATATAGATCCGACACAACCACCAACGCAGGAATCGGAATCGGGGAGTGGTTATTTATCTACCCACCCTGGTACTCGCGAGCGTGCACAGAAAGCGATGGAATACTCAATCGAGTTTAACAAATGAAACTAGTGTAGTGAAACATTCAAACGCCACAAATGAGTCGATCGTTATAGAGTGTTTCATTTTTATAGTAATATCTCGGGTTTGCATAAATTAGTTAATTATTTGAGGACAACTTACACTTTTATCGTCGCCCCTTCGGGAGCTTGCCATTTGTTCCACAGCAGCGTTGCACCTCTTGAAAAGGGGGAAGCCATTGCCTGCGAGCTGCGCCTTGCTGTGAAACAAATGACAAACTCTCATTCGTAGCGTTTGAACGTTTCACTGCACTAGCGATTGCGCGGCATAGGCCATTTGATAACAAACTTCCGGTCCAGAATCACTTCACGCCAAAACACATAGAGTCCCGATGTAAAGATCATCACTATACCGATCCACGCGACCAGATCGGGCCACTCACCCCAAATAGTGATGCCCCAGAATATCGCCAGCACCAGCGCCATGTACTCAAACGGTGCGATCAGCGTAGCCTCACAGATCCGGTAGGCCTGACTCACCAGATACCCGCCAATACCACTCGCAATACCGAGTGCAATCATGATAAGCAAGTCCGGCAGTTCCGGCTGTACCCAGGCTCTAAACAGAAAATCAACAGATACATTGCCTGAACCGGCATACCTTCCATCGCCAAACGCCAGTCCGAACACGCTGCAAACCACCACAAACATGAGCTGGATATAAAAGCTCATGGTCGAGGCTTTTTCATTCAGGCCAATCTTGCGCGTGAGAATTTGCAGACAGGCGTATGCCAACGCTGCAAACAGAGGTAACAATGCCGCATAGCGAAACGTGTCAGAACCAGGCCGCAGCATCACTACGACCCCGGTCAAGCCGAAGCCGACTGCCATCCAGCGGCGCGGGCCCACCTTTTCGTTTAAAAAAACAACCGAGAGTGCGGTGATAAACAGCGGTGCGATAAAAAAGATAGCACTGGCTTCAGGCAAGCTGATAGACGCCAGCCCGACAAAGAAGGCCATATTCGCAGCCACCACACACAGGCCACGGGTGATGTGTATTAGCGGGTAGCGGGTTTTCAGTAGCGAGTAGCCACCTTCGAGTGGCATAACGATGGACAGGGTCAGTGCAATCCCTACTACCGCTCTCACCCAGACAATCTGGTGCAAGGCATAATCGCCACTGAGAAACTTGATACCGACATCGTTCAGCGAAAACATCAACCACGCGCCCAGCGCGCACATTATTCCGGTTGCCGTACTTGCCGGTCCGCGTGTCACGCCACTGGGGAGAATCCTGAACATCGTTCATCAGACACGGCCTGATGGCGATTGTCAATATGTGTTCAGACTCGATGTAGCCCGTACAACAGAATTCTTATTTTTGCAGCAATGGTGTGATCGCTGCGAGTAGCTCATTCGCCTCCGCTGATCTTTTCGACGCACCGCGAGCATGAACAAAGCTGTATACCTGATTGCCTTTCTGGTCAAAAACAAACAATGTGGGAATTCGGTTAACGCCGCCAAACAGCGCGAGTGTTTCGGTTGTGCCTTTCACTACCTGAAACTGCGGGTCGGTTTGGCCAAGAAAGCTTGCGAGCCTTGTGGCGTCGTTGTCGTCAAACTCTTCAAACGAATTGATCGCAACCACCGAGACTTTGTGATCACCAAGTGTAGACAACACTTCATTGAGCGCGGCGAATTCGTCCCTGCAGGGCGGACACCAACTGGCGAAAAAACTCACCACCACGACATCTTCATTGCGTTTGCCAGCGTCTGCCGCCTTGTTAGTCACCAGCGATTCAAGGCCTGCTACATGGTTTTGCAACTGATCATCAAAGACCAGCTGATCTGCGGTGCGGCCTCCGCCCGGCGCCGTTACGGACGACAGTGTTCCCGCCCCGGCTGTTGCCAGAGAAGCGAGGTTCAGAGCCACACTCAATGCCATTATTAGTGCAATAGTCAGCGTGATGCCTGTCAGTGAAGCCACCGGACCAGAAGACTTTGCCAGTAACGGTGACAAATGACTCGCCCCTGTATTCTGTGAACTCCGGTTTTGTGAACTCTGGTTTTGTGAACTCTGGCTTTCTGTTCTCTGCCATGGGGCAGTCTGGATAGTTTTTCTGTTCATAGTGCCTCTAAGACTCTCCACCGCTTTTTTGGTTCCGATGGACGCAACCGTAGAATAGCACCTGTGCAATACGCGCTGCGCCCGCCACGTACTCATTGCCAGATTGATCCGGATCACCGATCATTGTCCACAGGCTCAAGGGAGACTACAGATGCTCAGCGAAACCGACAAAAAATTTCTACGCATGGCTTACGATGAGGCAAAGGGCGGATTCGACGAAGGCGGCTGTCCTATCGGCTCTGTGTTAGCGCGGGGCGCAGATCTGGTCGCCGCCGGACGCAACCAGCGTGTGCAAAAAGGTGATCCCATCGCCCACGGAGAGATGGATGCATTGCGCAAAGCAGGGCGACAAAAAACCTATAAAGATACCACTCTGTACACATCGCTAAGCCCGTGCATGATGTGCACTGGCACCATTATTCAATTTGGCATACCGCGTGTGGTTATTGGAGAGAACACCACGTTTGGCGGAAATGAGGAATTGCTCCGTGAGCGAGGTGTTCAGGTAGTGATTGCGGACGATGCAGATTGCAAGGCGTTGATGGAAAAGTTCATACGCGAGAAACCGGAACTTTGGGCCGAAGATATCGCAGAAGATTGATACTCCTTTTTGAACCGGCACACTACCTCCAATGACACTACTTCAAACACAGGGTATTCATCACCTCACGCTGAACGGTGCTGATCGACAGACATCTATAGATTTTTGGGAGGGTGTACTGGGGATGAAGTTTCTTTTTGAACAACCCAATCTCGATGTACCCGGGGAAAACCACCTGTATTTCGATACCGGTGATGGTCGCAGCACACTCACGGTCTTTACCAGTGAAGCGAGAACTCCCGACTCAAGTAACAACCCCAATAATATTGGCAATGTTCATCACCTGGCGTTTAATGTTTCGCGCGCTACTTATAGCCAGGCACAGAAAAGACTCGAGCAGCACAATATTTCAACCAGCGGAGAGAAAGACAGAGGTTTTATGGATTCCATCTATTTTCGCGATCCGCTCGGACAACTCATTGAGCTTGCCTGCTATAAATTCGAGCCACCGACAGGAACTACGCACGCAAAGGTTCTTGCGAAAGCACACGAGTTACGCGTATCTGCGGGCGACTACAATATTGAGGACAAACACCTGGCAGATGCTATTGCCCTGATCTCGGCTTGCGATTGAAAGTGTGGTCACAGCAGCGATGGCTAAATCACGTTGCGAAAGCTCACCTCTATCGCAATGAATGTGCGCTGTGGGAAAACAACTACCCAATCTCAGGTAAGTGACTTCAGCACTGTTGCGTAGCCGATAGACTCGCAACTGCCAAATAACGCCTCTTTTTGCAGCTTTGCCCGACTGATTGCCGGTGAAGATAAACCACAGAGTATTCTTGCCAGTTCGACCGGCGAATTGATTGTACCGTTATAGCGAGCTTTCAGGCCCTGCGCCTGTTCAACCACGCTGGTGTCCGGTTCCAGCGACAAGCGATTGTCCATTTGCACCGATTTTTTGTTCTCGCACCAGGAGCAATGCCCGCAGTTTTTTCCCAGGGGTGAGTCAAATCTCGCCGTCAGTGCCGATGTTTGGCATTCGTTGAGCGTTATCCAGTCAACGGTTTGCTGCAGTCGCTTCAACTCTCGTTGCTCGCGCTCTTGCCCGGCGCTGTATAGCTGTTTCGCCAGTGCATGGGTCGTATCCGGACGTTTAATAATGGTGTAGCGATTGCGCACGCCGGCAACCTTCACTTCCAGCATCTTGTGTTCCGCCAGATAGTCCAGTGCTCTGATAACACGATCCCGTGGAGAGTTTAATTCACGAGCGACCTGCTCAACATCAAGCTGAAACCAGGTTTTAGCCTTGCTCGCCATTTTAAAAATGGAGGCGATAAATATTTTTCGGTTTTCATCGAACCGTTCGAGGATTTCTTTCGACGATAATAACGGCTTGAACTGGTAGTTCGCATAAAAAGGAGTACCCCCTTTGAGGTACCCCTGTAGCTCAAGTTGGGTTAACAGCGTGCGCAACACCAGCGGTCGGATATCACATTGATGTGAAAGCTCATAGAGTGATATATCGAATTCGTTCTCTTGCGCAAATAGATGATTGACCAGTTTCTCTACCGCACCTGCGGTTGGTGTATCACCATAGATAAAATTCTCCAACGGGATTAGATCGTCAGCACAAGCCAGCATGTGGCAAATCGCACGCTCACCATCGCGGCCGGCCCGACCGATCTCCTGTGAGTAGTTCTCAAGGCTCTTTGGCAAGTTGTAGTGATAGACGTGCCTAATATTGCTTTTATCGATTCCCATACCAAATGCGATGGTGGCAACGACAATGCTGCTATCAGACTGGATAAACCAGTCTTGTACATCAGCGCGTTGGTCATCCTTCATTCCCGCATGATAAAAACGCGCATCAAAACCGCCGTTCTTCAGGAGATCAGCGACTTGTTCCGCCGTTTTTTGCAGGGTTACATAGACAATACAGGGGCCGGACTCCTGATCCTTAAACAGTTGCAACAAGGTGTTATCGCGAGTGGCGGCAGTCACTGAAGTTGCTCGCAGCGTCAGGTTTGAACGATAGAAGCCGGTATTAACAGCGCACTCGGGTGTGATCGAAAACTGCTCGCAAATATCCTGCAGCACTTCTTTGGTGGCAGTGGCAGTAAGGGCCAGCATGCGCTCGGCGCCACAGGCTTTGGCAAACTCTACCAGTTTGAGGTAGTCCGGTCGGAAGTTATGGCCCCACTCGGAAATACAGTGTGCTTCGTCTACTGCGAACAGCGAGATAGTAATGTTGTTGAGCGATGCACGAAAACGCTCGTTGTTAAACCGCTCGGGCGCTACATAAAGCAGCTGCAGTGTTCCATTGCGTACATCGTCCATCACCTGCCGATACTCTTCCAGACTCAGCGAGGAATCGAGTCGACTGGCGTTGACGCCGCGTTTGCGCAGCGCATCGATCTGATCTTTCATGAGCGCTATAAGCGGAGACACCACCAGCGTCAATCCATCAAGCGCGAGTGCCGGCAATTGATAGCAGATTGATTTACCGCCCCCGGTGGGAAACACTGCTGCAGCAGAGTTGCCATCAAGCAGTTGCCGGATGACCGTTTCCTGTCCTTCACGGAAAGTGTCATGCCCGAAGTGCTTCTTAAGGATTGTGTGGATGTCAGCCGGTGATTGCCGAACTGATTCCGGGGTCGAGTTACTCATACGCGTTACTTCCTGGTGCCAATACTTCTGTGAGTCGAATGTGAGAGATCATCTGCTGATAATCTCTCATTCACTTCTGGTTACACATTACTAGACTCGGAGCAATGATGCACCGGAAAAATGCAATGAACAAATCACAGGATATCCGCACCGCAGACTCTACGCTACCTGGCTGTGTGGCTAGACAGAGTTTTCCGGTCGCATATGAGGAAACAGAATCACATCCCGTATTGAAGCGGCACCGGTCAGCATCATCACCAGTCGATCAATGCCAATACCTTCGCCGGCGGTCGGTGGCAAGCCGATCTCAAGCGCGCGAATGTAGTCATGGTCATAGTGCATGGCTTCATCATCGCCCGCGTCAAGGTGTTCAACCTGCTGGCGAAATCGTTCGGCCTGGTCCTCGGAATCGTTAAGCTCGGAAAAGCCGTTGGCAATTTCGCGCCCGCCAACAAAAAATTCAAAGCGATCGGTCACTTCAGGGTTTTCGTCGTTGCGCCTTGCCAGTGGTGATACTTCAGCAGGATACGCAGTTATAAAGGTGGGATCCTGTAAGCGATGCTCGACGGTCGCTTCAAATATCTCCGTCTGCAGTTTGCCGACACCCCAGCTGTCCTGCACTTTAACTCCCTTGTTCTGCGCAATCGATCTCAGTGCAGATACTTCGTTTAAATCGTCTTCATAGATATCCGGATTAAACTGCGCTATTGACTCTCGCATGGTCAGGCGCTGAAAAGGCTTTGCAAAATCGTAGGTGGTTTCGCCATCGGCCGACTGGATATCGGTAGACCCCATGACGTTCTCGGCAAGTTCACGGAGCAACACTTCAGTGAGATCCATAAGTTCGGTGTAGGTCGCGTAGGCCTGGTAAAACTCCAGCATGGTAAATTCGGGATTGTGCCGAGTGGAAAGCCCTTCGTTTCGAAAGTTGCGGTTCACTTCAAACACCCGTTCAAAGCCGCCGACCACCAGCCTTTTTAGATACAGCTCAGGTGCTATACGCAAATACAAATCCATATCAAGGGCGTTGTGACGGGTGACAAACGGTTTCGCTGTAGCACCTCCCGGTATCACTTGCATCATCGGGGTTTCCACTTCCATAAACCGCCGTTCGATAAAAAATTCACGGATATATTGAACGACAGCAGCGCGAATTTTGAACACCTCACGCGCCTCGGTGTTGGTGATTAAATCGATGTAGCGCTGTCGATAGCGTTGCTCGGTATCGGTCATTCCGTGAAATTTTTCCGGCAACGGCCGCAATGACTTTGTCAGCAATCGCATATTAGCTGCCTTAACAGTCAGCTCACCTTTATTGGTTTTAAACAGCTTTCCCTCCACCGCAACGATATCGCCAACATCCATTCGTTTGAAATCAGCGTAGGATTCTTCACCAATCAATCCGGGCTGTACAAATAGCTGAATCTTTCCGCTAGTGTCTTGCAGATGAGCAAAACTGGCTTTACCCATGACTCGCTTCGCCACCATACGGCCTGCAATTTTGGCCGGTATTTCTGTCGATTCAAAATAGGCCTTGTCACGTAAAGCGTGATCTTCAAGCAAATCTGCTGCGAGATGATCGGGCTTGAAATCATTGGGAAAGGCGGGGCCGGCCGCACGCAATTCAGCGAGTTTTTCACGCCGCTGCGCGATCAGCTTGTTGTCATCTTCTCCTCTGTTTTCAGATTCACCCCTGTTTTCGGATTCACTGATGGGTGGTTGTTCTTCAGACATTTTTTTCCCGCAGTAACCTGGCGTAAAAACAGGGCTAGATAGCCCTTATTAAAAGTAATTTCGGCTGCACCGACAGCAGCCAGACAGAGTAACTTACAAACCGCTTTTCAGACTGGCCTCGATGAATTGATCCAGATCACCATCAAGAACTGCCTGTGTATTACCGGTTTCGATATTGGTGCGTAGATCCTTGATGCGCGACTGATCGAGCACATAGGAGCGAATCTGGCTGCCCCAGCCGATATCCGACTTGCTGTCTTCCAGCGCCTGTTGATCACCCCGCCGTTTTTGCATTTCGAGTTCATACAGTTTGGCTTTCAGTTGCTTCATCGCCTGATCTTTGTTTTTGTGCTGAGAGCGATCATTCTGGCACTGCACCACGACATTCGTCGGTACATGGGTGATTCGCACCGCCGACTCTGTTCGGTTGACGTGCTGACCACCGGCACCGGAGGCTCGATAGACATCAATGCGCAAGTCCGCCGGATTGATATCTATCTCGACGCTGTCATCAACTTCGGGCGCTACAAAGACGGCCGCAAACGAGGTATGACGTCTGTTTCCGGAATCAAACGGGGACTTGCGTACCAGCCTGTGGACTCCCGATTCTGTGCGCAGCCATCCATAGGCGTACTCCCCCTGAAAGCGAATAGTGGCGGATTTAATTCCTGCCACATCCCCGGGGGAGGCTTCCATCAATTCTGTTTTAAAGCCATGGGACTCGCCCCAGCGCAAATACATACGCAGTAGCATTTCAGCCCAGTCCTGCGCTTCCGTACCGCCGGATCCCGATTGGATATCGACAAACGCATAGCTCATGTCGTTTTCACCGCTGAACATACGTCGAAATTCGAGCGTTGCTATTCGACTTTCGAGCGCGGCAAGATCTTCATTGACCGATGCCAGTGTGTCTTCATCGTCCTCTTCGTTAGCCAGTTCCAGCAGTTCGGCAGCATCGTTAAGGCCGCTATCGAGCGAGGTTAACAGATGGACAACGGATTCCAGTTGCACCCGCTCTTTGCCGAGTTCCTGGGCTCGTTCCGGCTTGTTCCAGACTTCAGGGTCTTCGAGCTCCAGCATGACTTCTTCGAGCTGCTCTTTTTTATTATCGAAGTCAAAGATACCCCCTGAGCGCCGAACCGCGCTCGCGGAGATCTTCGATTTTGCTTACTGTGGGGTTTATTTCCATGCCAGTTATTCTTAATCAGTAACCCGCAAGTCTACACCACCGGCGGCGGGTTTGTGCGGCGGGAAAATTATCAGTTTCACTCAACCGGCGTCAGGTGCTCCACCTGCAACTGGACGGTTTCCTGGTTTCGGTATTGATTCACCACCAGTCGATACACAATATGCCAGCGGCGATGCCCGGAGGCTTCAAGGATTTGATTGAAGGCGACGGCTGGCACATCGCGATTCGTATCTGCACGGCGTAGCATCAGTTTGCTATGGCCGATTCCAATTGGTTTGGCCATGCGAATTTCAAAAAAATCGTCAAACAAAGGTGCCGGAAATGACTGCCCCCAGGGCTGCAGGTATTTGATCAACCTGGCGTTACCTAAATTCATTTCCTGATCATGCAGCGGGCCATCGGTAAGCCACTCCCTCTGCGGCATATGACCACCTAGAATACGCTTCACTTGCCTGTCAAAGGCCAGGGAAAACTCACCGAAAGAAGCCTCGTCGAGGCTAACCCCGGCCGCCATCGCGTGACCGCCAAATTTACTCAGCAGGCCTGGCTTACTGGCGACCATCGCCATTAACACATCTCTGATATGCACACCGGGAATTGATCTACCGGAGCCTTTCAACATACCGTCGGCGGTTTTGGCAAACGCGAACACCGGGCGATGGCAGTGCTGTTTGATGCGCCCTGCGACAATGCCGACGACCCCTTCATGCCATTCCGGTTTATATAATGAAATGGCCGCGGGCAGCTCGCCCTCATGATCGTTTAGCAGATCTTCGACCTGGCGAAATCCCTCCTCCCGCATACCGCTCTCTATACGACGCCTCTCACGATTAAGCTTATCCAGCTCGGCCGCAATCCGCTTTGCTGTGACGGCGTCTTCACTGACGAGGCATTCAATACCGACGCTAATGTCGTTGAGCCTGCCTGCTGCATTAAGCCTCGGCCCTACAACAAACCCCAGATCATCGGAGGTGGCGAGCCGGTGATCTCGGCTGGCAACGTCGAAAAGCGCCAGTATGCCAGGCCGGGCGGCACCCGCTCTGATACGGCGCAAGCCCTGTTCGATTAGAATCCGGTTGTTTCGATCCAGTGGCACGACATCAGCGACAGTACCGACAGCCACCAGATCGAGCAATTCCGCCATGCGCGGTGCCGGCAGGTTATTTTTTTGGTACCAACCGTCACGCTGCAACTCGCGACACACTCCGGTCATCACATAAAATATGACTCCCGCGCCACACAGATTTTTGCCTTCGAATTGGCAATCGACCCGGTTTGGATTAACGATAGCATCTGCTTCCGGCAACACAGCTGGTGGAAGATGATGGTCGGTCACGACTACCGACACACCGGCCGCTCTCGCTGCTGCCACACCATCATTCGAGGCCACACCGTTGTCTACGGTCAGAATTAAATCCGGTTTGTCCCGCAGCGCAACGTCGACTATTGCCGGTGACAATCCATAGCCAAATTCAAATCGATTCGGCACCAGATAGGAAACCTGTGCACCGGCCCCGCGCAACACCATAAGTGCAATGGCAGTGCTTGTTGCTCCATCAGCATCGTAGTCACCAACGACAAGAATACTTTTATTACCTGTAACCGCAGCGGCCAGCAGTTCAACCGCGATTGCAAAATCCTTCAGCGCAACAGGGGTTAACAAATTATCAAGCGTAAGGGGCAATTCTTCGGTAACGGTCAAGCCACGTGCGGCCAATATGCGCCCGGCCAGACTATGGTCGTGCAAGTTTGCGGCAATCGACTGATCGTATTCGCGACGGCGGATAGTGTCTGCGATCAACGTCCGCTTACCTCGTCAGGAAGTACATGATCTGCCTCGCCGGGCAACTCTTCATCCAGCTGAGAACGGGCTGAAATAAAATGCTGTAGTGGCCGCGACCGTTGCCAGAATCGGCGACGCATTCCGGGATCGAGGTAAAGCCAATCCTGTCCACCCGTCCAGATACTTGCGTTGTGCCAACCGGATCGCCGCAAATTCGACCAGAGCGGTTCGAAAACCTGTTGCTCGAGTTGCAACAAGGTAGCGCTTCGCAGTGATTCATCGGCAGTCGTCGCGGCCCGAGCAAGATTATCCTCCACAACCAGCGTCGATTGGCGGAGTCTGCTTTGCGCACCTGCGGCAAAATTGTCTAACCCGGACACCTCCTGCGCGAGGAACGATGCAAGACTGCTAACATAGAAATTGTCAGAAAATACAGTCGCTGGCGGCGTTTCGTTGACACAGGGCTGCCCTTCCCCCCACATCCACAGTGAATTTACCGGCACCTCGCCTGCTTCCACACGACGCAGGTTCACCGGGTGGTCAAATAGCAGCATCTCTATTTCTGCCAACATGCTGCGCCAACGCTGCGCGCTGTCTCCGGCGGGGCGCACCAGTGCCACGTCTCGACCAACTGCCTGGCTCATTGAACACGTGTTGATATTGAATTTGTCATCAAGTCGACAGTACCAGCGCAGCGGATCGGCCATCTCAAAAGAAACACCGTCTCCACTAAAGTGCACATTTAATGCATTAACCAGGCTGTCAGCTTCGGTCGCGTTAAGGCGCAACACTGACTGATCAGCCAGCAAGGCATTACTCACATCCATTTGTTGGTAAACCGGGTCGGCTCGCATCAGACAGACAGGTAACTCATTGCCTGGCTTTTCATGTCGATAACCTAACAGAGCCGCACAATTTGCGTCGCTGTCATCGGCCCCGTTGAACCATCGATAGACGATAGACTCCAAGCCAAGGCGCGGCGAACGCAACGTTTTTGAGCGACTTAACAAGCGACACAAATAAGGCGTTTCTACCGTGTCCGATCCAACTGCCTCCGCCGCCAGCAGGCCAGGTAACAGCAAACTGACCCCGCGCTGCATCGCTTGAGTGTAAAATAATGATTCCATGGGCAATTTCGAAAGAGATCGGTATTTAATAAATGAATAAAACTAAAATCGGGATTGCTATTGTTGCACTGGCGCTGATCGCGTCATTTTTCATTTTTGACCTGAGTCAGTACCTTTCTCTGGATTTTCTGAAACAGCAACACCAGAGTATTCTGGATTTTTATGCGGCAAACAGACTTCTTACCATTGTGGCATTTTTTGCGACCTACGTGCTGGTTGCCGCATTGTCATTACCTGGCGCTGCGCTGCTAACACTGGCCGCCGGGGCAATCTTTGGACTGATCACCGGCCTGGTCATCGTATCTTTTGCCTCGACTCTGGGCGCAACAGTGGCTTTTCTGATTTCACGGTTTATGTTCAAGGACAGTGTGCAAAAAAAGTTTGGCAATCATCTCGCTACCATCAACAAAGGTGTTGAAGAGGAAGGAGCTTTCTACCTTTTCACACTGCGGCTCATTCCGGCGGTACCTTTTTTCATTGTAAACCTGCTAATGGGTCTAACCCCCATAAAAACCGGGGTCTATGCTATTGTCAGTCAGTTGGGCATGCTGCCGGGCACCGCCGTATTCGTTAACGCCGGAAACCAGCTGTCTAAAATAGATTCCCTGGGCGATATATTGTCACCCTCCCTGATATTCGCGTTTGCGATGCTGGGTATATTTCCAATCGTTGCAAAAAAACTGCTCGACCTCTACAAATCCAGGACCGCCACTCAATGACCCAGTACACCAAACCCGATGCATTCGACACCAACATTATTGTTATTGGCGCGGGCTCGGGCGGGCTAATCTCTGCATTAATCGCTGCTGCAGTTAAAGCCCGGGTGACGCTCATTGAAAAACATAAAATGGGTGGCGATTGCCTCAACACCGGCTGTGTTCCTTCCAAAGCACTTATCAAAACAGCACGCTTCCTGAATGATGTAAAGCACTCTACAAAGTACGGTGTAAAAACCGCCAGTGCCGAATTCGACTTCAGCGACGTTATGGAAAGAGTCCAGCAGGTCATCAAAAAAATAGAGCCGCACGATTCGATCGAACGCTTCACCGATCTGGGTGTTGATTGTGTGACCGGTGAAGGCCGTCTGGTGTCGCCATGGGCCGTGGAGGTCAACGGTCAAATCATCACCGCACGCAATATAATACTGGCAACAGGGGCGCGTCCTTTTGTGCCTCCAATTGATGGCCTCGACAAGGTCAAGTGGTATAACTCCGACACGCTCTGGGATATACGCGAACAACCCCGCCGCATGATCGTACTGGGCGGTGGACCGATCGGTTGCGAGATGGCTCAAGCCTTTAGCCGGCTGGACAGCGAGGTAGCGCTCGTCGAAATGGGACCGCGAATTATGATTCGCGAAGACGAAGAAATATCGGCCATGGTGCACGATAAATTCGTTGCCGAGGGAGTCAATGTACTGTGTGGAACCAAAGCGGTTGCCTGTCGAAATAAAGACGGCGAGCAAGTGCTGGTGTGCGAACAAGATGGCAAAGAGGTGTTACTTCCTTTCGACGGATTGCTTGTCGCTATTGGCAGAAAACCCAATGTAGAAGGATTCGGGCTTGAGGAACTCGGTGTTACTCTGCGAAAAAACAACACGATCGAAACCGACGAATTTTTACGCACCAATTACCCCAACATATTTGCCGTCGGTGATGTCGCCGGCCCCTATCAGTTCACCCATACCGCAGCACACCAGGCATGGTTCGCGGCTGTTAATAGCCTGTTCGGTGATTTCAAAAAATTCAAGGCAGACTACTCAGTCATACCATGGGCTACGTTTACAGATCCGGAAGTGGCTCGGGTCGGGCTCAATGAGAGTGATGCGAAGCAACAAAACATTGCTTATGAAGTAACGACCTACGGCATCGATGATCTTGACCGTGCTATTGCTGACAGTGAAGATCATGGCGTGGTGAAGGTACTCACAGTACCGGGTAAAGACCGGATACTGGGCGTGACTATTGTTGGCGCCCATGCGGGTGACTTGATCGCCGAATATGTAACCGCGATGAAATACAAACTCGGCCTGAAGAAAATCCTCGGCACAATACACATCTACCCGACCATGACCGAAGCCAACAAAATGGCAGCGGGTAACTGGCAAAGAGCACACGCACCACAAAAAATACTTGCTCTGCTCGGCCGATTTCACTCGTGGAGGAGAGGGAAAACCGCTCCGGCCACCAAAGATACCACGAGCGCTGCAGAAGGTAGCTAGACGTCAAGAAACAAGGCTCAAAGAAGTACAGCTATATCTCTGCTCTTACGCACCGCTGCTAACAAAAACGGTCTGTTTCAACCCGTGATTCTGGTGTGGCTAGAAATCAATAATTTCGGGCTTGCTGATATAGTAGCCCTGCGCAAGGTC
The DNA here is from genome assembly GCA_964409275.1 of uncultured Granulosicoccaceae bacterium. GTDB lineage: Bacteria > Pseudomonadota > Gammaproteobacteria > Granulosicoccales > Granulosicoccaceae. Next base: position 23,518 of record CAYPCS010000004.1, read on the forward strand.
AATTCCCATCTCCGTGAGTTTTTCGAGAACCGCATCGCTTTCAACGTGCTCGGCGACTGTCGTCATACCCAGTGACTGACCGATCTCGTTCAACGCTTTCACCATCGCAAAGTCAATTGTGTCTTCGAGAATATTACGGATGTAATGCCCGTCTATTTTCAGATAGTTCACTGGTAAATTTTTAAGATAGGCAAAGGATGACAGGCCGGCCCCGATACCATCGACAGAAAACTTGCAACCGAGCTCACCTACCCTTTTCATGAATCGAGTGGCTGCCGCCAGATTAGCCACTGCATCCACTTCTCTCACTTCAAAGCATAAAATACTTATATCAAAAGCTGCTGCTTTAAGTGACGACAATAGAAATTGCATGAACTCTTCATCGACAATTGATTGCCTGCCAATATTTATCGTGCACATGACCATTGAATCTGCCACATGCGGCTGGCCCTCAAGCCAGTCTATTGCAGTCTCTACCACTGCCTGATCAAGATTGACACAAAGCCCGTAGCGTTCGGCCGATGGCAGAAAAGCTGATGGCAACAGCAACTCTCCGTCAGCGTTTCTAATGCGCATGCACAACTCGATTCGGGATAGATCGGCATCATCGTTGTCGGGTTTGAGCGCAATAATTTTTTGCATGCAAAGTCTGATTCGCTTCTCTTCAATTGCCGAACTAATCAGCTCGCGCCACTGACGTCCGCCTTGCTTTTTCTCAATTGAAGTTTCGGATTCCCTGTACACGGCAACGCGGTTACGTCCGGTGTTTTTTGCCTCGTAACAAGCCGCATCGGCTGCACCAAACACAGCGGAGCGATTTTCCCAGCGGCTATCGACAATCACCAATCCAATACTGGCACCCACGCTGAAGCTCTTGCTTTCCCACATAAACTGATAACTTTCAACCTCGGTGCGTAGCTGGTTGGCCAACTTCAATGCTTCATTAATACCGACATTAAAAATAAGCACGCCAAACTCGTCGCCGCCCAGTCGCGCGAGCACATCGCTCTTTCTTACGAGTCCGGCAAACAATGCGGATAACTGCCGCAGAAGTTCATCACCCGCCAGGTGCCCGCATGTGTCATTTACAATCTTGAATTTATCCAGATCGAGAAAACACAGCGCATGAGTCGTCTGACCACTCTTCGCGTCCGCGACGGCCAGATCACATTGATTTTCAAACTCTCGGCGATTCACGAGGCCGGTCAATGCATCATGGCTCGCGTGGTAAGCAACTACACTGGCGTCGTTGTATTCGGCGGTGAAATCACTGCCAATACCGCGATAACCGAGAAACGTATTGTCACTCCCGAAAACCGGTACACCTGACAGGCGCACCACACGAAGGCTTCCATCTTTGTGCTGCCATTTAAACTCGCGATCCCGAAACGCCAGATGCTTGCGCATATCCACAGTCAGTTCGCTCCACTGCGCGACGTCCTCTTCTGGTACATGCTGATCCATCAAGGTTTCAAGAGGAACTCCGATCATCGACTTACTGGAGATTCCGAGCAATGACACAACCTCCGTGGACAATTGTGTCATTCGTTGTTCACTGTCCATCTCCCAGAAAAAATCACCCGCCGAAGAGGCAAAATCCTCAAGCTTGCGCACCTCATTGCTTAGATCATCAATCTCTCTGTCAGTTGACGCGATTTCCTGTAACGTCACCAGCACAGAGTTTCGTCCCGACCAGCTAACCGGACTTAGCGATGCCGCATAGCGTTTATCCGCGTGAATAACCGAAGTGGTAACCGGGTTTACACGCTCGAATCCCTGCATTCGCAGTAATGCCGTCACTTCCGCTTTAATGTGGTCGTCAAACCAGCCTGCCACTGCTGTAAAACGCTGATCGCTACTTTTGTCCAGTAACTGTGCCGCGGCCTTGTTGGCGTAGAGCGGTACCCAGTTATCACAAACGAAAACCGGGATGCCGAGGGCGCCAAACAGGTTTGCTTCTAAAGCCGCTTCGTCCGCTGCCAGTTCCCCGGAATGAACTACTTCGCGGCGCGGGCCTCTGCGTTTTTCTACAAAACCGGCAGCGGCGGCTACGCTATTTCCCGAGTCGGGATCGCTATTTATATATTCCGAGTTGCAAAACACAAGACTGGCAGGCACCCCGTTCCACTGTAGTCGGCTTTTATGCAAGCGAACCTGCATTTTTTTGCCGCCCCTGCCGTTCATTACGGCGTTGCTGCTCAACATGCTATCGCTTGCCAACAATTCACGTAGCAGCGATGTTATCGAATTCGGTTCGGCAAGTTGATGGAGGAGCCGGGAAAAGGCGCGGTTGCTGTAGAGAGTTTCCCTGCCTCTGTGCACCAGCACTCCGTAGGGCGATAGATCATTGATCTGACTCAATGGCAAACTGCGTGAGACTAACAACTGATAACTGTCATCGAGCTCATCGAGATTGACAGAGTGGACCTCGATTCCGGTAACAGCTCCGTCGATGGAATGCACCGGCTTGCGCACAAAATATCGGCCACCTGGCTCGCTGCCGGGCAAATCACCGGCCGTGATCTCCGTCACTCCTGTGCTTACAACACGTTGCTCAACCGTACGCAGCAGATGCGCCCGGTGTTTGTCGAGGAGATCAAAATCAGTCAGTCCGACCAATTGGGAAGGTGAGGTAAGCTGGAAATCACGGGCATAGCCCATTGTGCATGCGCGATAGACGAAATCTGTCCCTTTGAGCGCTGAGCGACGCGGGGTTTTCATCCTTGCTGTAAATGCTGCCATACCCGCTATTATCGACGTTACACTGGAGGATGGCACCGCTCGGGGCAGGCGCAGACGACACTCCCCCGGCATTACCGGATCGGAGAACTATCTCACTGCAGAGAGAAAATTACCGTGCTCACCGTCTTAAAGTGTCGAAAAAACAACAGGCGACCGACTCACCATCACCCGGACCCGAGGACCGCCACTGCTTCATGGCGTGCGGACTACCCTCGTGGTAAGAGACTTATGCCAGTTGTGACGCCATTAGCGAATACGAACAGCCCCCGTATCCTTTACATGGACCAGTTATCAACGGCCTTCTCGATTTGCTCGAGAGATTCGTGCAGGGCTTGCTGCTGTTCCGCTGACAAGGTAGACATCAGCATCAGGTTGCGCTTTTCCATCATTACATCGACCCGCTGATGTACCTCACGGCCCTTTTCGGTGAGATCGAGCCTGACATTCCGGGATCGCCCGGACTCAACCTCGGTTGAAATGAGATTGTTGCCCAACATGTTTTTGACCGTGCGGCTGATCTGGCCTTTGTCCATGCCAATCTGCGATCGAATATCGGCCTGGCTCAACGCCCCGGCATTAGCGAGCAGTGCAAGAATTCTCCACTCGGGCAAACGCAAGTCTGCGAGCTTTTGCACCGCCTGTCCGATTTGCCGACTCATTTTCACGTTGACCACATTGAATTTAACCGTAATCAGTGAATGTAGCTGAGCGTCTTCACCCGTCATAAGTCCTGCCTTCTCTATCGTGCAATTATTTTATCGCGCAACTATTCCGGCAAACATCCCGCACTTTGCCAGCGTAGGTCTGCATTCGTATGCAATGTGTTACGCCCTCCCTTCCAGCTTTTCATCACTCGAACGCAGATGAAGGCTTTCGAATGGAACAAGCGCTTTCAAAGAGCGCGAAATTAACTTTTACTGAGGAAGTAGATCAACCAACAGGGCTTGAAGTTCAATCCGGCACAGGCAATTACCTGTAAAATTTGCGGCGCTCTAATACGGTGTTCTGCAGGCGTATGTTTTCTGGTGCATTTTGTAGCGCCCTGCAACTTTGCCAAGGCACTATAGGTAGATTAGGGAGGAAAAGAAACCCGGCCGAAGACCACATTGCCGATATCAAGATCAAGAGACTCGACCCAGAACACCTGCGCCGTCATTGTCGCGACATTACCGGAAGCGCGTTAGCGACCACCACTGACATCGATAAAGGTACCGGTGCAATAGGCGGATCGATCCGATACGAGCCACAACACTGCCTCCGCCACTTCAGCCGGTGTGCCACCGCGGCGCATTGGCACATTGGCTTTCACCCGATCTACCCGATCCGGCTCACCGCCGCTCGCATGTATGTCTGTATATATAACTCCCGGCCTTACGGCATTAACCCGGATTCCGCAATCGGCAACTTCCAGTGCCAGGCCGGTGGTCATAGAGTCTATCGCCCCTTTACTCGCGGCGTAGTCGATATACTCGCCCGGTGACCCGAGCTTCGCGGCTAATGAGGAAATATTTACGATGCAGCCACCGCTGCCATTACGCCGCGTGGACATGACTTTTACAGCCTCACGGGCACAGAGAAAAGAGCCAATGACGTTGGTCTCCAGCACTCGCCGGACTCGTTCAACGCCCATATCTTCCAGCCGGCTGTGTGGCTCCAGAATACCCGCATTGTTGACCAACGCCGTGACCGGCCCCAACTCGCTATGCGTTTGGCTAAACATGCGCTCGACTTCGGCTTCAACCGAAACGTCAGCCTGACAAGCCAGCGCCTTGCCCCCTGATTTAACGATCTGATCAACAAGCGCCTCGGCATCGGCTCGCTGCTGACGATAATTAATGCATACAGCAAATCCGGCTTCGGCGGCTGCAAGCGCGGTGGCTGCACCTATTCCACGACTCCCGCCGGTAACAATCATTGCAGTCATTTGAGCTCCTGTTTCGCTTGTTGTTACAACCTGTCAGCAATCACATATTCCTGCGGTACTTGCCACCGACTTCAAATAGCGCGTCGGTAATTTCACCCAGAGAACAGTATTGCACTGCATCAACCAGTTGCTCGAACACATTTTCGTTGTTGATCGCCGCATTGCGTACCCGGTCTAGCGCGGCACTTGACTGTTCGCTGTTTCGTTGTTGAAAATCTCGCAGTCGAGCAATCTGGCTGCGCTTTTCATCGTCGGTGGAACGCGCCAGTTCCACTTCGCCGGCGACCTCATCTTCCTGCGGATTTTTAAACGTGTTAACACCGATCACCGGGAGCGAGCCATCATGCTTTCGATGCTCGTACAGCATTGATTCTTCCTGAATCTTGCCTCGCTGATAGCCGGTTTCCATGGCACCGAGCACACCACCACGTTCCGATATTCGCTCAAATTCGACCAGTACTGCCTCTTCCACTAAATCGGTTAGCTCGTCAATCACAAATGCTCCCTGATTCGGGTTTTCGTTTTTGGCAAGCCCCCACTCCCGGTTAATGATCAGCTGAATGGCAATTGCCCGCCGGACAGATTCTTCAGTCGGGGTGGTGACCGCTTCATCGTAAGCATTTGTGTGCAGCGAATTGCAGTTATCGTACACCGCTATCAGGGCCTGCAGTGTGGTACGGATATCGTTGAATGCCATTTCCTGGGCGTGCAGTGATCGGCCCGAAGTCTGGATATGGTATTTGAGTTTTTGGCTTCGCTCGTTCGCCCCGTAACGCTCCCGCATGGCCACCGCCCAAATGCGCCGTGCGACTCGCCCCATAACGGTATATTCCGGGTCCATACCATTACTAAAGAAAAACGACAGGTTTGGAGCGAAATCGTCGACATTCATGCCGCGCGCCAGATATGACTCAACGTAGGTGAATCCGTTCGACAAGGTAAACGCCAGCTGGCTAATCGGATTAGCGCCGGCTTCGGCAATGTGGTAGCCCGAGATTGAAACCGAATAAAAGTTGCGTACATCGTTTGCGACGAAGTACTCCTGTATGTCCCCCATCACTTTCAAACTGAACTCGGTTGAAAAGATACAGGTGTTCTGGCCCTGGTCTTCTTTGAGGATGTCGGCCTGAACGGTGCCGCGAACGTTAGCCAGCGACCATTGCCGAATCTCGTGCATTTCCTGATCGTCCGGTTCCCGACCCTTGTCTTTGATAAATTTTTCTTTTTGCTGCCGAAAAGCCGTATTGAAGTAGAACGCCAGAATGGTCGGTGCAGGCCCGTTTATGGTCATTGACACCGATGTGGCCGGATCGCACAGATCAAAGCCGTCGTACAACGCCACCATATCTTCTACCGTGGCAATTGATACACCGGAGTTACCCACCTTGCCATAAATGTCCGGGCGCTCATGTGGATCGTTACCGTAGAGCGTGACCGAATCAAAAGCGGTTGATAATCGCTTGGCGGATGAATGCTCTGAAAGTGCCTTAAAACGGGTGTTGGTTCGAAACGCATCGCCCTCTCCGGCAAACATGCGGGTAGGATCTTCGCCTTCACGTTTGAATGGAAATACTCCTGCGGTATAGGGGAAAAACCCTGGTAAATTTTCGCGCATCAACCAGCGCAACAGCTCACCATTATCTTTGTAGCGTGGAAGCGAAACCTTGTTAATCACGTTACCGCTCAGTGTCTCGTGTACCAGCGACGTCCTGATTTCCCTGTCTCGCACTTTTACTACGTATTCATCTGCGGCATATCGTTCTGCCAGTACCGGCCATTCCTCGAGCAATTTGAGTGATCGGCCATCCAGTGACTGCTGACGATCAGTAATGAGTTGATCCAGCTGTTCCTGATCTACCGACACGCGTGCAACACTCATCATGTCTTTTGCCGCCACCAGCTGCTGAGACTCGCGGGCGACCGCTGCCTGTTGCTCTGCAAGACGGTGGTAACTTCGAACCGTTTCTGCAATGTCTGCCAGATAACGCAGCTTGCCAGAAGGCAGAATCACAGAATCATCGGTAGAAAAACGGGTGTCAACCGGCTGCAGCCCGCCGCTGCCTTCCTGCAAACCACAAGCCGACAGCAGCTTTGAAATTTGCTGGTAAAGTGCGGTCACACCATCGTCGTTAAAACGCGACGCCATCGTGCCGTATACCGGCATGGCATCTGGCGCCACCGTGAATGCTTCGCGATTTCGCTGCACTTGTTTGGCAACATCGCGAAGTGCATCAGCCGCTCCTTTGCGATCAAACTTGTTGATCGCAATGATGTCGGCAAAGTCGAGCATATCGATCTTTTCAAGCTGACTTGCCGCGCCAAACTCGGGAGTCATGACGTACATCGATACATCGCAATAAGGGACTATCCCTGCGTCGCCCTGCCCAATCCCGGGTGTTTCTACGACAATGAGATCAAAACCTGCGAGCCGTGTGGCGGCGAGCAGATCAGTCAATGCGGGGGGTACATCTCCTCCTGCGTCTCTGGTTGCAATTGAACGCATGTAAATGTTGTCGTGTTCGATCGCATTCATCCTGATGCGATCTCCCAGCAAGGCACCACCCGTTTTTCTGCGGGTTGGATCAATCGCCAGAACCGCTATTTTCAACTGGTCCCGATGATCAAGCCGGAAGCGCCGGATCACCTCGTCTGTCAAAGATGATTTGCCTGAACCACCAGTGCCCGTAATGCCAAGAACAGGCACCCGGGTTGCGGCCTCAGCCGCTTCTATTAATCTGTCGCGCGCACTTTTCGGATAACTGCCGTTTTCCAGCGCTGTCAATATTGACGATAAGCCGCGGTAGCTATCCTGCGCAAGGTTGGTAAATTGCTCGCTGGCCATTTCACCCGGATCGAACTCACATCGGCTTAACATGTCGTCGATCATTCCCTGCAGGCCGATTTCCTGACCGTCCTGCGGCGTGTAAATACGCGCCACACCGTGCTGATGCAGTTCCTCGATTTCATTGGCAACAATAACCCCGCCGCCACCGCCAAACACCTGGATATGACCGCTTCCCTTTTCCCGCAGCATATCCACCATGTATTTGAAATACTCGACATGCCCGCCCTGATAGGAGCTGATCGCTATACCCTGTACGTCTTCGTGAATGGCTGCGGTTACAATTTCAGCGACTGATCGATTGTGTCCGAGATGGATAACCTCGACGCCTGCACCCTGCAATATGCGACGCATGATGTTGATCGATGCATCGTGACCATCGAACAAACTTGCGGCGGTAACAAAACGAATATGCCCGGAAGAGGCGGAAGTGTCCTCGTTGCCGATGGGCAGTGTTAGCACTTCGTTGGCAGAAACAGACATTAGTTTTCCTGATCCGGGTGTTCCAAAATGGGGAAAGAGGCGACAGAAGCGCCCTGTCGGCTCCAATCAGTATATTGACGTTTACGTAAACGTCAATATACTGAATGGAGCCCGTTCCGGCACGCTTATCCAATAGTGACGGCTGATCATGCAAGAAACCTTTACCATTTCAGAACTTGGAAAAGAGTTCGGCATAACAACCCGTGCAATCCGGTTTTACGAGGATAAACAACTACTTAACCCTGCAAGAGAGGGGCAGAAGCGAGTTTATTCCCGCGCAGATCGCACCAGGCTCAAATTGCTGCTTCGAGGCAAACGCCTCGGTTGGCCGCTCGACGAAATACGTATCGTCCTCGATATGTATGACACAAGTAACGAAGGTGAGCTAAAACAACTGGAGTACACCTGCCGAAAAATAGAAGAAAGCCGGCAGATACTTAAAGCTCAGCGCGAAGATCTTGAAGAAGCCATGCATGACCTGGGCAAGATCGAAACTCGCTGCCGGGAGCGTATAGCCGCAATCAATGCCGATGAAAATGCCGCGTAACCTGATCGAAGGCCGTTTTGCCCACCCTGCTACTTAACAAGGAAACAGCTTATGTCCACCGAAGATCCGATTGTCATCACAGGCGCTATGCGCACTCCGCTTGGCGGGTTTCAGGGCGCGCTGTCGGACATGACAGCGGCACAACTGGGCGCTGCAGCCATTGAGGCAGCGCTATCGCAAAGTTCGCTGTCTGGCGACAGTGTTGATGAGGTAGTGATGGGTTGCGTATTGCCTGCGGGACAGGGGCAGGCACCTGCCAGGCAGGCAGCCCTGGGTGCCGGATTACCACTCGGCACCAACGCCACCACAGTCAACAAAATGTGCGGATCAGGAATGAAAGCGGCCATGTTTGCCCATGATCTGTTGATTGCGGGCAGTGCAACCATTGCTGTTGCCGGTGGCATGGAAAGCATGACAAACGCACCGTACCTTCTGCCAAAAGCGCGTGGTGGCATGCGCATGGGACATGGCGCGGTTCAGGATCATATGTTTCTGGACGGTCTTGAGGATGCTTATGACAAAGGGCGTCTGATGGGTACGTTTGCCGAAGATTGCGCCGGCCATTATAAATTTTCCCGCGAAGCACAGGACGAGTTCGCTATTCAGTCACTGAGTCGCGCAAAGCAGGCAATCGACGATGGTGCCTTTAACAGCCAGGTCGCTGCAGTCACTGTAAAAAACCGTAAAGGAGAAGTGGTGGTTGAGCGGGACGAGCAGCCACACAAGGCGCGAATTGAGAAGATCCCGCAACTCAAACCGGCGTTTTCCAGCGACGGTACAGTCACCGCAGCAAACTCCAGTTCGATTTCTGACGGGGCGGCTGCACTGGTGTTAATGCGCAAAAGCGAGGCGAACAACCGGAAATTGCCGATTCTGGCTACCGTACTCGGGCACAGCACACACGCCCATGAGCCCCAGTGGTTCACCACTGCACCGGTCCATGCCATGCGCAAACTGCTTAAGCAACTGGATTGCTCCGCGAGTGACATCGATCTGTACGAAATCAATGAGGCCTTTGCCGTAGTCACAATGGCTGCCATGCACGAACTCGACCTGCCACAAGACCGCGTTAATATTCATGGCGGCGCTTGCGCGCTGGGTCATCCCATCGGTGCTTCAGGTGCACGAATACTGGTCACCCTGCTTCATGCTTTGCAGGAAAAGAAACTTACGCGTGGTATTGCCTCCTTATGCATCGGCGGGGGAGAAGCTACCGCAATGGCAATCGAGCTTGCAGCCTGAAATAAATGAAACCTGATTCAAACTAGACTGAACCACCAGGAGACAAAACGCGATGCGCTATACCGATGAGCAGTTGATGATAAGGGATATGGCTCGTCAGTTTGCGACTGACAAGCTTGCTCCCAATGCTGCTGACTGGGATCAAAAATCAGAGTTCCCCACAAACGCTATAAAGGAGATGGGTGAACTGGGTCTGATGGGCATGGTTGTGCCAGAAGCGTTCGAGGGAGCCGAAGCCGATAACATCTCTTACGCAATGGCGCTGGAGGAAATTGCAGCCGGGGACGGCGCCTGCTCCACCATTATGAGTGTGCACAATTCGGTCGCCTGCCTGCCGATTTACCGTTTCGGCAACGACTGGCAAAAAAACAAATGGTTGCCAAAACTCGCCACCGGCCAGATGCTCGGCGCTTTTTGCCTCACAGAACCGCAGGCAGGCTCGGACGCATCTGCCCTTACCACTACCGCAACACGTGACGGAGACGTGTTTCGTCTGAACGGTGTAAAGCAGTTCATTACTTCCGGCAAGAACGCTGACATAGCCATCGTATTTGCGGTGACCGATTCGGCTGCCGGCAAGAAGGGTATAAGCGCTTTCATCGTCCCTACCGATAGTGCCGGCTATGAGGTGGCTTCAACAGAACGAAAAATGGGACAGCGTGCGTCCGATACTTGCCAGATCATCTTTAATGACTGCGAAATTCCCGACACTCATCTACTCGGTGATGAAGGTCAGGGCTATCGTATAGCACTGGGTAATCTCGAAGGCGGCAGGATCGGCATTGCAGCACAATCTACCGGAATGGCCAGATCAGCGTATGAGCACGCACTTGCCTACTCGCAGGAGCGTGTGGCTTTTGGCCAGCCGATCTTTTCCCAACAGGCAGTCGCTTTCAAGCTGGCGGATATGGCTACAAGGATCGACGCCGCACGGTTGTTGGTACACCGTGCAGCAGGGCTTCGAGATGCAGGCGAAGCCTGCCTTACGGAGGCGTCCATGGCGAAACTGTTCGCCAGCGAAATGGCCGAGCAAGTCTGCTCTGACGCCATCCAGATACACGGCGGCTACGGCTACCTGGCCGATTTTCCGGTAGAACGTATCGCGCGCGACGTACGGGTTTGCCAGATTTACGAGGGAACCTCCGACATCCAGCGGCTGGTGATAAGCCGCTCGTTAACAACAAGGTGAAGCAAAAAATCCAGCCTGAAACACAGTCAACAAATAGGCGAGACAAAAATACCGCGCACAACCCGCTGCGTCTGGCTGCACTCGTTTACCTGCTTTTTTTTCTCGGCATACTGTTCGGCATAACAGCCTTGATCGGCGTGATAATCAACCACACCCACTTTGCACAAACAAAAGGAAGTATTGCCAGCAGCCATTTTCGCTTGCAGATTATTTCTTTCTGGGGACTCTTTTGTGCGTTAACAGCAAGTTTTATGTGGTGGCCAGGCAATGCCGCAATGGCACTGGTGACAGGCAGTCTGTTATGGTGGGCTATCACGGCTTTGTGCGGTAGCTGGTTACTGGCGAAGAAAAGAGCTGTACCTTTACTAACAGCGCCTGTCCTGGGAAAATGAAAAGACTTCCACCACAGTTTCTGCATATCAAACGCGACACTACTTTAATTTAGCATTTATTAACCGCGAGACCGATTCAATGAGTGAACCTCAAATTGCAGGCACTGGCCCTCTTCCAGTTGAAGTAGAAAAAGACAAAAGCTATTTCTGGTGTTCCTGTGGTAAAAGCAGCAAACAGCCTTTTTGCGATGGATCTCACAAGGGTTCGGATTTCGCGCCGGTAAAATACACGGCTGAAGAAGATGGCAAAGTCTTTTTTTGTGCCTGTAAAAAAACCGGCAAATCACCTCTCTGTGACGGATCACACAAAGACTTGTAGTACTTAATCGCTATACAGAAATTCACCGTGACCTTGTTCAACACGAGGGTTAGACAGGCTCTTTGGTAACAGCACTCACTTTCGAAAGATGTTTAATTTTTATCGTGGTCACGATTAGCCAATTGAATCAGCGACTTCCATGCGCATACCGCTTGTAACGCTTTAACATTCGGCTGTAGACTACCCTCAACAGGCAGCCAATTCAGCCGATTGATTACATCGTTACACTCTTGTAAACCCGGTGTTTTATGTCACATAAAGCAACGGTGCAGGAGGTAGCGGCAGATCACCATTGAAGCACTCAGTGCTGAAAAAAGGTTCAAGGAAAATAAATCAGTTACCCGATGTTTTACAACTGAACGACAATTTACACTCAGAAGGTGAATGCGTGCAGTTGGGCTTCGTTAATCGGGATATAAGAAAAAACTGGCGAAGAACAAAAATTCAAGAACTACAGTGATCAAAACTGAATGCGGCGCCCTGCGCCGCATTTTTTCTCCCTCATACAATACCGGCTTGTTGCAACAAACGACTAAATTCGGCTGCCTCATAATCCGGTTTCGCGGGCAATCGTTCTGCACGTTGAGCACCAGAGGCATCCGGCTTATAAATACCCACACTGTCTGCACTCAAACACTCGTCGATAAGTGGCGCTTGCCAACTGCCGAATGAGAGATGTTCCATAAGCATCAAAGACACATGCTTTTATTTCTGCTTCCACTATCGTTATAACGAACGTTATAACGAA
>CAYPCS010000004.1:36045-126901 GCA_964409275.1 uncultured Granulosicoccaceae bacterium
CGTTATAACGAACGTTATAACGAAGCTTCGGTTGGCGGTATTGAGTAAGTGGCCGTAGCATGCGCCACGAGCGTATCAGGCTCGTGTTCACTAAACATTGAAACTTCTGCAGTGGCTAAACGCTTGCCAAGCTTCAACGGCCTGGCGATTGCCAGCATGTCGCCGGGTCCAGGCTTTCGCAGAAAGTTGATATTCAGGTTTGTGGTTACGGCTAGCTCAACCGGCCCGATACGACTTAGCAGCAAAGCAAACACCGCAGCGTCGGCAAGCCCCATCATCACCGGACCTGCTATGGTACCACCGGGCCTGAGAAACTCTTCGCTGTAGACCGCGCGCATCACAACATCATTCTCATTGATTTGCTGAAGTTGCAAACCCATAAGCTGCGCAAACGGCAGACGCTCATTCGCGATATTCTCGAATTGCTCTACGGTTATTTTGGCCATGACCACCCTTGCATGAAAAACCCCGACGGGTCTATAGTTTAATAAGACTAGCTGAACAGTACGCTATCTGATCAACCAGGTCAGTCAATTAAAGACGGCATAAGCTGCAAACACTTGCACACCTGTTTAACCAGGTCACCAGCACACCAGACCGGTCAAATTAGCACAGCACCATACAGAGATGGCAGATGACAGACAGAGAATTACTCATAGAAAGCGGCCACGGGGAAAGCGACCACGGGATAACAACACTTACCCTGAACCGGCCTGCCAGGTTCAATGCGTTGTCCGAAGAGCTGCTTGCACAACTTTACGATACACTCACTGCCATCAAGGACGACAGCTCTGTGGCAGTGGTTGTGCTCGGCGCAACCGGCAAGGCTTTTTGCGCAGGCCACGATTTACAGCAAATGCGCCACAATCATTCAGAAACCTATTATAAAGAGCTGTTTGCGAGATGTTCAGAGGTGATGCAATTGATCAACTCGCTGCCACAACCCGTGATTGCCAGCGTACAGGGTCTGGCCACAGCCGCTGGATGTCAACTGGTCGCAACCTGTGACCTTGCCGTCGCGGCAGACACAGCGACTTTTGCTGTCTCCGGGGTAAACCTGGGTCTATTCTGCAGCACACCGTCTGTCGCGCTGTCGCGGAACATCAGCCGCAAGAAGGCATTTGAAATGCTGGTCACGGGTGATTTTATCGATAGCGCAACTGCGTGCGAGTATGGATTGATCAACCAACACGTACCTGCCGGGGATCTGGAAAACACGGTCTTTGAGCTCGCCCGTAAAATAGCCGCAAAGCCTCGCGCCGGAATAATTGTCGGCAAAAAGCTTTTCTACGATCAGCTACACCATGAACTACCAGCCGCCTACCAATTGGCGGCTGAAGTGATGGCGTGCAACATGATGTCTCCGGAAACAGCAGAACACGTAGATGCTTTTTTGCAGAAAAGGTCGCCCGACCCGCTCATCCGGTAGACGGTGTCACCCCACAGGATCCGCATCGTTAAGTTCATCAGCCGGAGCGCCGATAACTGCGCTTAAATAACAATAATGAAGTAACGGCACGATCAGTTTCACAATTTTCGGGGACTCACATGAACTCTAATGAACTAACGTATTTACACACGCTGGCAATCAGTTGTCTGGCAACCGGACTGGTTGATGAAGCACAGCCAGCCTTCGAAATGATATCGAATGCAGCACCAGGTCACGACGCAGGACCGATCGGGCTTGCCAGCGTCGAACTGGCTCGCGGCAACTACGATGCCGCCTGCGAGATTCTGCAAAAAAGCAGCAAAGAAAATCAGGTTGACAAAATGCGAGCGCAGAAAATTCTGATGAACGCACTTATCGCGACCAATCGACTTGATGAAGCAGACGAGTTGCGCAACAGCTTGCAAGAACTCAATGCCGCCAATGATGATCACGAATATCTGCGGCAATCGCATCAGTTTTTCGGTACCGGTGACCCGCGACTGCTATAGCGCTTTCGGCGTTTTGACCGTTGAACCTCTTGTGAGGCTCGACCAGACGTCACAGGTATTAACCATACAGTCCACATTTATCATTGCGGCCCCGCGATAAGCAGTTCGCCGCAAGCCGCTACGCGGTATCATAATGGTCTGATCTCATGGCCAAGCGAATGCATCCTGATACCGAACTGGAATACATCGACGACCCCGCCGCTCTGGCCGGGCTCGCGACACGGATTGCCACGTGCCAATGGATGGCAATTGATACCGAATTTCTCAGAGAGCGCACCTATCGACCCGAGCTGTGCCTGTTGCAAATTGCCGCGGACGATACACTCGCCTGTGTTGATCCTCTGGCAATGGACAATATCGACGCTGTACTCGATGTTATCTACGATCCAAAAATAACCAAAGTTCTGCATGCCGCCAGTCAGGACCTTGAAATTTTTTACTGGTTGCGAGGCGCTGTACCGGAGAATCTTTTTGACACCCAAATCGCCGCACCACTACTGGGTTTTCAGGAACAAATAGGCTACGGCAACCTCGTACGGGAGATACTCGGTAAGGATCTGAGTAAATCGCATTCACGAGCCGACTGGAAGCGCAGACCACTACCTGCAAAACAGCTTGAGTACGCTGCCGACGATGTCATCTACCTTTCGCAAATGTATCCGATCATGCGCGACAAACTCGAGTCGCTCGATCGTCTATCCTGGCTTGATCAGGAATGGCTGGATTTAACCCGGCCAGAGATTTATGAAAAGCCTGCGGAAGAAATGTGGAGAAAACTGCGGCAGATAGAAAAGCTGAAGGGACCCCGACTGGCGGTGGCACAGCAACTTGCACAGTGGAGAGAACTCACTGCACGCGATAAAAATATGCCACGCAACTGGTTGCTCAAGGATGATGTGCTACTCGATATCTCAAGGCAGTTGCCGCATAACGCGACTGATTTGTCACACATACGAGGGCTATCTGACAGCACTCGCCGACAACACGGAGATTCGATGATCAAACTCATCGCGAGCGCTCGTGAAATCTCCCCGGAACAGCTGGTGATTCCGCCGAAGAAAACCAGACTGACCGTAGCGCAGGAGGCAGGCCTCGATGTACTGTCCGCGGTGGTAAAGCTGCATGCGGACTCCCTCAATATTAACCCTTCTATTCTCGCCCCGCGAAAATCTCTGGAAGATCTAATCAAAGGCAATCGGGACACAGCTGTTTTACAAGGCTGGCGCACAGAGATGATCGGCAAGCCGATTTGCTCGATTCTAGACGGTCAGGGCCAATTGTGTTTCATTGATGGTGCGCTTCGGATCGACAACTGACTCGTCCGATTAATCAGCTCCTGGCGACACAATAACGAGCTGAACTGTAAAAGCGCTTTAATTCAATGCCCGACTTCCATAAACTGGACGTTCCCGCTTTGACAACTCCGGATATGAATAAAAAACTCAGCAACGTCAATATTGTTTCCGAGTCTGTGCTTGTCACGCCTCGTGAATTGCGCGAAACCATGCCGCGATCAGCAGCTGCCACCAGGACTGTCGATGAGGCCCGCAGTATCGTTGAAGCAATTCTGGACCGAAGAGACCCTCGTCTGCTGGTGGTTGCCGGCCCCTGTTCGATCCACGATATTGATGCTGCCAAAGACTATGCGCAGCGGCTAAAATCACTGCACGATCGCTTCAGCGATTCGCTCTATATAATCATGCGCGTCTATTTCGAAAAACCCCGAACCACGGTCGGTTGGAAAGGGTTTATCAATGACCCCGATCTGAACGATTCGTTCGATATCGACAAAGGTCTGCGCAAAGCAAGAGATCTGTTGAATTGGCTGGCCGAGCTTGGTCTGCCAGCGGGAACAGAGGCCCTCGATCCGATTAGCCCACAGTATCTGTCTGATCTCTTCTCATGGACCGCGATCGGCGCGCGAACATCGGAATCGCAAACTCACCGGGAAATGTCGAGCGGCCTTTCAACTCCGGTCGGTTTTAAAAACGGCACCGATGGTAGCCTCGATATCGCTATCAATGCGATGAAGTCGGCGTCTTCGCCCCACCGGTTTCTCGGTATCAACCTCGACGGTCAGGTTACCCGGCTTGAGACTCGTGGCAACGCCTTTGGCCATGTCATTTTGCGCGGTGGCGCCGAGCCAAACTACGATTCGAAAAACGTTGCCATTGCGGAACGAGAGCTGGCCAGCGCCGGTCTGACCGAAAACCTGGTTATTGACTGCAGCCATGCCAATTCAAACAAGGATTACAAGCGACAATCGCAAGTTGCCCATGACACGTGCAAACAGATTGTCGCCGGCAACCGATCAATCGTTGGAGTCATGCTCGAGAGCCACATCAATAGCGGAAACCAGAAACTGGGCAGCGATCCCGACCGGCTTGCCTACGGTGTCTCTATCACTGATGAGTGTATCGATTGGCCAACAACGGAAAAGCTGTTGTCTGAAATGGCCGGCCAACTCGCCGAGCCATTGCTCGAAAGATCAGCCGCTGCGGCACTGGCATAGCGAATTGACGAAACAGTCTATAGCTATGATTTGTATCTAGCCATTGCTGCACGTACCAGACGCGCAGAAATGAAAAGCTGCCCGACCGTCTCATCATTTTTAGTTCGATAAACACCTATGGCCCAGCCCGATCACTCAAGCTATTTTAGAGAGTACATACAGTCGCGCGTGCGCACCATACCCGACTGGCCTGCTGCCGGGGTACAATTTCGGGATATTACACCACTGCTGCAAAACCCGGCGACCTTTCGCCGTCTGGTCGACTGCTTCGTGCATCGATACTACGAACACGATATCGATGTGCTCGCCTGTATTGATGCGCGCGGGTTTATCATCGGCGGGGCGCTGGCTTACGAACTCAGTACCAGCCTGGTTCCCATCAGAAAGCGCGGTAAATTGCCCTTCGACACGGTGAGCGAATCTTATGAGCTGGAATACGGCTCAGCAGAAGTCGAGTTGCACAAAGACGCTATAAATCAAGGTCAAAAGGTATTGCTGCTCGATGATTTGATTGCCACCGGTGGCACAATGCTCGCCGCCAGTTCGCTAATCACAAGGCTTGGTGGCACCATACAGGAAGTGGCCGCGATCATCGACCTGCCAGACCTTGGCGGGTCAGCAAAACTCAATGATGCGGGCTTTGACGTATTCTCTATTTGCGAATTTGAGGGCGATTAATTGTCTGACGTTTCGATGAGCACACAGGAAAATTTTTTCGTTTCATGGGAAGAACTGCATAGAGACACAAGATCTCTGGCAAAGCGATTGCTGCCTGCCGATCAATGGAAAGGGGCCATTGCTATCACAAGGGGCGGGTTGATTCCTGCCGCAATCATTGCCCGCGAATTAAACATCAGGCTTATTGACACCATTTGCATCAAAACCTACGACTATCGCGAACAGGGCAACAGTGAAATCATCAAGCAGTGCAATTCCGACGGCGCCAACATGCTTCTTATCGACGATCTGGTAGACACTGGCAAAACCGCAAGGGCGGTAAAAGCGGTTGTACCCAACGCGCGTTTTGTCACTGTTTATGCGAAGCCGGAGGGCCGTGCCGAAGTGGACGATTTTATCAAAGAGGTTCCTCAAGACACCTGGATTAATTTTCCGTGGGACATGGAACTCAATTATTCCAGCCCGCTGGTTGACCGATAAAACACTCCGGCAATGCTATAAGCTGAAACGCCTAATCACAGCCAAAACACTCTCACTGCTAAAAATGCAATCATTCCGATTACAATAGTCAGTAGCAGATGTCTTGTTTTAAAAGCGACGAGCAGCGCCAACAGGCTGCCGACCAACGCCGCATTCTCTATTGAAATAAACCATTCACCGTTGGCAATTAAAACCATTGGTGCTGCCAGCGCGCTCAGCACTGCCACGGGCACAAAGCGCAATGCTTTTTGCACTAGTGGTGGAAAATTCAATTTATCAAAAAAAGCCAGCACCGGATAACGAATACCAAAAGTTACCACCGCCATGCCGGCAACCATTAAGAATTCTTTCATCGCTATTGCTCCTGTTGCCAGCTGTCTGCCAATACACCAATGACGATGGCGCACAACGAAGCGACAATTAACCCCGAATTGTGAGGCATATCGCGAGCAAGCAATGAGATCGCTACAGCGGACAACGCCGTTATCACCATTGGTTTGT
Organism: uncultured Granulosicoccaceae bacterium; assembly: GCA_964409275.1. Classification (GTDB taxonomy): domain Bacteria; phylum Pseudomonadota; class Gammaproteobacteria; order Granulosicoccales; family Granulosicoccaceae. The sequence continues at coordinate 42,155 of CAYPCS010000004.1, forward strand.
CCGTTAACATCGGCACCACAATCCCGATAAAAGTAACAACAAGAGCGAACTCAAGCCCCCACTCCGCCAGTCCCTGAAGTCTTTGCCCCGCGTAGATCCCGAGTAACGTACAGACTTGCCAGTTGAGATACATGGCGAATGCAGAGCCGAAGAAGTACCAATGATCTCGCTGACTGCGGTCGCTACCTCGATAGCGTTTTATCACGATTGCATAGGTTTCATCCGTCAACGCAAATCCCAACGGCACCAGCCAACGTTGTGGAAGATGAGCGAGATACGGGCTTAGCGAAGCCGAATACAGCGCATGGCGCAGGTTAACCACAAAAGTTGTCAGAACAATAATTGCGACCCCGGCACCTTGTGACAACAAACTGGCCGCAACGAACTGCGCTGACCCGGCAAAAACAAACAGCGACATCCCTACCGCTACAGAGGGTGACAGGCCGGCGTTAACCGACAGTGCTCCGAATAAGATGCCAAAGGGAACCGCACCGATTATCATGGGAGAAGTGTCTATAACACCCTGAAAAAACACTTCGCGACGCGTGGGACGCGTGGATTGCACACTGGACATGGCGGCGGGCACTGTCAAAAAACGACATCAAAACAGAAAGGCCACGCTGCGTAAAGCACCGAGAATACATACAAGGCACCGGACTGTTTTATTTAACACGCCATGTCCGGATTTCCGCGTGAATCAGCGTAAAATTTTGCGCGTTCATAGCTCCGGCCGTAAAGAGCTGTGATTGGACCTGTTGCAATGACAGAGGTGATGCGCTCACACCTGAGGTATAAAAGAATCAGGCAGTTGCTGCCTGATTCCCCTGCAAAGCAAATGCTCTGTGACTATAAGTTCAACACACCGCCAGGCCTCCGTGGCAGAGGCTCTGCTTCTGCGCAGACTTTACCTGGTTACGATTTTTTGCTTACCGTATGCAGCACTATACCGTTTTCAAAATACACTTCAAATTGCAGGTACTCCCAACTTGAAATAGCGGGTGTACCAACTGCTCGATGACGATGTACCGGCTCACCGAATTTTTTTAGTACATCGACCTCGGAGATGCCGCGTTGCGGAGTGGCGTTAGAAACGTTTACGTTATAACCCCCGCCTGGTAGCGCCACAATCTCGGCCATTGGGGCATTTGATGCCAACACCGTGACTGCAAGGCAAATCGCTTGTAGTGTTTTATTTTTCATCTGCATTTTTCCGGGTTGCTAATTTTTCGGGAAACGGCCTGGCCCGGGTGAAACACCAGACAACACGACTGCGGGTGTCAAAGTTCTAACCCGCATGCTGTGCTTGTGACCGCAATGAGGTCGCCATTTGGCTGGCTCTCCCGGCCGTTTCCAGGCACTTCTCACTGGATCGTCCGTCAATTTACAACCTTTAGTCGAAAAAATGACGCTGGCGACCGACTCACGCTTTTACAAGTCAGTCACAACAGACTGCGGTTCATTTTGGTGGTTTACACTACACTCAGGTAAACACCAACATTGGGGCGCTATGCTCAGGTTCTTCTTCGGTCTGGCTCTGGCTCAAACAATAACAGCACTCATAGTGGCCCTTTACCCAACCCGTCCGGGGTTTGAAAAACTGCTATTGGCTGCGTTCACTATTGTCTTGCTCGCCATTGTTCTCAGCCTCTGGTTTGGAACAATCACGCGCCAGCTTGGTGATCGCCGCGTCGCCGCTGTCAAGCAGCAATTTTTGCAAGAGCGTGAAAAGCTGAATATAAAAGCTGAGCGTGCAAAAAATCGCATGGCAAAAAAAACGCAAAAAGAGATCGAAGCGAACGCCAGACGCGCCAAAACCGGTGCGAACTTCAAGGTCGGGGCAGCCATTGCAGTGGCTGCAGGCTTCGGAGTAATGATGATGTTCACTCAGTTCATCACACTCGGACTACTAACGCTGACCACTGCAGGTGGCGCTGTTGGCGGCTACCTGACACGCGCACGTCGTGAGCAGGATCTGCTGGCCGCCCCCGAATACAAAATGATTGACCCGGAGCTGGTTCAGGTGGAGAACGTCGATGTTTCTAATCCCGGAGCTGCTGTGGCGGGGGATACCATCGACAGCGGACCCGCGACCCATGACGAATCCGCAGATCACGAGAAGAAAAGCAAAGGCTAAAAAAGCCGTTTACCATTTCCACGTCAGCTCTGTAGCAAACTGGCGAGCCAGCTCTTTCCTTCAGGGTAGTGATCCAGATCGAGCACAAACTCCTGCCCGCGGGTCGCAGACTTAAGCTCCACAACACTATCAACAGACCGCCACCGCCTGATGTCCGAGTGATAACTCAGTGCACTGCGGCGGCCTGCCGGGTGCATCCAGCCAGGCAGCTTCCAGACGGAACGACTACAACCATCCGAGGTCAGGCATCGTTTCTGATGGTAGTAGCTAAACACCCCTGCCCCGCGCTTATTATTGACACCGGATAATTGCAGTGTTCGACTGGCGCAATAGATGATATTGGAACCGCTAAACTCACCGTGGCAATGTGGGTGATATCGCATCCAGTGCAGTTTTTTCGACGATTGTATAGAGACAACAGGAACCACAGACTGCACTTGCATCCAGCCATAGATCACATGTTGATCCGGTGCACCTTTTACATAGCGCCATCTTCGCCGATGGAATTCGGCCTTCCGGAACCAGCCAAAAAAAAGGAATATATCACCGCGCCCGACATTGTGACTTGCCAGGTGACTTTGGGCGGCACCGCACTGACCAAATAACGGCAGCCACTCCTCAGGTCTGGTCAATTGTCTGCTATCGAGATCAGGATCAAGATGTACAAAATCCCGGCTGCCAAGTCGCGAGCCACTCAGTTGCTTAACTATCCGGCCCACATTTATATCCGTCCCGGCGTCGCTTGCTATGTCGCTATATCGCAGTCGCGCACGCTTGTCGGGTATTGCAATTGACATCAAGCGCCCATCGCTAAAAACCGGACTGGCAAAACCGCCTGAACTACTGTCAACACCCTTGCGACTAAGAATCAGCTTCATTCGTTTTTAATGCTGGTGTAGTGAAACGTTCAAACGCTGATAATGAGAGTTTGTCATTTGGTTCGCAGCAAGGCGCAGCTCGCAGGTAATGGTCATGTTTTTATCAATAAGGCCTTTTCAAGAGTTGCAACACGGCTGTGGGCCAAATGACGAGCTCCCGAAGGGGCGACGATTAAAGTATACGAGTCTCTCAAAAATGGCTATAGACCTTCGCTAAGCACCAGATTATCGTAAAAGATAAATCACTTTCATCGATCGACTCATTGTTGGGGTTTGAATGTTTCACTACATTAGTTCCAGTCAACGCTGTCTGTCGCTCTCCATAAGTACCAGGCCGCCACCGACCGATATGGCGCCCAGAGTTCACCTTCTGCGAGCAGATCTTTTGCAGATAACATTTCATCGTGACCATAGGCCATCATATGTCCTTTGCGAACCCCCAGATCGGTGGCCGGAAATACATCGGGTCGCTGCAAATTAAAAATCATGAGCATCTGCACACTCCACAGGCCGATCCCTTTTACTTCGGTGAGTATTTTAATTAGCGATTGATCAGAGGTGACTATCAATTCCTTATCCGGTGGAATAATACCGGTCCGGGTTTTTTCAGTCAGATCAAGCACGGATGCAACTTTGGCTCTGGAAAACCCGATCTCCCGCAATCGCTCTTCTCCCAGTGACGCTACCGAATCCGGCGAGATCAGTTCGCAACATGCCTGTTCCAGTCTGGCAAAAATGGCGGCCGCAGACCGAGTGGACAACATCTGATATACAATAGCCCGCACCAGGGACTGGTACACGGTTCTATCCGATTCGCTGCGTACAGCGGTTGGCCCTACTTTGCGGATCAGACTACCCATGGTTTTATCAACCCGCCGCAAATATTTTTGCGCATCACTAAACGAATAATGAACCGGCTTTTTCATTGGCACAGCGTGACTCCGCAAAATATAAATACTTAACGATACCGTCCCGTAAACAGGCCCACCCGTTACAAAAAACCCACGAATACGAAACTAACGTGCCCTTTGCGGATAGTTAAAACAAAAGACATGACAGCACTCGATTTCAACCCGTTCTACAACGAACAAAAAAATACCGCACTGGACACCTGGCTTCAGGCATTGCGGCCAGATGTCATGCAGCGATCAGCGCTCGATAGCCATGGCGATCTACCACGCTGGGTGAACGCACTGGACGCCCTGCCAACTGTGCCGGCTAAAGAGGTAGATCTTGCTGCTGACGCCATAACCACCGTCGCTGAATCTGTGTCGATCGAGACGACGAAGCAGATATTGAAAACCATGCAAGATCTCCATCCCTGGAGGAAAGGTCCCTTCAGCATACACGGTGTTTATATAGACAGTGAGTGGCGTTCTGATTTGAAGTGGGCCCGCCTTGCCCCGCACATAAACCTGCAAGAGAAGACAGTGCTCGATATCGGTTGTGGCAATGGATACTATTGCCTGCGCATGGTCGGTGGCGGCGCCCGTGTGGTTGTTGGCCTCGATCCGAACCTGCTGTTTTGCACCCAGTTTCAAGCGATAAACAAATACACAGCAGACAATCGCGCCTGTGTACTTCCACTAGGCGTCGAGGCGCTTGAGAAATACCCGCATCAATTTGATGTCGTTTTTTCGATGGGTGTTCTTTACCACAGACGTCAGCCACAAGAACACCTGCAAACCCTCGCCCGTTGCCTGACCGACGATGGTGAGCTGGTACTGGAAACGCTGGTGATACAAGGCAGTGAACCGCGGGAGCTGATCCCCGCATCGCGTTATGCGAACATGCGCAACGTCTGGTCTCTGCCTACTGTTTCATTATTGACACAGCACCTTCGTTCCAGCGGGTTTGCCGAGGTCAATTGTGTCGACGTTACCCAAACGTCCGTCACCGAGCAACGCACCACCGAGTGGATGCGATTTCATTCGCTTGAGCAGGCATTGAATGCCGATGATCACGACTTAACCGTAGAGGGCCACCCTGCACCGCTTCGCGCTATTCTACTTGCCCGGAAATAGGTATTTTGTCGATCCCGCGCGGTCGACGGCACAGATTTTGTCATACCCTTCAATCAGACACTGCAATAGAATTTCCATTGTGCAATAATGCGCGCCGCGCTACCTAAAGCGACCAAGCGAGCAAACATTAAAACATGTTGTCATCACATGCTTAACCGGAAGCGGGACCCAATGGATTTCGCCTGCAACTCAGAAACTTTTCGCCGCGGCCCGATGTGGTGGAACGGCAGCGAAGCACCCGAAAACGGCGAAAAAAAGAAAATCGAAGAGCACTATTTCGTTTTCTACGATGGCTACTGGATTCGCTATTACCAGCCTCCCGAGGAATCCCTGGAGGCTCGCAAGAACCTTATTGAATCGCTGACGCGCCGCACGTTCCATCACACCGAACACGGAATTAACACGCCGGGGCACGCGCTGGAAGGTGCCCGGGCTGCCTACGATCGGGAGTCGGACCCGCGCAAGAAGAGAGTAAACGCCGCCATGCTGGCGGGGGCACTTTTTAATCGGGCAACAGACATATTCAGAACCGTGGTTGAGCTGGGTGCCAACGGTGTTCACATTAGCCGGGACAACGAGCTCATGCAGGAGTGCGGGCAGTGTTTCAAAGAGGCACTGGAACTCGGCAAGCAAGTTAAGCACTACAGTGGCCAGGAGGGCATAGACGAACTCTGGGGTGAACCATTCCGTGCGTTTACCGCGCCCAGAATCGAACAATTTTACGAATCTCGCTTTATCAAAATTGCGCAGGCCATGCGCAACATTGACCATATCGCCGATCGGCTAAAGTCTCTGCTTGATCCACTGCTCTCTTTCGAGGGCGCTGACCTGCTTATCGACTACTTCGCCACTACTGCAAAGTACGAATGCGAAACCATGCGCAGCGATTCAATCAACAATTTTCGCATCTGGCCAGAGTTCGTCTCAGCCAGTGAGCAGCTCGCCGAATTCCCCGGTCATCCCTACCGCGATGCACAGATGCCGGCATGGCTGCACAGCACCGGCCTGAAGCTGATATACGATGGTAAAAGCCTGATTGAATGGATTGCTCTCGCGCGCGTACCGATGCCTGCCAGTACAGACCTGTATTTCACAGAATGCGACGAATTTAATGCTGCCACGCTGAGAGTGACACGCCCGATGCAAAATCGCGTCTAACAACCCTCTGCCCCGGTGGCTGAAAAATGTCCAGCACTGCGAGACAGGCAGCTTCAACTGGTGCAAACCGGTGATGGCAGCTCTACGCTCAAAGACGTTCGACAGGACGAAACGTATCATTCCACGTTTGGTGCGTTAACCGAATCAGTCGAAGTGTTCTTGCGTAACTCCGGCGTCCAGCAACGTTTCAACTCCGGGGAGGCGGCCCGCGTGCTGGAAATTGGATTCGGTACCGGCCTCAATTTTCTGATTACTGCAAAAGCAGCAAAAGAATCCGGATGTGAGCTGGCCTATACCGGTATCGAGTATCGACTGCCTCCGATTGAACTCATTCACGCACTCTGGCACGACAATCTGCCTGACCAGAAAGACCTCACAAAGTCAACGTGTACAGCAATAGCGAGTTCCCGAGCCCGCCATCCCCCGCAAGCAACTACTACGGACCTGCCAGATAGTATCGATGAATTCACCACATTGCTTCTGCTGTTGGTGGATGCCAGAGAAGTACAATTTGGTCGCCGGCAGTTCGATGCCATCTATCTAGATGCGTTTAGTGATCGCAACAACCCGCAATTATGGACTACGGAGTTCTTGCAAAAATTGCGAAGCAGTCTTCGAAATGACGGCGTTCTTACGACCTATAGCGTGAGTCGGAAGTTTCGCGATTCTCTGTCACAGGCAGGTTTTCAATGGCAAAAGCACCGTGGTCCACCCGGTAAGCGCGAGGTGCTTACCGCAACGATTCACGCCTGAGCAGTTATCAAGAGATTTAGCGATGCGCTCTTTCGTAGCCCTTGTCGTGCAAAATCTGCAGATATCGCGACACATTACTTCTGGCCTGCGCCTCGTATTTTTCCCGAAACCACGCAAGGTTGTAGAAATTGTCTCTACTGACCAGGCCGGTCATGAAATTGATCTGACGCGGGTAAAAATCGGCATCGCTCAGGTAGGCCAGTTCACGCCTGACATTCTCACCGTCCCTGGCGAATTGCTCCCACGGGCGGCCAAAACTGGATAAATCAATATCTACCATCATTTGTTCATCAGGATCGGTGGGGACCACATCGTGAACTGTGGCCATTACCATTTTATATACCTTCTCACGCAGCGCCGTCGACAGGCTATCTTGCGATGCCTGCATAAAAAACTCGGCACTCAGTCGCTCGTTGTCCTGGATAGGGAAATTGTAGATGGCATCATGAAACCAGATTGCCAGCTCCACCGCATCCGGGTTTGAGGTTAAGCTGCTGACCTGATCAAACACAGAAAGGCAAAAGTCTATATGGTCCATGGTGTGGTAATGACGCGCGCGCTCACTGTACAACCGCGATAGCGATGCAGCAATATCAGACGATGCTGCATTTTTCAGTAGATTGCGTTGCCATACCGCCTCAAATCGGCCGTCTGTTTGGCTAGTTGGTAATTGCCTTGCCATATCTCTATTATGAGGTCACGAAATAACCCGCCAGTGTGACATATATTACACTAGCGACGAACAGTGTGCCGCTGCTTTCCTCTCGCGGCAAGGAGATTGCACCTTTCAGTTTACCTGCCTGGTATGCCCGAAGCACCCTTTGGCGGTTTGAAAGCCTTAAACTTTAACTTTCACTACTCACCACAACCGTGCCACGGTGTCCACTGTATTTACCTTTGAATTCAAGCGGGTACGATCCCCGTTTTAACTAAACACAAACAACTATTCCCTATCGGAATCAGGAATTGGGTCACAACAAATGAATGTCACGGTTTATGGATCCGGCTACGTCGGCCTGGTCACAGGATCCCTGCTCGCAGATGTAGGAAACGATGTTCTGTGTGTCGATATTGACGCAGAGAAAGTGGCAAATCTCAATAATGGTGTTATCCCCATCCACGAGCCTGGTCTTGATGAAATTATTTTGCGCAATCTCGATATCGGGCGACTAAATTTCACGACGGATATGGACCGTGCTGTAAGCCACAGTGAAATGCAGTTCATCGCCGTTGGCACCCCTCCTGACGAAGACGGATCAGCCGATCTCAAACACGTGCTGGCTGTGGCGCAAACTATCGCAGAACGAATGGACAGTCGAAAACTGGTGGTCACTAAATCCACCGTTCCAGTGGGTACTTCAGACAAGGTTGCCGCGCGAATGAAGTCTGTTCTTGCAGAGCGCAAAGAGACCCTCGAATACACAACCATCTCGAATCCGGAGTTTCTGAAGGAGGGTGCTGCGATAGAAGATTTTCGTAAACCCGACCGCATCGTGGTAGGTACCCAGGACGACTATGCGATTGATCAGATGCGTAAGCTGTACGCACCGTTTTGCCGAAATCACGATCGTCTGATTTTTATGGATATCCGATCATCGGAGCTGACGAAATATGCTGCTAACTCAATGCTCGCGACCAAAATCAGTTTCATGAACGAGTTATCAAATCTTGCTGACGCGCTCGGTGCAGATATAGAAAATGTACGGATCGGGATTGGTTCAGACCCGCGCATCGGCTACAGCTTCATCTACCCAGGTTGTGGATACGGTGGCTCCTGTTTTCCAAAAGACGTAAAGGCACTGGTCGCTACTGCCAGGGAAGTCGGCTATACCGCCGAGCTTTTGGAGTCAGTAGAGAACGTCAACGAAAGACAGAAACATGTGTTATTCAACAAGTTGCATGAGCACTTTAACGGTGACCTCTCCGGTAAAACCTTTGCTCTCTGGGGACTGGCGTTTAAACCCAATACAGACGACATGCGTGAAGCACCCAGCCGTGTATTGATGGAAAACCTGTGGGAGCAAGGGGCGAAAGTAAAAGCCTACGATCCTGTTGCGATGAATGAAACCCGATCACTTTATCCTGACAATGACAATCTGCAGTTGGTGGACGCCGCAAATGATGCACTGACAGGCTCTGAAGCGTTAATCATTTGCACGGAGTGGCATGAATTCAGAAGTCCTGACTGGGCGGCCATAAAAGCCAGCCTGAACGCGCCAATCATCTTTGACGGCCGCAATCTATACGAGCCCGAGGTTTTGGCGGATCATGGCATTACTTACCATTGCATCGGTCGACGCCAGACGGGCTGAAAAGCCGCGGTAAAAAATTCCGCGTAATATTCCGGAGCAATACAATGAAATTAGCTTGCAGCAAAATTGACCGGCCGGAGTGTGGTCAAAGTCGGTCAGTTTAGCTGCAACAGACTTTTCTGCACGACTCTGGCGTAGACTTTCTGGCACAAACTTTCTGGCTCACTGGTATCGCAGTACGTACAATCGAGGCCTGTCAGAAAAGTTAATCGGCCACATGCTTTCATCCAAACCGGTCAGTGGCTGGCACGCGCGAGTCTGGTTACTGGCTTTCCCTATCATTCTGTCTAACGTAACGGTGCCTCTCGTCGGCGCTGTCGATACCGCAGTGGTGGGACACCTCGATGATGTAGAACTGATTGGTGCAGTTGCGCTGGGCGCATCAATCTTCAGTCTGGTGTTCTGGTCGTTCGGTTTTCTAAGGATGGGGACCAGTGGACTCATAGCGCAGGCACATGGCGCTCAAGATCAGCAAGCAATTTTACTGACAATTACAAGATCGCTGATTATCGCTATTACGCTTGGTTTTGCAGTGATATTGCTGCAAAAACCGCTACTGCTGCTCTGCCTGCGCCCGCTAGAGATATCAGATAATCTCGAACACCTTACCGCGCAGTACTATGGCATACGCATCTGGGCAGCGCCCGCTACCTTCGCAAATTTTGTGATGCTGGGTACGCTCATTGGTCTGCAGCGCACCAGCCTGGTCTTTGTGTTTCAACTGTTCCTGAATCTCGTTAACATTGCGTTGGATATCCTGTTTGTACCCGTTTTGCACTGGGGCATACCGGGAGTGGCCAGCGCCTCGGTACTCAGCGAATACGCAGCGCTGGTTTTTGTAATTTACCTGACCGGTCCCACTCTGTTTCGGCGCAATGCAAAGCCTCGATTTTCGCAATTGATCGATGGGCCAGCATTAAAAAAACTCTTCTCCGTTAACACTGACATCATGATTCGGACACTGTTGCTGGTGTTGTCTTTCTTCTATTTCAATGCAAGCAGCACACGACTGGGCGCTGTCACCCTGGCAACGAACGCCATATTAATGCAGGTACTTCATATTTGTGCCTATGCACTGGACGGATTTGCTCACGCTGCAGAAACTCTGACTGGCCACGCCTGGGGAAGCAAACGCAAACAGGATTTTAACAATGCTGTCATAGTATCCACGGTACAATCGGCCGCAGTCGCATTGATTATGTCCGCCGGTATTTTCTTTTTTGGCGAATCGATTGTTCAACTATTTACCACCCGGCAAGACGTCATCTCACAAGCCGATGAACTACTACCATGGCTGATGGTATTACCGCTACTTTCGGTGTGGTGTTATCAACTTGATGGTATTTTTATCGGCACAACGCATTCTCGCGAGATGCGAAACGCAATGCTGATTTCAGCCACTATTTATCTGTTAGCAAACGAGCTGCTAATACGCGCAAACAGCGGACATGCACTCTGGTTTGCATTTTGTATTTTTATGGTAGCCCGTGCCATCACTCTGCTCGCCTATTATCCGCGTATTTCACGACGTATTTCAGGACTATAATCAATATGAAAATTAGTCCCAATCAGTCACTCAAACAGCTTAATTCGTTTGGTTTCGATGTTTACGCTGAATTTTTTACAAGCGTGACATCACGCGAAGAATTACTGGAGGCCCTGAGCTGGAGCCGCGATAACGGCCACGATAACTTTATTCTTGGTGGAGGCAGCAACACAGTATTCACTCGCAATGTAGGCGGCCTGGTAATCCACATGGCGATTGATCATTTTGTGGTTAGCAATACTGCAACAACCAATGTCGAATTACACGTTGGTGCCGGATGCAACTGGCATGGTTTGGTCGTTAACACACTGGAAAGAAAATATTTTGGCCTGGAGAACCTCGCCCTGATTCCCGGTTCAGCCGGCGCAGCACCGATTCAAAATATTGGAGCATACGGCGTTGAGTTATGTGATTTCATTGCGAGCGTTGAGATAATTCACCAGCAAACCGGGGATCAGTTCACACTCGACGCTCGAGACTGCGATTTTTCCTATCGACACAGCATTTTTAAAACACCCGCTGGCGCAGACTTCATCGTAACGGCCATTAATCTGGTGCTGTGTACAGATGCTGTCCCAACCATCAACTACCAATCCCTCGTGGACGAGCTGGATCGACGCGGAATATCAAACCCGACCCCGGGTGATGTTTACAATTGCGTTTGCGATGTCAGGCGATCCAGACTGCCTGATCCGGCGGTTCTCGGTAATGCAGGCAGTTTTTTCAAAAACCCGACACTGAATCGGCGACAACTTGACAGCATAGTCAAAAATCACCCCGGGCTTCCTGTATACAAGCAACCAGAGGGTAAAGTAAAAATACCTGCCGCCTGGCTTATTGAGCAAGCGGGCTGGAAAGGGCATCGATCAGGCAACGTCGGCGTACATAACCGGCAAGCCCTGGTACTTGTGAACCACGGAGGAGGTAATGGTCAGCAGATTGCAAGATTGGCAAACGCTATCCAGTCAGACATTAAATCCAGATTCAACCTTGAGCTTGAACGTGAACCAGTTGTTTATTGAAAAATCCGGGTTTATTGAAAGATCACGGCCCTTGCCTGCAATTACTGACCAACCGAAACCAATACGCCCAATGCTCAACACTGCAAACCAACCTAATCAGGAATACGCTGAGTGACGCACAATACCAGACGCGTGAGCAACCGGTTGATTGGAAATTTGCTAAGTGCCTGGAAGGGTATTTCCAGTCCGTTTACCGGCAAACGCCTTGAACTCAGCGCCTATTTGCATGAAAACGAACTTCAGCCATTGCGCGAGAAAATCAGTGGATGTCTGGAATCAAAGGGTGGGCAGGTATCCGCACGTGCGCACGCCGCAGAACTGGGCAACGCCTACCTGGGCCTGAACGATGAAGGACGACTCAAATACCTGCGTTTGCTGGTCGAGGAGTTTGGCATAGATCACGATCAGGTTAGAGAATCCGCAGAAGCGCTATTCTCCGATCTCGACCCACAAACACGGTGCAAAGTCGAACAGTCCCTGCGCAAACGTTTGACCCCGCCATATTTAACGCTACTCACCCAGTTCAATGCTCTCCCGCAAGGAGTAAAGTTTCTGGTGGACATGCGTACCGATTTACTCAAACTAAAACGCAATCATCCAGAACTGGTCTCCATTGACGAGGAGCTTCGGCTTCAACTATCCAGCTGGTTTGATATCGGCTTTCTGGAGCTTAAACGAATAGACTGGAATGCTCCGGCCTCATTACTTGAAAAGCTCATCGAGTTCGAGGCAGTTCACCGTGTTGAATCATGGGACGACCTGCACCATCGCCTGGGGGAAAACCGTCGTTGCTTCGGTTTTTTTCATCCTCGTATGCCTGATGTACCACTAATCTTTATCTGGGTAGCACTGGAAACCGGTCTTTCGGACAACGTGGACAAATTGCTCGATCACAGTCAAAACGGAATTCTCGAAGAGGAAGTCACCACTGCAATTTTCTATTCCATCACAAGTACTCAGCGTGGTCTAAACGGCGTTAGCCTTGGAGACTTTTTGATCAAGCGGGTAACGGAGCAATTGCGCCAGGAACTACCGGGGCTTTCAGTGTTCTCCACTCTATCTCCGATACCAGGTCTTGCCAAATGGCTCGACACACAACTCTCGATACCCGGGGCATTTTCGATCACACAGGAAGAGTTGGCATCTTTGTCATCCTGCACCGATCAGCCAATAGACAAGCTGTTAAAAAACTCTGAATGGCTGCTTGATGAAGCACTGGCGTTGCAGATAAAGCCGATCCTCCAGCGAGCAGCTGCGACGTACCTGACCCGGGTAAACGAAACCGGTAGCAGAGCACTGGACGCCGTGGCTCACTTCCATCTATCAAACGGTGCGATCGTGGAAAGAATCAACTGGTCGGCAGACACCAGCGTAAGGGGAAAAGAACAGTCTTACACACTTATGGTTAACTACCTCTACAACCTGGAAAATATCGAATCCAACCATGAACAGTATATTGAAAACGGTGTCATAGCGAGATCAAAGACGGTCGATGCACTGCTAGTGTAGTGTATCTCTGTATGGCGGCCAGCGGTTTCACTCAGATGCCAGTGACGCAGGAGTCCCGGCGTTACCGGTAAACTCGTTATCAACAATAAAAGTCGAGTTATCTGCCGAAAAACAGCTGGCCAGAGAATTTATTGTCGCAACCGATGGAGCACCAATAGTACGGTATTGAAGGCTCGCCCCATACCGCGCTTCGACCGCAAGCTCATGTGCAAGGACGGAATAATCATGAGATAAATCTCGCTGGCGCCTGTCTTCTCGTTTTAATGCCAGTTGCAGCTCGCGCTCGGTAACACCAAACCTGCCCATTGCGTTTAACACTGAATTTATCAATACTCTCGCCTGCGTCACATCCTGTGGTCGAACGGAAAAATCAACCTGATGAAATCGCATACCATAGCCGGGGCTATCCGCTAGCAAACGCGCTTCGATATTATAGGAAAGGCCTCTGTTCTCACGAAGTACGTATCGCACCCGGCGCTCTACTATGTGTGACAACAGACGTAAATAATATTCTGATACTTCCCGTTGCAGTGGTCCGGTCCGGCAACCATGGAACAAACCAACCAGCAGCCGACTGTTTTCTGCATCGGTCTCAGTGACCACAGAATTCACCAGACGGTTTTCTGCCTGCAGGTTGCCGCCAGACGTATCGGGTTTCGAAGCAGCGTGGCGTTCAATTCGTGTTAACTCGCGTGCAAGGGTATCCGGATCAATATTGCCCACGAAAACAAAAGTGAATTCCGAGGGTGACCGAAAGAGTAATTGCTGTACGTGTTTAAGGTGATCAGTATTTAGTACCGGTGCTTTATACAATTGTTTTCGCTGACCATAGAACTTTTGCCAGAATTTTTCCTCAAGGCTGATGCCTGAAGATGTTCCGCTATTCAGCTTGCGCAACAGCTCGGAACTAACCGGCTCAACAATAACAGGTTCGTCAAAATAGGCGCTCACCAACTCAATCAACAGCGGTAAATCGGAAGGAACGCTGTAGGCGTTGACACCATGGCTCGCAGAATCTACAAACACACTGGTGAAAAGGTCCCGTTCAGATTGCAATCGCTGTAACGATTTACGCAGATAGCCGCCTGCCCCGGCAGCCTTAACGAACCGGGGCAACACTCTTGCTGCACTCGCCATTACACGGTCGTCAAGCAGGTAACCACCAGCACTAATCGCGGACATCGCTACATAGTCATATTTTTCATCGCGCAGAAATATTGCCCGGGCGCCATTGCTCAGTTTCCATTCAAAGTAGTCGTTCTGCCCTACGACATTACTCGCTTTTTTCTCTGCACCAAGTGCCTCAAGCTGATCTAGCAACTGATCTGATTTCAATTCACCGTGTAACACCTTTCGCGCAGGACGGATAGCTTTAAGCACGGCGGGGTCAGGAAATGCAGTCGCATTGGACATTTGCTCCTGTGTTGGCAAATTGCCCGTTCTTGCTGCAGTGGCAGTGTACAAAATACCATAGTCTTCCGGAATTGATCTGAGCAGTGTGTTAAAGCGGGCTACATTCATGCGTTCTATCATTTCGATATATACCGACTCAAGCATGTATGCGGATAACAACGGAGTACCGTAGACAGCATTTTGCATCAACGACTCTGCCATACTCTCCGCACCGGCGTTGCGATAGGTGTTCGCAAGATCCATAGCAATGTTTCGAAACGATCGCTTCAACAACGAGTATTCAGATTTCCTCAAACCGGTTCGCAATATCCGGTTCAACGCCACGGAGACACTTTGCAGACAGGTTAAATAATCCTCGTCAGCTATGGTAACTTCAAGCGTATTTATTGACTGCCCGGTTTCCAGCAGTGAGGTGCGCGCGGCAGTGGTACCACAATGAGGAGTTGCCGACAAACGGTAACTTAAAAGATGCGTAAGCGCGCGATACAGCAAACCTTCGCGGAAGCTTTCACGTACCGAGTCGATAGAATCCATCGACTTCACAGTAGAAATAAAATTAACACTGACCTGTGGCAGAACTATATCCGGGTTAATATAGGGAATATTGGTTACGCCGGCACCGCCTGTTTCCAAACGCAGTAACGGCGTGTCTGATTCCACAGCAGAATCTGTAGTAATTCTTTCGAGTCGTTCGGGTAGCCTCGCAAAGTTCTGCCTGACCATTTGTTCCAGCTTCCAGGGGACGATGCTTCCTGACACAACGAGAGATGCATTTCCAGGGCGATAGTGACGTTGCCAAAAGCGTCCAAGAGAATCAGCCGTGGCCCGTCTCACACTGGCCAAACTGCCGATGGGTGGACGCTGGCTGTGCCTGGTGCCTGCCAACGCTACATCCACGACAGGATCAACTACAAAATTTCTATGTCCGTAGCGAAACCGCCACTCGGCTTCTACTATTCGCTTTTCAAGTTCAATGGACTCCGGTTGAAAGTTAACGGCATCCAGAAAATCAGCCAGCAGAGCCAGAATTTCGGGCAGCATATCAGCTTCACGCTCGGTGAGCGAAAACCGGTATACAGTAGCTGCGTAGTGAGTAGTAGCATTAACATCGAGCCCCCAAACAAGACCAGCGTCCTCCAACAGCGCTTCAATTGCCGCAGCGGAATAACGACGTGTTCCGCGAAAAACAACATGCTCCAGAAGATGCGCATAACCCTGTTCATGCTCGCGTTCTGCAAGTGACCCGGCTTTCACGATGAGCCGAACGTCAATCTTTTTCCTCCGTTCAGAGGCATTCGTACTGCGTAATAAATAAGAAAACCCGTTAGGCAGTTGTCCGCTTACTATTCCCGGGTCTTGAAGTTTGCCATCCGCTGCCGGCAGCGTTTTTATCATCGCCGGCTGGCACCCGGCAAGGCCCACACAAACCGTGACAGACAGTAACAGCCCGCCCAACCGCTTTGCGAGCGACTTGCGTTTCACAAAGAAAGATACTGAACGCTGGTAACACAACCCTGATACCGTAACGCAGGATCTGCGATTACAAAACTTCCGGAAGGTTTGGTATCACCCAGCGTCCCGTGCAAAATCAATACAATCCCCGACTCGTTTCCACTGCGGTTTTCCAGATTCCGGTATTGAAGCTCTGTTGGAATACGGGCAGCGAATACACCGGATTTATCTACATAGGTTCGGAAGCTGTAATTCTCGTCCGCCTCCAGGAAGCCGGTCGCAACTCCATTTTTTACCCGGATAAAAAAAGACTCGCTAAAATGTGCACAGCTAACGATATAGCTGGAAATTTTCTGCTTTGGCACGGTTTGCACCATCACTGCACTCCAGTCACCGTCAAAGGAGCCATTAGACGCAGCTTCACCTTGTAGTATGTTTTGTGATTTCGGTGACAAGCTGGTACAGGCTTGGGTCAACATCAGACATGCGACTACAAAGCCCGTACGCGTCATATTGTCTCCTCCCGTGTATCAAATCATTGCAACAGGTGTTTGAACTTGTTGCAGTTCCCTGGCGCGCAGGCCCTGTACACACCTGCCTCACCGTGCCATATTATCTGGCCAACTCTATCGACCTCCGGGGTTAATAATTAAATCGGACACAAACGAAACCGGACTGGTTCAGTGTTTTGGCCTGCCCACATAGCCGGGAGTCAGCAAGGCTGATGCTTCGCCCGCGCGAAAGCCTGAATCGGGGTCTTTTTTGTCAATGATAACTGCTTGTTGATCACGACCATTGTATAGTTGAATCGCTGTTCAGGACGTTGCACTGCCCGCCCCGGGGGCGATGTCCACAGTGAGCTTACCCGCGGATTCTCACAACTCCGGGTATGCCGTAATTAAAGGAGACTTATGCGCCAATAATACCGTCCCGGTCAAGCGAGACAGAGCGCCATATTCGGGTTTTATTTGCGGGTATTAATTAGAAACTATTTCAAAGCGCTGGAAAAAAGTGGGGTTGCCATCAGTATCTTCATCCGTGAACGATACTTCGATCAACAGATTTCCAACACCCGATATAAACACCTCCCCACGCGAGCCAATAACGTTGCTGACAGTGAACAACGGGTTGTTGCTGGTTACAATGCTCCACTCCGCGTCTTCAGTGACTTCTATATTGGTACCATCTTCAAATCTGGTAAAAACCTGCAACTGAAATGTCATTGCCATGTTCAGGGCAACTACAAACGGAGAGGATCGACCAAAAAAAAGTTCAGTCACTGTTGTAGCGTCGCCCGCTTGAATGTCTAGTAAACCGGTCTCCCCTCCACACACTGCATTCAGTGTGGTCTGACCTGTCCTGGTTGCGTTAACGAGCCCTCTGTCTGGCAAGTCATTGTCAACCGTTCCAAAGCTTGCATCACTGAACGACCAGACACTGTTGTCAGTTATATCGACAGAATCGGCGGAATTGTTGTAAGTGGCAATAGCACTATAATCGACGGAGTTGTTGAGCGACAGAGTCTCGGTCGGCTCCAGGATCGTGATTTCATCCAGGTTGTCCAGCACTGTCACGGCAACCGGCACACTTTGAATCCCGTCTCTCGTAGCAGTAACCGTTACAACGCCCGAATTGTCTGTTCGCAACAATCCGGCGTCATCACTGTCATCAAAGAGACCTCCATCCGTAGCCACCCACTCGACCGTTTGGGTAATGTCTCGCTCACCATCGCTGAAGATTCCATTGGCGGTGAACACAAAGTTGGAACATTCATCAACCATAGCGCTGACTGGCTGGATAACAATCTGGGTCAGCGGCGCAGATGACACAGTCAGCTCAATAGAATCACTTAAGGGACCCAGTTCAGCGGTCACTATCATTACACCATCCGCGACGCCGGTAACCAGTCCATCCGGAGTAACGGTCGCCACCTCATCGTTGTTGCCCGACCAGAACGCAGATGTTGTGACATCCACAGTAGCGCTTCCAGCATCATCGGTAGTGGCTGTCAAAGTTGGCTGCCTTTGCCCGCCAACTTCGATCACATCAGAAGCCGTCTGGATATTCACGGATGTAAATCCATTGCTGGCCACCGACACCAGATTCTCCAGTTCTTGCGCATCGGACCCGCTGTCACAACCGACAGTGACCGCTACCAGGATGAATACAAGCGTTCTCATCTTCGGTACCTCCCAAAGCCTATTCCAGTGCTAAACCTCAGACCAGCCCGGAAACTGTTAATGCCCAGGTCATCATCGTACTCGTGTCTTGAGAATCCCGCATCAAATTGCCAGGCAGGTGTCAATTGAAAAGTCAGCCCAATGGCCAGTCGAGGACCGCTAAATGTGGTGTCGAGACTGGAATTTGCAGGCCCTGAAAATCTCGAATCAATGTTCGAGCGAACCACACCGAACTGGACATAAGCGGCGATGCGATCTATCGGCGGTGATTCAAGGCGCACATTGAGTGCAGCCATCGAGGATATTTCAAGATCCAGATCGCCGACCGATGAGTCCGCCAGCCCACCGCCCAACTCAGCCTCGAGGCCGATGCCTTCCCAGCCCCAGAAGCCAAGCACCACCGAGCCAACTATCGGCGCAAACGAGCTGCTGGATATGTTGAGGGATTGCCGGTCCACAAACGCGGAGAAATAAAAGCTCTGCGCCTGGGCAGCGCTAACACTGGGCAATAATAAAAGCGATACGAGGCTAATCAGTCTAAGGTGTCGCACTGCAACAGTTCCGGTTTGTCGTTGTCCCTCAGTGTACCATTTGTTTCCATTATGTTCAGATTCTGAGACATATCAAAGTGGTCTGTCGATTAACCAATCCGGAGCTTTCTAATCGCCGCCGTTTGCCAGCGGGTCGTCTCGAAAGTTCGTGACCAGACTTTTCACAGCAGCTGTCGTCAGGGCAAGTCAGAAAAACGCAGGCAGTGGGCCTACATTGAGTTTTTTAACGCTGCCATGGCGGCAGCTGCGAAGATAAAGTGTTTGCGAACTTTCGCGGTGAAGCGCTAGCCCTTTAATTTTTCTCGCAGCAACTCATTTAACTGCCCGGGATTTGCCTTTCCCCGAGACGCTTTCATCACCTGGCCAACGAAATAGGCAAGCAACTTGTCCTTTCCAGCCCGGTATTGTTCCAGCTGGGACGGATTGGCGGCAATAACATCATCGATCATTTTTTCGATTTCCGATGAGTCCGAAATTTGCCGTAAGCCCTCCCGGTCAATGATCACATCGGCATCATCGTCACTGTTCCATAGATGATCGAGCACTCCCTTTCCGATTTTCCCCGAAATGGTGTTGTCATGGATTCTCGCCACTAGCCCGCCGAAGCGCTCGGCACCTACCGGGGATTGTGCCAGGTCGAGTCCGTCCTTGTTAAGCCGTGAAAACAACTCTCCGCTTATCCAGCTACTCACTAGTTTCGCTGTGGCTCCGCTCGATGTCAGTGCCGCTTCAAAATAATCAGCGGTGACTTTGTCTGCCGTCAATACTGCAGCATCATACTCCGGCAACGCCAGTTCGTTTACGAAGCGCTGTTTTCGTTGTTCGGGGAGTTCAGGCAATGAGCGGCGCAGGCTCTCGATCAACTCGTCATCTATTTCAACCGGTAGCAGATCCGGATCGGGGAAATAGCGATAATCGTTCGCCTCCTCTTTGCTGCGCATGGAGCGGGTTTCATCGTTATCAGCATCGTACAGTCTGGTTTCCTGGACGATGTCTCCATCGTCTTCGAGGATATCTATTTGTCTGTCCACTTCAAAGTTTATTGCCCTTTCCAGAAAACGAAACGAGTTAACATTCTTGATTTCTGCACGGGTGCCAAGCGTATCACTGCCCATCGGCCTTACTGACACATTAGCATCGCAACGAAACGATCCCTCTTGCATATTACCGTCACAAATGTCGATATAACGTACCAGCGAGTGAATCTTGCGCGCATACGCAACGGCCTCCTTTGCGCTGCGCATGTCAGGCTCCGACACAATTTCAAGTAACGGGGTACCGGCACGATTAAGATCAACTCCGGTAAAACCGGCGTAGGCATCATGAACAGACTTACCAGCGTCTTCCTCTAGATGAGCGCGCGTCAGACCCACAGTTTTTACTGTCCCGTCGTCGAGCGTGATATCCACCGTGCCGCGTCCAACAATCGGCAATGCCATTTGTGATATCTGATAGCCTTTTGGCAAATCCGGGTAGAAATAGTTTTTTCGGTCAAATACATTGCGCCGGCCAATCTCCGCATTTGTCGCCAACGCAAATTTCAGTGCCATTTTAACGGCTTCGCTATTTAACACAGGCAGCATCCCCGGCATACCGAGGTCAACTGCGTTAGCCTGTGTATTGGGCTCTGCACCAAATTGTGTTGCACTGGATGAGAAAATTTTACTGACCGTAGCCAGTTGTGCATGTATCTCAAGTCCGATAACGGTTTCCCACTTCATGTCTCGCTCCGAACACATTCTGATTCAAGTGATACCAGGGTTAATAGAGGTTAGGTTTACCGGTCAGCTCTACTGAAAGGCCGCGGGAATTCGAGTGTGCCAGTCACTTACTTGCTGATACTGATGGGCTACATTAAGCAGGCGTGCCTCACTAAAATAGTTACCGACCAATTGCAAACCCACCGGCAATCCATCCATCTCGCCACACGGCATAGACAGGCCAGGCAGACCAGCGAGGTTGGCAGGAATGGTATAAATATCGTTTAAATACATCGCTACCGGATCACTGGTATTTTCTCCCAGCTTAAATGCAGGGGTCGGTGTTGTTGGCCCCATGATGAGATCAACCTCTTTGAACGCGTTACTGAAGTCGGCAGAGACAAGGTTACGTATCTTCTGGGCCTTGAGATAATAGGCCTCATAGTAACCAGCCGATAATGCGTAGGTGCCAATTAAAATTCTTCGTTTAACCTCACGACCAAATCCTTCTCCACGCGATCGTTTGTACAGATCTTCCAGATCTGTCGGGTTTTCGCATCGATAGCCGTAGCGAACACCATCGAACCGCGACAAATTTGACGACGCTTCAGCAGGCGCTACCACGTAGTAGGCAGGCACTGCCAGATGCTGGTTTTCAAGATCCACTTCTACAAACTCGGCGCCAAGCTTGCCAAGCACCGCTATTGATTCTTCCAACGCCGCTGCAATCGGTGCTGCCAGATCAGCACTAAAGTACTGTTTCGGCAGACCTATCCGGAT
The DNA here is from genome assembly GCA_964409275.1 of uncultured Granulosicoccaceae bacterium. Taxonomy (GTDB): domain Bacteria; phylum Pseudomonadota; class Gammaproteobacteria; order Granulosicoccales; family Granulosicoccaceae. The sequence goes on from CAYPCS010000004.1 coordinate 63,567, forward strand.
TCCGTTGATCGATTGATTCAGGTTTGCTGTGTAATCATCAACCTGCTGATCGATGCTAGTGGAATCACGCGAATCGAAACCCGCCATCGCCTGCAACAACAGCGCACAGTCTTCTGCTGTGGTCGCCATCGGCCCGGCCTGCTCCAGGCTCGATGCGAACGCGACAATCCCGTAGCGCGAAATACGTCCATAGGTTGGCTTTATTCCGGTAACTCCGCAAAAAGCGGCAGGCTGGCGAATAGAGCCGCCGGTATCGGTCCCGGTGCATCCCGGAATCAAACGCGCGGCCACGGCCGAAGCACTACCGCCTGACGATCCACCCGGAACGCAGTCCGTATTCCAGGGGTTGGCGACCGCTCCGAAAAAACTGTTTTCATTGGACGACCCCATGGCAAACTCGTCCATATTGGTTTTACCGAGACTCACTACGCCAGCGCCATCGAGTTTTTCAACCACCGTGGCATCGTACGGCGGAACAAAATTTTCCAGCATTCGGGATCCACAACTCGTGCGAATACCACGTGTACAAAAAATATCCTTGTGAGCGATCGGGATGCCCAGCAAGGGTATGTCCGAGCCAGCGGCACGACGCTCGTCAGCGGCGGCGGCCAGTTGAAGCGCATTTTCCTCATCCACCCAGACAAAGGCATTGAGCGCCTTGTTATGCTGCGCAATTCGGCCAAATAAGTGTTTGCACAATTCTACGCTGCTGTAAGCGCCACGATTCAGGTCCTTTAGCATCGCGGCTATCGATTGTTGGTGCATAAAACAGTTTCTCTGCAGACCGGCGATCGCGAGCCCGCTATAGGATGACTACCGAAAACAGAGTGCGTCGCTATCCGCGCACCCGGGTGGCAAGATGATCAATACCAGCCAGTAGCTACTCAATTACCTGTGGCACAAGATAGTGCCCGTCCTCTACCTGTGGCGCTACCGATTGAAATTTTTCGCGCTGATCAGTCTCTTCAACCACATCGGGCCGCAGCCGCTGTACAGCGTGGAGAGGGTGCGCCATAGGCTCGATACCGGTTGTGTCAACGGCTTCCATTTTTCCCGCAAGATCAAGTACCTTCGACATTTCAACAGCATACGCCGAGACTGATTTTTCGTCGATCTGCAGGCGCGCTAAATGAGCTACCTGAACCACTGTTTTTGCATCCACCGCCATCGGTAATTTCCGCACAATAAAACCGCTAATTTATCACAAGCCGCCAGTTTTCGCTGACCACTGGCCACTCGCAACCGCGGTACGCAATGCGAACTCCTGCCTCGTACGTGCGATCGCTCATGTGGCGGAAGGCGGAGACGTGTCTATACTTGTCTGTCACCACCCATACGGTAGTGACTGGTATGTTCAATCGAACCACGAAAACCGCACCTGCGAAGATCTCCCTTGATCTTGGTGCCTGGTCAACCCGCCTGTATTGCAAGGAACACGGGCTGCTGCTTGACGAGCCTTCCACCGGGTTGCTGGATCTTGATCATCCCCAAACCGGTGCCCGGGCGGTGACACACTACGGCCAGGCTGCGATTGAGCGCTTTAATGTTGACCCCTCCGGAAAGCGGCTGATTAATCCACTGCAGATGGACGCCGTCAATAATGTAGGCCACAGCCCGCGGATGCTGAGCTTCTTTATTCAAAAAGCAATCAAAAGGGGGTTGATTAGCAAGTCACCTGTCATCCTGCTTACAGTGCCCTGTGATATCACAGAAAACAGTGTCGACCAACTACGCAAAGCCTGTTTTTCTGCTGGCACATCGCGCGTTCATTTGGTGGATAACGGCATCGCCACCGGGCTGGGTGCCGGTCTGACCATCGATCGGAAGCCACCCCTGATATTGATCGATTTCGGCGCAAGAGACTCCCGTTTATACACTTATTCAGGAAATGAAATCGTCGCCTCCACCAGCGTCAAGTGTGGCGGCGACAGCCTCGACCAGGCATTAGTGACAGGAATTCGAGAGCGTTTTGGCATACATATTTCCGATGCCGCCGCACAGGATGCCAAACACCGAGTTGGCAGCGCCATGCCTTTGAGTTTCGACCAGGAGACGACTATCTCGTGCCAGGTAAACGGACTTGAAATCAGCACGAACAGCCACACCCGCTTTCGCGTCAGCTCTGACAGTGCCGGGGTAATTCTACGCCCGCTTATGCAACAACTTGCATCCGTGGTTGCGCAAAGCCTTGAGGCTTTACCCGGTGCTGTTAAAGAGGTGTTGTCCGACGACGGGATAATGCTAACCGGGGGCGGCTCCCTGCTTCCACAAATGGATCAGTTAATCATGGAAGCAACAGACTTACCCGTGGCTGTCGCCAACAGACCGCTCACTACTACTGTACGTGGAGGAGCAATAATGCTTAACCGTATTCACGGAACAGAACGGAAACCGAGCGTTAGTCTGACGAATCTTGAGGAACTATAGAGCGCAACGGTAACGGGGCAGCGTGGTTGCTGTCGCGGGGTTCTACCCATAGACTCCACCTGTCTTCAGAGCGATGAGGTGCACGGTGGATTCAAGATTGCAGGCGGTCGAGCTTAAGCTGATGGACCTTGAAGTAAGCGTTGAACAGCTGAATCAGGTAGTCATTCGCCATGAAACTACCATCGACCTGCTAAAACGCAGAGTCGACGAATACCAGACTTTGCTGCAATCAGTCGGCATTCCTGTGGCCAGTTCTGCAGAGGAACCGCCACCCCCGCACTACTGAGCCTTCAATACGATTTTCTGCTGCTGCAACTGCCAGTGCGGAATCGCGATGTTTTTCGCCGCACTCTGCCCTGCGAAAACCCTACCCGACAGATCATAGCGACTGGCGTCGCAGGCATCGACAAAACCACCCGGCCACTCACCTCCATTGAATTCGCGGTCAGATGGCGGCTGATAAGTAAGCGCACACCCCAACCCGGTCCCCAGACCGATTGCCACAAACCAGTTAGGAGTTGACGAGCGCAACGCATTTTTTGCAAATTCGGGTTGCCATGACGACTCACTATAAGGATCGCGATATTTACTATCAGCCACGTTCGCAAGGATTGTTTCCAGTTCCGTTGTACGATAGGCCACAATTAACGGTTTACCCTGCCACTCCATGAATCTGACCTCACCGGCCTGCAAATCACTAACATCAAATACCGCAGCCCCGGTTAGTTTTTTTTGACGTGGGCTATCACCAAACGGTGTTAACAGAACCCACGCGGCCATCGCGATCCCCAGCCAGATCATCAGCTTGACGGCCAGACGAAGCGTGACTCTGCGCGTATCTTCTCCAGCGGATTTAGCGTTACGTGGATTTACCATTGCGAATCTGTGCGGCTACCCTAAACGGACAAGTGTACTTGAATCGTTAAAAGTGAGCGTAAGCGTTCCGTCTTGCCCGGCAAGCCATGCCAGGTAAAACTACACCGGTGAGCATCACTCTATCACCGGAAATCGTTATTGCAGCGGAACCATCTGCCCGCACCGAACAACTGTGCGCGCAAACCGGCCTCGCAAGAGTGGCACCGACAACGGTTGAACAGCCGCTTAATAGCGCTCCGTTCCATTTAAACTGGGAGAATAACCAGCTCACTCTGCACGATTGCAGTACCGCACAAACAACCAGCGTGAGTATCGATTTTTCAAGCGGCAAGAACCGCCACCGACGACAGCAAGGCGGCGGGTTCGGCCAGCCAATCGCGCGCGCGATTAAAGCTCGTCCCGGAAACTGCCCCCACGTTTGCGACGCCACTGGCGGGCTTGGACAAGACGCGTTTGTTTTTGCAAGCCTTGGTTGCCGTGTAACCGTGCTGGAGAAATCGCCGGTGGTCTATGCACTGCTTGAAGACGCGTGGCAGCGTGCGCTGCGTGATCCTGAAATCGCTCCCATCGCACGACTCATGTCTGTACACAATATCGATAGTTCCGGCTTGCCGGACCACTGGCCCTGTGACACTCCTCCGTCGGTAATCTACCTTGACCCCATGTATCCGGATAACCGCAAGTCCGCCGCTGCCAAAAAAGGAATGCAAACTCTGCAACGAATACTGCCAGCGTTTGATGGTGCCGAAACGCTGTTGGCCGCTGCTATTAATTTCGCAACGAGTCGGGTGAGTGTTAAAAGACCAAGACTCGCCCCGCCACTTAACGGCGCTAAAACTGTCGGCAGTATCAACACGCCAAATACCCGCTTCGACATCTACAAAGGATGCGGTTAGCGGTTATTAGCCAAAGTGGCAGAAAATACAGCAGGTACTAAAGCAGAATCAGTCTCTGAAGTTGCTGTACTGCATGGGTATGCCAAGCTCGGCCTTTTTCAAAATGCCGATTGCCTCTTGCAGATCATCGCGTTTTTTGCCACTAATACGAACCTGCTCGCCCTGGATGGCAGCCTGCACTTTGACCTTTGACGATTTCATGGTTTTGACAATTTTCGCCGCCGTTTCCTTGTCAATTCCCTGCTTGACGAGAATGACCTGTTTTGCGTGCTGACCGCTTTGTTGTATATCGCCCTGATCAAGGCAACTGATATCGATACCTCGTTTAGTCAGTTTTTGCAGCACAATGGGCTGCATCTGCTGAATTTGAAAATCACTGTCTGCTGACAACGTCATTGCTTCATCGGTAAGTTCTATTTTGGCATCCGAACCTTTGAAGTCAAAGCGATTGGAAATTTCGCGATTTGCCTGATCCACCGCATTGCTGAGTTCATGCGCATCAATTTCTGATACCACGTCAAACGAAGGCATACCCTCTCTCCAGTTACCGGGAAAAAAACATATAATACAATATTTGCACGATGTTACGGAATGCCGCTTAATACCGACGTTCCCGAGCATCCGATAATTTAACGGCGGTGACCAACATGACCAAAAACGGCCCGGACGGCGATCTCCACAACGAGCGTAAAGACTACCGCCTGGAAGAACTTCGCCGCGAGCAACTGGACTCGAATCCATTTGCACTGTTCGATAGCTGGCTACAAACCGCACGTGATAAAAAACTGATCGATGCGACTGCCATGACGCTCGCAACTGCCACCTCCGCTGGTGCACCATCGGCTCGAATAGTTTTGCTCAAGCAATTCGATGCGGAGGGTTTCTGCTGGTACACAAATTACGAGAGTCGCAAGGGCGCGGAGTTGTCCGAGAACAAACAGGCTGCGCTGCTTTTTTACTGGTGCGAACTGGAAAGGCAAATTCGAATCGAGGGAGTCGTTGAAAAGGTGGCGGACAAACAATCGAGCGAGTACTTCAATTCGCGTCCTGCCGGCAGTAAATTCAGTGCAGCGTCCTCGCCTCAATCGAAGGTGGTCTCTAATCAGGCATGGCTTGCAAACGCTACCCGGCAACTGCAATCCAGATATACCGCTGACGAGTTGCCACGCCCGAGCCATTGGGGTGGTTACCGGTTAAAGCCACATGCGTTCGAGTTCTGGCAAGGACGGCCGAGCAGGTTGCATGATCGCTTTCGATATAAGAGGCAGGATACGGGATGGCTTATTGACAGACTGGGACCATAGTAAGCGGCGCCTGTAAAACAGTCAGGGACCATTGACTTCTAGCGTCACCCGTTAAATTGACCCGAGTTTATTCCTACTCGATTGGAGATTCACCAAGCATCGCCAGCAACAAGCCATTGAGATCGAGCTGCTGGTGGTTGTACCGATACTCGCTCTCTTTCAGGTGAAAATAGAACTTTTCGCGACGCAGACCTTTAAACTTGCCCAAACGCGCACGAAGGAACCGACCGAACGCGTCTATACGCTCAATGTCATTAGCAACGTACGCTTGCTGATAGGTGTTGCTCTTGAGTTTAAAGCGCATGTCGCGACGCACATCTACACCCACCTGATATTCTTTCCAGTCATCCGAATTGGCTCTGCGCACAATCACACCGCCATCACCTACCGAAGGCGGGTAGTGCGATGGGCTCAACAGGGCACAATAGATTTGATCGCGATGGACAAACAGGCGTATACCGATGACACCATCGCTCCGGCTTTCGAGATACGGAGAAATTTCCTGCTGTGGTGAAACTGCCTGGGTACCTGCGTTCAAACCGGGCGTACCCGAAGCATTGGATTCGGACCACTGTGCTATGCGGTCTCGAAGCTTGAGGTAGATAGAGTTAACCGAACGAACGTTCACACCGGTTTCGTTTGCACACTGCACGGCAGTGAGATCACGGGCAAAAAGCTCCAGTATCCTCCGAAAGCATTGCTCGTCCAGTTTGGAATGCTTGTAGTACCTGTTTTTAACCGCGTACATAGCGACCTCTACCTGACTGGATGAATCGACTCTGCGGACTGATTAACAATCGCCGCAAGTTGCTGCCAAGTCTATTTGACATGACTCACGACTCTTGTGATTCACTTCACATTCAAGGGACCCTGCAAGCACACCAGGCGATTGAAAAAAAATTCACGACTCAAAGTAGAAACAACGCGTATATAATCAGAACAATAATCCACCTGAAGTGGCTCGACCTCGCGAGATAGTTTCATGTCAACCTCACTTTTCAGCGATCCGCAGCTACCGTTAGCCGCCGACACGCGCCAGTACCTGATTGAACAATTCCTGAAAATTCTCCCGGACGAATCGGTGCTTAGAACGGACGAGGACTTGTTGCCCTACGAATCGGACGGACTCGCGGTGTACCGACAGAAACCGCCCATCGTTGTGCTACCGGAAAGCATCGAACAGGTGCAGGCGATTTTGCGGATTTGCAGCAAACAGCAGGTCCCGATCGTGGCAAGAGGCGCCGGCACCGGACTGTCAGGAGGTGCCTTGCCGCTGGCCAACGGCATCGTACTCGGGATGGCAAAATTTAATAAAATCCTCAACATTGATGAAGACAGCCGCACCGCTGTTGTACAGCCTGGTGTCAGAAACCTCGCCATCTCGGAAGCAGCGTCGGATTTCAATCTCTACTACGCACCGGATCCGTCATCCCAGATTGCCTGCACTATTGGTGGTAATGTCGCCGAGAATTCCGGCGGCGTGCATTGCCTGAAATACGGATTGACCGTGCACAATGTTCTGCAGGTAAAAGCGGTCACGATTGCTGGTGACCTTGTTACCTTTGGCAGCACCGCACCTGACACAGCCGGCTTTGATCTACTGGGGGTATTACACGGTTCCGAAGGAATGCTCGCCGTCACTGTGGAGATTACCGTGAAGCTGTTGCCCAGACCGGCAGCCACAAAATTACTGATGGCCGCATTCAACAGTGTCGAACAGGCTGGCGATGCCGTTGCCGCAATTATTGGCAGCGGTATCATCCCGGCCGGTCTGGAAATGATGGACAACCCCGCCATCATCGCCGCCGAGGCGTTTGCCCAATGCGGTTATCCAACGGATGCTGAGGCCCTGTTCCTTTGCGAACTGGACGGCACCGAAGAAGAGGTCGCGGATCAGATTGGCAGGGTTGAAAAAGTCATCAATGCCAATGGCGTCACGCAACTACACGTTGCCCGTGATGAAGCAGAGAGAATGCTATTGTGGAAGGGCCGGAAATCGGCATTCCCCGCCGTTGGCAGGTTGTCGCCCGACTACTACTGCATCGACGGCACAATACCTCGACGCCATCTGTCCACGGTTCTGCAACGTATGAACGAATGGTCCACCGAGTACAACTTGCGCATTGCCAATGTTTTCCACGCGGGCGATGGAAATTTGCACCCGCTAATTTTGTTCGATGGAAACATCGAAGGTGAGCTGGAACGTACCGAAGAGCTGGGCGGTAAAATTCTCGAGCTGTGTGTTGAAGTTGGCGGGACCATCACTGGCGAGCACGGTGTGGGCATGGAAAAGATAAATCAAATGTGTGTGCAGTTCAGCGCAGATGAAATCACCCAGTTCCATGCGTTGAAAAACGCCTTCGACCCGGACGCATTGCTAAACCCCGGAAAAGCTATACCGACACTGAACCGTTGTGCGGAATTCGGCGCACTGCATGTGCACCACGGAGAGGTTCCCCATCCAGATATAGAGCGTTTCTAGTGAAAATTTATGACTGAATCCGGCAACAACAATCAAGATAACTCGACACTTTTACAGCAGCAGGTGAAAGATGCTCTGGCAAACAAACAACCACTCAACATCTGCGGCGGTGGCAGCAAAAAATTTCTCGGCTTAAGCAGCAATAGCCATGAGTTAAACGTCACACCACATTGTGGCATTGTCAGCTATGAACCCACCGAGCTTGTAATCACCGCTCGCAGCGGCACACCGCTGTCACAGATAAAACAATCATTGGCGGAGCACCATCAGATACTGCCATTCGAGCCGCCGGCCTATGGTGCCGGTGCTACTCTGGGTGGCACTATGGCGTGCTCACTGTCGGGGCCGGCGCGTCCCTATAGTGGCAGCGCACGCGACTACGCATTGGGCTGTCGAATTATAAATGGTCGCGCCGAGGTCCTGCGCTTTGGTGGCGAAGTGATGAAAAATGTGGCTGGCTACGATGTCACGCGACTAATGACAGGGGCGATGGGAACCCTTGGCGTCATTCTGGACTTCTCGCTCAAGGTATTGCCCATGGCAGAAACTGAATTGACCCTGGCACACGAAACTGACGTTAAACACGCTCTTGTTTCGATGCAGGCGCTGGCCGGTAAATCGCAACCAGTCACCGCGTCAGCATACGTGGATGGCGTTATGTATACACGCCTGTCAGGAACCGGCAACGCCGTTAACGCCACCGCAAAAACCCTTCCTGGAGAGGTAATCGACAGCCCGGAATTCTGGTCAGATCTGCGCGAACACAGGCTAAATTTCTTTTATAACAATACACCTCTTTGGCGAATCAGTGTGCCGCCATTGACTGACCCTTTCGAGCTGTCGGGTCAATGTCTCTATGACTGGGCCGGTACACAGCGCTGGCTTCACAGTGAAGAGAGCGCTTCCACCATCAGACAACAGGTCGAAAGGGCGGGTGGCCATGCCCAACTCTATCGCGCCGATGAAAATCTTAAGATGGATGCCGGGGTGTTTCATCCCCTTTCACAAGCAGCACTTGTGCTACACCAAAACCTCAAACATGAATTTGATCCGACGGGAATATTCAATCCACAACGGCTCTATCCAGACTTTTAACGCCCTCTACATTGATCAACCCAGACAACGCTATTTATAACCGAGCCCGTCATGCAAACCTCGCTGTTGGAAAAATACAAGAATTCTGATCTTGGCAAACAGGCAGAAAATATTCTACGCAAGTGCGTACACTGCGGATTTTGCCTGGCGACCTGCCCGACCTATGACTTGCTTGGCAATGAACTCGACAGTCCGCGCGGACGCATTTACCAAATCAAGCAGGTTCTCGAAGGCGTCGAACCGACACAAAAGACCCAACTCCATCTGGACCGGTGCCTAACCTGCCGCAATTGCGAAACTACCTGCCCTAGCGGCGTCGAATACGGCCACCTGGTGGATGCCGGCAGAGCCATTGTCGAGGAGCAGGTACCACGAAGCTTCGGACAAAATATACTGCGTAAATCGATGCGCCTGTTTTTGCCATACACCCGAAGAATTTCTCCAATGATCAAGCTCGGCCGGTTTTTTTCACCCGTGCTGCCAAAAAGCCTGCGCCGCCATCTTCCCGCAAAACAACAACCCGGAATCTGGCCAGCGGCGGTACACAAACGACGCATGCTGATTCTGGATGGCTGCGTGCAACCGGCAATGGCGCCGTTAATAAACGCCGCCGCCGCAAGGGTTCTCGATAAGCTGGGCATCAGCCTGATCGTCGCGAAGGAAGCAGGTTGCTGTGGTGCACTGAGCTTTCACCTAAACGCTCAAAGCGAAGGCATAGATTTCGCCCGCGCCAATATAGACGCGTGGTGGCCCGAAATAGAAGCTGGCGCAGAGGCCATAGTGATGACAGCCAGTGGCTGCGGTGTATTTATTAAGGACTACGCTAATTTACTTGAGGACGACCCGGCGTACGCTGAAAAGGCAAAAAAGGTTAGCGAGCTTTGCAAAGACATCAGTGACATTGTAGCGAAAGAAAACTTAAGCTCTCTTAAAGCCAACCTCAACACCAACCGCACACTGGCATTTCATCCGCCCTGTACTTTGCAACACGGACAAAAGAAATCGGGTTCTACTGAAACTCTGCTTGAAAAACTCGGATTCAATCTTGTCAGGGTAAAGGACGCACACTTCTGCTGCGGTTCCGCGGGCACCTACTCGATCACTCAGCAAACGTTGTCGGAGAAATTGCTGGACAGAAAAATAGAGTCACTACTCAAAAACAACCCGCAAACGATTGCAACTGCAAATATTGGTTGTCTTTTGCATCTGCAATCGGCTGCCGGCAACACTCCTGTCGTTCACTGGATTCAGTTACTCGATCAGGCATAGATGAAAGAAAATTTGCCAGCACAGTATTCGTAATATCAATGCTCGGCATTGGGTTCAGGATTAGTATGTATCGCTAGAGCTAACGTCAGCTAAACCACCGTCAATCTAAATCATAGAAGGCAGCATGAAGAGACGAGAATTTACGCAAATATGTACATCCATGACCGCTGCGATAGCAGCAGGTATCTCTCCGCTGGCAACGGCCACAGAAAAGAAAAGTTACCCGAAAAGCCTTCTACTCACTGAAGACGGCAATGAACTTTCGGCAAGTCAACTAACCCCGGGAATTCCGTATCTGTTTTTCTATCCGTATATTTCAACACCTTGCTTCCTCATCGACCTCGGATCGAAAACCACTGCGTCAGGCAGCAGCCACCATGACGCCGGAGGAAACAAATATCAGTGGTCCGGAGGAGTTGGACCAACGCAATCAATCGTGGCCTACTCCGCTATTTGCTCTCATAAAATGAGCCATCCGGCCAAAGAGATTTCATTCATTAGCTATCGACACGACAACGTTTCCTTTTTTAACAGCGCAGGAAAAACAGAGGAGCGCGGCGGGGTGATATCGTGCTGCTCCGAGCGCAGCGTCTATGACGCTGCAGACGGCGCCAGAGTATTAGGCGGTCCAGCTCCGCAACCGTTGGCAGCTATAGAATTATCGTACGAGCAAGACTCAGGTGCTCTCTATGCAACGGCCAGCTACGGTGGAGACATGTATGAGCGCTTCTTCGAAAAATTCGGTTTTAGAGCAGCGATTGAACACGAGGTGACAGATCCTGCCACACTCGTTGGAGATAAGAGCGTGCTGCGAAAATTGTCAAGCTATAGCGGTCAGACTATAAAGTGCTAAACCAGTTGTTACTGACCGCAGCCTTGCTTTTTCCACAAACCAGAATATAAACAAGCCCATTGATTGTCGCCGTGTAGATGCATGATTATCTCAGGTCAGGCAATAAATACCCGTCTCGCTCGAGATCGGCACGAACAGTTTTTTTGCTCATCTTGCCTGTAGTTGTCAACGGGATGCTTTCAACCACAATCACATCATCCGGCAACTGCCACCTGGCAAACGCACTACTGCAATGCTCTCGCACATCCTCTCGCGTTACCGTGACATCAGACTCCAGAACCAGCAAAACGACCGGCCGCTCGTCCCACCGGGGGTGAGGCTGCGCAACAACGCAAGCCTGTAACACGCCGCTCATATCAACAATATGATTTTCAAGGTCAACCGACGAAATCCACTCCCCGCCACTTTTGATTAGATCTTTCGATCGATCTGTAATGATCAGGTATTCATTCTCATCAATGGCAGCAATATCTCCGGTAACAAGCCAGCCGTTGTGAAACTTGTCCGGTTGCGGGTTCCTGAAATAGGAATCGCAAATCCACGGTCCTCTAATCAACACCTCACCGACAGATTTGCCATCATGCGGTAACTCACGGCCCTCGTCATCGATAATCATTACGTCAAGCCCCGGCATCACCTGCCCCGCTTTTGCCATGTTTGTAAACTGCTGATCCAGTGATAATTGCCGGTCCGCACGTTTCGAAATTCGACGGGATGTAGTTCCCAACGGACTTGTTTCGGTCATTCCCCAACCCTGAATTATTTCAACTCCCAGAGTATCCCAATACCATTTTATCAACGACACCGGTGCTGCCGACCCTCCAACAGTCAATCGCTCAAGTGCTCTCAGGTCATAGCGATCAGGCTCTTTTTCAATCAGCGATTTCATGCCCTGCCAAATGGTAGGTACGCCGGCCGAGATGGTTACCTGCTCGTCCGCGATCAAACGTGTGATGCGTGCTGGATCCATGAACCGGTGTGGCATCACCTGCTTCATGCCCAACATCAAAGCAGACCACGGCAAACCCCAACCTTGCGCGTGGAACATCGGTACGATGCCAAGTAATGTATCGGTCGCCGATAACCCCATGCAGTCAGTCGAGACACTTGCCATGGTGTGCAGATACTGGGCCCGATGTTCGTACTGAACACCTTTAGGATCACCGGTAGTGCCGCTGGTATAGCATAGCCCCAGGGCCGCTGTCTCCGAGAGTTCCGGCCAGTTGAACCGAGTTGGTTTGCCGCCGATAAACTGTTCGTAGTCGATCGCCCGGGGCAGGTTCGTCTGCCAGCCTTCAAATCCGGCTTCAGTGGATATAACAACACGCTCTACCTTTTTAATCTGGTCTTTCACACGCTCGAGGGCAGGCAAAAGATCGGCGTCAACGAGAATCAACCGGTCTTCGCCGTGGTTGATGATATAGGCGAGATCTTTCTCGGATAGCCTGATATTCAGCGTATGCAACACCGCCCCCATTCCGGCACACGCCCAATACACCTCAAGGTGAGTAGCACTGTTCCACATAAACGTACCCACACTATCACCGGGACGCACGCCCTCCTCTTCCAGAGCATGTGCCAGTTGGTGAGCACGATGGCGAGTTTCCAGATAGCTCTGCCGCCTTGTCCCGGTGGAAGTCGCCGTTACAATTTCCTCGTCAGGAGATACGGTCGCGCCACGTTCGATTAGTTTTGTCATCAGCAACGGCGTTGATTGCATACCCATTATCCAGCGCTTCCCGGTTGGCTGTTAAATTCACTCAACTCTAATATAAATCACGGTTCATTGGTCACGAAACAGGACAATGCGCCAGGAGCCTCGCTGGCTGCTCGCTCACGATTACAGTCATCACTGCCACTTCGCGAGCTATCGCTTCGTGACCCGCAATACCGCAAACTTGCTATTCGTAGCAACGGTTCGACAATTTCCAAATATCTGTTTTAGCTCCTTAATATAAGGAAGGTGGCGGTTAGCAACAAGCCATAGTTCACCCCTGGGGGTCAAACATCGCTTGCTATCGCGGAACATTTGAAGCGCAACCTGGGCGCCGACCACATATTGTTGATGAAACGGAGGATTGCAAAGCACCAGGTCCACAGATTCAGCCGCTACCGAGGCCATCCCGTCAGCTTCTTCAAAACGTGCGGTATTGTCTTGCGGGAAATATGATTCATAGTTGGCACGAGCGGATGCAACGGCCATGTAAGATTCATCGATAAAGAGCATTCGCGCCTGCTGATGCAGTCGCCGATATATAATTCCTGCTACGCCATTACCACAAGCCAGATCAACAACTTTGTTGCCCGCCGGAAGCGCAGCATACTGAGACAACAGGAAACAGGTGCCAGGGTCGAGGCGATTTCGCGAAAATAAACTGGCTTCGTTCAACAGTGTTATGTCATTGGCGGTATCGGTATAGGTCGTTGGATACGGCAATTTTCCCGGTTCGAGAGCATCGTTAAATTGCGCGAATATCAGTCTTGCTTTTTTCTTTGCCAGCGATGTGGTCAATGGGCCAATCAGTCGTTCAAAACACTGGAAGCTCGACTTCGGCAAGTGCTTGATCATCCCTGCCCCTATGATGATACTGGCTGAATTCAAGTGTGGGCGTAGCTGATGCAATTGCGCTTCCAGCAGCGCGTTGGACTTGGGAACCTTGATCAAGACCAGATCAAACACACCGGACAATTCATCGGTGGACTTAAGGCAACTCACCCGACCGAGGAGGTTGTCCCTGAGATTGTGTGATACCGCCAGGTGGCTGATTACCGAATCCGACCAGTTCACCGGAGAGTGCCTGTGAAGCGCACACGACAGAGCACCAAATGCATCATTAACAATAAGCAGGCGGCCACCGGAATCACCCGCCAACCATCCGTTTTCCTGTAGATGCTGTAGCAGATATTCATCCGCTGCGTCCCACGCTCTTAGTGTCGACCTTCGGCGCAACGGCCAGCGAGACAGCTTGAGCGATTGCAGTTCGGTAGTAACAGATTCCACGTGGTTTCGAAAACCGGCCAACCGGCCTCGGCCTAGTTTACAAGCACTATCTTTCCGTGAGCGCCGGGCTCCATCACTGACCGATGGCTTTGTGCCGCTTGCGCCAGTGGTAACTCCTTGCCAACAACAGGGTTCAGGCTGCCATCAGACAAGCCTGCAACAAGATCTTTAACAATCACATCCATCTGATCTCTGCTGCCGTTAAACAGAGCGAGCCCTCTAACATCCAGTTCCTTCATCATAGCTGTCCTGGGGTTAATCGTAACCTCACCCCGGTTTCCAATCACTATTATGCGCCCGTACCTGGCCACCAGGTCGAGATCAGTTGCCAGGTTGACATTAGCAAGCATTTCAAGAATCAGCTGCGGCCCGTCACCACCGGTTAACTCCGACACCTGTTCAATATAATTCCCGGAACTATGATCAACGGCGTGGTCTGCACCCTGCTCGAGTATTAACTGACAACCCCGATTGGTGCCGGCACTGCCAATAACACGCAGACCGGCACGTTTTGCAAGCTGAACAGATGCCGTGCCTACTGCACCGCTTGATCCGTGAATAAAAACAGTTTCACCAGCCACCGCACCGCCACGTGCAAACAAGCCATAGTGAGCTGTAGCATACGGCACACCAAGCGATGCTCCCTGCTGAAAACTGGTGTTGTCCGGCAAAGCAACCACGTCGGCTGCTCTGCGTACTACCTTTTCTGCGTAGCAACCTGTCATCTCAAAGCCCAGCACGGTTCCGGTAAAAACCCGGTCACCAATCGATAGACCGGCAACACCTCCGCCCACAGCCGATATAACCCCACTCGCGTCACCACCGGGAATATAGGGCAGTTCCGGAACAATCGCATACGCTCCACCGAGCATATACGTATCTGCCGGATTTACACCAACCGCACATACATCAATGACAACTTCACCCTCACCCGCTACCGGATCGTCAATGGTATCGAGTCTCAGATTGTCGGGACCACCAAACGCGTGTGCTCTAATCGCTTTCATTCTTTCCTCATCCGGCTAATTCAATATCAACCATTGAGGAGATTACCTGATGTTCGTCAGATCAGAAAGATATTCCCGGGCAGCAAGCGCGACTGGCTGCACTCAAGATTGCGCAACAGCTTCAGAAAGACCCTGTCAATCTGCGCCGGTCACTGCGCTTACGCAGTTTCTTCCTTTATCCTTCGCATCATACATTGCCAGATCAGCAGCCCGATTTAGTTCTTTTAATGACCCGGCGTTCTCGGGATAGGCTGCCACTCCGGCCGACACAGTTACCGATGGCAATACCTGATCCATATAGCAGAACTCGTGTGCCTCAATCAACTTCAGAAACTCAACGGCCTTCTGCCGTGCTTCAGACGTACTGTGATCCATCAAAAGGATGCTGAATTCCTCACCACCGGTTCGACAACAAATTTCGCGGTCATTAAAAAAACGCCGGGTAAGCTCTCCAATAGTATACAAAAGGGTATCGCCGGCATCGTGACCATACTGATCGTTGTAGCTTTTAAAATTATCTGCATCAAAAGATATTAGTGCCAGTGAACCGGATTCTCTTTCGATCTGCGAAATTGCCGATCGACAGCACTCAAGGAAATAGCGGCGATTGAACAACCCGGTTAAAGGATCTCGTGTTGACTGCTCGTGTAATTCGTCACGCAGTTTTACATTGGCAATTGCCATACTAATTTGTTCGGCGCAACGCTGTGCAAATGCTACGGTAAAAGCATCGATCGGTGTTTGCATGTCGCTATCACTGGTGCTGGCAAAGCTTGTATGCAATAACCCCACAGTATCACCCTGAGCAATAATAGGCAGGCAAAGATACCGCTCCTCACCCTTGTCAGTTTCAGACACATGGTTGCATGGAAGTCGAACCACACCATTGCCATATTCGAACGTACGGCCCCGTCTCAGTGCCCAGCAATCCTGCGGTTGTATACTACGAACCAGCTCAACGTCTCCCCACGTTACCGCCCCGTCAAGTACGTCGCGCGAGTTACTATAGATAAACAGTTGACCGGATGAACCTGGAAACATACCGCTCATCGCCTGCCTGACTATTTCATAGAGTTCGTCTATTGTTTTGCAACACTGCAACCAGTCACTTAACTCGGCAAGTCGACGGGTTTCGAGGACTCTGGCCTGCTCGATAGATAGAGTCTCCTGCGCCTTCCTCTCGGCAAGTTCGGCCCTTTCTATGGTTTCTGACAATTTAAGCTGGTTTTTTCGGGTTTCGGTAATGTCAGTGTAGGTAACTACGTGTCCACCGCTTTCGACGGGCCGGATATAAACTGCTAAAACCACTCCGTTTGCGATCGTTCTCTCGATGCTAAAAGGCTGGCGCTGCTCAAGCCTGCGTTCGAGGTCCTCGATCATTTCCGGTTGTGCATCACCCCTTTCGATCATTCTCCTGAAATAGTCGGCACGCGGCATACCCACAGAAAGGTATTCAACCCCCTGATTCAGCAGGATGTAGAATCGTGCGTTAACCATCTCGCACACGCCACTGGCAGACCAGACGATTATCCCCTGCTCCATGGATTCAAGCACCGCAAGGTACAAGTCTGCCGGATCCCGGGGCACATTACTAACAGATGGGGCACACCCGGACTGACTACCGGTAGCCTGTTCTCGAGCTAGCGGAAATTCAAGTGTATTGTTAAGATTTACTTCACTTGCCACTGCTGATGGTCTGATTGACATCCTGTCGCCTCATTGCTGTGACTATTGACCCGGTGGGCAACGGTTTGATCCGCATTCACCCCACCCGCCATTGTCGCATGCGATATAACGTCAACAGTCTCCCTGACTTTAGCCCGTCAGCGATCACTGGCATCCTGCGGCTACCGACGCAGCGGTTCGCGTCAACCCCGATGTGCCACAGCTGTAACCCGGCACCGCATTGCCAGCACGTTGCTGCCGCGTCGATAATGAGCACAAAACTATCATTAGCTATGATACAAACCATGTATTACAACACCGGTTGCAGGCCTCATACGCAACCGTTAACAAGCGAGATGCTTCATGGCTGAATTTAAGACCCGCTGGGACAACACAGACTATTTCACTGACAGCGAAGATCCACAAATTGCGGCAACCATCGAGAACCTGGGCACCGGAATAACCGCGCTTTCCCGGGCGTGCGAGCCATTCGCACAGCTGATTGCCGGATTGCCACTGCCGCCGACTACCAACCATGCCGAAACTATCACGCAGCTGGCCACTAACTACGAGCAACAACTGGCACTCGGAAGAACGCTTCGCAACACTTCAATGTTCATACACAGTTGTTTGAGTGTTAACGCCCGGGATGCTGCAGCGAACGCCACACTGCCCGTCTTGCAGCAACTTGGTGCGCAGCTTGGCAGTGCTATGCACCCTGTTTTTGGTTTTCTGGCTCGAGCAGATGACGAGTTCATAGAAGAACTGCTTCGGCATAAATCTCTGGCAGACCTGTCTTTTACACTGGCGCAAATGCGAAAAATGAAAGACCAGCTCCTACCGGTTGAACAAGAACAACTCGTGACCGGGCTGGCTGTTACCGGCCTTCATGGATGGGGAAACCTGTATAAAAACCTCGCCGGTACCCTGAAATGCACCATAGATGACGAAACTATGGGTCTGGCAGTCGCCACCAATCGACTGAGTAGCCCGGAACGCAAGGTTCGAGAACAGGCATGGCGAGGTATCAATTCAGCATGGGTCGAACAGGAACAGGCCTCCGCGGCTATTCTTAACAATATAAACGGATGGCGAATAGAAGAAGCAAAAAAACGCGCTCACACTCAAGCTCTTCACTATCTGGATAAAAGCTGTCATAGCAGCAAAATAACCAGGAAAACACTCGACACAATGATGGACGTCACCGCTGCCCGTCGAGGTCTACTGCAGCGTACTTTGAAAACCATGGGGGCGGCACTGGGTGCCAAACAACCTGGTCCCTGGGATCTAATGGCACCCGCGCCTGTAGATCAAACTACCTCGATAGAATTTTCCAGCGCTATAACCATTATTTCGGACTCTTTCTCGCAATTCTCAAAGCCTATGGGGGAGTTTGCTCTCGAAATGGCAGAGCGTGGCTGGATCGATTGCGGTCCGAGTGAAAATCGCAGTACCGGTGCTTATTGCGGGTCGTTTGCCGAGCCACGGGAGCCACGTATATTTATCACCTATGACGGCACAATGACCAACGTTATTACACTTGCCCACGAACTGGGTCATGCATGGCACAACCGCGTAATGAGAGATATGCATGAGGCGCGGATACAGTACCCGATGACTCTTGCCGAAACCGCCAGTATTTTCGCCGAGACACTGGTGCGGGAAACACTACTTGACAACTCAAGTGACGATTCCCGGCGACTGGAAATTCTTTGGGCCGAGGCCTCCAGCGCTGTAACGTTAATGCTAAACATTCCTGCTCGCTTTGAATTCGAAAAAATGCTGGTGGACACCCGTGAAACAGGTTACCTGACTCCAGACACTCTACGGCAGAAAATGAGTGACAGCTGGGAGATATGGTATGGCGATTCTCTCTCTGAATACGATTCCATGTTCTGGGCCAGCAAACTTCACTTTTCAATTTCAGGCTTCGGCTTCTACAACTACCCGTATTTGTTTGGCTATCTGTTCAGTTTGGGTATCTATGCACAACGTGAACGTTTTGGTGAATCGTTTGAACAGCGCTACCGGGATATTCTGCGTGACACGGGGTCGATGACCGCAGAGGCTCTGGTACAAAAACATCTCGATCAGGATATTACCCAACCCGCATTCTGGACCGAAAGCGTTAACATTGTGGAAAATTCCCTAACAGACTTCGAAGTGCTGGCCAACGGGATAATTGCATCCTGACATTACAAAGCCCCGCTCGGGTAAAGATCATGTTTGGTCTGGCAGCACCGAGCGTTTTTGCAGCCAGTTGCCAATCACAGGCCAGACATCAATTGACGCAGCACGCGAGCTGATCACTCTCGCGTGTGAATAATCCTCTGAATAACCTGTTGCTTTACCGAAAATCAAAAAAGTTTTGTCGTTACTTCCGAGTTTAAGATGAATTTTTTTACACCCCGATGCCGGTGCAATAAAACGGTCTGCGGATGCAGCAATAGTCAGGCTTGGAATTCGGATATCCATTACACGCTGACTGTAGTCAAAAGCACCGGCACCAATCCAGTGACCAGACAAACTCCAGCGGAGCCATTGGTCCATGACTCGCGCAAACTCGTTTTCCGGTCCAAGGCGCAATGCTTTACCCGGCGCTACCCCCAGTACGCGAACCAGCAGTTTCGCACATCTCAATATCATTCTGCGATGTAGAGCGAGCCCTGCATCAGTTGCCTGACTGGCGAGCATCACCACACCAGACACGTGTTGTTGCTGACCGGGATTTCGGGCCAGGTACATCAGTATTGCCAGGCCGCCGCCACTGTGTCCAATCCACCAGACCGGCAAACCGTTTAATTCTTTGACAAAGCCGAGAACAGCTTCAGTATCCGCCAGACTCATCGATTCAAGGTCAGGCTCCTCGTCGGGCGTGTCGCTATATCCGTGTCCCTGAGAATCGAGTAACCAACAATCGTAGTTAAGTTTGCCGAGATACCTGGCTAACCCCCGGAAAGTTCGAAAGTTGGAAAACATGCCATGCGCAAGTACAACGTTCCCCACAGGCAGCTCAGCCGCACTGACATGATGCACGCATACCCGACATCCCGTATCGGTGGCAATAAAATGTCGATTCAATTGTCAGGTCGCTATCAATGGATCATCTGGCTCGGCCAGAACGCTGCAAGGTCGAATTTTGCGTAGCGGTATTTTGCTATTAACGAGGATGTTTTTACGTTTAACGGAGACGCATAGCCTTTTCGATACTAAAAACAGCGCGAGGCAATGATAGTCATCAAAAATAAAACACATTGAGGCACGTTCACAGCAGCATCGCTCTTGTAGCGAGACACCTGTCCGATGCTATCGATTTCGGTTCTCGACAGAGCCAGCCCGGCACTTCGCATTGTATAGTGCGATAAGGAGAAAATTTCTCCGGTTACCCACACAACCATACATTTTTTCATACTCAACAGAAACTAACGATTAAAAAACGTAGATATCCGCTTCGAGTAAGGTCAACCTGGCGAGAAAATTCCTAGGCTGTGACTACCTCAATGGACTCAATGCTCTGTTTACGGCCGGATCTTATCTGATCAATACGTTTTGTGGCCAAAAGGGACTGCAACATCGGAATATAATATTGTCCGTCACCTTCAAATGTTATTTCCGTATCTGACGTTGATATCCAGCCACGTGCATCCAGCTCTTCCCAGACCGCACTGTATTTTTTCAGCAAATCCTCGTTAAAGATATCGCGGTAGTTTCGATGGTTTATTTTCATGGTTTGCATTGTCTGAAACAACCACACTAACTTAACATCTCTGTGGTTGTACCTGAACCCGCGTGCAACCGGAAATTCATTTTTTTCAAGCTTTTCAGCGTAGCCGGCCAGTGATGTTTGGTTCATGTATACCCAGTTAGCGTCCGGATCATCCGGATCGTTCACGTGGAAATTCACCGCCGCAAAGCCGATGCCGCACATTTGCTGTGTCTTGCTAATGGTGCCCTGTTCATGCTCTACAAAATTGTGCAGATTTTGTTCGTAGTTGTACTGCCCATAGCGCTGATCTCGCTCACCCGTCGATCTTCGTCGCCAATCGTACACAGTCACTTGCTCAAACCCCTGTGCGATTAGAAAGTCCCTGGCGACATGATACATTTCAATGTTGGTTTTGATAGACGGTAAAAGATCGCGTTTTTTCTTTGACGAAAAATCACTGCGCCCGGCAACGTTTAATTCATAGTGAGTCAAGTGATGGACGCCTGATCCCACCGCAATTTTCAAGTCTTCCAGCATGTCCGCCATGGTTTGTTCCGGCCATCCGTATATTAGATCTATACTGGATGCCAGATCATTTTTCTCACAATGTTCGAGTGCAGAAAATACCTGTTGCCGGGTTTGTTTTCTGCCACTGTATTTAATCAGACTGTCGTTGAGTTGTTGCACGCCCATACTAACGCGGTTAAACCCGGCGTTTTTAATTGCGCGAATTTTCTCTGCGTTAAACAATTGTGGAATACCTTCAAGCGTTTTTTCGATATCGTCCGGTATGCCACCGTAGAGCCTGTCAACAAAACCCATCACCCTCCCGTAGTGCTCCGGGTGATACAGATTCGGGGTACCACCCCCAAAATAAATACTCGAAAGTGTGTCGTTCTGGTAGTACGGCTTATAAAGATTGAATTCCCGTCCCAGCAGATCAAGGTAGGATTCAACCCCCTTATTGCCAACGTAATCCTCACTTGGAAAAAGACAAAAACCGCACCGTGAAGGTTTTGTTTTAAGACAAAAAGGAGTGCCTACGTACAAATTTACTGCGAGGTTGTTGTCTCTGGAGCAATCGACCCGCTTTTCAAGGAAATCCGTAACCGGCTTGTCGAATTCTTTCCAGTGCATTGGAGATGGATGCCCGTGCAACACTTTGTTCGACTGGCGACGTGTACTCTCTTTATCGATGAAGGCCTTTACTTCAGCATTGGTGAAGTCGGCATGGTCGGCTGAAAACCGGGAGTCGGGCGCTCCGGATTGTTGAAGGGGGCTGCTTATGGATCGCACAGATCTTTCTACGTGACTGCCTGCAGCGCCGACGTAAAGTTGATTGGATGTAGTCAAGTTACTGCCCTATCGTTTCATAGTTTGCTTCCTTTTTTGTAATTGCTCTTTCGAGGGGCTCTACTTCTCTAGCCACACAACATCGTAACCTGAAACCACTATGCTAATCCATAATTTTTAATGCTCTTGACAGTCAAGATACTGTACCCCGTAAACAGGATAACAGTGAGGTATCCCGTCAACTTACGCCGCTTTCATTTCGTCGCCATCGCATCTGATCAAGTCTGGAATGTCCTCTGCCATCACAGGCCTGCTAAAGTAATAACCTTGTATATACGGACAATCCAGTGCTTTGAGAAACTGTACTTGCTCTTCCGTTTCAACACCTTCGGCTACCACGTCATATCCCAACCCGAGCGACAACTCCATGATCGCCTGAACCAGCAGGATGGAGGTTTTATCGTCAGGCAACCCCATAATAAACGAGCGATCAATCTTCAGGGTATCCACCTCCAGTTTATCAAGCACAGATAGCGAAGAATAACCAGTACCAAAATCATCGATGGCAATGCGAATTCCGGCTTTACGTAACTTTTCACATATCTGGCTGTGTTGCACAGGATCTCTGGTCATGCTTTCCGTTATCTCAATTTCCAGGTCACCAGGTCTGAGATCGTATTTTTCAATCGCCCTGACGACGGTGGAACAGAATGCATCGTCGGTGAAATGATCACCGGAGATGTTAATAGCCATTTGCAACTCCAGGCCTTCCCGACACCATTTGCTGAGTTGCAGGCAGGCAGTTTCAAGAACCCAGTCGCCAATTTCGTTAATCATACCTACACGTTCTGCTGTGGTGATGAAAACATCTGGCGAAATAATCCCTTTCTCCGGGTGGCGCCACCTAATCAACGCTTCAACACCGCTGAGGCGATAATCGACAAGAGACACTTTAGGCTGATACCAAAGCTCAAACTGGTTGTTGTCAATGGCTACTCTCAGGCTGGCCTCAAGTTTCACCCGATCTGCAGTCTCGGAAATCATTTCTGGCTCAAAAAAACGATACCCGTGTTTGCCGTTTTGCTTGACTGAGTACATCGCCATATCGGCACTTTTCACCAGAGCATCTTCATCCATCCCGTCCTCGGGGAAAAGCGAAATACCAACACTCATTTGCGGTTGAATCCGGTGGTTGCCAATCTCAACCGTTTGCCTGGTGAACTTCATACAAACATCAATTATCCGCGCTACCTCGTTTCGATCTTTTACACCATGCAGAACAATACAGAATTCATCTCCACCCAACCTGGCTGTAATATCTGTTGATCTGACAGAAGATTTTATATATTTGGCAAACTGTCGCAGATAGTTGTCACCCACTTCATGACCGTAGGTATCATTGACGTCCTTAAAATCGTCAAGATCAATAAACACTACGGCAAATTTTTTGCTACCTCGCGTTGCAAGGGCTATTTGTGTTTTTAGTTGCTCATGAAAATGAGCCCGATTGGACAATCCGGTTAGCTCGTCATAAAAGGCCATTCTGTAGATTTTCTGCTCGGCAACCTTTATGTTTGAGACGTCCTGAACTGTACCCAGCAATATGGCTTTGCCACTGGAATCTACAATACACTTGGTAATCTGGTTCATATTGCGGTGAGCATCACTGCCAGCACCTGTAATTCGGTATTCAACCGCAGACTCATTGTCCGAGCCATGATCTGCGGCTAATGCCTGCTTTAGCGATGTGACGTCCTCAACATGCACGACTGACATCCAGCTACGCATAGAGATTTCACGACTTTCGAACCCCCACATTTTCGCCAGATTTTCAGACAATTCAATTTTGTCCGAGTGCATATCCCATTGCCAGTATCCCATTCTGGCAATCTGCTCGGCAGTTCTTATAAGAGACAGATTGTGTTCCTGTGAATCCAGACGCAGTCGCAACAATTGCTGATAACTCTTACTTACCTCCTTTCCACAACTAACTAAAAACGCAAAAATGAAAATATTAAAAAAAGCAATTTCCAGTGAGAACGGATCGCCTGCTACCAAAAGTCGCAATTCGATAGAAATAAAAATTATTGATTGAAAGATAAAAGGAACTTGTCTGTCGTACGATAACGACGCGAGTGAACCACCGGCAACACCCGTCAATGTCAGAACGAGCAAGCACTGGTAACCGGGATCAGACGGGTAGATAAACCACATTGTTGACGCCCACGCCAACGCCGCTGCGATGGCGCCACCGTTAAATCTTCGCTGCCAGTGTTTTACCTTTTGTCGTGCCGCAGTCAGATCTTTCTTAAAGAAGTAACAATCAACAAGGCGTGCCAGATAGACTATGCACAAGGCTGCGCAGACGACATACTTGGACGTTGACGCCTCAAAAGCAAAGAACAATACAACCGCCGCTACTATGGAACCCAGAGCAGAGTACTTAACAGCGTTGTACAGCAACTCATTTTGATTACCTCGAATAGTATCGAGTTTCGAAAGAGCGGAGCGGCCCATGCGGAATCTCTCGGCAGTAGGAGAAGACGACCATCCGTGGATCATAGATAGCTGCTCACTAAAAACAACTTGAGCAAAGGCACAACACTACAGCTTGCGACCGATACATGGTTGATCTTTAGGTAACAACTGCAAAACACCGGTTTTTTTCACGTAATTCAACCGATTCTGAAAATTGCTGCTCCTGGATAATGCCAACGAAGCTCTTTACCTGGTGCATCACAAAAACGGATTCACAATGCGAGTCATTTCTCGTCTTTGTGCGAAGACTGTTACCTGGAAAACTGCCCTGTGCAATAGACTATTTGACGAAAACGCACCACAACTCACTTATTAAAAGTCATTCTCATGCAATGCACGATTATGATCATAAACAGCTTCGTTGCGGTGCGTCCTGCCTGCACCTGCTACTAACAGACCTCTATGGCGCTGCGGACTCCGCAGTAACCGCTTTCTCACTTTCAGTGAAGGCAGACTTCACCTCAATTGCCGTCCCTGCCCGATCTAGTAGTGAACCCGCAACAATCGCTGCAGCACCGCCAAGTGCGACACCCCACCAGCCGGTTTGCACTACCGAGTGCCAAAGGGTTTCAGCATAAGCAAGCGCAAGTACCACTGTACCCGTCAGTGCAATGCAGCTCATCACTGGATAACGCATCACGTACCCGTATCCCGCGACAAGCAGCAACATTGACAAGTGGATCATTGCAACCGGCAACGATGGCATAAATACACTGTGAGCCACCAGGCCAATGGTTACCAGCGTTACTACGATGGCACCCAGTTTTCGTGCTACAGACTTGTGGCTGCTGGTGTGCATTACATCAGCAAGTAACAACAGAATTGACATATTCGCCACGATAAACGCCGTTGTATGTGACAGGTAGTTTGCCACCACTGCATATATCGACACACTCGAAAGGCAGCCTGCAATGATCGCAGTCAATGTCAAACAGCCGGATAAAAACGATGGCGACGTCTTTTCGGTTTCTGATCGCCTGAGTAATAATTGCCGCGCGACAAAATAACATCCACCAGCTACAGCCAGACCGAGTAAACCGGTTAACTGATACAGGAACATGCTACGGGCTACTACAATTGCCGGAGCCACAAACAGCAGCGCCACTGCAAATCGTCCTTCAGCGGTTTTCAGGGCAACGCTATTCGTCAATCGGGTTTTACAAAACCACCAGATTCCGGGTATCGCTAGCAACACCAACACTGCGGCGAACAATTCATGCCGTACCGGGATCAACAATATTGATCCGCTAAGCAACACACCAATGGTTAACCGGTTCCTGGACGCGCGGGCAAGTACTGCAAAAGCAAACCAGGCAACAGGTACCAATACAACTATCCCGGCTGCCGCTGCCATCACTAACCCGGTCAGACTATCCACTTGCCACAAGGCAAATTGCGGGTATGAGAAACCATAGTTATCCAGCGGAAATACAGAATACAATAGCGCTCCGAACACGGTAAAGTTCACAGGCACTGACAGCAACGCCAAACCGATAAACACACGGCTGCTGCGTTGCTCGCGAAGCCATAAACTCATCGTCAGGCCAGCAGTCATTAAAGCAGCCGTCAGCCCGAGAATCGTGAAAAAACGCTGAATATCGTTTACCACCTGGACTCCATCGAGCAAATACAAACCCATCGCAGCGGCAACCGCAAGCGCGCCGAACAGACGCAATGCATCAGACACAGAACCAAATCGCCTTATCAGATTGACAACGACGGCGACAGGCTTTGGACTATCAGCAGTCTCTTTGCCGTCCGATCCCGCCTTATCCGGGCTTTTTGTCCAGTCATTGGCAGGAGCAGCGCTCCCGTTTTCACGGACGTTTTCAACTTGAGTTGTTACGTTACTCATCGCTCTTTCCCCCTTCAGATTTTAGTAACTGATCAAGCTCGCTTTCCAGCAGCGCACTTTCTTCTTCACATAAAAACGCATCCGACAATTCATCGCCAGGCGCTTGCAACAGCATCTGCGTATCTGTGGACAATTCCGACTCGCCCACCGACATTTCCCATCGCTCTATAGCGCTCTCGACGTCTGGACCAGTCCTGTCTTCGAGTCCGATTACACTGCGCTTTGCCTGGCTGGCAGCCTCCCTCGAACGCATCTGGTTGCATTGCTGTTGCAGCGATTGCACTCGCTGAGTACTTTCAATAATGCTGCTGCGAACCGTTTTTTCCACCTGTTCGTGCTTTTTCAGATTCTCTCTTGCGACCTCAAGTTCGCTCTCTCGCTGCTTGCGTCTGCGTAAACATTCAAGCGCTTTGGGCCGATTGCCATCAGCCACCGAGCGGGCGCGTTCGGCCCACAATTCAATCTCGCTGGTCAGTTCAGTAATACGGTTACGCTGACTGCTACCATCCTTTTCCAGACGGGTCAGACGTACCCGGGCCCGGGCCAATGCCTCGCGACTGTCTCGTAAGGCCGCATCAGCAATTGCTCCGTGGTTTTCTATACCTGCAACGGTTCGATCAACACTTGCGTGCACCGTTGTCACCAGTCGTTTAAAAATACTCATCAGATGTCCTTCGTTTGAATGTGGCGCAATTGTCGGCCAAAGAACTGTTATTCGCCACTTTTACAAAAAAAGTCTAAAATTCATGTCTCTTTGGTTCAGAAAAATAGCACCCTCATGACGCAGGCAACTCGACTGGTTCACGAGCTGAAAAACCAGCTAAAAACGCGCGGCATCACCTACCGCGAACTGGCACATGGTCTTGAACTGTCAGAATCGGCAGTGAAGCAGATGTTTGCCAGTGGCAATATGACGCTCGCCCGCCTCGATCGAATTTGTGAGATATTGTCTCTGCAACTTGGCGATTTATTTCAGCTCAGCGAGAGCGCGGCAAAACAGCTGCAGCAACTGTCGCTGGATCAGGAATCGGAGTTAATCAGCGATCCCAAGCTGTTGTTGATGGCCTACTGCCTCGTCAATCACTGGAGCTTCGACGAGGTTCTCGCGCGCTACACATTGAGCGACACCGAGGGCATTCGCTATCTGGCCAAACTCGATCGCATGAGATTGATCGAATTGCTACCGGGCAACCGCGTTAAGCCATTGATCGCGAGTAATTTCGCGTGGCAAGTGGATGGGCCCATTGAGCGTTATTTCCGCCGTGAGGTGCAAGGCCCGTTTTTTAACAGCAACTTCTCCGAGGAAGGCTGTTTGCAGCTGGTTAAAAACGGCGATATCTCAAGTGTTGCCCGTCAACAGATTCTTGAGAGGTTGCACTCGATCGGGCAATTGTTTGACGATACCGTTCGGGAGGAACGCAAGCTGCCTCTGACAGAGCGCCAGGGCACCACGATGGTTCTGGCTATTCGCCACTGGATGTTTGAAGCCTTTGTCAAACTGGAGCGCTCTGAACAACGCAGTGTGGAGCCAGACTAGTGGTCCGCCCAACTACTAATTACGGGTCATAGCATGGCTGTCTGCACTAGCTGCGAGCAGTACCAGTAAAAACGTTGCCAGGGGTTTCACATCCGCGTAGCCTGTGGCCATCAATTTAGTCGGTTAACAATCCTGATGAACAAACCCGATTCGCATCTGAACGCTGCAGATGAACCGTTCCATACAGACCCTGCCAGGTCGTACACGATACCTGCTCGCTACTACCAGGATCATGATGTTTACGAGCGTGAGAAAAACAACATTTTTTTTTGTAACTGGTGGTACGCAGGCCACATCAGCCAGCTCACAAACCCGGGTGACTACCTCACAACACAAATACACGAGCAAAATATTTTTGTTGTTCGCGATCATTCAAACGAGCTTCGTGCATTCTACAACGTCTGCCAACACCGCGGTCACGAACTGCTAAGCGGCACAGGAAGCACCAAACTCATTGTGTGTCCCTATCACGCATGGTCCTACGACCTGGATGGTACATTGAAAGGAGCGCGCAACACCGATCAGATGGAAGGTTTTGATAAATGCAACTTCTCACTTAAAAGTGTCAGGACCGAGGTTTTCTGTGGTCTGGTATTTATCAACATGGATCCAGACGCATCACCACTGGCTGAGCAGGCGAGCGAACTGGAGCAGGAAATAAGAGAGTATTGTCCAAACGTCGATTCACTCGCGTTCGCTCAGCGCGATAACTACCAGGTTGCCTGCAACTGGAAAGTCATGATCGACAATTTTCTCGAGTGCTATCACTGCCATACAGCGCATCGTGACTTCGTTGATCTGGTCGACATGAAAAGCTATCGCTCTGCGACCAGCGGAATCTACTCCAGCCACATTTCCAATGCCGCCAAATCAACCGAAAACTCGGCATACACATTTGAAAAGGGGGATGTGGATTTTGGCTTTGCAGGATGGTTTCTCTGGCCGAATCTAACCATCTGGGTGTATCCTGGTGAGGCTAACCTGTCGGTGTTGCAAATGATCCCGGACGGGCCGGAGCAGACTATTGAGTACCAGGACTGGTTTGTCCCAAAAGGCGAACCATGCCAACAGCTACAGGATGCAATGGCTTATCAAAAAGACATTTTGCAACCCGAAGACATTGGTCTGTGCGAAAGTGTGCAACGCGGGCTTAAATCACATGGCTACAATCAAGGCCGGTTTGTCGTCGATGCAGAGCGCACCGAACTCTCCGAGCATGCAGTCCACCACTTTCAAAGGCTGGTTGTCAACGCATTGAAGGTGTAAACAATCCAATCCAGGCCAGTTGCATTTATCGTTCATTCACGGGTAACGAAAAACAGACAGATAAAAGCGCCCTCGCGGCGAGTTCTCGTTACCCATACTTCTAATCGCGCAGGCTCCCGGCACCTGGCACGCTAGCCTGCGTCTTTCAATGGCGGGTTCAGCAATCCATCGAGTGTTTGCGAAAATTCCTGTGGCCTGAGTTTTGGTATATACGCATCGGCCCCTACTTTCATCCCCAGTCGCTTGTTCTCAGAGGTCGACAGGGAAGAGTGCATCATGACGGGAATTCCGTTAAAACGCGCATCCGCCTTGATTTTGCTGGTTAGAACATAACCGTCCATTTTAGGCATTTCAACATCGGTAATTATCGCGCGCACTGAATCAGATAAAGGCTGGTTTTTTTCGTCTGCTGCATCGGCAAGCACCCGAAGCGCTTCAAGTGCCTCCTGGCCGTTCTTCGCACTTTGGTGTCGAATGCCCATTTTATCCAGAATTCTGCCAACCTGAGCCCTGGCTACTCTGGAATCGTCCGCAAAGAACACCATTGCACCCTCGTTGTGATGAGGCATTTCGGTGGCGTCGATCACATCGATACTGGTACCAAGCACCTCGGCAATCACTTGCTCGACATCAATGATTAACAACATGCGCTGTTCATCAAGCTGACTCATTGCAGTCAGTGTACTTCCATGCGCCTCACCCGCCATCTCGGTAACAATTTCCGGCGGCTCCCGTATATCACTCCAGGCAAGCTGAATAATATCGTCTACTTCTTCGACCAGAAAACCCTGTGTACTGCCATTGAATTCCGTAACAATCAGAATATTCGATTTATTGTCATCGCTGTATCCAAAATAGTGGTGAAGATCAATTACCGGAACTGCCTTTCCACGGATATTTGCGATGCCTGCAACACTTGGTGCACTGTTGGGCCCCTGTATGAGCTCTGGTAGCACCATCAACTCTCTGACCTTAAAAACGTTTATGCCATAGAGCGGAGAGCCGTCAGAACCCGAATTATCCTGAAGCTTGAACATCAGTATTTCCAGCCGGTTCGTACCGGCCAGATTAGTTCGATCATCAATTGATTTAAAATCGACCACTTTAACTTATCCCTGTTAACAGTGTTTAAAGCAAGCGTTCCCTTACTTACCTGGCGTTTACCAGCTGGCAAGTAACATAAAATGCAACGTCCATCCGGCGACGCCACAAAAATCAGGAAGCTATAGTAAGGACATGAATGCTACAAACAGTAGCCTGAACGAAGCTCTGGTTTAAAATTAACCATCTGGCCGGTATGCTGCCCGCACCACTCTGACTCTGCAATTATAGTGACAGGCAACCTCTGACGGAAAAACCCGGGATCAATCCCGTTGCGCAATCCTTAACACCTGGCAATCGTTCTTTCTATTCAGCTGGCAGCCGGTTTTTGCATACTATCTTTGCTACTTTCCTTATATACGATGAAGCGGAGCGAGGAGCGCCAGGCCACGTCAGCCCGCCGATTCCTTACAAATATTATCGACAGAACCGGTTTTTTGTTAAGTTCGTCATCTCCGGCCTTCAACAGAGATCGCAGCTAGACCCAAAAAGTAGCGTCTGCAGACACAGGATTAATTTCTGGAATGATTCCAGCAACTCCTATTTTCACTGAAACTCGACCCAATCAGGCCTTAAGGATTATTGTCTTATGCTAAACACAGCTTCTCCCGGCGGAAATCTTAATTCTGGAATCGGCTGCATGATAATGTGCCTGGCGTTGACACTCGCCGGATGTGCCACCACCCGTAACGTCGACCCCGCGTCCGAAATTCACTACGACGCCAGTTACGACTTCTCCGACAAAAATCTCATTGTCGACTATCTAAGCGAAAATCTGGTCGACTTTGTTGCAGACACCGGTCAGCGACCGGTACTTATAAGTTATGGTATCGGCAACGAAACTTCCGAGCATATCAATACCGGTGGTATCAGCGATGATATTCGTCTCGCTCTGGTTCAGTCCGGGAAATATCAGCTAATAAACGAAGCGCAGCGATTTAATATTCAGGACGAATCCGGGTATCAAAAAACCGGTGCCGTCGCAGCTGCGCAGCGAATAAATGAAGGCAGACAACTCGGCGCTGACTACATACTCGCAGGCACCTTGCGGTCTATTGTGAAAAACGAACAACGCCAGTTCAGACTTTCCAAAAAGAAGCTGGTGCACTACAGCCTGAACCTTGAGCTGACCGATACCGAAACCGGCGCTATCAGCTGGGCAGACAAGGTTGAAATCGCCAGAGAATCTTCACGGCCAATTATTGGCTGGTAACAAAATGCAACGCTATCGGCGTTCTGGCATAGCACTTTGCTGGCGTTTGGCAACAATCGCGTTTCCACTACTAGCGGGAGCATGCAGCACAACTGCACTCCATCAGGCACGTGCCGAGTTTTACAGCGGCAATACACCTGCGGCATTGGCCCGATTGCCGAGTAGTGATGTGGTGGCCAGCAAAGATCGGCTATTGTACTGGCTGGAAAAGGGATTGTTTCTACACGTGTCGGGTGACTACGAAGCCAGCAATCGTGAGTTTCTGGCCGCTGCTCGTTACCTCGATGAAAACGACTTCTTCAGCATTAGTAGCGAAAGTCGGGCGGTCGTTGCAAACGACTGGGCCCGGAACTACACCGGTGAATACAGCGAGCGCCTCTGGATTCACAGTTACCTGATGATGAATTTTTTGTCGCTTGGCGAGTTTGATAGCGCCGCTGTCGAGGCACGCCGGGCACTGGAAAGGATATCCGAATTTGAAGGTACTCTGGAAAGAGACGATTTCACCCGCGCTCTTATCGCACTGAGTTTCGAGGCTGCAGGCCAGCTTAACGATGCTTATATTGAATACAGCAAATTATCCGAGGGTATCGGCGGTTCGTCCATGCTTGATCCCCTCCTGCTAAGTCAGGCCCGTCGCCTTGGTTTTTCAAACGATGCTCGCGAAATTAGCAATCGCTTGCAAGACAGCGGACTCTCACCACAAGATCTGGCAGCCACAGACAGGGCGGCAGTGGTATTCATTAGCAGCGGGCTTATACCGGGTAAAAGTTCGGGCAGCATATTCACCGGAGGTACCACGCGAATTTCTTTTCCCCGGTACGACGTTAGCCCTGCAGCCGCTCCGGGACTACATGCAGAAATCGATAATCGACCATGTGACTGCCCAAGAGTAAGCAGCGATTTAGGACAACTTGTCAGCGATTCTCTCAATCAGCGCGCCGCCAGGCTGACCGCCAGGAGTCTGGTACGTGCCGTATCCAAAGACGCTATTGCGGACGCAATAAGCGACAAGGATAAAGTAGCAGGCGAGATCGCACGACTGCTCCTGTTTGCACTTGAGGAAGCAGATGTACGTAGCTGGCGAAGCCTGCCCCGACATCTGACCATGCTTCGTGTACCACTTCCGGAAGACAACACGACCGTTACCCTCTCCTCCAGTGACGCCGTTGGACAATACACTTCAAAGACGCTTCAAGACAGCAACAACGGGCACCGCTTTCGCTTTCACCATATTCATCTGCAAACCAGGTAACCTCCAGGCACCGCAAAGGTTAGCGGCCTGGTTTGACAGAACCATTACGACCGACCGAATCAGTTTGCAACTCGACAGAAAGTCGTTGCTCCACAACACTGTGTGACTTCGCGAAACCGGCAAGCAGATGATATAGCACGGGTGTTAAAAACAATGTCATCAGAGAGGCCAGCGCAAGACCACCAATAATAACAACACCAATCGCATGGCGGCTCTCTGCGCCGGCACCACTAGCCAACACCAGTGGCAGTGCACCGAGTACCGTGGAAATTACTGTCATCAAGATCGGCCGCAACCGTACAACACTTGCCTCAACTATGGCGTCACGAACCTGCAAACCGCTATCTCGCAACTGATTGGCAAATTCTACAATTAGAATACCGTTTTTCGCCATCAGCCCGACTAAAAGCACAATACCTATTTGACTGTAAATATTGAGAGTGTTGCCTGTTATCCATAGCGCATACACCGCACAGGCAAGTGCAAGTGGCACACTCAATATAATGATCAATGGATGTATGAAGCTCTCAAACTGTGCTGCCAGCACCAGATAGACAACAAGCAAAGCCATCAAAAAGACAACATACAATCCGCTGGATGTCTCAAGATATTGTTTAGCCTGCCCGCCGAAACTGATCGACGCATCAGCAGGCAGCAACTCCCGCCGCAACTCTTTTATGTAATCAATAGCAGCGCCCATGGAATAGTCACTTTGCAATGAAGCGGTCACTGTCACCGAAACCCTGCGATTGTGACGATTCAAGCGAAAGGAGGCCGTCTCTTCAGTAATTGTGGTGACCGCTCCAAGTGGCAACAATTCATTGCTGGTATCACTGCGGACCAGCAGCTTTCGAATATCGTCAGGCGTTTTTCGGTCTTGTGCTTCCGCTTGCATGATTACCGGGTATTCCCGGCCGCGATTAACATAAGTCGATACTTCTCGCGAATTCAAAAACGCCTGCAATGTGCTTGCAATTGTAGCTGCACTTATACCGAACTCATCCGCACGTACCCGATCGATGTTAACCGATATCTGAGGCACATTGGGTTCTGCATCCATACTGACATTGACCAATCCAGGGTTGTCTCTGGCAGCATCCCGCAATATCTCGGCCCAGCGTCGGGCAGACTCTGAATCGGGACCACCTACAATGACCCTCACTGGAGTTCGGTTACCACGCAGACCCAGGCCGTTGGGGCCAAACGCTCTGCCACGCGTTCCAGCCATAGTTGAAGTCATCGGGGTGACAGCCTCCACTATCTCACTGTGCCCCAGACTGCGTTGCCGCCAGGGAGATAGCCGCAATACGACAAAAGAACGATGAGACCGGCCGCTACTTCCACCACTGTAAGTAAATACAGTATCTATTCCCAGCTCATCTTTTTTCCCGGCGAGCCGGGATTCCAGCCGCTGTGCAAAAGCATCGGTGGATTCCAGTGTGCTACCTAACGGCGTGCGCAACGGCACGAACAATACTCCACGATCCTCGGATGGAGTGAGTTCACCCGGCAATTGCTTATAGACATACCAGCCGCCCATAGAAAACAGTATTGCCACTGCAACCACGACAATCGGCGCTCGCAATGCTATCGACAAAAGTGCCTTGTACTTCAAATGTGACCACAAATACCAGCTGCGTCCACTCCCTCTACTCAACTCAGCTGAATTTGAGCCAGGACTGTTATCGCCGCGCGAAATCAGTTGCGCATCGGATGGCTGCAAACCCGGTTTGCTGTTCTTCAACACCCTTGAAGCAAGCGCGGGACAAGCTGTCAGCGACACCAGCGTAGACACCGCGACACAGCTGGCCAGCACGAATCCAAATTCGGCAAACAGACGCCCGGCCGCTCCCTGCATAAACGAAATGGGCAGGAACACTGCAATCAGCGTTAAAGACGTAGCGAGAATCGCAAAGGTCACTTGACGGGAACCTCTGACACTGGCCTGAAGCAACGTTTCACCACTGCTGCGCCGACGCTCTATGTTCTCCAGCATCACTATCGCATCGTCCACTACCAGTCCGATGGCCAGTAGCAGTGCCAGCAACGTTAGTACATTTATCGAGAAACCCAACAAATAGATTAGCCAGAAAGCACCAATCAGAGACACCGGAATAGTGATAGCCGGTATCAGTGTCGCGCTGGCAGAACGCAGAAAAACAAAGATAACCATCACTACCAGAAGCAGTGAAAGCAGCAGCGCTACAACAACCTCACGAATCGACTCCTTAATGAAAATCGCATCGTCAGAACCCACCTCTATACTCATTCCGGCAGGAAGCGACGGTTTTAGACTTTCTATCTCCGCACGCACAGCGTTTGAGATCGCAATCGTGTTTGACTGCGATTGACGAATCACCGACATACCGACGGCGGTCACCGAGTTGTTTCTTACAACGGTATTTTTGCTTACCACTCCGTGCTCGACCCGGGCCACCTCCCCCAGTCGCACCGGAATGCCGCTCCTGTTCGCCACCACAACGCGACGAAACTGTTCTATGTCGTTTATTCTGCCATTGAGTCTTACGGAAAATTGCCGCGCATCTGATTGCAGCTCGCCAGCAGGCAATTCCAGATTGGTTCGGCGCAAGGAGCTTTCAATGTCGGTTACAGTCACGCGTTTTGCCGCCATGGCAACTCTGTCGAGCCAGATTCGCATCGCGCTGGCTCTGTCTCCGTACACGCTTACACTGGCGACACCCTCCACAGTGCTAATACGTTCAGCCACTCTGCGTTCGACAAAATCGGTGATGGTAGCAGCATCGGCAAGAGTGCTGGTGATCGCAAGCCGCATGACCGGGTCGCTGTCGCTGTCGTTTTTTACCACCCGTGGCTCGGCCGCATCGGCCGGCAATCTTGCGCGTACCGCACCGATGGCATCACGCACATCGTTTGCGGCCGCCTCCATGGTGAAGCCTGGCGCAAATTCGAGAACCGTTCGGGAACGCCCGAACTGACTGCTCGATCTGATGGTTTCAACACCGGCCACTCCGGCCACTGCTGCATCTACTACTTCAGTGACAGCAGTATCTACGGCAGCCGAAGATGCTCCCGGGTATCGTGTAGTGACGGTAATTAGCGCCTGATCAATATCGGGCAACTCGCGTATGGCAATCCGCTCCAGCGCAGCCAGACCAAACACAATCAACAACAGACTCATCACTGCCGCAGACACTGGACGACGAATACTGAGCTCAGACAGATTCAAGGCACGATACCTTCTGCTGCGCGCTAATCACTGTGATCGCTATCTGAATTGCCACTCACACGCCTGCGGCTCTTGCAACAATCCGGTCACCGTTTTTTAGCCTTGAATGACCTTGCGTGACAATCGTGGCGCCGTTGGTAATTCCGTCAATTATCTCTACCATGCCAGCGATTCGACGACCGGTGGTTACTTCATTGCGCTGCGCGATTTCGTCAATCATGGAAACCACATAGCTGCGTGAGCCCTCGGGCACCAGCGCCTCTTCGGGCACCATTAGTGCGGTTCTCTCTCCCAGTTTTAGCAACACCTGCACAAACATCCCTACCCTGAGTTTTTGATCCTCGTTGGGCAACACAGCGCGCACCTGAAACGTTCCGGTGTTTGCATCTATACGACTGTCTATTGCGCTCACTGTGCCAACGAATGCTTTACCGGCAGCCGCTTCCGTATGCACAGTTACCGCCTGGCTCTTTGCAACTTGTCCGTAGGAAGACTCGGGTAAGCCAAAATCAACCGTCATGGTGTGCAGATCATCAAGCGATGTAATTACAGTGGTCGAATCGATAAACTCACCGGCTGCCACCTGGGGTAGTCCGGCCACTCCGGCAAACTCTGCGCGCACGGTTCGCTGCTCAAACAGCCGATCACTTCTGGCCAGTTCTGCAACCGCTCCGGCGCGGCGCGCACGGGCCGAGTCAACAGACTGCTGCGAACCCGCCTGACGGTTTTTTAGCTGCTGTGCGCGCCCCAATTCAAGATCCATTTCCTGCAATCTGGCTTTGGCTTCTTCCACATCGGCCAGTTGCAAGGCGGTATCCAGTGTAAGCAATACATCACCTGCTTCGACTTGCTGGCCGCCGGAAAAATTAATGCCCGTCACCCGTCCACTGGTCGCTGTTGTTACACGCACCGAACGTCGCGCGCGCAAGTTTCCGAAGGCCTCCAGTTCAATCGGCAACAAATGCATCGCGACTTGAGTCGTCACCACCGGCCTCGGTTCGGATTGTCGGTCGCGCTGTTTTTCTGTTGACGCGACTGATGAATAGGTGGAGACGAGCCAGCCAATCAACACCAGCGGCAGAACAATCACGCAGAGCCAGACCAATTGCTGCCTCGCAGAAAAGGAAGCCGACTCGCTCATCTGACAAGCACTTCCACTGCTCTGGTAGTTGCCATTAAATTTTCCTGACCCATTGAACGCCCGCCGAATGGCAACACAAGAACTACCGAAAACCGGATTTACACCAGATTAAGTCTAGCCAGGTAACAGATTTTCGCCTGCTAAATAACCCGCGTTATAGCCGGGTTTTCGCATTGAGACCGAAACCGGCGCCAGGAGTTTATTGTTGATGAACATTTGTCGGTTGCAGCCGCTAACGACCGGCACCTGGAGCTATCCGGGATCAACAATTTAACGTTTTGGGCCGAATTTTACTAAATAGTGCCTATCCAGAAACTGGGGCGTTGCGAGGATCATCCAGGTGCGTGATATTTTGCCTGCTATCTGCAGGCATTTAGTCATTCTAAATAACTACATACAGTCGGTAAAAGATCGCAGGCCTGGGTGATCCGCAGTAGCGCTTGTTTCTGGATGGGCACTAAATAAAGCTATCCACATCGAGGCTGGCTAGCGCGACTTCGCCTGGCGACACTCACCCCTGTCACCGCTGTGAACCTGACTTCGCTAAAAGGGCCGCACTACTACCAGGATTACGATTGCAGCAAAAAGCACGAAAGGCAGCTCATTCATCATGCGCAGTCGCTTTTCCTGAACACTGCCATCGGCCGCATCAATCTTTTTCCCGATACCTGTAAACGCGCTGTGCAGCCCGGAAATAACGATGACGAGCAAAAGTTTTACCCAAAGCCACTTTGATGATGCGATTGCGGGGTTCAGAGCGATCAGGGACAAGCCGAAAACCCATGTCGCGATGAGTCCGGGAATCATAATTATTCGTCGCAACTGCCCGGACGCTTTTTTCATCCGCTCAAAAAGCGGCTCGCCGGGAGAACTGGCCAGTTGATGCAGCTTGTAACGAGGATAGACTAAAAGTGCTGCTACCCACGCGACAACAGCAATGATATGAAACGATTTAACCCAGAGATAGATCAAAACAGGAAGTCCTGATGATTTACAGTGTGCCCCGATCTTTGACAGTATCCGGACACCGGCCTGAGGCAGAATCACGGGAGATCAGAGCGCTACGCGCACCGCTGCCGCTCCAGTTTAACAGACCCCCAACCTTCAATCCGGGTAAATCTCAAGATCGAATCGCTGGTGGTCGTACTGAAATCCAGGGTGAGGTTTGCGCGCTCGCCGCAACAATTTTTCTGCGGCATGAGACTCTCAGCCACTGCGACCTTCCAGAACCCTCTGTTGAATCAAAACAGGCGGCAAGCCGATGCGAAGAATTGGTCGCCATATGACAGCAGAAGCAGCTACCGGGAAGGGTCTTACGATCAACACGGACTAATTTAAAGACTAATGCCATATACCCTGTCAGTGTGATTGACTAGAATATCAGTATTACCCGACACTGAATGCGGAATCACATTGCGAATGCAGAACACGGCACTCATTAACAAGTCAGTACTGTTACTGGTGGTGGTACTGATCTCTGCACTTTTTCTTGGAATTATTGGCCGCTTTCTCGAAGCAATCTTTCTGGCCAGTCTGTTTTCCGCTGTGTTTCACCCGCTGTACCGTCGATTCCTCACCTGGTTTCGCCACCGCAGGGCACTGGCGTCGCTCGCAACCTTGTTGCTGGTACTGTGTTTTATCATTATACCGCTTGTACTTGTATCCATAGTGGTAGTGGGCCAGGCAGCGGATTTTGTTAATAGTGCTACACCCTGGCTACAAAATGTTTCCAACGATCCCGCCTACCTGAAC
Source organism: uncultured Granulosicoccaceae bacterium (assembly GCA_964409275.1). Taxonomy (GTDB): domain Bacteria; phylum Pseudomonadota; class Gammaproteobacteria; order Granulosicoccales; family Granulosicoccaceae. The sequence goes on from CAYPCS010000004.1 coordinate 102,307, forward strand.
AGTCAGCTGGAACGGCTGCCTTTCTACGAGCGACTCCTGCCACACCGGGAATTTATTGCCGAACGGCTGGGTAGTATGGTCGTTGGAATAAGTAAAAGCGGCGTCGGCCTGTTGCAGTCAGCAACGGTCATCACCTTTAATGCAATGATCACTTCACTAATTGTGCTTTATTGTTTCTTTTTCTTTCTGATGGATGGTGATCGATTACTTCATCTGATGCTGTATTACCTTCCGCTAGATGATAAAAACGAGCTTTTACTGCTCAACCGTTTCCGCAGCGTCACCATTGCAACATTAAAAGGCACTGCAGTGATCGGCTTCCTGCAGGGCGGACTGGCAGGCATAGCACTTTGGCTGACCGGCATTCCAAATGCGCTTTTCTGGAGTGTCTCCATGATGCTGCTATCTGTTGTGCCCGGAGTCGGAGCGGCTCTGGTTTGGGTTCCGTGCTGTCTCTACCTGGCCGCTAACGGACAGCTGGCGTCTGCGGGGGGACTGTTTGTTTTTTGCGCATTGCTGGTCGGCAGCGTCGACAACGTATTGCGCCCCAAGCTGGTAGGTAACGACACTCAATTACACGAGCTTATGATTTTTTTCAGTACACTGGGTGGCTTGTTAACCTTTGGTATTGCAGGGTTTATCATAGGCCCTATAATCGCTGCGCTCTTTGTAACGATCTGGGAGATTTACGGTGTCGAATTTAAAAACTGGCTACCTGATACCGGCTTCCAACCCCAGTCAGCCGACTCACCAATGCCAGATGCCACCCACTCTATTGAAGATGCCTCGGTCAACGCTGAAGAGAGTCACAACAAAGAGCAACCACTCGACTCCGAGAACGGCAACAATCGCGACCCTGAGGGATAGAATGCGACAGTGCAAGCATCCGCTACAAAGCATTCCTGATCGATCGATCAGCAAAAATAAATGCGACTGAAATATCATTGCATCTACCAGAGGTCCGTAACAATCAGAAAAAACATAAGCCGCTACTGCATCCTTCGTTCATGGAAATCGGTTATTCAGCCAAAACCTGCGATCTCGCATTTGTTCTCAAGACGCTTCTCGATGAAAATCACCAGAGTGCCCGCGCAACAATCTGGAGTTAGAACTACGAGTTTGTAAACCATACCTCAAGCCGGATTCCGTTTATATATCTGTCAGCGCAAGGTAAAAATAATGCGCTTACTCGCCATACCAACAAACATCTATTGGGGTACTAAAATCCGGTAGCTGGAAAACGCAGTATCATCAGGCTATACCAACCAATTCGTTTGAGAAAACACGCACATATCGAGTTGCCAGACTACCAGCCAGTGCATACAGCAACAATACTAATGACCTTTCATGCCAGCTATCTACAGCGACGAATCCTGAGCTACAATGATATAGACTGACCCGCAATCTGTGGCCGACAGGTTGCCTAATCAAAACGACGTATTAACATCTTAATGCCAGACAACCTGTATTTCCCTCTTCGCCTGAAGGCTCTTACTTGATGGCTACTCAATGGCTAGCCAGTCGAACTGGCACCCGGTGTTTTATAGCAGTCATACCCTTGCTATTTATCTGCAATCATACATTTGCGGACGGACCACTTTCCTGCACTTTGGGTGTGTTACAAGACCTTGGCTGGATAATAACCGAAACAACCAATACTCCAGGCACGAGTAATCTCCAGGCCTGCGATAGCGAAACAGCTGCTCTGTTTACCTATAACAACAGTAGTGAAAACAGAGCCAACATTCTGGATCGTGCCACCACAGCTTTGCATTCTAAAACCACTAAATGCCTCGTCAATCAACAATACAAAGCCGCTACCAGACGTGCGATAGACAAATTGACCGCAAATACCGGGTTTGAGTTTTTGCCTGTCGGTCCTGATCCACGAGATCCGTTTTTGCCACCAGGAGCCAGCTGGATTCCCTCAACCAAACGTGGTTACGACATACCTGCCACAAACATTACCAGCGGCATCAATGCACTATACAAGGAGCCGTTCGTCGCCGAATGTTCAGCCGCGGTGCAGATTGCGCAGCTCGCTGTACTGACTGAACACTACGGCCCTTTCACAGACGTGATGTTAAATCCATTGGATGTCGGTATCGGAATCTGGAACGAATACGCAAAAAATCCGTCGATCTCCGGTAAAAAACCATTGCTTCTCGCAAGCAAGCACCGGAAAAACGGTTTACGAGAACTGGCGCGTTTGGGAAAGGGGGCCTTTTACGGACAGACCGGCTATATACGAAGTGATCGAAATCTGGAGTTCATTGACTCCCTTGATAATCTTGGTCAAAACTTCCTTATTGTCGATCTTACCGATAGAGCCGTAGAAGCACTGCGCAATCGAAAAAGACCGCTAAAGGAGCTGAGCAAGATTTCACGCCGTGTCTGGAAAGACTACTATATAAAGAGTTTTGGCGATGTTGATATAAAAACACTGGCAACACAAATGGAGGCAGAGCTGGAGTTAATCGACCCGTTCTTCAGCGATATTGATATATACGTTCACCCGCTCAAAGTTAAAAACTTTGCATTCCATATTGCCAGACAATTCACCTACAACCCGAGAACTCCCTTCGTTTTCGAGATCTACGAAGATTTTCAAAGCGGCTACTTTCATTCACGTTACGTTGATTATCGGCTCAACCAGTGCTTGCAGCAAAGCTACTGTCGCAAAATTGATCGCAGGCACTACACGTTAACCGATGCCCTCGGAGTACCTGGCAATCGTGTATTCACATCGAGCCATGAGTGCGAAGCATCGATAGAAAGCGCCGAGGCATCCTCGGAAACGCAGCGACCGAGCTGGTAATTGCATGTGTTGGTACCAGCACAGCCAGTCAGGTGCGACAATCAAATAATCGCGGATCACCTTTTAGTTTAAAAGGCGTGATTGAAGTAGCGGGACTCGCGACACCCGGAAAGCGCCACTAAACGGAGAAAAGTCTCAGTGCACAGGATCTACACACCGAGACCTTCACCATCACACCATTACTACTGTACGCGCTGCAGCTGCCCGAAGAATACCCGCTCTCCATCTGACGCAGCATGGGAATCGAGCCATACCATTCCATCAGCGAGTCGTTGCACCAGGTCAGGAAACAACGGATCCGCGGGATCATTAGCATTGCCGAAGGCAAAAAACTGCTCCAGATTGCTTGCACGAACCGTTAGCGGAGCCCAGATATTTTCGGTAGAACCGGAAACCACTCCGTCGTTGACATGTGAGCTGCCGGTATCCAGTGCAGGTCCACCCGATGTGTTCCATGTAATAGCATAGTCACCGGTAGTGTCATTGAGCATTAAAAAACCTTCCGCTGTACCACCGCGAGTTCCCGTTACGGTATTGGTTCTAAACTGACTGACGTTTTCCGGGACTAGTTGTCTGCGCAGCTCGCCATTTGGAAATTGCGCACTTGTTGCAGCCACATAAAGATTTCCCGCATTTATATTTTGCTGAATGATCGCCAACTGCTCGGCAGACAGCACCGGTGGCAGTCTCCACACCCCGGTATTGCCTTCCTGTTCAAGCGCAATGGCCACAAAACCGTTGGCACCGGGAGGCCCAACGAAAATATTAACTCCAGTGGCATCTACCCCGGTAAGCGTAACCAGACCACTGCTGTCGCCGGTATTCACATCAAAGGTAAAATCCGCATTTCCCGAACCGGAACTGTTACTGGCCGGAACCGTGTCCGTTGCGGTTAACGCCGCCTGAAAGGTGCCTTCAGAAGTGACAATTCCCTGATTGCTGCCGTCTTGCGGCGGGGTTACTGAACCATCCGGATTACTCACTGAACCATCCGGATTACTTACAGTGCCATCGGGATTGCTCACGGTACCGTCAGGATTTGTCACAGTACCGTCCGGGTTGGTTACGGTACCATCCGGATTCGTGACTGTGCCATCCGGATTGGTCACTGTGCCATCCGGATTCGTAGTTGTTCCATCCGGATTGGTCACTGTGCCATCCGGATTCGTAATTGTTCCATCCGGATTGGTCACTGTGCCGTCCGGGTTAGTAATTGTTCCATCCGGATTGGTCACTGTGCCGTCCGGGTTCGTGATTGTTCCGTCTGGATTGGTCACCGCTCCACCAGAATCATCATCACTGGCCACCAGAGCACCGACTAAAACAGCACCCCCGATTACACCAATGACCGCACCACTGGAACCTCCGGAGGAAAATCCTCCATTAGTTACCCCGGCTTGATCACCACCACACGACGCTACTCCGAACGCAGACAATACAGCCAGCGCTATGGCTTTCGTTGCTTGTCTGGGAGGTTTGATATCATTGCTCATGCTACGACACTCTCGATAGTTGGATTTTGCGATTCCGGGGTCAAACGAACTCAACAGGAAATGCTCGCTTGAACTGGCTATTCATGGATACGCGTTGGCACCTTTGACAGCGATTCCGCTGTGACCGGGACAACATGACATCAGCGCCCGCGCAACAGTACCCGAACAATACCTTGAGATGAACCATGGCACTATTACCAGCCCCGTCATCTTCATACGAATCTGGTTATTCTCTACATCGCAACCAGTGCACTAATAAAAGCACCGGACTGCCAAACAGAACGAATACCATCTCCGCGCGTCGGTAAAATATCAGTGAATCAAACAGTTTGATTCAAAAACAACACATAGTGTTTCATTAATGAAACACGATCTTACTGTATCGATAAAGTTACCACGAACTGTCAGAGTGCCTGAACGATCTCTGGTCGGTAATGCATGTGCTGCAAAATTTGGTGACAAATTCGTTACCCGCTTATTCGGAGGTCTACGCTGTACCGACCACCGTGTGGATGCTTTATAACAAATAAATATATGCAATCATCTATCTATAGCTCACAGGAAACAGCGTTGCGGAATTCTGGATAACGACGCAGGCATTGCTAACGAGTGCATTTTTATGATCATCTGAAAGCGCAGAGTTATCGTCACAACAATAATTGGTAAAAAGGCACTGTACGTTCCCTGTAACCGGGCTGTACTACCCGGCCCCCGGTACTGCAAATAAAAAAAGGTGATTCCCCCATGATGATTCCCGTGAGAGACGAAAACCCTCAACTCAGAATCCCTTTCGTCACCTATTGCCTTATCGCCCTCAACATCCTTTGCTGGCTGTTGTTGCAGGGGTTCGGAACCGAACCGGCCCTCAGTAATTCAGTGTGTGGATTCGGAGTGATACCCGCAGACCTGACTGGTTCCGGCGTCGCTACAGGTGCTGGTATGTGCGTCGTTGACGGCCAGCCTGACTGGCTTACCGCGATGACTTCCATGTTCATGCATGGTAGCTGGATGCATCTGATCGGCAACATGTGGTTTCTGTGGATTTTTGGCAACAACGTCGAAGATGCAATGGGTCCGATTCGTTTTATTTTTTTCTACGTCATCACTGGGCTGGCTGCCGTGGCCGCGCAGGTTATTGCCGATACAAACTCCGTTATTCCCATGGTGGGCGCATCCGGAGCGATAGGTGGTGTGATGGGAGCGTACATCGTGCTGTATCCACGAGTTCATGTGCACATGCTGTTATTTCTGGTTGTGTACATGCGAACATTTGCGATACCGGCAATCGCCACACTCGGATACTGGATTCTTGTACAGGTAATCGGCGGCTTGTCGTCCATTGGCTCAGACGAAGGAGGCGTTGCCTTCTGGGCCCACATTGGAGGATTCGTGGCAGGTGCCCTGCTCATTTTCATTTTCAGAAACGAACAACTTTTAGAACGCCACCCGTATCGCGGCTGGAACCAAAAAGAGCATCCGAATATTGCATGGAAATCCGTTTCCACTGGTAAGGATGGCTGGCGTTAGTGTCGAAATTTTGAAGCCATAGCTGTTCCAGGCTGAGCCTCTTAACCTGGCTGCCGGGTGCAAGCTGATTTGCCGCTATCCTGATCCTGCCACTTGTACGGATGAGGCGAGTCTGGAATAAAAAATTGCCGGATTCCCGCTAATCAGGCTGCCTGTCAACATTACATTTCATTATCAACCCGGGGGCAAACCCGTTACCCCGGCCCGGTATTTCTGACCGTTCCCCGGTCGAGAGCTCGAAAATACTCAGGAACTTGCCACATAAAGAGCGTACTTTCTTGCAGTTGCATAAAAGTACTTGTATGGGCATTATATGTAGTGAAACCAGAAGTAATCTCTCCAATCATTTGTTTTTTTTGATATTTTTCCTTCCTTACTCAGTAAAAACACCTATCTCCCTGATATTGAAATTTACATTTAATTAGCCGCTAAGGTCTTTTTTTGTCATGACACTTGCAACACACTCCCACAAGCACTACGATATTTATTGTCATGACACAAAACAACCACTAACAATTATGTAGAACTCGTACAATCCAGGAAGAAGGTTCTCGTTTAGACTGCTTAATGCCGGTACAATAATCAGAGGCTATCTGGAACTGAAACACCAACTAGACCAATAAAGTTGAAGCCTGATGCATAAGTTAATTTACAATTCAATCGCAGTTTCGCTAGGGCTACCTTTTCTGCAATTGCTTGCACGCCGTATTCGCAACACCAGTGTCATCCCTGACTGGCTGCGTAGTCACCTGGTCAGAGACTATGCTGTCCACGCCGCACTCCTTTGCCTGTTGCTTGTAGCCGTCACCATGGTGGGAATCGGCAGCAGCAATGCTCTGTCACCGGCAGGCAGCCACGATTTCATGTGGACCCCGGCACGTGATCTGTCCACCGGTGTGAACCCGTACCAGGTATTCATGGAGTGGAAAGCGGCCGGCAATCTACATACTCCACCGCACTTTCTGAACCAGTCACCGAGCTATCCTGCCTCCGTCATTGTGTTGTTCACACCGCTCGCCGCACTGGAATGGCCGCTGGCAAAAATCGTCTGGCTCTGCGCAAACCTGACATTCATCGCACTTCTGTTGTGGGGGCTGCAGAAGGCATTCCCGATCAAAAACCAAACCCTGCTGGCACTGGTGGTGCTGCTTTTTCTTTGCTCCACCCCTCTTCGGGCAAGTCTGGGTGCCGGTCAGCATAATTTTCTCAGCATCGCGGCATTTGTCTGGGCTTACTACTTGTCCAACGTCAGTAACGGTAATTCAAAGCTTGCCGGTCTGCTGCTGGCTATTGCATGGGTGAAGTACTCCCTTACGTTCCCGTTGACCCTTCTGTTCATTGCGCGTGGTCAGTGGAAGCCCGTTGCAATTGCCACATTTCTACACGTAATTCTGACCGGAGTTGCCACGTGGAAAATGGGTCTATGGCCGCACGATTTCTTTTTCAGTTCGATCGAAGTAGTGATGATGGGAGACGGTATCGGATTTCTCAATCTGGTGGCGCTGTCCATGAGCCTGCAACTGCCTTTCGCAGTAGCACTGATTGCCATTGGTGTTGCCAGCGTCTACGTACTTTGGCTACTGCCGCGTCATGACCAGGCGGATGATCTGTTATTACTTACATTTCTGGGGTTGTTCTCCTGTGCTGTTTTTTATCATCACGGCTACGATTTTATCATCCTCATCCTTTGCGTCTGGGCCATCGCGCGCAAAAGCGTTGCCGGCCGACAGGCAATTGCCTGCGGGCTACTGGTGGCACTGGCCTGGTGCGGACAATGGCTTGCCCACGAAATTTCACCCTTTCTCGGGCCAACCGGATACCGACTTGCTGATGCAATCGACTATTTCCTGATCATCACTTTCTATGGCACTCTGGCTATGCTGTGGAACCATCTCAGAAGGCGGCAGAAAACCTCTGATGCCTCCCCTGAATCGCAGGTAGCCGTGCAGTTCTGAAAGAGCAACACGCACCTCAATTGTTCCCCGATTTCATTTGAACCTGAGGCCTGCTGACCGGAATGCGGTTAAACCAGTTCGTTGTCAATACCGACTTTCCGCCCGTAATCGAAGTTGCTAGCTGGGTCGAAGGTCGCCACTACCCGTCTCATCGACCTTTGATCGACCTGTCTCAGGCTGTTCCAGACTACCCGGCTTCACCCGGAACGCTGGACCACATGGCGGATCGATTACTGGAACCCGAGACCGGAAAATACGGACCCGTGCCCGGCCTGCCCGGCCTGCGCCAGGCTTATGCCAGCCATCTGAACCGCCAACTGCAGGTTGCGGCCACAGTGGAAGCGGAGAACGTCGCGATCACGGCGGGTTGCAATCAGGCTTTCTATGTGGCGATAGCCACACTATGTGGCCCTCAAGACCAGGTAATACTGCCCAACCCGTGGTATTTCAATCACAAAATGTCGCTCGATATGCTGGGAGTTGAGGCGATAGCGCTGAACTGCGAGCCTGCCAACAACATGATTCCCGAAGCCAGCGTGGCAAGGAGTCTTGTCACCCCGCAAACACGCGCGATAGTACTTGTTACCCCGAACAATCCGACAGGTCAGGTCTATCCCGCTAAAACCATCAATGAATTTTTCTGCCTGGCTCGCGAAGCAGGCATCGCGCTGATAATTGATGAAACCTACCGCGATTTTCACCCCGACGCAGCACAGGAGATTCACCCGGTTTTTGAAGACGCCGACTGGTCAGATACAGCAGTACATCTCTACAGTTTTTCAAAAGCCTACGCGCTGGCGGGTTATCGTGTTGGCGCACTCGTTGCGTCTCGCGCCTTTCAGCATCAGGCCACTAAAATTCTCGATTGTATTTCTATTTGCGCATCCCAGCTCTCCCAACACGCGGCGCTGTATGGATTGCGAAACTCGGGTGACTGGAAAGTCGAGAAACAGCATCTGATGCGCAGTCGCTCGATCGCGTTTCAACAGGCAATCAACAACCAGGACCACGGCTTCGAGATTGCTGCAACAGGTGCCTACTTTGCCTATCTGAAACACCCGTATAAAAACCTGGACGCCTTTGCTGTCGCGCAATTTTTGGCTTCTGAAGCCAGCCTGCTGGTGCTCCCGGGCGAAATGTTTGGTCAACAGCAGGAGCGCTATCTCCGCATAGCGTTCGCCAATGTTGATGAATCAAACATGCAGCACATCGCCGATCGCCTGTGTGAACACAGGCCCGCATCTGCGTGAGGCACGGGGCGTATAGCCAACATTTCACATTATTTTTAAAAATATCAAACAGATAGCAGATCAATTGCAGTTATACTCCTTGCTCTCTCAACGAGCGAACTGTTAAAGGCATTTCGAACGGTGAGAGAAGTAGTCATTCACTAAACCCGGTTAAGGGTTTCGTAAACACACAAATAAAGGAAAAAGTATGCTGGGCACAATCATTTCAGCGGTAATTGGCGGCGGTGGCGGTTTTGGCGGCGGCGCGCTCATCAACAGCCTTATGGGTGCCGGTGGCAGCCCCATTATCGGTCTCATATCAGGGCTTGTAGGCGGTGGTGCAATCGGTGGCTTGCTCGGTCGCGGTGGAGACGCAGCATCAGCCGGTGCGGCTGCTGCAAGCGGCTCTATAAACCCCAAACAGATTATCGGTGGTTTGCTGGGTGGTGCAGGTGCCGGTGCGCTTGGTCAGGGTATACTGGGTTCACTGCTCACTGCTGCAACCTGATATTCGACCGCAAATTCCAGGAAAAACGCGGCGCCAGCCGCGTTTTTTTTGCCTTTATTTTCCCGTATTTTCTATGTGTTTTTGTAGCTCAGTTAGCGCGAACGGAAAAATTTATCCGAACTTCCGGTGCCACAAACTCATCCTGACCCCCTGTCCCGACACCATACCCGGTTCGATCGATCAAAAATTCACCACGAGCAACGCCTTCTTCCAGCGTCATTAAAAATGTAATTTCCTGACTAACATCACGAATAGTCAGCTCTCCGGTCACTTCAAATCGGGTTTCGGCGATCTCCACAATGCTGCTTGATGCGAACGTGGCCTGCGGGTAGTCGCCCGATGCAAACCAGTCGCTCGTGACCACTGTCGCATCAATCTGACTATCGCCAGTGCTGACACTTGCTGTGTCGATGCTCGCATTTAGTGTCGCTTGCGCAACCTTGCCGGCATCCAGCGACAGGATCACCTCGGCTTCTTTAAAAACACCGACAAGTGGCTCGCCCAATTGAGACGCTTCAAAGCCCACACGCTCAACGTCATCAGAACCGGCATTAGCGTTGTCTATCGACTCAATATTTTGAGCGTATAAAAACAGCGCGCCAGCCACAGCTATGAGAATGCCATAGAAGATACCGTGAGCCAGATCGCCAGATGCTTTGTGGTCGGCCGAAATAACCATGCGTGCGATTAAGCGATCGCGAAGGATGAATTGATGGCGAAGCGCGGCGGCCATATGCAATAACGCGAGCAGGAGCATACCGTTTGCCAGCCAGTGATGGACGTCGACAAGTCGTTCGGCAACTTCTGCTTTATTCGGCAATTCCGATACTGCATAAACATGTGGCCACGGGATCAGACCAAACAGTTCGGTTTTCAGATTTAGCGGCGAGGCTGATACCATCAACCAACCACTAAGCGGTATGGCAAGCATTAGCAGATACAACAAAAAATGGGTTCCGCCAGACGCTAGCCGCTCCCATTTTTTTATCGATGGGCCGAGCCTGGGCGGTTTATGAGTAAATCGCCAGACGATTCTTGCCAACACTAAAAGCAACACCAGTATGCCGACTGACTTGTGCCACTGGATAATCGTAAATCGAAGCGGATCGTCATCAGCCAGAGAATTCATTACCTTGGCTGCTATCACCAAACCGGCTAACAGTATCGCGATCAGCCAGTGCAGGCTGATCGCTATCGAGCTGTATCGCTTTTCAGACAATTATTCGGCCTTGAGAAGCTCTGCCTGTATCTCCAGTTTTACTTCATCACTGACGAACGGAGCATTGGCACCGAGGCCCCAGTCAGACCTTTTCAAGCCACCCACAGCAGAGATACCTACCACCGGCTTTTTCGACATGGGGTGCATCATCGCGTTGTTTACCGTCACTTTCAGAGTGACAGGATTACTGGTTTCTTTAATTGTTAGATCGCCGGTTAAATCGTAAGTGCCATCAGCATTTGCGGAAATCCCTGTGCTGGCAAACGAGATGGTTGGGTTGTTGGCGGTATCAAACCACTTTTCACCGGTAATGTGCTCGTTAAAAATATCCGACCCTGTTTGTATGCTGTCAGTTTTTATCTCCACTGCAACTGCCGTATTAGCAGGTTCCTTCGTGTCGAGGTCCATAGTCATACTGAATTCCTGAAATCCGAGTGTCGGATTAGACAGACCAAGGTGGTTGTACTGCATACGAATGTACGCGTGGGTAGTATCAACCTGATAGGTACCGGCAGGCACCGCTGACAAATCAGCAGCCCAAACCGAAGCTGACGCGAATAGCGCACTTGATGCAGCGATTACAGTAGATAATTTCATAGGGATAATTAATTCCTTGCTAACCGGACCCGATCGTCCGAGTAATTGAAATATGCGTTAAAAGACTGGCGCCTGCCGGAGCGCGTTCTCTACACAGACAACGAGCAGGAGGACAAGTTGTCCTGCGCTCGGGCAGTTTTCACAATGAGCAGTTGCCGCAGCTTCGGACACCGGTCGAAAACGAAGGTTCGTCCAAAACGGAGGGCCAGTATCAATTGTTGCTGTAGCGTTCTGGCACCGTTACCTGCAGGTCGTTATTATGGAGCGGTCAGCGCCAGAATCAAACTCTGTAGCCACATTCTTTACGCTGCGCTGACACAAAACGCACTACCATCAGCTCTCTTTGCACTCACTAATGCAGCGCAATATCTCTTCCGGCGTGGCCGGCGCGTTAAGCCTTGGGAATCGGGCATGATCGGTGGTGGCAACAATCGCGTCGCGAATCGCACTCCACGCTGAAATCGCCAGCATCAATGGCGGCTCGCCAACCGCTTTGGAGCGCATCACCGTGTTTTCGGCATTTGGGGAATCGGCCAGCAGCTCTACGTTAAAAACCGGAGGCGCATCACTAATCGCCGGTATTTTGTAGGTGGCAGGTCCATCGGTGAGTAGACGACCGGCCTTATTCCATTTCAATTCTTCGCTCGTCAACCACCCCAACCCCTGGATGTAGCCACCTTCAATCTGGCCCTTGTCAATTGAGTGATTAATCGAGTTGCCAACATCATGCAGTATATCGGCACGCAACACCCTCGCTTCTCCGCTAAGCGTATCAACTAATACCTCGGAGACGGCGGCACCGCTGGCAAAATACAAAAAAGGACGGCCGCTTGCAGACTCTCTGTCGTAATAGATATCCGGAGTTTTATAGAAGCCCGTGGCTGACAAGGATACTCGCGCCAGCCACGCTGATTGCGCAAGTTGCGGCCAGGTGATGCTATCAGCACCATCTATCGCCACTCCATTTACACTGAAATGTAACGACCCGGCGCTACAGCCATACTCACTGCACAAGTGCTCTACGAGCCTGTCTTTAAGTGTGCGGGCCGCATTCATAGCAGCCATGCCATTGATATCCGTGCCCGAAGAGGCGGCAGTTGGCGAGGTATTAGGGACCTTGTCAGTTCTGGTTGACGATATCCGTATTGCCTCAACGCCAATCCCGAGCTCCGCAGACACTATCTGTGCTACCTTGGTAAACAAACCCTGCCCCATCTCGGTGCCGCCATGATTTAAATGAACCGTACCGTCACTGTACATATGCAACAGCGCCCCGCCCTGGTTTAGATGGGTGGCGGTAAATGAAATGCCAAATTTAACCGGCGTTAACGCCAAACCTTTTTTTAAAACCGGGTTAGCCGCGTTAAATGCATTGATCGATTGTCGTCTCGAGCGATACTCCGATTTTTGTTCAAGCTGTTCAACAATAGCCGGCACGGTAAAATCCGTAACAAGCTGATGGTAAGGCGTTACGTTTCGATCGGTCACTCCGTAGAAGTTTCTTTTGCGCACATCAAGCGCATCCAGGTTCAGCGCAAACGCAATTTCATCGATCACCGTCTCCATGGCGATGACTCCCTGGGGTCCGCCGAAACCGCGAAAGGCAGTGTTTGAAACCGTGTGTGTCTTGCAACGCAGACCATCAATCTGCACGTGCGGTAAAAAATAGGCGTTATCGCTGTGAAACATAGCCCGATCAACAATCGCATCGGAGAGATCAGGTGAAGCGCCACATTGGCCAGCCAATACGAAGCTGATCGCCTCTATACCACCATCAGGGCGAAATCCCGCTTCATAGCTATTTCGAAAATTATGCCGCTTGCCCGTCATGATCATATCGTCGCGTCTAGCCAACCTGCACACCACTCGACACCGGTTGCGAAGTGCAAGTATTGCCGCCAGGCAGCAACAGGCATTGGCCTGTGTCTCCTTGCCACCAAAACCACCTCCCATACGACGAGTTTCAACTGTGACCATATTCATCGGCAGACCGAGCGTCTCTGCGACCAGTTTCTGTGCTTCAGTCGGATTCTGGTTCGACGATCTAACGTGCATACCACCATCCTCGTCCGGTATTGCCGAGGCTACCTGTCCCTCCAGATAGAAATGTTCCTGGCCACCGACCGTGAATGTGTTACTTATTGAATGCGCCGAGTTTTTCAGTTGATCTGTCGCATCTCCGCGTTGCATCCGATGCGGCGGTCGAACGTAAAACCGGTTTTCAATGGCCTGGTCGAGATCTAGCACAGCATCAGCGGATCGGTACTCTATATGCGCTTTAGTGACAGCGCGCCTGGCCTCCATCTGGCTATTCCCAAGCACTGCAAAAATAGCCTGTCCGTGAAAATCGACTTCTTTTGACGTTAACAGCGGGTCACCGGGGAAGACCGGTCCAATATCGCAATGCCCGGGTATATCTTCTACCGTGATAACGTCAACGACACCTTCGCTGTCACGAACAGCACTCAGGTCGAGCGACAGTATTTCCCCGTGCGCTATCTCACTCGCGCCGATGGCTATGTATTTTTGTCCAGCGTCTGGTGAACGGTCGTCCACATAGAGCGCAGTTCCACTGACGTGCTTCACAGCACTGTCATGCACCGGATCAGGAGTCGACATCGCCACCCACCCGGGTTGCTACCAGTGGCTGCGTTATTTCGATATACAGTCGCTGTAATAGATTGCGCGATACCTGCAAACGATAATCGGCGCTTGCCCTCGCATCATCAATGGGCTGGAAGTCTTGTTCTACAGCCTGTTGCGCTTTTAGCAAAGTACCTGCGTTTAGTTTTTGCCCTCTCAATGCACTCTCTATAGCAGTTGCTCTTTTAGGAATGGCTGCCATACCACCAAACGCAATGCGGGTATCGGTAATGATCCCGTTGTTCATCTGCAACCAGAATGCTGCCAGTACCGCAGAAATATCGTCATCCATACGCTTGCTGATTTTGTAGATTTTTATAATCGACTGCTCAGCACTCTGATCACCTGAAAACACACTTTTCGGCAGGCGAATTTCACGTACTATCTCGTTCACACCAAGCAGCGTTTTTTTATAACTCCCGAAAAAATCCTGCAGGGCAACAGTGCGCTCTTTGCCGCTTGACTGCAGCACAAGCGTTGCATTTAACGCGATAAAAACCGGAGCAAGATCACCCACTGGAGACGCGTTGGCGATGTTGCCACCTACCGTACCCTGATTGCGCACCTGCATCGATCCGAATCGATGCATTAAAGCATCCAGATCCTTACTCAATGGCCCGAAAAAGCCCTGAAAGTCCATTAACGAAAGGCCTGCACCAATGCGCCACTCATCTCCGACACCGTGACAATAGCTGAGCTCACGCACCGAATCTAACGAGATAATGTCGGTAAACTTGTGAAGCCCCTGAGTTATCTCAAGTGTCAGATCAGTACCACCTGCAAGCAATCGCGCAGCTGGAAGCCTTGCGCGCAATTCGCAGACCTCTGCAATGGTGGATGGTCGATAAAACCCGTCATTCTGCGGAGCCGGCGCTATCGATTTAAGCAATCGAATAGTTTCGGGGTTGTCAGGGTTGTGCCTTACATCCTCTGCGTCATCTGCAACGGGGGACTGGAGCGCCAGCCTTGCCGCATTGATAATAGGTTGATAACCGGTGCAACGACACAAATTACCACCGAGGTACTCGTTTATCACCTTACGGGGTGACGGGTCTGTACTCACACTTTTTTTGTTTTGCCATAACGCATACAGGGACATAACAAACCCGGGCGTACAAAAACCGCATTGTGAACCGTGGCAATCTACCATCGCCTGCTGTACAGGATGCAACTTATCCTCACAGGCAAGGTATTCTACCGTGACAAGTTGCTTGCCATGCAAATTTTCTACAAACGTGATACAGGTGTTTAAAGAGCGGTAGATTAGCCGGTCATCCTGAATCGAGACCAGCACGGCAGTACAGGCCCCGCAGTCGCCCGATGCGCACCCTTCTTTGGTTCCGGTGAGCTCGCAGTGATCGCGCAGATAATCAAGCACTGTCAAATCGGGCGCCAGATTCTCTTCTACAACAAGTTTGTCGTTTAGCAGAAATTGCAACACTACCCTCTCGCTATCAGAGTGGACAAAACTGTATTCTAGGCGTGGTAACGCTGTGATTTCCTGATCACGCACATGCTGTAATCAAGTGCCAGGTAAAATCGATCAGCTCTGATAATGCCAAACGGTTTTGCGCCTGCTACGGCTATGGCATGCCACTAACCCGGATTATTCACGAGATTCACGGCATCTCGCTTGATCTTTGATTCCACAGCAGAATTTTTCTTTGTAAATATAAACAAGTATTCAACTCTGGAAGAAAATTCGCTGTGAAAACAAATCTCTGCGCGATATGCTCGTGATCTCACGAATAACCCGGGCTTGAGAAATGCAGGAGCAGTCTGCGTAGCGATAATGCACCATGGCGAGGGTGTGTTGCCGATGATTCAGGCTAACAAGCTGTTCATCCGTGGCCAAAATCGTCGCTTGAAACGGTCCGTCGTGGCGCGTCCGCAGCTAGCAAAAGTTCTGCGCAGCCTGCTGGCAGAGAAAAAAAGCCTGTTAGCGTATCGGGCCAACCAGTTGTCCGTAAATCCAGCCAGCGGTACCGGTCGAAGTAGTTTCTACGTTAACCCACTGCCCGTCACGTGCGAATTCGATCAGCCGTTCGCCGCGTTCCACCTGAGTGACTATTGAAAAATCAGTCCCCGGGCCCTGACGTAAGTTGACTACTGCCCCCTGCACCTGCAGTGTGGCCTCGTTCGTCACGGCACCGGTTTGGTCCGAACCGGCACGGTCGCTGCTGTTGGCATCAATAACTACCGGCTTGACATCACGGCTGGGAAGCGCAATCACCGCAAAACTGTCCTCGCTGGTATTTTCAGCGCTACCATTCTGCTCAACGTCATCAGATTCCGCGGTTTTCAACTCTGACGATTCAGATCCACTCTCACCTGTCGAGAGAGTTCCAGTGCCGGAAGTGATAATTCGTCCCAGGTTACTGTCGCTGACTGAAGGCCAGTAAAGGAAAGCGACAAACGCGCCTGCACCAACTAACGAGAGTAGAGCAACGCCGCGAACCCAAACACCAATCGGCGACAGACGCTGGACGCTTTCGTCAGGACCGAGTAACAAACGCGTGCCTGATTGCCGCACCTGGTCGTTGTGCAATTTGACCATCAACAGCCCGGTCACTATGGATAAGGGCCAAATCAGCGCCACCGAGTACAAACCCAGATTGGAAAACACCATTACGGCGAGCAGCAGTGTGAAAAATACAGCTGTGGCCATACTGGAATAGACGAGACCGAGCGGCCCAAGAAACAGGGTGGCGGCAAACTGAGTTGATAGCGACTTCAACATGGGCAATTCTCTTTATCGGGGCTACACACTCATATCCCCGGGGAGTAATGAGGACTCGCGTGGTATTTACAATGCCGCGCCGGTGTTAAAAATTGAAAACGCCAAAAAACGCCAGCGAGCGTTTTTCGCCAGCCTCGAGTGGCGCGCGAAAATGTCCCCAATCCTACTGTCTGCGTCCATCGATACTGCTTCTTTAGTTCGGTTCCATCCTTGAAATTTCTCAGCAGTTCCGCACAGCATCACTCAAGCAACACTATAGGTCATACTTGTCACTTATCGCTGCGCCAGGAGTTGCATTTTCAGGATGCTGTATTTACGTATTCTTCTTCTATTTATTCTGTGACGCGGCACACGGATTAGTTCCGGTTTGATAAACGTCGTATCATTACCGCACAACACGGGCCTTTTTTTGCTGCCAGTGTAAACCCGTCAGGCCTTTGCCGCCGCGCCCACAAGTGTAGTACCTGCACGTAACCGGGATACAAACCATGACTAGCCGCTATCGCGTCATTTTTACTTTACTCGTTTTATTGTTTTCAATGCCAGCCAATGCGATCTATTTCCCGGACGGTATTGCCTGGTCACATCCTTCTTCAGAACGCTTTGTCTTTTCTCTTTATTTGAACATGCTTGGCAGAGCGCCGCAACGTGCAGAGCTAAACAGCCAGGCGAGCTTTGTCGCTCAAAACGACACCAGACAGCAAAGACTGGCTCTTTTCCGGCAATTTCTCCGCTCCCGTGAGTACACTGATCTTTTTGAGAACCGTGATCAGCGGTGGAATCTGTATCGTGCCCCGGATTTCAACCAAAACGGCGGTGAGGGCTACTGGCGTTACGATGCAGGCACTAACCCGCCCGGTGGATTCGACATCTGGAGAACTCCCGATGCACCTTACTCGCAGTCTGTCGCATCGGCGCTGGCTTCCTACTACCAGGCTTACTGCTTTCAGGGAGAAACCTGCTTCAATGACCCGGTCACCGCCGCACAGCGGCTAAACCGGGAACCGGCTTTCTCTTCCGCTCATGCCTGTGCCGATGAAACGCGACAAAACAGCCAGTTCGAATGGGTGGCTAACAATGGCACAACGTATCCACGCGGCATCGATAACCAGATTTTGTGCATGGGCGAGCACTACTATCAGATTGTCGGCCTCGACTTGCAGCGTTACCAGTGCGACCCGGGTTATGTCGGCTGCAGACGCGATGCCAGTCTCGATCTCCAGGGTCAGCGCTCTGGCCGTGACGGATCCGGCAAGCAGGCATTGTTTTTCCGCGATGGCTCGCGAATCACCTGGACCCGCACAGCCAGCCAGTCCGGCAGCCTGAACACAGGACAAACATCTTCACCACCCTCCGGCCAGCAACACGTTTGCGCTGATCCGCAACAAGCCACCAGTCAATACCGCTGGCGCGGGAATAATGGCACAACCATCTCCAAAGGGGTTGGCAGCTCGATAATCTGCATGGACCGGGAGTACTACCAAATCGAGGGAATCAACCTACAGCACTATGCCTGTGCAGCCAATTTCTTCAATTGCCAACGAAATCCAGGCGGTGATCTCAGCGCAGTAAAGCGCATCCGATCCAATGGCAACCCCGGACTGGAATTCCGCAATGGCACGACCGTCACCCTGATCAGAAAACAGCCCGCGGCCCACTCAGGTTCGAACAGGCGCACCGATGATTTACTGGAACCAGCTACTCCGGCAACACGAGCACCTGCAACCAGAGCACCTTCAACCAGAGCACCGGCAGCCCGAGGCGTGCACGACTGCGCTGCAGCGACCCGCCGCACCAGTCAGTTCCGATGGCAAAAACAGGATGGAACCTCGACCTGGCCAGACGGTATCGATGGTCGAATTGTCTGCCTGGCAGATTCCTACTACGTAATAGAGGGAATTACTCTGCGCCACCATCAGTGCACGCAAGGGTTCAAAAACTGCCGCGCCAACAAACGCAAAGACCTCATCGCCACTCGTAACTCACAAGACAACAACGGCTACAACAGTTGGGCATTCGCCAATGGAGACAGACTGTCACTGGTCAGCAGGTAGGATTACAGGAGAGCGCCACTACTGCGGTAGTGGCGTACAATAGTTAGCAAGGTTAATCGCAAACTCTGCACTTAATGTGCGCTTCAGAAATCGGTTAATGATCCATTGTTGTGGCAGGTTCGCAGTAGCAGAATTTCTGCCGCGCAAGCCACCGAACCCCACCGCCCTGACTTCTCCGCCGAGGCCCCTCACCCGTAATGCTGTCATTTTCAAACCTGTCCATTCGCCGAGGACCCAGAGTGTTGCTGCAAGACAGCACATTCACCATCCATCGCAATCACAAGGTAGGAATTACCGGTGCCAACGGGACCGGAAAAACCACCCTGCTTGCGCTAATCATGGGAGAGTTATCCGCGGACAGCGGAGATTTCGATATGCCGCGAAACCTGGTTATAGCGCACGTAGCCCAGGAGACAGCAGCCACCGATCGACTGGCAATCGAGCATGTGATCGACGGCGACACCGAACTGCGTGAATTGCAAAGCCGGCTTGAAAACAACCCGGACGACGGTATAAAAATCGCCGAACTACACAGCGCCATCGAGACTGCAGGGGGCTACAGCGCCGAATCACGGGCAGCGACCCTGCTTAGCGGACTGGGTTTTACAACGGATCAAATTCGCCAGCCAGTCAAGAGCTTTTCCGGTGGCTGGAGAATGCGCCTCAACCTCGCGCGCGCGCTCATGTGCAGGTCGGATTTGCTGTTGCTCGATGAGCCAACCAACCACCTTGATCTCGATGCCGTGATCTGGCTGGAGTCCTGGTTAAAAAACTACGCCGGCACGCTATTACTAATCTCACACGATCGGGAGTTTCTGGACAACGTCATCACTGAAGTGGCACACATCGAACAGCTACGCCTGAAGCTCTATAGCGGCAACTATTCCCAATTCGAACGAATACGGGCAGAGCATTTGTCTGCACAACAATCGGCGCACGAAAAACAGCAGCGAGAGATAGCACACATGAACAGCTATGTTACCCGTTTTCGCGCTAAAGCAACCAAAGCAAGACAAGCTCAAAGTCGCCTGAAAGCATTGTCGAGACTAGAGCTGATCGCACCTGCCCATGTGGATTCACCCTTTCGGTTTTCATTCACCGATGCAGCAAAACTACCGAACCCGCTGGTTCGCATTAACAAGGCGGCAGTGGGCTACGACGACACTCCGCTGCTTTCCGGAATTAAATTTGAAGTGCCTTCAGATGCACGCATCGGTCTGCTCGGCCCCAACGGTGCCGGTAAATCTACACTGATAAAATTGCTGGCAGGTGAGCTTGACGTGATGGACGGTGAACTGCATTTCGCTAAAGACACGAAAATTGCCTACTTTGCCCAGCATCAACTCGATCAGTTAAACCTGGCTTCCACACCTGTTCAGCACCTGCGCGAACTGGATAAAGACGCCAGCGAGGCGGATCTTCGTACGTTTCTCGGCGGTTTCGGTTTTCAGGGCGACCGGGCCTTCGACCCTGTTGCGCCGTTTTCTGGCGGTGAGAAAGCGCGTCTGGTACTGGCGATGCTGGTCTATCAAAAACCTAATTTATTGCTTATGGACGAACCCAGCAATCACCTCGACATACAAATGAGACATGCACTGACGGTCGCATTGCAGGGTTTTAACGGCGGTATTGTTCTTATCTCGCACGACCGCCACTTGCTTAAAATGGCCTGCGATACCCTGTTGCTGGTAAACGATGGCCGCGTCGATGAATTTGACGGCGACATCGATACCTATCCGAAATGGCTACAGCAACGAAACAAACCGGCCAACACCCGGACAAGCACACAGTCACCTCTGGCAGATGCAAAACCGGGTCGCGATAAAAAGCGGCTGGAAGCGGAGGCCCGACAACGGCTGGCACCGATGCGCAATGAAGTGAGGGCGCTTGAAAAACAACTGGACCGACTCACCCGAAAAAAAGACGAGCTGCAATTGCAACTTGCAGACGAGAACCTGTATTCAGATGAAAACAAGGCACAACTCAAGGATCTGCTATGGAATCAGGCAGAGCTTGCAAAGACAATTGAATCGACCGAAGAAGAGTGGATGGAAAAAGCGGAAGCGCTCGAGCTTGCGCAAAAAAACCTGTAGAATTTTGCGACAGCTAACCAGCGTCCAGTGCTTTGCGGATGGATTTCTCATAGTCATCCATATCCGACAAATTAAAGCCTTGATGAACTTCAACCACTTTGCCACCGCGCCCCACGATCACGCTGGTCGGCATGCCAAGGACCTGGAAGCTGTCAGCAAGTGTTCCATCATCGTCAAAGCCGATCAGAAAATTTGACTCCAGCTCATTGGCAAATCGAAGCGCCAGATCATGATCCGTATCCAGTGACACGGCAACCACCTTCAATCCGCGATCTGCATATTTCTCCTGCATGTCCTTCATCCAGGGAAAAGAATCCCGACAGGGTCCACACCAGGTCGCCCAGAAATCGAGATAAATAACCTCTTCCCGATGCTGTTTGCTAAAAAATACGCCTTCCTTCGTAGCGACCTCAAATTCAACAGGATCAACCTTGTTACAGGCAACCACCATTAGCGCTGCCAGAACCACCGAACAGATGCGTATCCGGTTTCCGGTTGATGCGAACAAAGCACTTATCACGCGATATTACCTTTTTGTGAAAAACAAGTTCATGGTGCTACTCCGATAGTCAACAACCGACAATCAACAATTAGTGCCACAACTACCTTAATCAGAGCCAGCGAGAACAAAGCTCCGTACGATAGATTTTGTCGATGTGAGCTATTTGTACACAAGAACGAAACCCGCTGCGCAATTACTGCAGTAGTATCGCGAGTGCAGCAATTCAAGAGGCAGGTTTCTGCAGCATCCGGCGAGCGTACGCAGGGTACACTATCCGGAAATCACACAGGACAATTATAGCTGCGATTTTCCCTGCCACCGCTGTACTGTGTTTCCGGCTATACTTGCGCCTCGCGACCCTCCATCTATCAACGTATGCAATTAGAATTTTCAAACAATCACCCTGTGAACAGGCCGGTATCGAGAGTATTCGCTAGTGCCCATTCATAAAGGGCGCGTAGCAAGGGCAACTGAGGTGCGTGAGATTTCGCCGGCCGCAGATGGATGTTTAGTCGTTCTACAAAACCACATACGGTTGGTGAATAGTTGCGTAACTGAATTGCACGCAGTAGCGTTCGCTGATGGATGAGCGCTAGCCATTGAGTAAGCTGGCGAAAGCCTTCAACAAGCTACCAAACAACGCCAGGGGCGCTTTAATCCTGTTGTTCGCCTCTGCCGGCTTCAGCATTATGGCGATGCTGATTAAAATACTTGGCCAGAGACTGCATGTCACCCAGATAATCTTTGTGCGTCAATTCGTCATGGTTATGATAATGGCCCCGACACTCGCGCGCGATTTTCCGGCATCAATAAAAACCACCCGGCCGTTTTTGCAACTGGCAAGAATTGCCACAGCCCTGGTCGCCATGCTGACCAGCTTTACCGCACTGATTCACCTGCCAATTGCAGACGCCACTGCCATCGGGTTTGCAAAAAGTTTTTTTGTCACACTGTTTGCCATACTCATTCTGGGTGAGACCGTAGGTATAAGGCGATGGTCAGCAACTCTTCTCGGGTTTGTCGGTGTGCTGGTTATGTTGCAACCGGGAGGCACCGGAATCACCATTCACAGTATATACGCAATTATCGGGGCGACCGCTGCGGGCCTGGTCATGGTGATTTTACGATTACTATCCAGAACTGAAGCCCCGGCCACCATCCTGATCTATCAGGCGGTCGGCGTCGGGCTGGTACTACTTGCACCCGCTATTTTGTACTGGAAGCCACCGACCCCACTCGAATGGCTGTTGATGGCAGGCGTTGGAATAAGCGGCTATTGCGCGCAACTAGCTAATATATTCGCCTATAAGTTCGGCGAGGCATCATTGCTGGCGCCACTCGAATACACGCGTTTGATCTATGCAACGTTAATCGGGGTAATAGTGTTCGGTACTTTACCTGGTAAATATACAATTACAGGGGCCTTGATTGTTGTAGTCGCCTCAGGCTACACCATCCATCGAGAGTACCGCTTAAAAAGCGGCACAGCCAACAAGCGAATGAAATAACAGGATGGCTCGCAACAACATTTTCTACGCCGGACATTCTTATTCGGCGATCACCATTTTCACCGGGCATGTATCCCGCGTGAGATCTCTACATCGACGGAGCAGGATTCACTAGCCAAACGCCATCCATAGCAGCGCCCACGCCAGCAAAAAGAACGCTGCCACAAACAGCGACGTCGCCCCCAGAATTTTTATAGATTTCAGTTGCCGGTGCTTTAACAGATCCGGTCGCCTGGTGATACGGTAGTGACTTGAATTGCTCATGTCGATTAGCCCACTTTTGAATTGATGGAAGGAGGTTTCAATGCACCAGAACTTTGCTTACCCGCAACCTGACAAGGTGAATTTCCCAGCCATCCATCTTCTATATTTCAACGGTGCTATCCATATCACTTCTACTCGCTGAATTGCAGGCGTCAGCAATGTGAATATCAGGTGCAGTGCGAATTCCATCGCGATACTCCTGATTCCAGTATCCATAAATTGTAAAAAAATGAAAGCTACCGACCTGATTTCCACGAACTCTGTTAACAAAATGCGCACAATCCGGCAATAAAGTGAGCACTACTCGCTTCAACGATCGGATAATTACCGCATTATCTCGCCGAATCAGAGCCTCCCCGGCAAAAAGCAGTGCGTTTATACCACTGGCACGGCCATCGATCCGAGCCCTTCAATGCTGATATCCATCACATCACCCTTCTTGACCGGGCCAACCCCGGCCGGTGTTCCGGACAATATGACATCGCCCGCTGCCAGGGAAAAATACTCGGACAAGTACGAGATCATCTCGGGAACCTTCCAGATCATCTGATTGAGATCGCCCTCCTGTTTCACCTCACCGTTAACCTTTAGCTCAACCCGCCCCTGATCAAGATGACCAACTTCTTTGACCGTACGGATAACACCAACCGGTGCCGATCGCTCGAATGCTTTGCCAATTTCCCAAGGCCGCCCCATCTTTTTTTGCTCTCCCTGCAAGTCACGACGAGTCATATCAAGCGAGAGTGCATATCCGAAGACATGATCCAGTGCGTCACCAATGGCAATATTCTCACCGCCTGATTTCAACATCACTGCCATCTCGAGTTCATGATGTACATCAGTCGACTTCGACGGGTAGGGAAAATCACCGGATGTATCCAGATTGTTCGGGTTCTTTTGAAAGAAAAACGGCGGTTCACGATCAGGGTCATGACCCATTTCTACCGCGTGAGCTGCATAATTTCGACCAATACAGTACACACGCCGTACCGGGAATCCGGATTCAGTACCGGCAACAGGAAGAGTTACCACTGCTGGAGCATCAAAAACATAGGTGGACATGAAACGCCTCTCGGAAATTTATACCGCACAACCAATTTAGATCAATTAAGTACATCGACTGATTTCTGTTGCAAACGCAATCAGTCGAGCACAATGTTGAACCAATACTTGCCACTGATCAACCGTTCAATAGCGGATTACGCCAGTCTGTACACTGCCATCTTTTCCACCAGTGTATTGTCGTTTTTATTTCTGAATTTGCCAGAGAAAATTGAACGCTGAAACAAAACATATGCGGATGTAGCGTTTTTCGGGTTTGTGGTTTAGAATCGAAAATGTCAAGGAGGACTAGATGAAACGGATCGCATCACTAGCTGTGAAGGGAATACACAACGTGTACATCTCTTTGTATGCCGTTATCCTCCACACCCTGCCATTTCCAT
>CAYPCS010000004.1:127001-166718 GCA_964409275.1 uncultured Granulosicoccaceae bacterium
TTCCATTCGCACAACTTCCATTCGCACGACTTCACGGCCAGGAACTACCCGACCGGCAGCAACCGATCCCGTTACTGACCAGCCCGTTACTGACCAGCCCGTTACTGACCAGTAATAGCGGATTGATAGCTGGCCGGCAAGGCCACCTGCATCAATCAACCGCCCCTTACAGCGCGACGTCCCTCAGAGAAATGTCCATACGCACGCTCGGCAAAACTTTCACCAACACTACTTTCGCTGCGCGGTTACAAGTTAGCTCAACGCAAATTGACTTCTACCGCTGATCAACAGCCAGGCCGGCCGATCAATATTCATCATATGGAGAAACAGGATGAAAAAGATATCACTATTGTTGTTTTCTTTATTATTTTCAGTAAACACCACCAGTGCCGGGGATAATATAGATGCTGCGGTCAAGGATATCTGCGATTGCGGCTACCCACCCTCAGGGCAATGTATCAACGCCTTGGCAGAAAAGTATCCGGAAATCAACCAACGTCGCGATCTTCAAGACCTTGTAATGAGCAAGGCACAAAAAACGTGTGGCCCAGGAAACAGCGATATCGGAAAGGCTATTCAGGATCTCACTGGCAACCCGAATCTGAATTTATCTGCGCTCACGGGTGGTATTAGCGATGCACTCGAAGGTATTGCCGGGGCTGTTGCGGTAACCACTGATTGCTCAACTCAATCATTTAATGTAGATATTCCGGATGATTGGCAATGTCGAAAACAGAAGAAAGGGGCTTACGACGTATCCCTGTATAATCAAGGCAACAAAATAAACGTGTCATTAGGAGTGAATCAGGGCAAGACAAGTTGCTCTGTTCTTCCCGTCTGTTCCAGTGAAGATTTCGTTTTAAGCGAAAATTTCGATACGACTCTTTTCAAAAACCCGATGGCCGGAACCTACGAATACTCAGGGGCTTACAAAAAAGACAATAGCTTCAAGCTAACAATCACATCGCCGGAAAAACCAACCGAGGCGCAGATCGGTCAAATAGCTGAAATACTAAATTCATTTGAAAGCCGGTAGCTGACTTAATTTGCAAGACAATGCAAGAGTCAGGGCACCGCAGATGCACAACCTGTTTGTCTTCTCCCACAGGAGTTTGCAAGAAAAACAACGTAACGAAAACGCGCCACAACACGAGTGATTTTATCGATCATAAAAAACGCATGGCCTTGTCACTATCAAAAACGGCATATGGCAACGACAGGATCAAAGAAAACGCCATTGTGGTGCGTTCAAAAAATCTATCAATTCTCGGCATCACTGGAAAGAGGACCAAATCTGGTCGTCGACCAAAATTCATACATCTCTCCCGAGTCGTTAACAAACTGATTGCTTTTATTATCAATCAGGCTGTCTTCAACCACACTTTGCAACTTGGCACTGGTTAGTGTTTCATTGTTCTTGTCGCTTATCCTGCGAAAGCCGTCGCGCGCCGCCCAGGCACCATTTCCCCGCGGGTTATTGTTGGTGTTTTTAATTATAAACCCTGCCGCTGCCGGGGAATTTTCAGGATCAAGGTTTACCAGAAAGTTCTCTTCATTATTCCCGATCCAGGGCTGGTTCTGTAAATTCTTTGTCTCGCCATTGATAAAAGCAGCTTCGTGCTTATAATCTTGCGCAAGCCTTCCGCTCAATTCACTAAGCGTCATTGCCTCAAGTTCTATATCGGCGTGGTGTGTCATTGGTGTGACCCGGGCAACCGCGCGGGATACAAACATATTACCTTTGTAGTTGGTGCTCATTACCAAAACCGTCATCAACGGATGACACTGATCTAAATCGATCCATTCAAACGCAATGACCTTGAGCGATGTAAATGGATGGCGTTTGTCATCAGGCCGCCATGGTCTTTGGCCACCGACCAGATAAACCCCCTGATCAAGTGGCAGAACTTTCCCACCGCTGAACCGCAGATTTCCATCTCTTTTTTCATTTGGTGCTTTGTAGAAGTGTGAAAAGACTGCATTGTTTGCACCATCGTTTCTTTTTCTGGGCGGGCTCAGAATTAAAAAGGTTTTCATCAACCGCAAAGGATCCGACTTCATGGCCCGGTACAGCACAAGATGAACATTTCCGTTTTCACCGGACCCGTAGTAATTGATAAACCGGGTAAGTTTATCGTTGTTCGATCTTAGAACGTTGAACCTTACCGCAGCTTCAAAGTCGGGAGGCGCTCCATCCTGCGAAGCACTGTCTGCCATTGACGTCTGACGATTAAATCGGCTGGATAACAAATACACCAGGTTGGACAACAGTTTTAAATCATCTTTTGGAACAATATTAAGAACGTAGGGTTTGTCAAAACTTCCGTTGTCATTCAGGTAGATCAAAAAGAGCACGAAAGTAGAATAAAAGCAGGGGGATGCCGTCCCTTTTACCCGACTGGCCAGAGTGGCGAACTGTGCAATCTTGTCATCTGTATAGCTTCGAAAGCTGCTTTGCTGAAGGCGCGCCGGGAGCCCTGATACAAAGGCGGTGATTTCTTTGCTCAAACCCGTCCAGCTCGGGCTATTGGCTGAGGCTCGCTTCCCGACGCTCTTCTTATCATCAGACAGGGAATACGCGTAAAACATCAACAGGCGTGCTACAGATGTAACGGGAATGGTACTGTTTCCAACCTTACCGGACTGAAGCTCACTGCGTAGTTCCGAATTGAGTACTTCAAGAACCGCAGATACTCTATCTTGTGGCAACTTCTCCAGTTGCTGCAGCAGCATTTCCAAATTCACTTCGCACTTGTCACGTTTTCGAAACAACTACCAATATACCAGTATTCCGCACAATTTGAAGGCTTTTCACACAATTTGCCGCAGAACTATACAGTTATAAAACACTTCTTTACCGTCTTACTCTGGACAGGTGTGTGAGCTTCAGAGTGAACACGATGTCGCCTCCGTTTCCCGAATCTGCATCCCTCCTGCGTTTACGTCCAACGCGGCGCACCTGAGTCGCGTTAGCTCAAGGCTACTTCTGACGCAAAGCGACTTTCAGGATCCCGACTGTCTCATACCGCACCACACCTCAGTCAGAGGCTAACAATCAGCCCTATTCCCTGTTATTGCGGTCCACGTCACAGAAAACTTCATTAATGTGGGGGTGTGGTTTTCATTGAAACCACATGCCATATGCATTGCAAAGTTCACAGGAGGATGAACTATGAAATGGACAACGATAATAATCACGACGATTGCCGCTTTTCTCACCGCTATCTGGGTAATGGTGCAATGGGCCAGGCTTCCGGATGCAGAGGAATCCCTGGAACTGGGATCGACAGTCCACTTTACCGTCAGGAAGAGATCCGCATCATCCCCGACCGTTGAATTGACCGGCAATGCCGAAGAGTACAGCGTAAACGTAAGCCTTGAGAATATTTCCGATCACCTGAAAGACGCAATCGTTGCCAATGAAGACCGGAGGTTCTATGAGCGTGGCTCACTCTATATGATCGGCAAGGCTGT
Organism: uncultured Granulosicoccaceae bacterium; assembly: GCA_964409275.1. Classification (GTDB taxonomy): domain Bacteria; phylum Pseudomonadota; class Gammaproteobacteria; order Granulosicoccales; family Granulosicoccaceae. The sequence continues at coordinate 130,476 of CAYPCS010000004.1, forward strand.
ACAGGCAATTTTCAAATGCCTGAGCCAACGACTAACTCTGCGGCCACCTGCTGGTTGTGCAGGAAACAGCACAATAACCCAACAACTGGCGAAGATAATGATGGTGGCGGAAGTTCGCACACCCAAACGCAAAATTCGTGAATTGATTTGGGCGTTAAAGATGGAATCAACTCTGAGTAAAGACGCGATTCTACAGATGTATCTCAACCGAATACCACTCGGCTCCCGTATCTACGGTGTCGAAATGGCGGCAAGGCGATACTTCGGCAAGCGGGCATCAACACTTTCACTGAACGAAGCCGCGCTCATTGCAGCCTCGGTTCGCCGACCCCGCGAGAACTGGGCAGACGATCGCAGCGGTGCAATTAGAAGAGCAAATATAGTATTGGATGCTATGTTCCGGCACGGATTTATTCCTCAATCGAAACATATCTCTGCCGGTTTTCAGGTCTCAAGAGGACAAACTGCCCTGAACCGTCCATTCTTCGGCCACGTCTGGTCATGGATAAAACCGGATATTGAGCAAGCGCTGCTTACTGAACCTGCGGGAATTTACAAAGTCTGGTCCACAATAAATGCAGAAGCACAGATATACGCCAGAAACGCTATAAGCAAAGGCACACACGCCCTTAGAAAAAAAGGCACGCCGGCATCTCAAGGCTCAATTGTGTTAATGAGACCTTCTGGACAAGTGCTCGCAATGATTGGCGGTGCCGACGATTCCGACACTTCAAGGTATATCAACAGAACGGTTCCAATTGAAGGCATTCATTGTCGCCCCCCTGCCAGTTTAATGAAGCTGGTGGTCTACACTGCAGCACTGGAACTTGGCATGTCCCTTTCTGACGAGATCGATGCTTCACCATTTGAATTTACCGGACCGAACGGAATGGTGTATCGCCCGACAAACCATGACGGAAAAACCTACAAAAGGCTGACACTGCTAAACGCCTATGTCCATTCGGTTAATACAGCCGCGGTCAGACTGCTTGCCAATACCGTGCACTACGATCACTGGTTTAGCGTTGCAGAACGCTATGGATTACCGGTAAAGAAATTTCGCCGTGAGCTGGGGTTGGCATTGGGACAGCCTGAGGTATGCATGATCCACATGATGCGTCCTTTTGGTATTGTGGCCTCAGGTGGATTCGACACTAAACCTCACGGTATATCGAGAATCATCAATAGCTCGGGAGATATGTTGTTGAAATTCAGGCACAAGGCCAATTTGAAATTCGACCGGGACGTAATGGCAAATGTAAGATATCTGGGTGCTGAGGTAATAAAGCGCGGTACAGGTGTACTGGCTGGCAAGGGTTTGGTGAATACAGGTATTGGCGGAAAAACCGGCACCACTGACGGCTTTCATGATGCGTGGTTTATTGGTTACACCAGGCAACTGGTCGCAGGAGTATGGATTGGCAACGACATACCAACCGCCATGCCAAACACCTACGGTGGCTCATCCTCTGCGTTAATCTTCAACGAATTGATGACCTCCCTGCTCCGATTTACCAATATTGCAACTGACGATACGCGGTTGGCTCAACTCCGCTAGGCCGGATACTTCACAGGCAGATTCAACCCGCTGGCAAAACCGTGTGATCGAATATTACAACTGTCTTCATTGTCAGTTGTATATTCGATCACCATGTTCATCAAAATAGCACAGTCGATCAGCGTCAAACGCAACAGACTGACGGTCTCCGATGTTAACGTAGTGTTCGCCGAATACACGAATCACAACAAGGTCGGCCCGTTCTGTCTGGATATAGATATTGGTGTCTGCACCAAGGTGCTCCACATGGCGAATACTGCCAGTAAGGTCGCCACCACTCTCTCGCAACTGAATATGCTCCGGGCGTATTCCCACAATGTGCGCATCGGGGATTCCCAACGCCAACGCATCGATAAAATTCATTTGTGGTGAACCTATAAACCCTGCGACAAACCGGTTCCGTGGATTGTTATAAAGCTCCATCGGCGTACCGATTTGCTGAACGACTCCGTTATCCATAACAACGATCCGGTCGGCAAGTGTCATTGCTTCGATTTGATCATGGGTAACATACACCATAGTCGCATTTAGCTCATGGTGCAGTCGGGCAATTTCAAGCCTGGTTTGCACTCGTAGTGCGGCATCGAGGTTTGATAGCGGCTCATCAAAAAGAAAAAGTTCGGGCTCGCGAACTATGGCGCGGCCGATGGCCACGCGCTGGCGCTGCCCACCCGATAAATCCGCAGGCATTCGCTTGAGCAGGTTCTCCAGCGATAGCATAGCTGATGCGTCGGACACACGCTTGTTAACTACTGATCTCCGTGCATTGGTCTGTTTGAGCCCAAGACTCATATTTTCCTGCACATTAAGATGCGGGTAGAGCGCGTAGGTCTGGAATACCATGGCGATGCCACGTTTGGCCGGTGCTATTGCAGTGACGTCCTGCCGATTGATTAACACACTACCCGATGTCGGTTCCTCGAGTCCCGCAACGATCCTCAGCAACGTTGACTTACCACAGCCTGACGGGCCGACAAAAACTGTCAGCTCACCATCATCAATAACGAGGTCGATGCCTTTCAACACCTCTACCGACCCGAAAGACTTATGAATGTTCTGCAGTGTGAGCGAACCCAATCCGGTTTCTCCTACAGCGCTACGGCTTTATTGCTACGCACGCTCTCATCTGCGGCCAGACAAATAGCCAGCGACTGAACGGCATCGTCCATATGCCGGTTGAGATCGAGGTTCTCGTTGATGGCCTTCAACACAAACTGTTGTTCCCTGACGCACAGCTCATCGTGACCCGGTTCATCTTGCATTGATATAAGGTTATCAGGCGATATGAACTGGTCACTGGCATCACGCATTGAGGAGTGCACCTTCAACAAACTGGTACGGGTATGGGTATTCATATCATCAGAGCGCGCATCATGATCCATCACTATAGATACACAGCCATTCGCAGATATCACATCTTTAACAAAAAACGCTGTCTCCGAAATCATCGGGCCCCAACCTGCTTCGTACCAGCCGATCGAGCCATCGTCAAACAACACCTGAAAATGACCGTAGTTGTACATGTCCGGATCTATTTCGTCAGTGAGTCGCAAACCCATTCCCCGTACTTCTGTGGCTCTGGCATCAGTGATCTGGCACATCACATCCACATAGTGCACACCGCAATCAACAATCGGTGAAGTCGTGGCCATTAGTTGCTTGTGGGTGTGCCAGGTGGGGCCGCTGGATTGTTGATTCAGGTTCATGCGAAAAACAAAAGGACCACCAAGCTCTCTCGCCTCTGCAATTAATCGCACCCAGGACGGATGGTGCCGCAGTATGTAACCGACTACCAGTTTGCGGTCGTTGGCCCGCGCACAGGCAACCACTTTGCGCGCATCAACCACATTCGTCGCAAGCGGCTTTTCCACAAACACATGCGCGCCTGATTCCATTGCCTGTATTGCCATGTCTGCATGACTGTCAGAGTAGGTATTAATGGACACCAGTTCCGGATGTTCACGTTCGAGCGCTTCACTAAAGGAGGATTCAATCACATGGTGCTGCAGCGATTTGTGCAGCGCTACCGGGGATCGGTTAACCAGCGAGGCGATCTCGAAACCCGGCTCACCTTCATAAGCCATCGCATGGCTCATACCCATATTCCCCAGACCTGCAACCAGCACACGCAACGGCTCACATGAGTCGCTCATTTTACAGCCCCTGATGTTAAGCCGCTGATTAGCTGGCGAGAAAAGATCATATACAACAGCAACACCGGCACCATTGACAAAGAAAGTGCGGCAAGCACGGCGTTCCAGTTGGTCACAAACTGGCCTATGAACACCTGCGCTCCGAGAGTAACAGTTTTCGTTTCCTCAGAAGGCGCCAGTATCAACGGGAACCAGAGATCGTTCCAGACAGGTATCATGGTAAAAATAGCAACTGTGGCCAACGCCGGTCTGATCACAGGCACCACCAGCCGAAAGAATATCCGGTATTCACTCAATCCATCGATACGACCGGCATTTTTCAAATCAGCAGATACCTGCTTCATAAACTCAGACAGAATAAATATCGCCAACGGTAAACCCTGTGCGGTATACACAAGCACCAGCGCCGTGAGCGTATTCACCAGTCCACTGGCTACCATCAGCTGAAGAATTGAAACTGTGCCCAGCCGAATTGGAATCATTATGCCAAGCGCCAGATAAAGACCAGCCAGCGTGTTACCACGAAACCGGTATTCGGCCAGTGCAAAGGCGGCCATTGCGCCAAACAGGAGAACGAGAAATAACGATACCAGAGTGACGATCAGGCTATTTTGAAAGTACTGAATGAAATCACCCTGCTTCATCACTGTCTCGTAGCCAATCGTCGAAAAGGTCTCTGCGTCGGGTGGACTTAGTGGTGATCTAAAAATAGCCTTTCTGGATTTAAACGAGTTAATCAGTATCAGCACTACCGGAAACAGGGCAACAAGCGTGTAGACCAGCAATATGGTGTGCGAGGCGATAGACCGGCCAGCTGAATGTTTAACAGTGGGCAACAGCAGACTCAGAATTCATAGCGACGCAAGCGTCGCTGGATTGCAAATAGATAAAAACAGACACCCGTCAGGATAATTAAAAACATCATTGACGCAATAGTGGCACCCAGATGCGGATCGCCTAGTTGCAATTGAAACCCAAAGAATGTGCGGTATAAAAAAGTACCTAAAATATCGGTGGAAAAATCAGGCCCGGCCAGTGCACCTTGCGACACATAGATCAAATCAAACGCATTAAAATTACCGACGAATGTCAGTATCGAGATAATTCCAATCGACGGAAGAATCAGTGGCAGCTTTATCTTCCAGAACTGACGGCTACCACTCAATCCATCGCACTCCGCAGCCTCGATGATCTCCTGCGGAATGCTGATCAAAGCGGCATAGATCAGCATCATCGGTATGCCCACAAACTGCCATACCGATATCAGGCTCAATGTGGTCAACGCATACGCCTCTTTACCTAGCCAGGGCTGAAACAACGATTTCAACCCGACCATATCAAGCAGGTCAGGAGCAACACCCCACAGCGGCGACAGGATAAGCTTCCAGACAAAACCGACAATGACAAACGACAAAATAGTCGGTACAAAAATCGCGGTACGATAAAAACCCCGAAGTCTCAACCGCGGGTTAGATAGCAGCGCTGCGAGCAAAATACCGACAGGATTTTGCACCAGCATATGGATTAGAAAAAACCATCCATTATTGGCCAGTGCGTTCCAGAAAGTCTCGGACAACCGCGGATCACCGAGCAGCCGTCGAAAATTATCCAGGCCAACAAATACGCGGTTGTTATCGATTGCCTGAAACAGCGATAGTTGCAGTGTGCCAAATAACGGCAAAATCATAACTGCCGTATACACCAACACCGCCGGTGCCAGAAACACCAGAATATGGAATCTAAACGCAGGTTTGCGTTCGGGTTGCCTGTGCGCATGCATGCGGGCCACTCCCGGCCGCACCAGTATTCTTAACTGGCGCGACCGATTCGTACCGGTCGTTCAATACCGGTCGTTCAGGGCTTGTACCAGCTATCGAGCCCCTCTTGCAGGCGCGCACTGGCCGCCTCTGGTGTTTCCGTGCCCTTGATCACATTGGCCGAGGCATTCCACGTGTCGTTTTCCAGATTCGGCTCTCCGCGAGACAGGATCTGGTAAGTCGAGCGTATAGTAGACTCGCACTGCTCCCTCCACGAAATAAACTCCTGTGCCAGCGGATCTTCCAGTTTGACTGGCTCACTGGATAACGGAAAGAAGCCAGGCAGCGCATTGGCATAGAGGCTGGCAAACTCGGCAGAAGCCACCCAGTCGAGAAACGTACGCGCCGCCTCGGCATTTTCACTGGCGGCGTTCAGACCCAGACCGATATCAGTATGGTCAGATATATAGCAATCGTCTCCGTCAGATGGCACCGGTGGCAAAAACGCACCCATTTCAAAGTCCGCATTGGCGTTGAAGCCGGTTATCTCCCAGGAACCTGCCGGATAGATGGCCGCTCGACCAAGAGTGAACAGGTTTTGGCTGTCCGGGTAGGACTGCGCTTCAAAGCCATCTCCCAGATAGTCCTTCCATTTGGCGAGTTGCTCGTAGGGCGCTTGCCATGCGGCGTCGGTGAGTTTTTGTTCTCCGCTGATTAACGCCGTACGACCCTTCTCCCCCTGCCAGTAGTTAGGCCCGATATTCTGGTAACCCATCGTGGCCGCCTCCCATTGATCAGCAGTGCCCATAGCCATAGGAATATAGTTGCCGTCCTCTTTTATCTTATCAAGCGCGGCAAAAAACTCGGCTTCGGTTGCCGGCACTGCAAGACCGAGCTCATCCATTGCATCCTTGTTGTAGATGAAGCCGTGAATCACCGATGCCATTGGCACGCAAAACGGATCTTTTCCGTCATCGGTGATCCATGCAGATTTTGCGACATCGGAAAAATTCCCGATACCTGGCAGATCGGCCAAAGAGGCAAGATACCCTTTATCGTAGAGCGCTAGTGATGCGTCGAAAGGCCGACAGGTAATCAGATCACCGGCCGAACCGGCCTCCAGTTTCGAATTTAACGCAGCGTTGTACTCGGCAGGAGCAGAAGGTGCGAAGGTGACCTTGATTCCCGGATTCGCAGTTTCAAACGCAGGTATGATTGTCTCCTGCCAGATAGCGAGATCATCGTTCCGCCAGCTTTCAATGGTTATTGATGAATCCTGCGCCTGTACCAGACTGGTACTTGCCAATACAGTCGTCAGAAAAAATATTCCGCGTATCTTCATTTCGATTTTTCTCCAAAAATGAATGGTTGCCCGGCAGCATCTTTCGCAAATGTTGTTGCATGTCGCTCCGCTCCCTGCCAGCACCGCTGCGACCTTAATATTCACGAACGTGCTGCACGCCTTAACCACCGCAACTTTGACGATACCGGTAAACGCTGCCAGACAGTCACCGGCACGCTTGCTTGAGCACCGTGCCCGACAGTTACCATACTACAGGCGAGGTCCGTAAGTCTGGCATTTTTTCGGCTGGCTTCGACTACCAGACCAGACGATCGGCAGATGTTCCCGGCAGGTTTTTCAAAGGAGGTTTTTCCAAACAGCGGTCAGCGCACGACCACGATTTACACCTATACTCGACATCGCAATTGCGATTAGCGAGCTCGCCTTCAGCAATCGCCTGGCAGGCATAATTCGACCAGCAACTTACGCAAGCACATACCTTGTCGTGCAAGATAGATAGCCAAAGCGACCGTCTGCGCCCCGGCTATATGATATCTCCTGCAATTGCACCAATCATTAGTTTATTGCCCGTTATTGCTGCCGGCCGGATTATTGAGTTTTTAGAAAATTGAAACTATAACTAATGTGTTGCTTACGTCATCGCCAGCGCCCCCGGCTCAGCACATACGGTTAGCCATGAATCTTATAAATATAGTCGAAGAACGAGACTACGGACCTGGCAAGGCATTCAACGTAGTGATCCAGTGGTTAATTGTCCTATCCGTCGTGACTTTTACCATTGAAACCTTGCCAAACCTGTCGGATAGAAGCCGAAATTTCCTGCGCTGGATAGAAACTTTTCTGGTCGTTATTTTTACCGTGGAGTATTTGCTGCGAATTGCAGCATCAAAACGAAAACTCGGATTTATTTTCAGTTTCTACGGACTGATCGATCTGCTTGCCATACTGCCGTTTTACCTGGCAACCACCATTGACCTGCGGTCTGTTCGCATATTCCGGCTATTGCGGCTTATCAGAATATTGAAACTGGTTCGCTACCACGCCGCGATTCAGCGCTTGCGTAGAGCATTTACCATTGCCCGCGAAGAAATTTTTCTCTATCTCGCAGTCACGTTTATGTTGCTCTACATGACTGCCGTTGGTATCTATTTTTTTGAGCATACTGCCCAGCCTGACAAGTTCGCTTCGGTTTTCCACAGCCTGTGGTGGTCAGTCGCCACTCTGACAACAGTGGGGTATGGAGACATTTACCCGGTCACCACCGGTGGCAGAATCTTCACCTTTTTTGTATTAATCATAGGCGTCGGAATTGTCGCAATTCCGGCAGGGCTGATTGCATCTGCGCTCGCCAACACCCGCGATGACAATGGTGGTGCGTCAGCGTGACTGCTGAGTATCCGGAATCCAGTCCCGACCCGGCACAGCACTGATAAGCTCTCGCGTATAGGGATGCTCCGCGTTTTTAAATAATTCAGCGGTTGGCCCTTGCTCAACCACTTTACCAAGCCGCATCACACTGATTCGGTCACACACTTGCGCTGCCACGCGCAGGTCGTGAGTGATAAATATCATTGATAACTGCAACCGATCGCGAATTTCCGCAAGCAGTTGTAACACCTGTGCCTGTATCGACACATCCAGTGCAGATACGGGCTCGTCAGCGACCAGTATCTCCGGGTCCAGTGCGAGTGCACGGGCAATACCGACACGCTGGCGTTGTCCCCCGGAGAACTCGTGCGGGAAGCGATCAAATGCCTGCTCATCCAGCCCGACCAACTCCAGCATTTCCCTGGCACGTTTTTCAGCGTCGGCCGCGGAAGCACCCAGCACAACCGGACCATCGGCAATTATTCTGCCCACTCTGGTTCTCGGATTAAGCGATGCAAAGGGGTCCTGAAAAACCATTTGTATCTTTGAACGATAGGGCCGCATTTCCGCTCGATCCAGAGGACGAAGGTCGGTACCACGGAAGCGTATCTCACCCTGCTCTGCATCAATCAGCCGCACAATACAACGCGCAAGTGTGGACTTACCAGAGCCGGATTCACCGACAATACCGAGTGTCTCGCCCTTGTGCAGTGTGACGTTGACCTCGTCTGCCGCATGCACCACTTTCTCTGCAGCTCCCAGACGAAGCCAGCCCCCGCCACTGCGGTAGGTTTTCGACAGGTTTATTACGTCGAGTTCGACTTCCCCGGACAGTTCTCGTGCAGCGCGAGGCAACAGACTGGGTACGGCGCCAATCAGACGTTGTGTGTACGGATGTTCAGGACGATTCAGCACCGCGTCGGCACTGCCTATCTCAACAATCTTGCCCTGCTGCATAACTGCCACCCGGTCTGCAATGTCCGCCACCACACCAAAGTCGTGGGTTATAAAGAGAACCCCGGTATCGTGATCGCGTTGCAGCTCTTTTATCAGTTTAAGTATTTGCGCCTGAGTGGTCACATCGAGCGCCGTTGTAGGTTCGTCGGCGATTAGAATCTTTGGCTCCATGGCCAGTGCCATGGCTATCATCGCGCGCTGTCGCTGCCCGCCTGACAACTCATGCGGGTAGGCTTTGATTATGCGTTCCGGGTCAGGCAGATGTACGCTCTCAATCAATTCAATGGCACGCTGGCGCCGTTGCCGACGCTTCAAAGTGGCATGAAAGCGAATTACTTCATCTATCTGTTTACCAACGGTCATCACCGGGTTGAGTGCGGTCATCGGCTCCTGAAAGATCATGGAAATCTCTCCACCGCGAATTTGCCGCATCCGTGCTGCACTGGCACTGACCAGATCTTCACCACTAAAGAGAATCTCGCCGGACGCTACCGCCACGTGCGGTGCCGGCAATAAACCCATCACCGCACGCGCCGTAATTGACTTACCCGAACCCGATTCACCGACCAGACATAAAATCTCGTTGTTACCGAGCCTGTAGTCGATATCTTCAGCGGCAAACGCACGCTCTGCACCTTTAGGTAGCGAGATCGTGAGTTTACTAATATCGAGCAGCGGTATTGCCGTGGAATCTGTACTCATGCGCGATTTCGCAGCCGCGGGTTAAGCGCATCGTTAAGTCCTTCGCCCACCAGGTTTATCGCCAGCACGGTAAGCAATATTGCGACTCCCGGAAACGTGCATACCCACCATGCCGAACGCAACACCGTACGCCCCGCTCCAATCTGAAAACCCCAGCTGATAATATTGGGATCCCCCAACCCTAGAAATGACAATCCACTTTCGATAAGAATTGCCGTGGCCACCATTAGCGAGCCCGCCACAATAATGGGTGACAGACAATTAGGTAAAATTTCCCGAAGCATAATCCGCCAGTCACTCATGCCTACTATATGACACGCCTGAACAAACTCGCGGTTGCGCATTGACATAAACTCACCACGCACAAGCCGTGCAACTGCCGGCCATGACACCACTGCTATGGCAATCACTATACTGTTGATAGAAGGCTTCATTATGGCGACGATCAAAATCGCAAAAATAAACGACGGTATCGTTTGAAACATCTCGGTTACCCGCATCAACAAGTCATCAACCCAACCGCCAAAATAGCCGGCAAAGCCTCCCAGCACCACACCGAGTAATACTGCCACCGTGGTAGCCAGACCACCAATCAAAAGAGACGTTCGGGCCCCATGCGCGATCCCCGCCGCCACATCGCGGCCCAATGTATCGCTACCCAGTAAATAGCCATTTTCTCCTGGTGGCGACATAGGCCTTCCGGCAAGCCGAAAAGGATCATCCGGGAAAAACAGAGAGGCGCTGGCGGCAAGCAGAAGAACTGCAATCAATATCACCAATCCGAGAACCGCCGAGCGATTGCGGCAATAGAGCCTGAAAAAACTCATCAGGACACCTCTATGCGCGGGTCGAGAAATGAATAGATCACATCGACTATCAGGTTGATCGCGACCACCAGCAACGCTGACAATAAAAATATCCCCAGCAACAGATTAAGATCACGGGCAAATAGCGCCTCAAAGGCAAGCATACCCAGCCCGGGCCATGCGAACACAGACTCGACGATGACCGAGCCACCAATTAACGCACCAACCTGTACGCCCGCCATCGTAACCACCGGCAACAAGGCATTGCGCAGAATATGCCCGAAAACAATACGCCGCTCGGTGAGTCCTTTTGCCCGGGCTGTTGTAACATAGTCCATACCGGCCTGCTCAAGCATTGAGGCTCTCATTAGCCGCGTGTAAAGCGCCAGATAAAAAAGCGACAGCGTAATTGTGGGCATCACCAAATGATGGGCAATATCCCGGACCCGGTCCCAGCCTTCGTAAAACATGGCCACGTTCTCCATGCCGCTTGTGGGAAACCAGCCAAGCTTCAGGGAAAAAACAACAATCATCATTAAACCGATCCAGAACAGTGGCGTTGCATAGGTCACCAATGCAAATATGGAGATAATATTATCGCGCCATGTGTTCAACCCGGAAGCGGCCAGCAGGCCAAGCACAATGCCTAGTCCCACTGCGATTACAATGGTGGATACCATTAAAAGCAAGGTGGGCACAAACCGGTCCAGCACCAGTTTCGACACCGGCATGTTGTGCCTGAATGAAAACCCCAAATCAAATGTCAGTGCATTCTTAAGGTACACCGCCAACTGTACTGGCAGGGGTTTGTCGAGTCCGAATTTCTCCCGCAGTTGTGCCATATATTCCGGCGTTGCCGAACCGGCCTCACCGGCCAGTACGTCTGCAGCATCCCCTTCTGCCATATGCAACAGGAAAAAGTTGACCACCAATATTGCTATCACAACAGGCACTGCCTGAAGTAGCCGCTTAACAACGTAGCGAAAACGTTTTGCTGTGAGATTCATAGCCGGGGAAAATTGTGTGTATGTTAGAAGCCTGCATGAAACACATACAGATGCAAAAAAAACGGGCAGCCGTTAATGACTGCCCGGGAGCCCGCGCGACAGATAGTTACTTGCAGAAGCAAAGCTTCAGTCGCACAGGCCCCGAGTCACAACCTTAAAGCAACTGCGGTGATGAACACAGATATACCACACCTGTTACCGCGGCATTGCCACTTTACTCATCAATCCATGTACGATCAAAAGACGAGTATGCACCCATCGCAGAGAACGAATGGTCTTTCAGCTTACTGCTGTATACCGTTGTAAACTGCATCTCGAACAGATTCATCACTGGCATATCTTCAGCAAGTTTTGCCTGAATATCCTTATAGATGTTTACCCGCTCACCCGGATCAGACGCTGTTGCTCCGGCGACCAGCATGGCATCGAGTTTCTCATCGCTATAGCGAGTAGAGTTTACAAACGGCGTACCCTGCCGAATCTGGTCTGTACCGTAGTGACGATGCACACCGATAACCGGGTCCGGCAACTGATAGAAGTAGTTCATATTCATCTTGAAGTCGTAGTCGCCATAGACACGCTTAATCCAGGTGGGTACATCCTCATAGCGAAGATCAAGTTCAATACCTATATCGCCCATCGCCTGCTTTACATACTCGCCGGCGCGACGCCAGTCTTCGCCATACGGAATCAGGTCAAGCGTTGCCTTGGCTCGCACGCCGTTGGCATCCGCTTTGATTCCGGCGTCATCGAGAATTTTGACTGCCGCGGCGACGTCCGGCTTACCAGGATAGTTGTCAGAGGCAGAATAGAGCCCTGTCGGTTCAAAGTTTGACGAAAGCGCACTGGTTGCCGCCTTGCCGAAACCAAACCAGATATTGTCAATCAGGAATTGCCGGTCTATTGCGTGTGAAATGGCTTTTCTAATAGCAGGATCGTCGAAAGGAGGGTTATTTACATCAAATTCGATCAACGCCACCGGGTTAATCATCGAGTAGCCATCTGTGGTGACGCCAATGCTATCCATCTCTCTCAAACGAACTACATCGACATTCGGAATAGCGCCAAAGGCACCGTAATGAACCTCGCCGCTCTCCATCGCTGCAGTACGCGTTGAGGCATCCGGGATAATCCGTGCCACTACACGATCGAGCAGCGGCAGCCCCTCTTTCCAGTAGTTTTCGTTTTTATCAAGCCGGATGTACTGGCCTTTTTTCCATTCCACAAACTTGAACGGTCCGGTGCCGACCGGGTTGTTCGCAAGATCTGCTTCGCGAATGTCTTTGCCTTCAAGCAAATGTTTTGGAACGATCGGCGACTCATATCCGGCAAACGCACGCATCATATAAGGAGCGGGTTTGTCGAGCTTAAAGATCGCGGTGTGATCATCCGGTGTTTGGATTTCACTCACTTCTTTAAAAGAATTCGGCCCTCTGGGGTGGAATTTTTTCAGTACTTCCATGATCGTGAATTGAACGTCAGCCGACGTAAACGGTGTTCCATCATGCCAGGTGACGCCCTGTTGCAATTTAAAGGTGACCGTCAATCCGTCATCGCTGACTTCAAAACTCTCCGCCAGTTCGGGAACAATGTTCAGATCATTGTCGTAGTCGAGCAGCCCCTGGTAGATTTTGGGTGCCACCAGCCCTATGGGCCCGGAGGTTGAAAGGTACGGCGCCATTGAGGGCGGTTCCGGCTGTACAATTTGAATAAATGTGCCGCCTGCTTTTTGGGCATACGCCGTGTTTACTGATAAACACAGTGCTACCCCGATCGTTGCCAGCCATTTCCTGCCAATCATAAATTATCCTTAGCGCCCGTCTGTCGGGGCATCAATAGTTTGAAGAAAAACGGTCTTGTTCCTGCAATCCGGCGATTGAATAACGCTACCTGCCACCCCGGAAAGTGTACGAGTACGTCTGTAATATACGGTACCGCCAACGAGGGTCATGTGCCATTTTTGCATCAGTCCGACGTAGTTTACTTGCCACTCTAAAGAGGTAGCTTGACGGCAACGATGCGATCCCGGTTATTCCTCAATTCGGGTCGCACAAACCAGAGTACAACAATATTCACGGGAATGCACCACGCCCCGGACCAGTCCCTGTCGCGAGCCAACTAGCGAACCACAACTAAAGACGCAGCATTGGCGAAACCAAGTACCCGTGACTATCGCAAAATTGAAAATTCTACCAATATTCTCAACAGCACCGGACCAATGTCAGGCCGGAAAAAAGCCATAGTTTGATGAGCAAGACACTGTTCAAGAGCTGCAACGCGGCTGTTGAGCAAATGGCGAGTTCCCGCAAAGGCGTCGATAAAAGTGCGCAAGATGTAGTCATGAACATCGACACTTAACCATGATAGTCTCCGGCGGAGGGGGCAACCTGCGAAACCATCGGCGGGTTATCTATTATTAAAGAACGGGTGACCACAAGATGAAAGTGATTTCTACTGCCCTTACCGGGCTTTTACTATCCGGATGCGTGGCATCGACAGATGTCAAGCAAGCATCTTTGCAGCTTGGAACAGCACTTGATCAACTCACGCATGCACAAAACAGTCTTCGTGATATATATATCCAGGAGATAGAGGAAGTCAGTGATCTGACAGCCAGTGCTATTGAGTCCAGGTCAGTAAGTGAGACCATAAAGAAACTGGAAAGCCAGGAGGTCGATGGCAATTTGTTGGTGCTGTCACAGTCAATAAGCAGTGACAGAGAAGCAACTAGAGCACTGGTTTCCGAGGTAAGAGCTGCATCAGTCAAGAGCCATCAGAACACAGACGAAATTCTTGACGCCATACTTAAAAAACGCATCAACGATCTGCGCAGTACAGCAAATCTTTTTGGCAACACAATAACGGCAAATGAATTGAGAGAAAGAGCTAATGCGCTCCAATTTGAAACCAGTGGCCGCGCATCTGGTGGCCTCTACCAGGATCTCAACAATCTTCTCTCCCTGAACCAGGCCAAATCAGAGATAACCGACTCACTCAATGATCTCAATCAGTACATAGAGATTCTGAAGACAATGCACAACGGTGTGAACGACTGGATTGCGACAGATGTAACCGTGGATGGATCAAGTATTGCCGACCTGCTTATAAAAGCGGAACAGGCAAACTGATGAAAAATTTAATTCTGTTCACGGTAATCGCACTGTCATCTGTTGGCTGTGGAACTACTAAACCACTATTGGAACTAGGGGAAAAAGAGAGGTCTGTTATCGCGAAGTTGCAGGCACGGGTGGCTGATAACGGCCCTAAGCTGCAAAAGGCAGCGCGCAACCTTGGTGAACTGGGCGCTGAATACGAAGCGCTAAATTTCGAACTCGAAGACCAACTTGCCAAAGCGAGACAGCTGGAATCCATGCAGTCTTTCCTGACCACGGTGCCTGAAGAGTTTCGCCAAACCCAACGCGCTGTTGTGCTATATCATCTCTACGAAACAGAGCAGGCAGAGCAAAGTGTTTTGCAAAGCAG
Source organism: uncultured Granulosicoccaceae bacterium (assembly GCA_964409275.1). Lineage (GTDB taxonomy): Bacteria > Pseudomonadota > Gammaproteobacteria > Granulosicoccales > Granulosicoccaceae. The sequence continues at coordinate 145,570 of CAYPCS010000004.1, forward strand.
GATGAATCAACGCCGTCAGTCCACCGTCGATATCAACAGAGCATACACACAATTTGCAACTTTGCTGAACGATGCACTAAAGAATATGGAGGTTATACTGCGCTATGCCAATCAACCAAAATCTGCTCGTATACAATCCTCTACCGATAATTTCCTTACAGAAGTTAGATCATTCCGCACCACGCTGGAGGCCACCGAGAGCACTCGGCTGAAATCACTGGCAGCAGACGTGCAGAAAATCGAGGAAAGAGCCTTGAAAGCCAGGCAAAAATCGGCAGATGCGATACAGAAGCTGATATCGCTAAAGGGAGAAAAGTAATCATGTCCAAAGCGGCAGCAAGAGACCTGATAGACGATGTCAAAGCTATTGGCACTCAGGCAAAAAAGCTCCTGGACACTGTACAAACCAGAGCTACCGATCAGGGCAAACTATCAGCTGGAGAAATAAAACAGATAGCCGCGCTGGTTGCTAAATCCGAGGCTCTGTTGTTGGCAGCAAACCAGCGCGCTAAAACGGCACGAGACCAGCAGATCGTAGAATTTGAAGAACACATAAGACAAATAAACTCGTCACTCTCAACGCCCGGACTCAGTGCAACAGCGGTGTCAGATCTAAAGGCACTCAAGCGCAGCCGACGCGCAAAGCTGGTTCGATTACAGGCGCGCGCAGCGCTCGATTTCGGTGGTATTTTAACAACCGCGGATGTTGCCGATATCTCTCGTGTGCTAAAAAACGCACGGACCGCAACGGAGAAAAAGCAAAAGGCTACCGATTTTATTGCGTCATTGGTGAAGATTGCCGACCTTGCAATTAACATTACGGGTAAGGCCGGAAAACTCGTCTAGGAGACTTCAGTTAGTTTCCGGGCAACGCATTAAAGGGCCGTTTTCAAACTGCATATTCCAGATAAGGGTAAGCTCACTGCCATCCAGGTTGAAATTGATACGATAGTCGACCACCGCGTCCTCACCGCAGAGCGCACGTGCTGCCGCAAATAGACCATCTGATGTCGGAGCCGCGGTCGACCAGAACAGTCGACACCAAACATCGCCATGACCGAGCCAGTCCTTCCCGATTTCAAAAGGTGTGGCGCGCTTTGTACCCCCGGGAGTAAGAAGTTCTCCGGCACACTGGGTTTGCGTTCCCCACTTTCCGTAGAGTGGCCCCTGATCTGCTGCAAAAGCATCTGCTGCAAAAGCCAGAGCGGACAGGAGCGACAGCGTCGGTAAAGAATACAGATAACGTTTTTTGCGAATATTTTTGCTCCCGGGAATTTTTGAACTGGGCCAGGCCTGAACTGATAGTTTAGCGCTTCGTTGCTGATCTGGCACAACAACATTGACCCGTCTTTTTTTCTCCTGAAAAAATTCCATCAACCCCGGGCGTCCGAGCCAGCTAGCAACAACTACTCACCAAACACTCGTGAATAACGTACACCATCCCAAAGAATATCATCACCCTGCACTTCAATGGTAAGATCTCTGCCGACCAGGTTCGCGATAAAATTGTTGTCGTCGAGATAGGCGTAGGTGCCAGCTTCAGTAACCACCTGATAAGTCCACATAAACGTATTGTCTGTGAAATCAATAAACCAGCTCCCGAGTTCGGTAATACCAGGGCTAGACTCACCAACATCTCTCAATTCATCCGATTTGTAAGTCGTACCGTTCAGAAAATCCACCAGCGATTCCTGCGAGCTAAACTGACTCGCCAGCTCTCTCTTGTAGATGATGGAGTTAACCATAAGCTCACCGCCAGCAAGAACATAAACGGTGATGTTGCTGTTACCAAAGCTGGCGGTAAAACTGTTGCTATTGCTAAAGGAGTAAGTACCTGCGGAGATAGTGTCCTGCACTCTCCAGCTGATCTCGTCACCGGCAAACTGAACAGACCATTTACCCAACACCAGTTCACCAGTTGCGCTTTCCCCGACATCAAATTCCTCTACGGTATCAAAGCTAAAACCGTCAAGATATGCCACCAGGGTTTCCTGGGAATCAAACAGCGAAGCCGCTGTTCTGCGATAACTCAGCGAGTCCCAGATCAGATCGCCACCGTCCAGTGCGAACGATACATCGCGTCCGTTAAAACTGGCGACACCCTCTTCCGCAGAGTAACTGCCTACCTCAACTACATCCGAGTATACCCATGTGACCGTATCGGTAGTGAAGCTTACCGTCCAGTTTCCCAACACCAATTCACCGGTGGCATTTTCACCAGTCTCTAGCCGATCAGCCGAAACGAAAGTACTTCCAACAAATGCAGCCATCACAGTTCCGGCTGTGTCCGACTCTTCAATCGTTGTCTCTGCAATAGTTGAATCGTCTTCAGGGGTTGCTTCACCAACTATCGCTACTGTGTCGCCATCACAGCCAACCAGCAATATTAGCGTCGAGGCAAAAATTAAGGGGATGATTCGCATCTTTTTGTATCCAGGGTAATACCGAATTAGTTGCCAAAACGTCTTTAAAACAACAAAAGATCAACACAGACGAATTGGGACCAGGGTATAAAAATTACGATAGGTCGTTAAGTGTTTAGAATGTGCGCTTTTCTATAATTGGGATTTATTTCCCAAATAAAAGAAATGTACGCCCCTTACAAATACCTGTCAAGAAAATGAAAGTCGCAGTAACGTTTTCAGCCCGTTGCCAATACCTCTGCGGGCAAACAGCCATCCGGGCAGATCAATTCATGCCAGTTGACGGGCCGCTAGGATTCAACAGACAGCGTTGCTACTTTGCTTGTTATGGCTCGGAACTACATGCACGTAAAACCGGTTCAAAAAGAAATGCTGACATCTGGAACAACAACACTCCAGACATCTATCGAAGGCTACTTACAAAGCCACGAGCAACCTGTCCAGCTTCAGTATAGATATCAATGCCACAAGTGCGAGTTCGCTTCAAAATTTTGAAAGAGTGATCACCAGTATCAAGCCAGTGCACTTTATGGATGGAAGGCAGCTTTTCTATTTCACCAGTCAGCAATTTTCTGTCAGCCAGCTTGTCTCTGGTACCACTTAGGAAAAGCATAGGTACAGTTACCAGCTTCAAGTGAGCTGCCCGGTCGGTCGATGGTTTCCCCACACCGTGAAGCGGGTACGAACAAAGAACCATTCCGCTGCATTGCAGACCTTCTTCCGCTACCGCGTGAGTCGCCATGCGTCCACCAAAACTATGACCACCGATAAACAACGGCAGTGCCATTTGTTTCTCCAGAAAGGCGGCAGCTCTAATGATGCACTCTGTCGAGATTGCTTTTGAATCAACACGATTGCGTCCCTCCTGCCTGAACGGGAAATTGAATCGTAGCGTTGCTATCTCCTGTGCCTGGAACGCCTCTGCCAGCGATGCCATGTGCGCATGTCGGTGATCCGCACCGGCACCGTGCGCCAGGAGCAGCATGTGGGTCGGGTTCTCGGGCATGTTCAGGGTGGCAGAGAGATTAATACCGGCAGCTTTGAACACTAATGGAGTTTCAGGCACGTCTGCACCTCAGTCAGGCTTAACAGGTGAATACCAGGCATAGAATACTTCGACACAACACGTTACTCGACGATACTACAGTCGTCCCTGTTGCTTAAGCAATGATCCAGTTACCTTGCGAAGCTTAACGACTCTAACCCGCTTATGTAGCAGAAAGTAGCCTGGCGGTCGTTCTTTGATGCACCAGCTAGTAGAAAAGGTTTACATGCAGTCTATGGATACTGGAAAACAATGATATAGACAAGCGTTGCAAAGATAAGCCAGCGCGCAGTACAGTCGTCTATCGGTCTACCCACACCTTTCACCAGGGTGATATCCGCATCATCAGCACGGCTACCGCCAGCAAAACAGGTTGACAAAATCTTCTCGAACGCAGGACCAACGCTTTCACATTTGGTGTAAGAATCATTGTGCGTCACACAAGGCACAACAAGCACCAATACCCACATTGCTACCCCTTCGACTATCAACAAATTGCCAAACGACGCTGCGTAAATCGGTTTAGCAGCCGCAACCGGTAACCTCCGCTTTTCAAACGCTGTTTCCTTCCTTTTTCAATGCAATGTGTCAGTTTTAGTCTGAACCTCTACGTGTTATAACAAACCAACTGATAGTTACCAAAAACTGCAAAGAGATTAGAAAATGGAATCCATGGATGGAAAAGCCAACCTTAAGCTGGTAAAGAAGCACTTTGATGATGGCGGTCCGGTTTCAGAAAAGGAGCTGGCCTCACAAACTTCAACCCCTGTAGATCACCAGTTCATAGACGATATTTACGATATCGCTCTTGACCCCAAGAATCTGGATCGATTTATCGAGCGCCTGGGTTCCAGTCGACTTGACGTCGAGAAAGTACGCAATACGCTGCGTAAAGTCGAGGTGCTGGGCGATGTTTTCGAAAAACATATCTCACGCGCAGAGACCTTTCTGGATCGTCTTGACGATGACCAGCAGCAATCCCCGGTGGAGAGAATCCTCGCGCCATTTGACACCGTGGCGGCATTGGTTATTGACTCATCCTTACAAATCGTCGCACTAAATAGCATTGCGGCGCAGGTATTTTCCATTGGCACTGGCGACTCTATAGATACATTGCCGTTCGAAGACGATGACAACGATCAGCTGGTACTGTCGATGCGCCGGCTACTGCGACATAAGTCAACCGAAGGTAAGCTGATTCACCTTAAATCTACGGACGATGCGGGGCGGGTGGTTGTATTCCATGCCAAGTGGTTCGATCCAGTGCCGGCAGAGGCCGAATCAAAGAGCAGTTCCAGTGGTCATGTACTAATCGCTTCAACAGAACTCTACTGGCCAGCGGCGCTCGATCAGACCTTGCATGAAGTGTTTGCACTGTCGGAGGCCGAGCGCAATATTGTCAGGGCACTGGTTGACGGTAAGGCACTCAAAACCATTGCCCGCGAACGACAGCGCTCTCTGGGGACTGTACGAACACAACTGAAGTCGATACTGAACAAGACTCGTGCGCAATCGCAATCTGAACTGGTTCGAGTAACCCTGTCTTTAATGGAGGTAATCGAGCGCAGCCCTGAACTTGGCGACAGACAGGACAAAACTGCCAACGGTGAGAAGTGCGCAAATATTCCCACCGACACCACAACCCTGGTTTTTAAACCCTACTCGACGTTGCAGTTACCGAGTGGACGCAGGCTCGATTATCTGGTTCAGGGTCCAGCTGAGGGTAGTCCGATACTGTTTAGCCACATGGGCTACGGTCTGGCGAGATGGCACCCGGCTGCCGTCAAGATGGCCGAGCAATACAATCTTAAAGTGGTCACACCGGTGCGCAGTGGCTGGGGCAAGAGCGAGCCTGTAGGCAAGAAGGAAGACATTCTGGCCGTCACCCGAAATGACACACTGGAGGTCATGGATTTTCTGGGAATCGAACGATGCCCGTATGTGGTGCAAGGCAACGATATGCTTTTCGCACTGGATTTTGCGGCAGAACACGGTGACCGAATTAGCGAGATAATAGGCCTGGGCGGACGCCTGCCTCTACCCTCCCGGATGCAATATGCCGGCATGGGTAAATGGCATCACTTCTTTCTCTCCAACGCTCGATATGCACCGCACCTCTTGTACTTCACTAGTAAAGCGGGATTCACGCTGGCCAGAAAGTTGGGGCGGGAAAAAATGTTCCAGACTATTCACAAGGGTTCACCGGCAGATCTTTCCGTCATTTATAACGCCGAGCTCGCACCAACACTGCTTGAGGCATCGAAACTTGCGGTAGATGAAGATACACATGCGGCATTTGCCTATGCGCGGGAACTGCTGGAGACAGAGTCGGACTGGTCTGAGCGTGTTGAGGCGGCCCGTAATACGCCCGTTTGGTTTGTCAACGGCTTACAAGATCCGCTAGGCGACGCGGCTACCATAGCCGCCTATCGAGAGCGATTTCCCTGGATCAACATTGAAGTGGTTGAAGATGCCGGCCAGTTGTTATTTTTTCAGAAATATCGGGACCTGATCCCTCGATTTTCAGAAGCAGCCAGTCGCGTTTAATAGCCAGCCGCGTTTGATAAGAAAGCCCTGTGCTTACTGGCAATACACCATTTGAGGTATGCCATCCCGTCTATCAATTGCGGTATTCGCAACAACGCCTTGTAGCGCTAAAGTAATTACCGAGCTCAACCACTGATCACTGATTTTTCAGTTTCCTCAGTAACCACTCTGATCATCACTACTGTTTTGTTGTCAATGATCGGGAGCTTTGTATTCATCGCAGAAAATATTCATCGCAGAAAGACAGGGATGTCAGCGCTTGTGTTAATACGAGATTCAGTCCCTTTTTTATGCTTGCGTCTCAAATTAATAGAAAGGAAAGTCATGAAGACAACCCGTACTCAACCGCTGGCAACCGCTGTGCATACCGTGCTGCTAGCCAGCATTTGTATGTTCAGTAGCTTCACATCATCAAACGCCATTGCCAACGATGGGGCCGATCAGTGCACTTATCGTGACGCTGCAACAAATGATGGCTGGGGTTATAACGCATCAACTGGCGAGAGCTGTGCCCCGTTACCTATAGACGATCAGCCAGCTGCGCAAAACTGCAGCTATGCCTATGCACAGCAAAACCAGGGATGGGGCTTTGATGAAACCACTGGGCTCAGTTGCCCACCGCTCGCAGCCGACGACAGCACATCTTCCATGCCCGACGGTATCTCCGGAACCCGCCTGGTGGTGCAATTCAAAGGACCTGGTACTGCGGAACCCAGAACCTTTGATACCACTGGTGATGGCATACCCGATACCACAGCACCGTGCTTCGATGCGCCAATATTCAATCCTGCCACAGGCTTACAGATCGGTACAGGATCAGATTGCCTCGATGTTATTTCCGACGACAACGGCAATCTCAGACTGACCGGAACCGGCTTCTTTACACTCGATAGCGGCGACACTCTGGTGGTCCAGGGTAACACGACCGTCCGCCCCGTATTACAACCCACAATGCGAGACGGCATCAATTTTACCCATATTACCGGTGCCAATGGTGATGACGGCGTGTTGTATGGCACCGGTGCCTTTGATGGCGCAACAGGTGGTGTGAGGCTTTCCGGCCAGGTTGATATGTCGCGACTCACCTCTGACAACCAGATTTTCTTTGACTGCCTGTTTGTGATTGCGTTTAACTAAAAGTATCTGCAGATGGCTGCGACCAGACATTGGTTGCAGCCTCTGTTGAAGCACTACATCGTTGATGCCTGGTTTACCAGGCTCCTGCGAAACAACTGAAAACTATCCGGTTGTCTGAACCCCTTGAGTCAACCAAATTCATATGGAAATGTCCACTGCTGTTGTGAGCGATCTACTAATATTGGATGCCGTCGGGTTACTCGGCGTGTTTTTCTACCTATGGAGCTATGGGGCTCTTCAATTGGGCCGGCTCGATGGCAACTCGCTAAAATACTCGATACTCAACAGCATCGCCGCAGCTCTCGTTTTGATCAGTCTCTACAAGAGCTTCAATTTAGCTTCTGCTTTGATTCAGATTATGTGGATTACCGTGAGTGCGGTCGGCATTTGCCGCCAGCTAACAGCACACTCTTTGCAACGGAACACCAACAAGGCAATGAGCGACAGATAACTCGCATCTAGTCCAGCAGATCGCAGAAATTGATTGATTCGCCAGCGAATTCCCGCTTGATTACTAAAACCGGGAATTTTCAAACTGCGATATTCAATCAGCCAAAAACCCGATTACGCTCGAACCAGGACGAGCTCCCGCAATAGCCCTGGCACTTAAGTAAAAATTAATTGTTCCGTATCAAGAATCAATCTACCAGGGATGTTGAGGCTGTGATTTTGCACAATGTGTTGCGACTCGCACACCGATTGATGTGGCAATTCATATAATCTAGCGCACAAGCTACGGCATCCAGGCTCCAAAGCGCGTAAACTCTGCGCTTAAATTTAGTTATTTATTGATCGAGCGAAAAAAATGAACTCCTACCTGGAAACCCTGCAAACCTATATGAAAGCTCTGGATGGCAGCGACTACGATACAATAAAAAGCCTGTTTACATCTGATGGAAAAGTACTCTCCCCTTTTCTGGGTGAGATGGCCGCAAATCAGTTTTTTGATCGCCTTGCCGAGGCTTCGACCGAAAACACTATTACTCCGATTGACGTATTTTTGAGTGCCAGCGATAAAAATCACGCCACTTGCTATTTTCAATACGATTGGACGGTACGCGACGGAACCATTATTTCATTCAAGGTCATGGATCTATTCTCGTTTGCCAAAAACTCAGACAAAGTCGAATACCTGAACCTTATATACGACACCCATCCAATACGCACAACTGCCGGCAACAAGTACGAAGTGTGACAACTAATCAGTTGAAGGTAGTACATTACAAATCTATGGCGAGTAGCACGCAGAAGAAAAGAGTACATTTTAATTTTTAGTAGCGCAGGGTTTTTTAATGTGTGTCGGTAGCACGTTGCATATCGAGATAAACCTGCTGCACACGATTGCCAATTATTCGGTAGGATTGCGAGTTAAAGTGGTGACCATTTGGTTTAATGCCGGGCAAGCCGGCAGCTGCACTGTAATCGGTGTAGGGGTCGTCATTGTTACGCAACTCGTGGAAAATCTGGTTGACCTCAAATCTGATTATCTCATTGGCAATAAAGTATTTATCAGACAGCACGGGACTGCCGCTGTGCCAATGAGGAGGCGCCAGTAACCCGGCCCATGCTCGCGAGAGCCTGGCGGGCAAGCATTATCCATTCGATATTCTGTTGGTTGATGACAACGCGATAAACCGAAAAATTGGCAACAAAATACTAATGCGGCTCGGGTTTGAGCCGGTGTTAGTCAATGGCGGGCTGAATGCGATAGCAGCCTGTGCGTCAAGAAAGTTTGATGTCGTTTTCATGGACCTAGAAATGCCGGAAATCGATGGGGTCACAGCAACAGCCATGTTGCGGGATGCCATTTCTACACAAGAAGTTCCGTACATTGTTGCATTAACGGCAAATGCGATGGCATCTGATCGCGAGAGCCACCTGCGTTCAGGTATGGACGACTACCTCAGCAAACCGATCGAAATTGACAAACTCTCGGAATGTCTGAAACGGGTAGTCGGTCATAAGCAAATGCGTCTTCAGGCAAATCCAGAGCAATCCGGTGAATCACTCGGCAATTGACACCACGGTACTACGGAAACCGAGCGCCATGATCGGAGGCAACGTTGAGGATCTGGAGGAACAAGAGTCACCGGTTGCACCAACAGAATATTAGTCCCAAGAGCAGTTGATATGACACAAATTGATATAGACGCTCTAGCACGCCTTCGCGATTTGATTGGTGGTGATGGGGAAGATTTGGCTGAACTCACTCAGGATTTCACCGAAACAGCCCCGGATCTTTTGGACAAATTGGAATATAGCGCCAACCCTTCAGATTGGGCCAAATTAAAGATCGCTGCCCATTCACTCAAATCGAAGTGCAGAGACTTTGGAGCAGTGCCCCCCGGCAATTTGTGTGAAGCGCTGGAACGCGAGAGTGCTCAGGGTGAAGTGTTACCGTGCACGGAGACGCCGTCAACCTGGCAGCCCGCCTGGAGCAAATGAACAAAACAGCATGGCACACGCATTCTGATATCCGAATCAACGCACTCCAGGCTCCAGTGCAGCTACAACACTGCTTCTATTGGCCGTGTGACAGTACGCGGACGAACCGATGGCATCGAGGTTTACAGCATCGGCTCCGGTGATTAGACATGTGTCCGGTTAATTTCAGTTAAGAGCTCTGCACGGTCAACAAACTGCACTACGTTGTTGCACCAGGCACCATCAAATGTTCCGGACTGTTCAGGGATCTTTCTAACATCACCAGCAGTGTACTTTGCGTTATCAAGCCCGAGATACGAACTGAACTTACGACAAAACCCCACACCGCCTTCATTGCGCTCCACACCAGGAAATTCTGTATTTCTTTCAGCCAGAAAAACCGACCAGCGACCATAACCGGAGCCAACGTCAATCACCTTACCCAGATTCTGGAAACCCCAACGCTCGATCATCCCGCGAAGATAGACCCGGCCGTTTTTAAATCCTACCGCCATAGTTTCATTAGGTGCCCATGGATTAACACCATCATTGAATTCTATCAAGTCCATGGTTTCCAAATCAGCTATTTCATCAATTTTGCCGATAGTCTGCACTGGTTCAGATCCCTTATAGATTGAATAAAGAACAAAAACGTTGTGGGAATGCATTTTCTATTCCCTTGACAATAGACACAGCGCGTTTATTCGGCTTGAGCCATTTCAACGTAAGGGACTAAAAAGTGACAAGCATGGCTATAAGTAGCAAATAGGAAGATCTCCCCGAATTCCAGTGCCGTAATCCGGAATACCTCGCTTTGGGAGACTGAAAAAAAGTTTTTTTAGAAAAAGCGGCATGCCAAAGGAATCAATTTCACGATCGCGATGCCGGCACCTGTGATCGTGCACTAGCCTGCTACGCTACGACTATAGTCGGCAATGGTTTGAGAAATATTTACTGGCTGGATTGCAAATGCAGGCGGATGACTGGTCCAGGTCGCAACAGGATAGGTGTTTTTGAGAATGAACCTCTATAACCTGAATGTACCTTAAAGAAGGGTAATGCATTTCTTCTGTTGTAGTGTAGGCAGCCTGTTAGAGTCTTTCACTGAGCGCCGGTCGCACGTCGCATATCGAGATAGACCTGTTGCACACGATTACCGATAATACGGTAGGATTGTGAGTTAAAATGGTTGCCATTTGGTTTGATACTAGGCAATCCGGCAGCTGCACTGTAGTCGGTATAGGGGTCGTCATTGTTACGCAGTTCCTGGAATATCTGGTTGACCTCAAACCTGATTGTCTCATTGGCAATAAAGTATTTATCGTTACCATACCAGGGTTCACTGCGCCAGTTGTTGATTAGTTCGTTCAGAGTGTTGCGGTAGTAGTCCGAGGCATTGGCGTCAGACTCACCCTGCATCCACCAGATCAGGTCAAGTTGAAACTTGTGTGGAATATCGTTTAACGCATTTTCAACTCGTTGTTTAATTGCATTGTACGGTGCGGCACCATACCGCCAGTGGTGAATTGCCTGCCCGGGAGTGGACGTGGGGATAAATGCCACGACTCTTTCCGGATCTGCATCGACAATAGCTCTCGCAATCTGAAATCCAGGGGAGTTGCTGGAAGTCCACGGGTCCCAGGGTCGAGCCGGAAACTGCTCGTGTTCCCAGATCTGATTCAGCGGATTAGCTACTTTCCAGCCATTGTTCTGTGTCCATACAAGAATTCGATCATCGATACGATCTTCCGGATAAATATCGGGTTCGAACCTTGTTCCGTTCGCAAAAGCGTTTGACTGTCCAGCGGTCAGGATGACATCCGTCACCCTGTGTAAATTATCCGGAAAATTGTCAGTATCGGTTGGCGACTTTGAAACATCAATGCCCTGGTTTTGTACGACCGACCTTATCAGGCAAGATGTGCCATTCTCAAAGCCATATCCATCGCCATCGAAATCTACTGTCAGACCAGTGCAGATCCGCACATTTTGCTCAGAAGATTCTCCGCTATCATCCTGGTTGTTACTCTGTTGGGTCGTTTCATCAATTAAGTTAGTGTCAGATGCTGCCCGGTTTGTCTCTGCAGTTACCAGGCAGCTTGTATCGTTCTCATAGCCAAAACCGTCACCATCCGGGTCACTCTCGCTGCTATCACACTCTGGCAACGATCGGCTCGTGTTCGATTGATTATTCACCTGCTGCCGCGGTGCAATCAGAATGGAGCTAGTTACCGTGATGTCGGATTGCCCGGTACCATTATTGGTACCATTAACTGAATAACTGATTGAGTTGAAATCGATAGCAGTAGAGTTAATCTGCCTGGCTGATGAGCTCGAAACCTCCTCTGACTCGCCGGTGCATCCAGCGCTTGTCAGCGCTGCCACAACAGCGATTATTCCTGCTTTCGAGCCACACCTGATTTTCACGTCGCTTTACCTGAAAAATGTCAGGCCATAATGTGTCAAAATTGAAACATTATGTATGCGATATGAATCATTCTTTCAGCACGCCGGTGCTAATTACCTCAGGGTGATGTGATGTGGCTCACAATTTATTCGCGGAGGATTGCGAAAAAACCAAACAGCCGAAATTAAGACAAGCTACGTAAACGGCTGCTATTACAGCAGCCGACACGGTGGTGCCAGCCGCGGATGAACTTCAGCTTCTTGCAGATAACATAGCTGCTTACAACCGTTGTCTACGGCATAGATGGTTTTAGATATGCAACCCCCTGATCGCCCCTGGTGCTCGAATCATTAGTGAACTTCCCGCTAAACACTATGCCACCGTCATCCAGAAACCCCAGGGTATCTTCTCCAACCGGTCCCGTTCGACGTATTTCTGAATCAAAATTCAAGACCGTTTGCAGCGCGCTATCGATATTGACTGTAGTGGAAGAATCTGCTGTAACCGACAGCGCGCCATCAACGGGCTTTACCCAAATGGCGTCGTATACTTCGCTTTCGTTTGACGCATCGATCAGTATTGACGTAAAAGCAACACGGCCATCAGCTGAGATGACTGGCGTGGAAAGCTCATCGAAAAACACGCTGTCTGCAAACGTGCCAAAGCCGGTATCAAAGGATGACGCCACGTTTTGCAATGCCGATGCACCAGGCGCTGCGATCGCCGCATGGGGCTGCACACCTTCGTGCGGGCGGCCAAATAAAATAGCTTGCGTGCGAAAATCAAAAGCAACCCTGATGGCCGCATAGCCGCCCTCATATACCACGTCATAGGCGCTACTCTGCACCGGCAATGTGTTGGTGGTCGACGCGCCAAGTGATACCTCTTCGCCAGCCAGTGCGATAAGCCGCATGGAATTATCCGGGGCAATCACCCACCAGGAACTGCGGTTGTCACCATCATCAACGCCGGTGGGCGTATTCAATACAGCTTCAAAAACAATGGAGTCATCATCAGCAATCGAGTGCAGACCGACTGAAGCAAACGTGGTTATACCGGTGCCCGGCACCAGGTCTCCGCTTTGCACCAGGGTCTCATACTGTCCGCCGGACTTGCGCACAATAGCAGTGGCTGCACAGGTGGCAGTGCCAGTCGAAAACGGTTGTGCACCAAACGCCATGACACCGGCTGGCGAAATAGAAAACTGAGGTATTTCATTAAAGGCCTCACGAGTAATACTGAACCGGCAACCATCTTCGAGCAGCGGGGCAGCATCAGGGCGATACCCGGTGACAGCTTCTATAGAGTGCTGATCCCTGTTCACTAACAATACCAGTGCCCCGCTGATAGAACCGTCGATAGTGGCATACACCAGCGAGCCTGCACTCGAGTGCTGCAATCGACGGAAGCCACCAATCACAACACTCTCTCCATCCACACCGGCAATAGACTGCCCTTCCTCAAGGTACGACGTCACGCCTTCCGCACCACCAATAGCGTAAAACTCTTTTTCCTCCAGGCCAATGCTCTCGGCAATCAGCGCTACCTCTCCATCAGCGCGTAAGGAAATCAGACTGGTTTCACCGTATCTGATATTCGGCGGTTGATTACCAATCGCATCACCCGCAGTAACAAGCAGCGCAGGAGATTGCAGCGTGCCATGCCATACGGTTGATACCCGCTCTGTACGATTAGGAAAAGTATCAGTCGGTGCAGATTGGGTGGCAGTCGCGTCCACCGCCAGGTACCCGCCACGGTTCGCCTGAACCTCGTCTATCTCAGAGAGGAAAAGTCTGTTCACACCATCTTCAGCGGTTCCGGTCTGAACTCTGAACACTCCGTTGGCTGCGGCATCTACCGCGGCGATACCATCAGATGCGTCGTCAGCCGGTGTTTCTGTGTTGTCGCTTTCCATGCTTTGATTCAATTCAATACCAGAATCGACGCCGTCATTCTGATCAACCGGCTGATCAACCGGTGGCGCACTCCCGCCACCGCCACATGCAAAGACCAGCAACGTAACAAACACCAGACCCGCTCTTGAAAATTTCCTTAACCAGTCAGCCACTATATCGTCCCTTCCGTTTGCATTTATTTTTTAACCGTTCAATTACTCGGATGGCACAGTCCTTACCAATGCTTCGGATCCACCTTCAATCGATCCGAGGAACACCAGGGCGCCATCCGCCAACTCAAACAACGGCGCGGCACCCCGCAGCCGATTAATGAAATTTGAAAAGACTGATGTGATCTCTCGCTCCAGACCCGACACCAGCACGGTTTCCCCTTCGGTGAAAAGCTGCACGGGCGGGGATTCCGGATCGGTTCGCCAAATACCGCTTTTTCCTTCACCACCAACCGACGCATCTACCAGGTTGCCTGTGAAAATCCATGTATTATTTCTTCCGGCAACGGGATCGGAAATCTGCGAGAAATAACTACCATCCGGAAATGCCGGAAAATTTGCGCTACCACTAACCACTGCGGCTCTTAATGCCGCCATACCCGGCGCCAATAGCTCGCCGTGCGGTTGATTGCCTCTTACCGGGCCGGCAAACATAATGTCAGCAGTCAGATCCTGCACCGCTGGATCTGGCACCGGAACATTATCAAGTCGGAGTGCTACCTGTGAACCATTGGTGGCTAACCGTGAACCTGGCCAGCGAGAAAAGCCAAAAAACCCCGGTAACACCGAGGTCGACTGACCAATTTCGAATTCTTCACCCGCCAACGCAATCAATCCAGGTTCACCCGTCGCAGGGAACAACCACCAGGACCAGCTATCTGCTCCACCGAATTCACCTGTCGCAGTATTCGCTTGTGCGAGTACGACCACGGAACCATCGGCACGCACAGAGTGCATGTCCAAACTGACTATGCTCGACCCAGGGGCACCCGGCACCGCCTGATCAGTTGTAGCCAGAATCTCATACTGGTTGCCAGTGCGTCTTACCAGAGCAGAACCATCACATGATTGATTGCTTTCACTGTTAAACAGATCAGCAATAAAGACCAACGCACCGCTGTCTGCAATGCTGTAGTTCAGGGAAACCTGTGAATCGGTTCGAATTCTGTCATTAATCACGAACCTGCAGCCGTTAGGCAACTGGAATCCGATGCCCTGAAAGGTAAAACTGCTCACTTCTGCCAATTGCTCAAGACTGCCGTTCTGGTACACAAGAATCAGGTTTTTAAGGGTTCGGTCTTGCGAACTGACCTGTATCATTGAACCACCATTACTATGGCGCATCGATACCACCGCACCAACTGTGTACTCCTGGCGCAACTCTCCTGTTAATTGCTGACCGGATTGAACTACTACCTCAACACTTCCGTTGTTAGAAATGACGAAGGCTGTGTCGTCGACCGTATTGAATTGCTGGCTGGTGTCGGAAGACACAATCAACCCAAGCGATCCGTCGTTGGCCAGTTGCATTTGTTGCACGTCTTGAAACGGCAATGAAATATCACCTCCAATGGCATCGCCCTGCTTGAAAAGCAATGCAGGTTGCTGGACCGTTCCGTGCCACACCCCATCGAGTCGTTGCTGGTATTCTGCAGTGAACGCCATAGCACCAGAAGTAACCACAGCAACTTCATTGATATCACCTAGCGTCTGTCCGGCAATCCCCGGTGCCGGTCCTCGTTCCGCGGCAATCAGTTGAAGAGATCCAGACGTTTCGGGTATTCCCGCGCCCGGATCACTTGCGTTTGTATCATCGTTGTCAGGGCTACCTTCATCTGTACCACCCGGAACAACAGAATCACTGTCGCCGCCATCACCGCCACCTATACCATCAGTGTCATTGTTCGGGTCAGTTGCATCACCGTCATTGGTCGTATTCCCCGCTAAGTCAGACTCATCCTGCTGCACACCGTTGCTGTCAGGCTCTGTTGACCCACCGCCACCGCAACTCCAAAGCAGAATCGACAGCGTGCCAATCAACACACATCGTAGTCCCATTATCATATCCTTGTTTTTCCTATCCGTTTCAAACTGCAGGTTTAAACTGCGACAGCTGAAATTATCAAGCACACTGCAGCTAGCAACGTTACAGCAGGGACTTTTCATATTCCGAATAGCAATGACTGTTCAATCAGAAAAAGTGACGGAACCGTGCATGCCTATAGCATAAAGCCTTACCCATCTGCTGATTCGTCGCTTAAACTACTTTAAAATAGTTAGAGCGGATAACAAGATAGGAATTCCTACCTACATCGATCAAGCTCCTGTCTTACACAGACGAATAAGATGACCCATATACCTGTAGAACGAATTCGACGAGGGGAAGAACTTCAAAAGCAAGACACTTGGAATTTCGAATAGTATAGCGACAGCTATTGACGTGGTTTACATCCAGTGTGATTCTCTTCCCTGGCGCATGGTGATTCAGCTGATATACACCAGAGCAATGATTCTTTGCCTACTTTCTCCCCACACCCTGAATACCATCATTGACAGGCACGGCTTACCATGCCACTTACCTTGTTTTTCTCTACATTGATTTAATATACAGCTCTAAATGAGTAAAGAGATCGTAGCTGGTTACATTGCAGATGGGCCCGGTAACAAGACCGACAACAATCGCTGTAAAAACAATACTTCGATATTGAGAATGTAAAACATACAATCTATCCCTGAACTGATGATTTACAAATGAGATCATACTCAATGCGATAAAAACATTGGTAATAGCAAGAGCCCACCACCTGAAATGGTCGATTCCAATGGGGTAAAGTAATAAGGGACTAAGCGCACTTGTCAGAATCAGTACTTCTTTACGAGTTACAACCGGAGTTAGCGCACGAATAGCTAACGTCAGACAGATAAATACCGGCGCCAGACACAGAAAAAATAGAATATGATGTATGATTCGGTAAATTGTAAACCCGCGCTCAAGCGTGTACAGAATATTTTCACCCAGAGAACCTCTGTGTAATACAGCTAGCGATGAAGCGTTCACTATCTCACCATACTTATTTTTCAGCATCTGTTCGTGCTCTTCCAGATCAAAAACTTCAATTAATCCATAGGAAGATACGATAAAGGTCAACAACACTGCAGATACAGCATAGAAAAAACAAATTAGATACTCACCACGGGTTTTTGAGTTGTATATCAGAAAAGAAAATACTATCGGAATATAAATAAAAAACGTCGCCTCGTGCACGAGAACAGAGACGCACATCAGGGCAAACAAAAATACGTACTTTATCCTGTTGTTGAAACTAAAAATAATTAGAATGCTGATCAATGCAATTGTCAATGTGACTACATCAAATCTTCCCATGTCAAAATAAAAATGCTGAATGGTAGCCGGGCTCGTTAACACCAGCAATACAAAATAGATTGAGCCTTTCTGACATCCGGCATCCATTGCAGGTAAAACTGTAACGAATATCAGCACTACTACGGCCAGATAAAAAAGGACATGAGAGAGGTATTTGACCGTCAAATAATCCACCTGCCCAATGCTTAGCCTGATTATTTCCCCAATCAAGCCACGCTTGACATAACCGTATTCAAAATTGAAAAGATAGTGAGTGAAGTGCCAGGAAGAAACTTCCCCGTGATGCCCATGGTTTGCCCTGAGAATTGCGACCATCGCTATAGCGAGGGAGACTACAATGACGATGAGATTTTGATTACTCAATTTTTTATCTGATTTCATTTGCAAGTATGCTCGTTTTGTATTTCTTCCCGGATATTCAACGAATCCAAACGCTCACTGGAAACAGCAGGCTTAGTGGACTTGCACCTCTTTTTATCATTCAAACCCTGTGCAGGAACCAGAAAGCGCTGTGCCAACACCGCAATCTCTGCATTAACCATGAAACCAGTTTCTCCGCTACGCAATGATGGATGCTACATCTTCGCCAGCAAACACGATCTGGTTCAAAAAACGCTATGGTATTGTTTGCTTTAAAAGCGCATTTATCCTCTTGCGTGCGTACAATTGAGGGAACGTATCATGATCGAGCCACTTTACTTACAAGCAATAAGACAAGCAACGGTAGTATGAATATTTTGAAAATAGTCCTGCTTTTATTAGCACCGGTATGTTTGTGGTCTTGTGCCGGTGGCGGCGAAGACGATGCATCCAGATTTAACGGGGCCACTGCAGGCTCTATAATTCCACCCCTGCCGAGTGACAACGGCAATAAAGTAATATCTCCCGAGACTGTTAAAGAGATATCGAGGAGCTATGCGCCGTGGGAGCCAGAACAAGAGATACTTGGAGAGACCAGAAATTTTATTAACTGGCTGAATCACCGAAAAGTACCCTTACCGGATATTAGACAAATTGTTAACTGGACGCAGTTTGAGCTAGAGTTTTCGGCATTGACGGACCCTTGCTTTCGAACAACCTGCTACCGCGCGGATCTGTTGAACGGCTACTATACGGGTCTGGCTGGCGCTGTTATTGATAGCAAGCGCAAGGGCAGAGAGACGATTACGCCAAGCCCTATGGCTGGTGATGGAATGTTGGTGGCAGATACCATTGATTTAATGCACAGCTATTACCTTGAGTCTGGAATATGGTCGGACCCGGAATACAAACTAATTGAATCGCTTCGTTCAAAATTCGAAAAAATTGAAGTGGTGCCTGGCAATCTGTCTATGACACTGGACGCAGGGATACTGCGAATTTGTCAACTGACAACAGATCAGCAAACACACGAAGTTGACGGGCCCTGCACAACAATTCACATCGAATGATTGCAGTGCTAAATATTCCAGTACCAAACGCCTGATCGAGTCCCTGTGCAATGCCACCGGGCACTAGCGCGCAACCATCGGTATCGCAGCAGTCTGCAGCGGACTTCGTGGCCCGGTTTAATCAGGTGCATCAATATGTGTGCGACTAAATAATTGAGTGTCACGCCGAGGTGGAATGCACAAATTTTGATGATCAAATTTTTATCTGGACAAAAGAATGAGGGGGGGCTACGCAGAATTCTGTCCGTTGGCACTTAGCAATTCCCAAATTTTTAGTGTTGTGGCAGGCATATCTATATGATTCAAACCGGTACGCGAGTACAACGCGTTGACAACAGCATTGATTGCCGCTGGCGGTGATCCAATCGCACCTGCCTCGCCAGCTCCTTTGATCCCCAGCAGATTGTTTTTACACGGTATATTCTGCGTAGAAAATTCAATTGAAGGCACGCTGTCTGCACGTGGCATTGTGTAGTCCATAAACGAACCGCTAAGCAACTGACCTTTGTCGTCGTATACAGTGTGCTCCACTAACGCCTGGCCAAGTCCCTGTGCAATGCCACCATGTACCTGTCCCTCTAGCAGATTCGGATTAACCACATCGCCAAAGTCATCAACAACCCTGTACTGGATAATTTCAAGCTGACCCGTTTCCGGATCAATCTCAACTTCACAGACATGGCAACCGTTCGGATAAGTCGCCTCCTCAGAGGTAAATTCCTCTTCCGTATCCAGCCCTGGTTCGGTTCCTTTAGGCAATAGCGATTCATCTCTCGCAGAGCGTGCGACATCGAACAGGTCCATTTTCATATCAGTGCCAACCACTGAGAAAGTGCCGTTGGCAAAATCAATGTCCTCTTCGGCAGTTTCCATAATATGAGCGGCAATTAGCCGGGCTTTATCAATAACAGCATCTGCAGCCACGAGTGTGGAGCTGCCGCCAATGGGGATGGTCCGCGATCCACCGGTAAATCCTCCCGGTGTTCGATCTGTATCACCCTGGACGAAGCGAATCTTTTCAACAGGTATACCAAAGCGATCAGACAAAATCTGTGTAAACGCCGTTTCGTGCCCCTGACCGTTGGTTTGACTGCCACTGAGCAACGTCAGTGTATCGTCATCATTGAATTCGATTTTGGCCGGCATACCACCTCCGCCGCCACAACGTTCAATGTAAACTGACATTCCAATGCCGCGCAGCCTCCCGTTTCTTGCTGACGCTTCTTTGCGTCGCTCAAAACCGGCCCAGTCAGCACTTTGCATCGCGCTCTCCATGATGGCTTGAAAATCACCACTGTCATAAGTATTGCCTAGCGGTGTGGTGTAGGGCATTTGTTCCGGGCGTATAAAATTGCGACTTCTAATTTCATCGGGAGATAGATTGTGATCGTCGGCTATAACATCCATCAGTCGCTCGATTAGATAAGTTGCCTCCGGGCGCCCTGCACCACGGTAGGCATCCACCGGTACAGTATTAGTAACCACACCAATCACACGGTTGTAGACTGCTGGTATGCGATAACAACCCGGTATCATGTGACCACCGGAGCCGGTTTGTATATATGGGCCGAAGTTCGAAAGATAGGCACCCATATTGGCATATGTTTTTACCCGCAGTGCTTCAATGACACCGCTGGAATCTGTTGCCGCTTCAACATGGCTTACCAGATCGCGCCCGTGCACATCACTGACAAATGCGTCAGAGCGTGTGGGCAGATAACTGATATTGATACCCAGCCGTCGCGAAGCCCAGGTAACCAATACATGCTCGGCATAGAGGAATACTTTCATGCCAAAGCCACCTCCGACATCACCGGTAATACAACGGATTTTCCCGGCATCGATTTTTAATACCTGCGTTGCCAGCGGACCGAGAATAAAGCCGGGCCCCTGTGTGGAGCTGTGCAACGTAGTGCGATCGGTAGCTTTATCGTACTCGGCGTAAATTGGCCTTGGTTCCATGGAATTCACCACAACACGATTATTTTCCAGTCGCAGGCGAGTGATGTGAGAAGCCTTCTCAAAAACTTTGTTTACGGCGGTTTCATCACCTATGTGCCAGTCAAAAGCAATGTTGTTCGCCATATGCGGCCAGATCTGATGTGCTTCGTCGGCGGTAGTTGCTTCGGTATCAAGTGACACTGGCAGCTCGTTATATTCGATCTCGATCAATTCTGCCGCATCGCACGCCTGCGCCGCTGTTTCAGCGATTACCAGTGCCACGGGCTGACCAACAAACCGCACCCGGCCACGAGCCAGCGCCGGCCACTCGGTATAGGCTTGCTTACTGCCATCGCGATTGTCGAGCTCGGTCAGACAAGGCAAGTTACCAATGCCATCTGAAGCCAGCTCCTTCTCAGTCAGAATTGCGATCACGCCAGGTGCACGGCCTGCAGCATCTGTACTTTTTATGCTTATCTCGGCGTGCGCACGATCTGAACGCAA
>CAYPCS010000005.1:0-26486 GCA_964409275.1 uncultured Granulosicoccaceae bacterium
AGGCTAATCACATCCGGGGGATAAAATGATTCGCAGAACTGCATTGAAAGCAGCAGCGGCGGCGCTGGCGTTGTCTGCTTCACTGGTGGCATCGACTGTCCATGCGGCTGATCCGCTCAAAATTGGCGCTATCGCACCCAAGACCGGCCCGCTTGCCGGCGGTGCCACCGTTACGCAGTGGCCTAATGTCGAGCTGTGGGCAAAGCAGGTGAATGCGCGTGGCGGGCTCAAGATCGGCGACGAGCAACGCATGCTTGAAGTCATAGAATATGACGACAAAACCAATCCGGGTGAGCACATAAAGCTGGCCCAGCGTCTCGCGGAACAGGACAAGGTCGATTTTGTAGTCGCCCCGTACGGCACCGGTTTTAACATTGCCACTGCACCTATCTACGGCCGCTACGGCTATCCGATGATTGCGGTTTCAGCGATCACAGATAAAGCGGACGAGCTCACCGAACGCTACCCGAATCTGTTTTTCACTCTGGGTACTACAACGGCATTTGTCGAAGGCGTGCGCGACATTCTGGTCGAGCAGCGCGAAGCGGGTGCCATAGGCAACAAGGTGGCAATGGTTAATGTTGCGGATGCTTTTGGTATCGAGCTGGCAGATCGGGCTCGCGAGTCGTTTGTCGAGGCTGGCTTTGATCTGGTATATGACAAATCCTATCCACTCGGCACGCCCGATTTGTCACCCGTGATGAAAGGCGCCAAGGCCTCAGCTCCAGATGCGTTTATTGCCTGGTCGTATCCGCCGGACAGCTTCGGTCTTGCCGAGCAGGCAATCATTGAAGACCTGGACGTTTCTGTCTATTACTCGGCGGTTGCCACCAGCTTTCCGTCTTTTGGTGATGCCTATGGCGACAAAATCAACAATGTGCTTGGCGCCGGGGGAACCAACGTAGACGACCCCAAAATAGCCGAATACCGCTCTGCTCATGAAGAACTGACTGGCAAGGTCGCAGACTACTGGGCATCGGCCAATACCTACGCATCACTGCAGATTCTCGAACAAGCTATAGAGGGTGCATCCAGCGCTGACCGCGACGTGGTGACTCAATATATAAAAGACAACAGTTTTGATACCGTGATGGGCACCATCACATTCGAGAACAACAACTCAGCCAAATTCTGGTCGGTAGGTCAGTGGCAGGACGGCGTGTTCCGTGGCGTTAAAGGGGTTGGAGTTGAGGGCGCTGTACCGGTTCGGCTAAAAGAGACCTGGTAACGCCGAAAAATAACTGGCCCGGCCTGACCAGGCCGGGCCGCGTTGACCTGTCTGCCAAACATGCTTGATATCCTGGTTTCCGGCCTATTGCTGTCCGGCACTTATGCGCTGGTCGCTATGGGCCTGAACCTGCAGTATGGCGTTGCCCGCATCATGAATTTAGCCAATGGCGAGCTGCTGGTGCTGGGTGCGCTGGCGGCGTTCTGGTTGTACACCACCGCACAAATAAGCCCGCTGTTAACGGTGGTATTGGTGGGCCCGCTGGCATTTGCAGGCAACTGGCTAATCTATCGCTGGCTATTGTTGCCGCTGGTGCGCCGCTCCGGCACACGCGGTCAGCTTGAGGTCGATGCAATACTCGCGACCTTTGGAATGAGCTTTGTGCTGATTGGCATCATGGTGTCAATCGAGGGCGGATTTTTTGCCTACAAGTATCTCTCTGAACCGATCACTATTCTTGGCTCAAAAACCGCGCTAAACCGCTTTGTTGCCTTTTTAATTGCAGTGTTAATCGGTGCAGTCCTGTACATCTGGTTGCAGCGCACACGTTCCGGGGTGGCGGTGAGAGCCGTATCGGTTTCCACCGAAGCCTCCGGGCTCGTTGGTATTAATGTCGCCAGAGTCTCGGCGCTTGCGTTTGCGCTGGGTGGCGCAATTTCCTGCGTTGGCGGAGCATTGATTTCTACCTTTATAACACTCGATGCATCGATTGGTGTGGTGTTTACCCTGAAAGCGCTGATCATCGTCATTATGGGTGGTGTGGGTGACATACGCGGAGCAATTGTCGCGGCGATCATTTTAGGGCTGGTGGAAACCACAGTTGCGACATTGATTGATCCCGGTTTAACACTGGTTGCCGCCTACTTGATCTTCCTGCTTATCCTGCTTTTTCGGCCGCAAGGCCTGTTTGGCAGGCGGCCGACATGAGGCCGGCAGGAGTACAGGAACTGATAGCGGGTGCCGTGCTGGCGGTGATTGCGGCATTTTTGCCATTAGTGGCAAACGGTTACTGGCTGTCTGTGGCCACTACCGGCATGATGTATATCGTACTGTGTACCAGCTGGGTTCTATTTTCGGGCCCGACCCATTATATATCTCTGGCCACTGGCGCATTTTTCGGCATAGGCGGGTATCTGGTCGGTACCGGCATGAGCGATTATCAGCTGTCGTTCTGGCTTATGGCTTTTGTGGCAGCGGTGGTGGCTGCTGTGCTCGCGGCACTCATTGGTCTTGCAACACTGCGACTAAGCGGCGTCTATTTTGTGATCTTCACGCTCGGTCTGGCAGAGATGATTCGCAATCTCGTCAGCTGGGTGCAGAATAATTTCCTCGGTTCACGCGGTCTTTATGTACTCACTGACTTTCGCGATCAGCACTTGTACTGGATGCTGTTGGTAGTGGCGGTGGTTGTGTATCTGCTTGGCTGGTGCGTCAATCGCTCAAGGCTGGGCTTTGCGATGCGCATTATTGGTGGCGATGAAACAGTGGCGCAGCACGTGGGCATTAATACGGCCAGAGCTAAAGTTATTCTGTTTACCACCACCGGATTTTTCGCCGCACTAACCGGGGCTATTATCGCACCGCGTTACAGTTATATAGAACCTAATCAGGTGTTCTCGCCCGAGTTGAGTTTTCTGGTGGTTATCATGGCGTTGCTCGGTGGCGCGGGCCGTTTGTGGGGACCGCTGGTCGGGGTGATACCGTTTACGATTCTGTGGGAGTTTGTGTCGATTCAGTTCCCCAACCAGACAACGCTGTTTCTCGGGCTGGTGTTTTTATTAATTGTCTATCTGTTGCCTCATGGAGTTGTCGGTCGTCTTGAGCAGTTGCGCGCACGTATGAGAAGCCAGTGACAATTTTATCGATTCAACGTGTAAGCAAACGCTTTGGAGGTCTGACTGCTGTCGACAATATGAGTTTTGATGTTGCCGAACACGAGATGGTGGGGGTGATGGGTCCCAACGGCTCGGGCAAAACCACCATGATGAATCTGATCTCGGGCGTATTCAAACCGTCTGACGGACGCATTACCTTGCGTGGACGCACGCTCTCCGGTAAGCCGGCGCAAAACATCAGCCGCGCCGGTGTAGGCCGCACCTTTCAACTGGTGCGATTGTTATCCGGAATGACCGTGGTCGAGAATGTAATGGCAGGTGCAGTGTTCGGCCATCGTCGACGCTGGGGACGTGATGCAGAAGATTTTGCACACCGCATGCTGACTCGGGTTGGTATGGAATCAATGGCGGATGCGCCGGTATCACAGTTGACCTACATCGATCAAAAACGGCTCGAGCTTGCGCGTGTTCTGGCAGGGGAGCCCGAGGTTTTGTTGCTCGACGAATGGCTGGCCGGGCTCAATCCGGTGGAGCTTAAAACCGGCATTGATCTTATTCATGCGCTACGGGATGAAGGGCGAACCGTGATTATTGTCGAGCACGTGATGGATGCCATCCGCTCGCTTTGCGATCGCTGTGTGGTGATGGCGGCCGGGCAAAAAATCGCTGAAGGTACACCACAGGAAGTGCTTTCGGATCAACAGGTCATACATGCCTACCTTGGGGACGTCGATGCTTGAGGTAAAAAATCTGACGGTCGCTTACGGCGCCCATCCAGCCGTACAGGAAGCCGGGTTAACGGTGTCCAGCGGAGAAATTGTGGTTATTCTCGGCGCCAACGGTGCCGGAAAAAGCACACTGCTGCGTGCAGTGAGTGGTGTTTGCGAAGGAGAAGTAAAAGGTAGTGTCACTTTAAACGGGGACACACTAAGCGGGCTTGATGCAGATGTTATTGTCGAGCATGGCGTAGCTCTGGTGCCGGAAGGGCGCGCCATCTTTGGTGATCTCTCCGTTCGCGAAAATCTGTTGCTGGGTGCCTATGCTGACCGTGCTCGCAGTGATGAAACTGCCAATCTGGAGCGTGTATTCCGTCTGTTCCCGAAGCTGCAGCAACGTCAGAGCCAGATAGCCCGCACCATGTCAGGTGGCGAGCAGCAGATGGTGGCGATTGGCCGGGCGATAATGTCGGCACCGCAAATTCTAATGCTCGACGAACCATCACTGGGATTGTCGCCTCTGCTTTGCAAAGAACTGTTTGCTAGCTTGCTCGAAGTCAAGAACACAGGCATTGGTATTCTACTGGTGGAACAGAATGCGCGTCAGAGTCTGGCGATAGCTGACCGGGGTTATCTGCTTGAAAATACCCGCATCACTCATGCAGCGAGTGCCGATAAACTGGCCACTGATCCTGCAGTGCAACAAGCATATCTGGGCGCAGGCAACAGCGTCGCGACCGCAGCCGCAGATGAAAACAGCGCAGGGAAAATCGCGGAGACAGCGGCAGTGCATTCAGGTGAAGAGTTAGCGAGTACAGCGAAGTTCGAGCCGCGTTCCCTGCCGCGTCGAACCGCTGATCAGCAGGTGGGTTTTTCGATCGACAGTCTTGTTGCCGATGCCGCACTGGTATCGACAAAGACGCTGCAAACTGCAAAACCGGATCAATCGGCAATGGCGGCTGCAGCGAAGACGACAACAGCAGCATCGACCCCCGGCAGCGACCGGCTGGCTGCTGTTGTGCGTGATATGGAAATGGCGGCTGCCAATGCGCGACAAAGATCGTCCTCGCGTCAGGATTCACAGACACGCGTTTCACAGGGGCGGATGGCAACCGATCGACCATTGATGCAATCTACGGTGATGCGGTCTACAACGACAAATGCTGCGAAGCCTGTGTCGGACGATGCTGAATTACCTCCGGTAGTAATAGAAGTATACCGACGCCCGCGAGTGGAGGTGTATCGCCGCCAACCCGACGGACGCCACGTGCGAGACTGAGGACAACAAACGATGCTAGACAAGGTGCGCTCAAGTCCTGAAATTAAAGGGTTGTATATCAACGGCCAGTGGCAACGTGGCGACGGTCAGTTCGACGACCTCAATCCCTCTGATGGCAGCGTGTGGGCAGCTATCCCCGATGCCAGTCTGGCGCATACCCGCCAGGCTATCGAGTCCGCACACCAGGCGTTCCCCGGGTGGTCATCGCTACACTTTCAGGAGCGCGCCGGTCTTCTTCTGAAAATAGCCGATGTCTGGGAAAAACGGGCACCCGATTACATAGCAGCTGCACAACACGAAGGCGGCGGGTGGTACGGCAAGGGAGCGTTTGAGACCGGACTGGTCGCCGATGTTTTTCGTTCGGCTGCGGCGCTTTGCTACGGTGCCATTGGAGAGGTGTTGCCGTCTTTTCACGGCAAGGTATCAACTGCCGTTCGTACGCCACTGGGTGTGGTGGGAGTGGTATCGCCATGGAATGTACCAGGTGTATTAACCTCGCGCGGCTTTGCGTTTGCGATGGCAGCAGGAAACACTATTGTAGTGAAACCCTCCGAAGACACGCCCTACGCTGGCGGTCTGTTTTTCGCTGAAGTGCTGGATGAGGCCGGTGTCCCGGACGGTGTGTTTAATGTGATCACCTGCTCGCGTGATCGGGTTGCTGAAATCGGTGACGAGTTAATTGACAACCCGCTGGTCAAAGGTATTTCCTTTACCGGTTCAACCGCTGTGGGCCGGCGGATTGCCGCCAGGTGTGGTGCGCACTTAAAAAAATGTTGTATCGAACTGGGCGGCAAAGACAGTCTTATTGTACTGGAAGATGCGGACATGGAGCGTGCTACCAGTTCCGCGAGTTTCGGTGCCTTTATGCATCAGGGTCAAATATGCATGAGTGTAGAAAAGGTACTCGTGCAGGAAAGTATCTACCCCGAGTTCTTGCGTCGCTTTGTAGAGCGCGCCGGCAAGATTAAAACCGGTAACGTCGTCGACAAGAACAATGTTAACGGCCCGTTGATTAACGATCGACAGGTAGCGCGGGTAAAAGAACATATAGAAAGCGCGATAGCACAAGGTGCTAAATGTGCGCTCGGTGGCGGTATCAACGGTCGCTTTGTCGAGCCGACCATATTGACCGGGGTTACTTCTGATATGAGTGTGTGGCGTGATGAAACCTTTGGTCCGGTTGCCGTTGTTGTGCCGTTTAAATCTGATGCAGAAGCGATAGCGATGAACAACGACACCGAGTACGGCTTGTCGTCCGGAATTATCAGTGCCAATGAAGAGCGTGCACTGGCAATATCAAATCAGCTGCAAACCGGTATGTGTCATATCAATTGCTCTCCGATTAACGATGAACCGCATGCGCCTTTTGGCGGAACCAAAGCCAGTGGTCAGGGGCGTCACGGAGGCAGGTGGTCGCTTGAGACGTTTTGTGAAACCCGCTGGATAACGCTTGACCGCGGTGGTCGACCCTATCCACCGGTGTTCTAGACGTGATGAAAATACAGGTATTACGCGGAAGCCGTTGCCACCGGAAGCAGGTAGTGCAACGAACCAGGAGTGTGTAGCGACTCACTATGAAAGAGCTGCTTAAAAACAAAAAAATCGTAGTGACCGGTTCAGCCTCTGGTATCGGTTGGCAGACGGCTAAAATATTGAGCGAGCAAGGCGCAACTGTGCTTGGCGTAGATCTGAGTAAAAATTTTGAACATGTTGAAGAACTCTATCGTGCCGACATGTCAGATCCGCGTGCCATTGATGCGCTCATCGATGTTCTGCCCGACGATATAGATGGTCTTGTCAACAATGCCGGATTGCCGCCAACAGTTGCCGCAGAGAAGCTGCTTGCGGTGAATCTTGTCGGTTTAAAGCGCTTTACCCACGGGCTGATCCCAAAGTTTTGTGATGGTGCGAGTATCGTGAACGTGGCATCGCTGGCGGGTTTTGGATGGCCAAACGCGGTTGAAGCGGTAAAGGCCGCTGGCACACTCGATTTTGACGGTATCCCTGCTTTTATTGAACGCTGGGGTGTATCCAGTGAAGGCGGGCGCAGCTATTTTTTCAGCAAGGAAGCGCTCGTTGTCTGGACTATGCAAAATCGCTGGACATGGCGAGACCGGGGCATACGTATGAACTCGGTCAGCCCCGGACCGGTAAATACCCCGATTCTGGGCGACTTCCTGGAAACCCTGGGTGCACGTGCGGAGGAAGATATGCGGGTGATGGATCGGCCCGGAGAAGCGACGGATATCGCACCGGTAGTGGCGTTTATGTTATCCGATCTATCCGCATGGATTCGTGGTACCAACATTCCTGTTGACGGTGGTATGTCATCCAATATTCTGTGCGATATGCACGGGCTCTAACACGGAAAAATCCACTATGAATGCAATTGTCTGGATAATCCTCTTACTGTTGATACTTGCCTGTGCCGTCGCATTGATGGCCTGGTTCTACCAGCGCGCCACTAACGAGGTGGCACTGGTTCGAACCGGTGCCGGGGGCCGCCAGGTCATGATTGATGGCGGTGTGCTTGCCGTGCCTTACTTTCACGAGATATCGCGGGTCAATATGCAAACCTTGCGGCTCGATGTAGGTCGAACCGGGGAGTCAGCGCTTATCACCAGCGATCGATTGCGTGTCGATGTCGGTGCCGAATTTTACGTATCGGTGACACCGACAGAAGATGCCATCACGCGTGCTGCGCAAACGCTCGGTAATCGCACTTTCAAACGCGAGGAACTTCGCGAACTGATCGACGGCATGATGGTCGATGCATTGCGATCGGTAGCCGCACGAATGAGTATGGACGAACTCCATGAGAACCGCTCCGGGTTTGTTGCTGAAGTGCGCTCCGCACTCACGGAGACTCTGGCGCGTTACGGGCTGCAACTCGATAGCGTATCTCTGACAGCACTGGATCAGACCGCGTTCTCGGCACTCGATGAGAACAATGCCTTCAATGCAGTAGGCATGCGCAAACTTGCTGAAGTAATCGCCAAATCAAAAAAAGAACGTGCCGAGATAGATGCAGAAAGTGAGGTGTCGGTGCGTCGCGCTGCGATGGAAGCGTCAAGAATGAGAATGGAAATCGAGTTGGACGAGCGCCGCGCACAGATTGCCCAGCAACAGGAAATAGAAACACTGACCTCTGCCCAGATCGCCGAAGTGGCTCGAAAAAAGGCAGACAGTGAGCGTGAAGCGGCAGCGGCGCGCATCGCGATGGAACAATCTATACAGGCCGCAGAAATAGCACGCGAGCGTGATATTGCGCTGGCAGAGCAGGAGCGCCAGATCGCGCTGGCAGCAAAAAGCCAGGAGGAAAGTCGTGCCCATGCAGAGGCCGAGGCCGCAAGAGGTGAGGCAGTCACGGCGTCAGAGCATGTGGAGACGGCTCGTGCCACAGAAGAGGCGAACCGGCGGGCCAGACTGGCGCAGATTGCCGCCGAAGCCGAGGCCCGGGCCACGGCCTCGCAACAAGGTATAGCGGCGGAGAGTGAACGTGCAGTGGCTGCTAACAGAGCAGCGGCGATGGTGGAACAGGCGGAGGCCGAGCGTGTGTCAGGGCTGGCATCGGCCGAAGCCAACCGTGCACGTATAGAATCGGAGAACAGCCGGTCGCCCGAGCTCGTCGCAATGGAACTCGAAAAGGCGCGACTGCTGGCAATGCCGAAAATCGTTAGCGAGATGGTAAAACCGGCCGAGAAAATCAACGCGATTAATATCAATCAAATGTCGGGCAGTGTTGGTAATAGTAGCGGTAGCGGTGGTGAAGGCGGCGGCGAAAAGCCTGCAATGAACCAGGCGCTGGATTCAATGATGTCGATGGCAGTGCAGTTGCCGGTGTTAAAGAAGATTGGCGATCAGATGGGCGTTACCTTTGATGATGTTAGCGAGACTAAAAAGCAGAGTGACAAAGACGCCTGAGATGTCGGGTTAAATGTTTGATTGACTGCTCCGGTGTGTACATGTGCTGTCATTCATATACTGCTAGTCTGGACTGCTTTGATAATATCCCGCTATTGTTGGCACCGGTTTTCAGGTCCATTCGTTTCTGACATAACCCCCTTATGAAACGTATACTGATTTTAGTGGTTGCGCTGTCGCTGGTATGGCTGCTGGTGGCGTGGCCCGATCGAATCGCCGAGCAGGAAAAGATCCGTCAGCAACTGGCATTCGAGGCTGATTCGCGCAGCCAGGCCCTGACTCTTGAAATGGAAAAATATCGTCTGGCCTCGGTATTGCTGGCGCGCTCTGCCATTATAGAATCCGGACTAAACAGCCCTGATCAAAGTAGTCGGAAAATACGCGAACGGGTTGGCTATCTGCAGGCACTTTCCGGTGTGGAGTCGCTGGTTTTACTGCGGCGAGGTGAGCCTTATAGCAATCAGGAAAGAGAAATTCCGCAATCGTTGATTGCCAATGGCATGTGGCAATCGGGCGTGCAAACGGCTTTTCAGGGAAGCCTTGGGCGAGCAATCTATAATGATCAGCGGCAGCGGCCGCACTATCTGTTTTTCACCCCTGTCTTTAATGTTGGCGAGCAACCATCGGCGATTCTCATCGTTACCATTGACATGGGCTTAATACGTGACGGCTGGGAAGGGTCTGCTCATCGGCTGTCTCTTCTATCGACTGACAACGAGCTTATTTTCGATAACAACATTGGTTCACCGAAGCGGTCAATAACCGTTGAGCGTCCGCACCTTCAGCTCGATGTGATTCTGCAAGTCACCGGGGCTGCGCCTGGACTGACGGGTGCCTGGATGCTGCGTGGCTCGCTTGCGACGCTGGGTTTTTTATTGGGGTGTGTACTATTTGTACGGCAGTTTGAGCGTCGCAGACTGGTTACGGAACTGGCGGAGCAAAGAGCGGGTGAAGCGGCCAGGCTGGAGCGGGAAGTTGATCAGCGCACACGTGAATTAAAAGCCGTACAAAATCAGCTGGTAATGACGGAGAAGCTGGCGTTGCTTGGTCAGATGTCTGCATCAATTAGCCATGAAATAAACCAGCCACTGGCAGCCATTAAAAACTACTGCACCTCCGCCCAAAAGCTTCTCGCCAGAAATCGTATTGAGCCTGTGGTTGAAAGTCTCTCTGTAATCGAAAGCCTCACAGATCGCATATCGCGAATAGTTGTGCATCTACGAAGTTTTGCGCACGATGAACCCTCACCGGTGCAAGCGGTTTTGCCAGGACCGGTTCTCGAAAATGCGGTGTCCGAGTTTAATGACAGATTCCCGGAAGGATCGGGCAGCTTGACTTACCAGCCACCGCAGAAACAAGTCACAGTTCAGGCCGGTGAGGTCAGATTGCTGCAGGTACTTGGAAATCTGTTGGCTAATGCATGGTTCGCCTGTCGAAATAATCAAACCCCGCAAATTGAATTAACAGTGCACCAGGTTGACGATACGTTTGTAATTTCGGTTCTGGATAACGGCCCGGGGATTGACAGCACGGTAGCGGAGTCATTGTTTGAAGCGTTTGTCACCAGCCGTGAGGATGGCAATGGTCTGGGGCTGGGCCTGACAATCTCGCGTTCCTTTGTCGAGAGTATGGGAGGTACTCTCGCTATTGCTGAAGATTTTAAAGACGGGACACGATTTGATATTGTGTTGCAAATATTATCGGGCGACTCGGTATGAACGCTTCCACCGACATAGTCATTATAGATGACGACAGTGATTTTTCGAAATCACTGACTCACCTTCTTGAGGTCGAAGGGCATACGGTAGAGAGTTTTATCAATCCACTGGAGGCAATTGAACAGATCCCCCAGGACTATGCCGGCGTTGTGGTGCTCGATATCAATATGCCACGCGTGTCGGGAGTTGAGGTGCTGGTCCGTTTGCTTGAGCGAGACCGAACACTGCCGGTTATTCATGTCACCGGCCACGGTGATATCCCGATGGCGGTTAATGCCCTGAAGCAGGGAGCGTACGGCTTTTATACCAAACCACTGCAAACCGAAGAGTTTCTGCGGGACGTTAGCCGTGCGCTGGTGTCGCGCCGCACCGAACTTGAACGGCGTTATCTCGCCCGCCAGCTGGAGATGCGCGACAACCTGTTCAATATGGTCGTCGGTACCTCAGATCCGATGGTCAAGCTGCGCCAGCGTATATTGGCTATAGGTTCTGCCGATGTCGATGTACTCATCACCGGCGAGACCGGCACTGGCAAAGAAATAGTAGCGCAGGCGTTAACCCGGGTATCGGCGCGACATGACGGGCCATTTGTGGCGGTGAATTGCGGCTCGCTCGATGAGCAGCGCGGAGTCGATCTGCTGTTTGGAATCGATACCCTGTTGCCGAGTGGTGAAACAGTGGTCAAGCCCGGGCGCTTCGAACAAGCCAATGGTGGAACCTTGCTGCTTGATGAAATCGAAAGTATGCCTGCTGCGATGCAAGTGCGATTGCTCCGAGTATTGCAGGAGAGAACGCTGGAACGAGTTAACAGCAGCGCGGAGGTGGTTCTGGATATTCGTATTCTGGCGACAACAAAAACTGACTTGTCCGTGCTTGTGGAAGCGAACACCTTTCGACAGGATCTATACTACCGCTTGAACGGAGCGGTGGTTGCAGTGCCGCCGTTAAGGGCGCGTGGCGCTGATCCGGTTATTTTATTCGAGTATTTTTTACAGCAACAATCGAGTGATACCAGCGAGGTATCACCCAGTCTGATGAGTGATCTTCTCAGTCATGACTGGCCCGGCAATGTGCGTGAGGTGCAAAATGCAGCAAACAGACTTGCGGCGGGGCTGGCCGTATTTGATAGCGGATTTTCGGGTAACGAGCGCCGCAACAGTCTGGCAGCGCGGGTCGCAGAATTTGAAAAGGGACTCATCGAGGCGACGCTTTCGCATCACCAGGGTTCGGTCAAACGCACCATGCTCGATCTCGATGTGCCACGCAAAACACTCTACGACAAAATGACCCGCCATGGATTGCGCAAGGAAAACTACCAGGCTTAAGCCAGGTAGAAAACGCGAGCGGCGTCGCACTTTTTACCGTGTGTGCGGGAATCCGCCAACAACATTCGATGAATAGGTCAATATCCACCCGTGAATGTTGTGGCCGCGATCAATCCCATCCGTAAGAATGCAGTCCCTGATTGCAAGGTGCAATCACTCACAACCATTCCGGGAGGAAGATTATGTTTCGAAAGGCGATATTGACGACTGCACTATTGACCACGGGGCTGCCGGTTTATGCCGCCAGCGATGCTTGCCAGGACGGTGAGATTGTTATCAAGTTCAGTCACGTCACCAACACCGACAAGCACCCCAAAGGCATTGCCGCCTCTCTGCTTGAGCAGCGTGTTAACGAGGAAATGGACGGCAAGGCGTGCATGCAAGTATTTCCGAACTCAACGCTCTATGATGACAACAAGGTTCTGGAAGCGCTGTTGCAGGGCGATGTGCAACTGGCTGCACCTTCACTGTCAAAGTTCGAAACATTTACCAAAAAATTCCGTTTGTTCGATTTGCCGTTTGTTTTCAAGGATATCGATGCGGTCGATCGATATCAGGCGTCAGACAGTGGTCGGGAACTGCTCAACTCAATGCGCCGCAAGGGTCTGCAGGGGCTGACCTACTGGCACAATGGCATGAAGCAGATATCTGCTGACCGGCCTTTGATTGCACCTTCTGACGCGTCTGGCCTGAAGTTTCGTGTACAGCCGTCTGATGTACTGGTAGCGCAGTTCAAGGCGTTGGATGCCAATCCGCAAAAGATGGCCTTTTCAGAAGTCTACGGTGCGCTGCAGACCAAAGTTATTAACGGTCAGGAAAATACCTGGTCAAATATCTATGGCAAGAAGTTCTTCGAAGTGCAGGACGGCGTTACCGAATCAAATCACGGCATTATAGATTACCTCGTGGTGACCTCCACTGACTGGTGGGGAGGGTTGCCCGATGACGTTCGTAGCCAGTTTGGCCAGATACTCAGCGAAGTTACCGGCGTGCGCAACGCCGCCGCGGCCGCAGTCAATCAGGAAAACAAACAGTTGATCATCGATGCCGGCGGTGTGGTGCGCACGTTGACACCGGAACAGCGTAGTGAATGGATTGACACCATGAGACCTGTCTGGGAGCAATTCGAAGGTGATATCGGTGCAGATGTGATTAGGGATGCGGTTTCGTTCTCCGAGAGCTAGATCGCTCTGGCGCACAGCCTTCGGGCTGGCGCATGGCAGATTTTCTTGCGGAGTGTCTGCCGGTTTAGTCAATTGTTCGCATTAGCGGGCAATTGATTTCCATCACTTGAGAACCTTCAGTGCCCGCTTTGCGGGCACCGGTTAACCGCGCTTACCAGTATCCCGCTTACTACCTGAGATGTGATGTTAGCGACGTCGCACACAGATTGATCGAGGCCAACAATGCAAGCCAGTCAAATTGAAACTTCGCGGACTGATCAGATCGAAGAGACTTTGATCGCCGTAATTTTAGGCCTGATGACACTGATCACCTTTGCCAATGTGATCGCGCGCTATGTCTTCAATTCGAACATTCTGTGGGCACTTGAAACCACCGTGTTTTTATTCGCCTGGCTTGTATTGATTGGTGCGGCCTATGCCGTGAAAAAGAATATGCATATCGGGGTAGATATACTGGTGCGCGCCATGCCGGTGTCTTTGCAAAAGAGTTTTGCCATAGTTGCAGTGATTGCCTGTCTGGTTTTCAGCGGTTTGGTGATGTATGGAGCGTTTGAGTACTGGCTCCCGTTTGCGGGTGAACGCGCCTGGTATGAAGTTGATGATATCCCCATGCCCGAGACGTTACAGTTCCTCTCACAATCGATGAACGAAGGAGAGCGGTGGGAAAAGCTGCCGCGTTTCATACCGTATTTTTGTTTGCCATTTGGCTTTACATTGCTAACGTTTCGTTTTCTGCAAGTAGCGAGACGTGTTTTATCCGGTGAGCAGCTATTTCTGGTTGCCAGCCATGATTCTGACGACGCAAGTGTAGACAAACCCGACGATAGTTCGTCTGCATCGGGCCATCCATCAGGCGATGCTATTAGTGACGACACAGCGAACCCGCACGATAACAGCAAGTCGGAGCCACGCTAATGGAAGTCGCGCTCCTGTTTGGACTGATT
Organism: uncultured Granulosicoccaceae bacterium; assembly: GCA_964409275.1. Taxonomy (GTDB): domain Bacteria; phylum Pseudomonadota; class Gammaproteobacteria; order Granulosicoccales; family Granulosicoccaceae. The sequence goes on from CAYPCS010000005.1 coordinate 14,154, forward strand.
ATTCTGTTGTTGCTGGCAGGTGTGCCAATTGCTGTCAGCCTGGGTTTGTCCTCGGTATTGTTTCTGCTTGTATTTTCGGATACTTCACTGGCCTCGGTAGCGCAGACATTTTTCAGCGCATTCTCGGGTCACTATACGTTGCTTGCGATTCCCTTTTTTATACTGGCCTCGACTTTCATGTCGACAGGCGGTGTTGCACAGCGGATCATTCGCTTTGCGATTAACAGCGTCGGCCACTTTCAGGGGGGTCTTGCTATTGCGGGTGTTTTTGCCTGTATGTTGTTCGCTGCCTTATCCGGTTCATCTCCCGCTACCGTTGTCGCCATCGGTACCATTGTCATCGCCGGAATGAGGCAGGTAGGCTATACAAAAGAGTTTGCTGCCGGTGTTATATGTAATGCGGGCACGCTTGGCATCCTCATTCCACCATCGATTGTGATGGTCGTTTACGCCGCATCGGTTGATGTATCGGTAGGGCGCATGTTTTTAGCCGGCGTTATACCGGGCCTGATTGCCGGTCTCATGTTGATGATCGGAATCTATATCTGGGCTCGTTACAAGGGACTGCCGTCACAGCCTCGCGCCAGCCTGAGTGCGTGGCTTGCGTCAGCTCGTGATGCGGGCTGGGGTTTGTTTCTCATTGTTATTATTCTGGGCGGTATTTACGGTGGTATTTTCACACCGACGGAAGCCGCCGCTGTTGCCGCAGTATATGCATTTGTTGTCTCTAACTTTATCTACCGTGACATGGGTCCGCTGAAAGGCGAGGGCGAGGAGCGTTTCAGTTTGCTCAAGAGACCCTGGGCGCTTGTCAGTGCCTGGTTCCATCCAGATACACGAAACGCGCTTTTCGAAGCGGGCAAACTCACAATTGTGCTTCTGTTTATTATTGCCAACGCGCTGGTGCTAAAACATGTATTAACCGAAGAACGAATTCCCCAGGCAATTACCGAGGCAATGCTGGCTGCGGGACTGGGCCCGATCGCATTTCTGATTGTAGTGAACCTGCTGCTGTTGATTGGTGGCCAGTTTATGGAGCCATCGGGTCTGATTGTGATTGTCGCACCTCTGGTATTTCCTATAGCCGTAGAGCTAGGTATTGATCCAATTCATCTGGGTATCATTATGGTGGTTAACATGGAAATTGGCATGATTACGCCACCGGTTGGATTGAATCTGTTTGTGACTGCCGGCGTTGCTAAAATGTCGGTGCTCGGTGTGGTCAAGGCGGCATTGCCGTGGGTGGGTATTATGTTTATCTTCCTGATTCTGGTGACTTATGTGCCCTGGATTTCAACCTTCTTGCCGACGCTGATGATGGGACCTGAAATAATCACCCGATAGTGCTGGTTGCATAGATGATGTTCCCATAGTTAACGCAAAGGGCACAGATAAAGTAAGGACCAGGGATGAAATTAAGGAGCAGGGCTAACGGATGTCCAGCCGCCATCGACAACAATAGTCTGGCCAGTGATCTGTGAAGCGGCAGAGGACAGTAAAAACAACGCGGTCTCTGCTACGTCCCCCGTGGATGCCAGTCGACCAGTCGGTGTTACCTCTGACCAGGTTGAGTCGTAGTTTTCATCGGTTAGTGTTCGCTCAGTACCGGTCGCACCCGGAGCGATGGCGTTAACCCCTATGCCGTGAGGCGCGAGTTCAGCGCCAAGGCTTTTGGCCAGCATGCGGATTGCGGCCTTTGACATTCCATACGCCGCCAGATCGGGTGGTATTGTATGCCGGTAACGGAAGACATCAATATAATGCGACCACCGGCTGGACGCCTTGATTCTGACTCCAGTTTGTTTTGCTCGATTATTTTTCGTGCGGCGCGCCGGGCAAGATAAAACGTGCCTTGCAGGTTAATCTTCACCAGTTGCCGGAAAGCGTCAACCGGGTAATCGAGAAAACCGCCGAACGTCGTTATGCCTGCGTTTGCTATTGCGAAGTCCAGTCTGCCAAATACAGAATCTGCCGCGGCAATCATCTCCTCAATGACGGCAATATCGCTGCTATCACCCGGAATGGCAACAACCTGTGTCGCGGAGTCAGAAAGTTCCGAGGCCGTTTTGTGTGCAAGTGCGGTATCAAGGTCATTGACCACTACCTTTGCACCAGCGTGCACTAACTGCAGAGCTATCTCTCTTCCGATACCGACCCCGGCGCCGGTAACAATAGCCACCTTGTTTGCGAAATTGTGCATGTTATTGTGCAGTTGCGTTCGGACGGTCAGTGTAACCCCGTTTTTGCGCCGAGTGGATCAGCCAGTAAAGTTGTTTCACCCGACCTGCTGTGTCATTGAACGTTGTTTTTCCGGTACAATCTGCAGAGGTTCATATTGATCAAAACCACTACCGGAGGAAATACTCATGGCCAGGGCGTATTGGGTTAGCGTTTACCAGGCGGTTCATGACGAAAACAAACTGGCAGCCTATGCAAAGCTTGCCGGGCCCGCTGTGGAGGCAGGTGGCGGAAAATTCATAGCCCGTGGCATTGCAGCCCACGCCTATGAAGCAGGTGTAAAACAACGAACCGTACTGGTTGAATTTGAGTCACTTGAAAAGGCCGTTGCCTGTCACGACAGTCCTGCCTATCAGGAAGCATTGAAAGCGCTTGAAGGTGGTGTCACGCGAGATTTACGGGTGGTTGAAGGCACGTGAGCCACAGAAACCGGCTGATGTACTGACGGTTTTAGCGAGCGGTTAATCCGGATACTGAAAAACGCATGACCAATGGCGCCGTCGAATCGATGTTGTCGCCGGATCAATCTATCGCGGCCAGAATACTATCACTTGCCAGGCAACAGCCTGACACTGTAGCTATTGAGTTCGTCGATGGAGAGCGATGGACCCGGCAGCAACTGATCTCTGAAGCGTGGCAGGCAGTTGCGCAACTGGCAAAGCATGCGGTGTGCCCTGGAGATGTCGTGGCCTTGATGGTCGATGATCCAGTGGACTTTTGCCGCTTCTGGCTGGGTTGTCTGTTTAGCGGTGTCACGATGGTGGCAATCAATACCGGACTGCGTGGCAATCCGCTGCGGCACCAGCTCTGTGTTAGTAATGCGCAATTGGTTATCGCGAGTGAAGCCCACCTGCCTACGCTGGAATCATTGACCAGTGCACCTGTAGTGTTGAGTGTTGAGACACTCAAGCGTGCATCCACCGCCATCGCTATTGACAGCCACACGCGGCAGTTATACCCCTCGGCGCCGCAAGATACCCACTGCATCATGTTTACCTCGGGCACATCGGGGCCATCAAAAGGCGTGTTGATGCCACACGCCCATTGCATGCTGTTTGCCATTGGTACAATCGAGAACTTCTATCTGGGTGAAGAGGATACGTTCTACATATGTCTGCCGCTGTTCCATGCTAACGGTCTTTTTATGCAGCTACTTGCCTGTATGGTTTGCGGTGCTCGTGCGGTAGTGCGCGAACGATTCTCGGCAACACGCTGGCTGGCAGATATTCGTCATTACCAGGCCACTCACACCAATATGCTGGGCGCCGTGGCGGCCTTTATTGTGGCGCAACCTGTGACTGCGGATGATCAGGATCACAAGCTGCGAGTGATTGGCGCAGCACCACTGCCAGCCACTGCCGAGAAGTCATTCAGGGAGCGTTTCGGGGTGCCAGGTGTTGTTCCGCTATACGGCATGACAGAGGTTAATATTCCACTGTACGGCAGGCTTGATGAATCAGCACCGGGAACCTGCGGGCGGGTATATCAGCGATACTACGAGGTTGAAATTCACCACCCGGCTACCGATAAGCCCGTACCAGCGGGCTCGACAGGAGAGATTGTGGTGCGACCGAAACATCCTTTTGGATTTATGAGCGGTTATGTAAATATGCCGGAGAAAACGGTCGAGGCCTGGCGCAATTTCTGGTTCCATACCGGTGACGCCGGATACATCGATGAGCAGGGTCGTTTCGTGTTTGTCGATCGTATTAAGGATTGCATCAGGCGTCGCGGCGAGAATATTTCTTCATACGAAGTGGAACAGGCATTTCTGGCCTTGCCCGGTATCGCAGAGGCTGCGGCCTACGCCATCGCGATAGATGAAGAAGGCATGGAAGACGAAGTAATGGTCTGTGTTCAGCCTGCGCCCGGTTCTCGTATTGATCTACTTCAATGTCTGGAAAAAGCTCGTCCTGATCTGCCAAAGTTCGCAGTACCCCGTTACTTGCGAGTGGCAGGCGAGTTGCCGAAAACACCTACCGGGAAAATCAGGAAAGTCGAGTTGCGAAGGGAAGGGGTTACCGAAGACACCATCGATGTGGTGCCACGAAACTAGCCGGGCGGAGCACTGGTTATACTGCGGGTTACCAACGATGGGAAAAATTGAGGCAGGGACACCGCTAATTTAGTCCGGTAGCGAATTCAATAACCGGTTCATGGCTTTTTCTTCCTCTTTCGAAATGGTGACAAGGAGATCTGCAGCGGCGTTGACAGGTTGAAGTCCGGAAGACTCTCCGGCATCGTTCAAGTGTCTGGCTACGTCAGTCCATAATGATGCAATATGGTCAAAACCTGCCGCGCTTTGTTTTAGTACGGGCAGCGATACCAGATCACCGGCCTGTTGCAAAAAATCCCGATACAGGTTGCGGAATAACGCTCCGCCAGTGCCGCCCCTCTCCATCAACATAGCAATGGTTTGTATGTGTTGTCGCTGGTCAGCATTGCCGGTGTACCATTTTTTAATTTCGCCGGCGGTTTTGAGAATTCCTTTGTATGCAATGTTTTTTATCGGCGGATGCAGATAGTCGAGCGCGTTGTTGCGAATTGCTTTTGTCACGACACGGCCGGGGTCTATGGCGTTACCAGTGATGGTAAACGAGAGATTCTTTGACGACATAGGGCCTTTTTCGTTGCGCGCAAGCGCCAGATTTTCGAGTGAGACCTTGACCTTGCCGCCTTGCTGTCTGGTATCGACCAGATACGCAAACTCGTTGTCGAAGCCGTATAGAGTCACATAGTGACCGGCAAAGTGAATTTTGGTACTGAAGTAGTCAAGGTGAAAACAGTCGAGTTTGAGCCCCACAGGGTTGCCTGCCTCAATTGAGCTGGCGACGTTATCCCATGCTTTTGCAGCCGAGCTTGTCTGACTTACCTTTAAATCCAGGTTGAGGTTGCGACACAGGTTTGTAGTGAGTACGTCTGGCTTGACCCGGCCGCCAATAAACGGGAAGTCCATCGCTTTGGAATACCAGTATATGTAACCCAGTCCCTCACCGAGGCCAAAGATCATCGGTTCGGTTAATTCGATACCTGCATGCCGAAGCAGGCAGCCTGCTGTGGTAGTTTCACAGTGTTGGCCTGAGTAGTGTTTGAATCGCGGGAGCTTCATCTACAGAATGTTTATAGATGGCCTCACAAAAACAGACCGTTGAGAGCAGTGGTGTCGAAGTTTTGCAATCCGGGGAGGGCGTCAATCAGTTCGCTGTCATTCAGGCCGAACCATCGACCGAGTGCCCCGGCGTACTGATCGACTGACGTTTCCGGAATCAATCTGCCACGGCCCGCATCCTGGCTGTGATTGAATGCGGCGGGTGGTATATCGCCGATAATTTGTCTCCCGTTTACCGCACCGCCGACAACGACATGGTGACCGCCCCAGCCATGATCAGTACCATCACCATTCACGCCGAGTGTTCGACCGAAATCAGAGGCGGTAAATGCCGTTACTTTTTCATTGATTCCGAGTTCGACCATCGAATCGTGAAAAGCTCGCATCGAGTTGGCGATGTTTGCCTGAAGCCCTGGTAGCGTCACTGCTTGAGCGGAATGGGTGTCGAAACCGCCGGTCGCTACAAAAAACACCTGGCGTTTTAGTCCAAATCCTTCGCGGCGCGCGATGATATTGGCAACTACGTTTAGTTGTTCACCGAGCGATGTAGCAGGGAATATTGTGGTTGGACCTCCGGGCAGGTCAAACTGCGCTTCCAGAAGCGCGTTGTTATCGAGAGACGCTTGCATAGCTTTGACATAATCCTGTGCAAACAAACCGGATCGCCTGTTACCGGTATCGCGCAGTATGTCAGCGAGCGTTGAATGAAAAGTTGAAGAGCCATTGACTGGCCGATCCCGAAGATTGTCAACTCTTAGTGCACCTCTTCTTGAAACCTGAAATGAGCGGACATTCTCACCAGTGAGGAATACGGAGCTTCCTGCTGCAGAGACAGTCGTGAAACCGGAGGCGCTATTGGCGCTGTCGATAACGTCCGCAAAGCGGCCACCCCAACCGGATCGTGCACCTTCAGGTTGAGACGCCATCCACACCGATTGTTGATCATTGTGGGAAAACAGCCGTGGTGGCAGTCTGGCGGCGCCACTTAGAAAAGATTCTCGCGTAGTTGGCTCAACCAGCGGTCCGACATTACCGACAACGCTGAGAGTGCCTTGCTCGTACAGTTCGTGTAGAGGTCTGAATTCTTCCGGAAACGCAAAGCGCCGCCCGCCGACATTGCCACCGGCGCCACCCAGCCTGAGTAAGCTGTTGCGACGACGCGATGTCCCGTCGACGGAACTGTCGAGTGCGGTCAGAATAGGTTCGCGTATAGCTTCGTAATCGCGGTTGGAGGATACATCGTACGGGATAAGCGTATCGTGACTATCCATAGCGCCCCTCAGGAACACACACACTAACGCTTTGTAGTCACTGACGTCCGCTGCATGGGCATTGAAAGAGGCGAGGTTGGTAGCAAAGCCTGCCGCTGAGCCAAGGCCTGCACAACCTCTAAGCAAAAAATTGCGTCGGTTTAACATTATTGTTTATCCGTTGCCAGCTATTACTGTTGTACGATGAATGCTGGCGTATTAACCGTAGCGAGCACGCCTAGCCGGGAACGATCTCTGGCGGCCTCACCGGCATTGTCCAGCGGTATCGATGTAATCGCATCCAGAACGCGCGCTCTTGTAATTTCGGTCATTCGTCCTGCGGTGAGAACCAGATTTAAATGATCTACAAGTGCTTCGGGATCATCGGCCAGAGCAATTTCCGTATCGTATCCCCCGGTAAAGCCAAGTGGGCCATGCGTGTCTTCTGCACCTGCCGTGTTCACGAGTCCAGGCTCCCTCAGAACATAGCTATCCATAAAATTGGCGTAGTTTATCAAGGTTGCACCGGATGTAATTTGCATTTCGGGCGCGGTCAATCCTGCGCGGCCGGTTTGCGAGCCGGCTTCTATATAACCCGGACGGTAGAAGTTAAAAACAGAAACAGCGCGGTAAGGCGATTGTCCCAGGTCTTGCACCGGTCTCTGCCGGCTAAGCGAAAAATCACTGGATACTTCAACCGTATCGATATTCGCAAAGCGCGCCCAATGGACAAAACGAACTATCGGCTCGCGAATTTTTCCGAAAGTCGGGTCAGCGTTATAGGCAGCGTTGACGAATTCCGGATCTAGAAGTATGGCAGCCCATACTGGTGCCAGATCACCGCGCAGGCCTGTCCCGGTAATTTCTCCGTTTGGCAAAACAAACAAACCGTCTTCGAACGCAGCAACGACCCTTGCCGTGTAGGCAGAAGAGGGACTGCTGGTGGTCAGGCGCTGGATAAGCTGCCGGCAAATAAACGGGGCCGTGTTTGGATGTTCGAACAGTATATCCAGCGCGGCTGAAATGTCGGTGTCGCCCGATTGTGATGCGGGAATTGTCTGTCCGAGAAAGGTCTTCGCAAATGGTGAGTGTTGTTCTTCGGTCATCTCCATACGACGAGCCTGATTCTCGGGTGTATTGCCGTTGTTACTAAAATCAACTCCTGCGTACCACAAACCTGTAAACACTTTTGCAAGTTCGGTGACGTCCTCATTCGAATAGGTCTCGATTTCCTGTCCCTTGTTATCCAGCCTGGCTGTGCCGTTGCTGTTCAGCTCGATGAGCCCGATGGTGAACAGTTGCATGAGTTCCCGCGCAAAGTTTTCATCTGGTTGTGAACCTGTGTCGGGGTCGGCTTTCCGGTTGCCAATATAGGTCAGGTATGTGCCCATCAAGGGGTTGTAGGTAACTTCTTCCAGCAGGTCGCGAAAATTTCCGAACGCGCCCTCCTGCATGATGTCCATGTAGTGCGCCAGTCCGGTTCCACTGCGGCGAATGGTGGCGACCGCGGATGACACGACGAAAATCTGCGATAGCGCAAACGCTGCGCGCTGGCGAAGCTGATCGTCTCCATGGACTGCATTGTCATACCAGGCTTCTCTGGCAATCGATGCCTCAGTCAGTGAGTTTTCGTCGGGGAGCTCGGTGAGGGCAATTTCAAGAACAGAGCGGACGGGTAATTGCAGTTGCGCAGAAACCCAGTCGGAATAGCCGCTGGCCACCAGTTCATCAATGGCAGATCGGGTCGGCCCGAAGCTCGCCGCCATCAGGAATGCTGAAGCTTCCTTTTCGGTGACGCTGTCTGGTACTGCCAGCAACGGTTGGGCCCTTCCATCGCCGGAGCCGGAGCATGCACCAGTCAGCACGGCAATAAAGCATGCCAGGATGACTTGCAAACTTCTGTTTTTACGATGATTCACGCTAACGCTTCTGCCCATTACCAACTGACGCCCGGGCTGCTGTTGCACGCGCGTGGACGCGAGTTGCGATTACATGAACAAAAAAGTATACAGGCTTGTAATGTTATTTCACAGATTATGGAATGATATTTTTTACGTCCGGACAAAATTTCGCTGACTCTGGCCGATAGCCGCATTTAGAGGTGGCGAGTGGAAAACACAGGAAGCGTAAACAAAAAACGGGGGCAAATGCCCCCGTTTCGGTTCCTCATTGAATTGATGGATGCAGGCTACCGCGCTGTATGAATATTGTTACCGCGAATAATTCATGACGATTGCCCTGTTACCGATCATCTTCGTGAGCGGGAAAAACATCCGAGATCAATGGAGCTTGCGAGATCAGCGACCGGGAAGCAGCCGCCGGACGGCAATCTTGCCGGGACGTAGCGGGAAAGGTTTTTGTCATGGAGTGCGTCTTCTACGAAAGAAACCAGATCATCAATTTCCGCATCACTCAGATGGAGGGCTGAAAACTCCGTTGCCAGATTTTTCGTGTTGTGGCTTTGTGGCTCTGCATCGTTTTTATACTCAATTACGTCTCGCACCGAGTGGAATGAAGCACCATGACCATATATGGGTGCGTCTTTAAGGTTATAGAGCTGTGCTACCTTAAATTTATAGTCATCATCAGAACGGCCGGTAAATCCACCGCGGCCTTTTTTGGTTGCATCATCGATTACTCCGTGTACACGTGAGTCTGAGCTATCCAGATCATTGAAGCCAACGTTAAAGAAAATGCGGTCATCACTTGCGTCCGGCATTGAACTGAGTGCGGGTCCGGTGTGGCAACTGGCACAGTCTGCTTTGCCGAAAAACAGCAAGCCGCCTTTCAGTTGTTGTTTGGACATTGCCCGGTTATTGCCGCGCAGCCAGCGTTGAAATGGTGCCTGGTTGGCAAGCACTGTCCGCTCGTAAGCGGCAATGGCGAGCGCCGCTCCAAGCCAGGCCTCGTCTACTTCTGAATGAGGTGGAATCTCGCCTACACCCCGGGGATAGGCTTGTCTGAACAAACGCTGATAGCGGGAATTTGATTGTATGATTGAATTTGCCATCCGCAAGCGATGCACTTTGGTACCTGCAATAGCCTGAATTTCAACACCCGACATTCCGAAATCGTTGGCGAATACGCCGGCAGGGCCCGCTGCGGATACTTTGGCAGAATCAACGGCACCGTTAACGGAACCGGGGCGATTTCCAAATGAGCCATTCCAGAGCATCACGTCCTGGTAAGCACTGTTGAGCACCGTCGGCGATGCAATGGGTTGAAAGTCAGCAACGAAACCGTCGGGGTTGCCGGCAGCGTGGGAGTCAGCCAGAACTCTGCCTTCGCCGCGATCACCAAACCCGGACCCGCCTTCGCCAATACCCTGCGGCACCCCGGCCTTAAAACCGGCGGCAACATGGTGACAACTGGCACAGGAATAAGTCTCTTCCAGGCTATCGTCCTGGGGATTAAGACCCAGCGCTGTTTCATGGAACAGCTGTTGGCCAAGTTTCACCTTGGCGGATGTGATCGGGTTTTTCGGGTCCTGTGGAATCAGTCGGTACTGTCGGCTATCGGGAAGTATGAACGCGTTTAACCCTTTTCCGTCCGAATGCCAGGTAATAGAGTCTCTAAGTTGTTTGGAAAGTTGATTGCGGCTTTCGTTCTTGGCAGCAACAGCGGACGAAGAAAAGCCGGCAGCTATCGCAAACGTGGTTAAAAGTGCTAAAAAATTTACTGACGACCACCGGCCTGTTTGTCTGGTCTTTAGAGATTCAAAACGGTTTTCGGGCCGGTTTTTGGATAGTGGGTGACGCCGATGAAGGCGTGGCGAAAGGATGCCGGGCAGGTGCATAGTTTAATCTCCTTTTAACTATTGCAAAAATAAAGCGTTCAGACATATTTTGATGCTGATGAAAAACGTTTGGTCGCATTGTTCAATATCAACTACACCTTTAAACCCTCAGAGTTTGAGAAGGGCGTGGCGCATTACGATTGCTACGTTGCGTTCGAGTATGTGTCAGAGCTGCTATAGCGTCAATACAGCGAACGTTTATATGTACCTGAATGTATGCTGTCTGTAACGAGGGTGAAGAGCAACGGTGTATTTCTGTTCATTTTTTGCTGGAAGGCTCCCTGGTTTTATAGATAAATATAATTCATGTCGCCATAGTTAACGCTTTTTTGCCATGGACAAGCTAACTGAGGTTAAACCGTGGAATCGGAACATATCGTAGTGCCAGCACTAAAGTTATTCATCAGGGTGGACCGCGTTGTGAATATAAACCTTTGATTTAGTCGTTTAATGCCAACCCTGTTTCGGTTCGGGCTGGTTGGTAAATCGAATGGACTAGTAGTTTAGCCGGATGCAACAAGCAGGAGCCTACCTGGGCTAGTAGTGCGTATTACCGAAACAACCCACCTGATCGTTATCACCTCCGGCATCGCAAGTTCGCGTTACACAGTCTCCCGCCGCGCTGGCTCCCGGACCTCTGGCTATGATCTTTGTATTTTGTCCATCGCCTTGCCCCTGGCCAGTTCATCAATCAGTTTGTCCAGATAGCGAATTTCGCGCATTGTCTGTTCTTCTATTTCCTCTACCCTAACGCCACAGACTACCCCTTTGATCATTGATCTGGACGGGTTCATTTTCGGCGCTCGGGCAAAGAAAGTTTCGAAATCCGTTTCCTTTTGCAGCTGGATTGCCAATTCTTTCTGGCTGTAGCCAGTCAACCAGCGGATTATCTCGTCAACTTCGGATTTAAGCCTGTTTTTCTTTTCAGCTTTGGCAACATAGTGAGGGTAGACACTGGAAAAGCTGGTGGTGTATATCGGGTGCTTTGACATAGAGATGGCTGTCCTTTCGTCAATTAAGTACGGTTTGTAGATTCCATATTGTTTGATGAATGCATTGGCGCAGACAGGCGACACCGCGAGAAAAGCCGTGACATCATGCCTTGACCTGGAATACCGCAATATTTGTTAGTCCGCTAATTGCATATGCCAGCCCTCGTGACAGCGCAATTAAAGCAACCGGGACCGGCATTGTGAATATGAATATAGTCAACTGTTCTATTCTCGAATTGCCTGAGGAGTATGTTTTCAAGTTCTGTCCCGGCGACTGTATCGGCCTCAATCATCAATGACGCTGTATTGTAACCTCTTACGGATAACAATCGGTGTCTTAGCATTGTCGGGACTTCATTTTCTGCAGGTGTTGCCGTTCTAGAATTTTCTCGGATGAAAATTGGCCCGGACGATCTGTATGGCCCATCGGCTGCATGGTGTTCATAGGATAACGCCAGCACATTTTCTCCGATTGCTGCATCCAGCAGTGAAACCCGGCACGGATAACATGGAGATTCATTGGCTTTGAAGATGTAAGCGCCGATTGATGCCAGCCTGGAAGGTGTCATCTTGAAATAATCTGAAAATGCGCGGCTTTGGAGCGCGGTAAACTGAAAGTTGTGTTTCATTGGCTCTTCCCCGGTAGCTGGAGCGAGGAAACTATAGTGGGTGCGTTGATCGAAGACCGAACGCATTCCTGCCATTTTGATGTTGTTTTTCATGGACGCACTTCCCGGGTGTAATGCCGAAGTGTGTTGATGATATTACTGTGCAACATTTGCTTGAGCACACTGCAGGTGCCTGGGACAATGAGGGTGGAGATGACCCGATGTTTTTGAATCCGGGCTTTGACCACGATCAATTAATTACATGGACATTGGAAAATCAACCTCTTTTAACGACTCCGGGATCAACGACCGGTTATTCCAATTTTGGTTTCAGTCTCCT
>CAYPCS010000005.1:26586-83462 GCA_964409275.1 uncultured Granulosicoccaceae bacterium
TTTTAACGACTCCGGGATCAACGACCGGTTATTCCAATTTTGGTTTCAGTCTCCTCGGCAGGGTAATTGAAGCAAGCACCGGTGATGACTATGAATCGTTCATGCGTAGTCTCCTAAGAAGGGTCGGTATAGCCAATATGTATATTGCAGGCGACCGTAGATCAGACCGGCGATCTAATGAGGTGGTTTATTACCCTGGCAGTGGCTCAGACTCCTCAGGAGATCCCTACGATATGCCCGTTGAACGTATGGACGCACACGGGGGCTGGGTTGCGTCCGCTGTAGATCTTGCTCGTTTTTGTGTTGCGAATGACCGCAAGCCGGACAAACCTGATCTTTTAAGCGTTACTGCACTGGATACGATGCTAACCGGATCAACAGCTATTGGTGCGGGGCTACGTGCAAAAGGGTGGCTGGTTAATGGCGGTGTGTGGTGGCATAACGGCCTTTTTGACGGCAGTGCTTCATGGCTTGTCAAATGGAACCAATACTGTTGGGCCGTTGTTGCTAATACGCGGGAAGACGGTTTGGTAACCGCGCTAGACAATTTGCCAAAAAAGATCCTGTGGGGAGATGACCTGGATGAGTCTACTGGTGGTGGAGTGTCGTCGTGGCCTGCTTATGATCTTTTCTGATTCGCGGGGATGAAAAAATAAACGGGGTTCACTGACGGTGGTCCCCGTTTTTTAACCTGCTTCCGTCCGTTTCGAGATGCCGGCATACATGCAGTATTAGCCCACTAGGTGAACTTAAATCCGCAAACAACGGTGCCGTCTTTTTTGCACTCAACTGAAACTTTTTTGCCCGACGCCTGGGCGAAGAATGCCGCTACCAACTGACAGGTCATTGGTTCGTTGTGAACCAGAGCTGCCACCGGGCAGCTATGGCAGGTGACATAGTTATATTTACCTTTTACTGAGTGTTCTGCCATTGCGCCCAGGTTGTTGACCGCATCGACCGCTTTCTGAATTGCGGTAGAAACTTCCGGGCCTGGTTTCAAGCCTGAGGCTTTGGCTAGCGAACGTCCCGTTTTTTTAAACATCGCCAGGCGTTCAGACTCAGCCAGGTCTGCACTCATGGTTTGTATCAACATCTCCAGAACCGGTTTGTAGGCGATGGAGTGAACGTCCTCGCTGCCAGCGGTCGTTCTGTAAGCGTAAGCGGGTTTTCCGGCTGTGCCGGATATTCGTTGCTCATGTTTTTCAACGATACCACCGGCTTCAAGTTTTCTGATCTGCAAGTGCGCAGAGTTGCGGGATATTCCAAGTTCCCCGGCAAGTTCCGGGATTGTCAGTGGCTTTTTGTTGAGAAGATCAGTGATTCTATTTGTGGTACCCATATCCTGCTGCACTGGATAAACCTTCATTTTATGTCTGTAGCTATGTAAATTCAATAAGTAATATTAATATATGACATATAATATTTAATTTGTTAGCATCCTGGTGCGTCCTCTGTAGAGAGGGTGTTACTTAATTGCGTGAAACTGAAATCAGAGGAAATAAAATGCGTAGAATATTGTTAGCAATCGGCACCGCTTCGCTTTTACTGTCAACAGCCGCACCTGGTGATGTCGACAAAATAGCGTTCCCGGAAAATTACCCTGATACCTATTCAAACTATCTAAGCCTCGACAGAACACAAAACCCTGACCAGATCATTCGGTTGTTTGCAAACGAGATCGCACTGCAGGGGCCCGGTGACGATGGAAAAATGCCGTTCGGGTCTATAATAGTGGCGGAGGTCTACAAGGCAAAACTCGACTCGAAAGGTGACGTTATCACATCGATTCTGGGTCGCAGAATCAAAGACAAGCTTGCGTTGATAGCAGTTATGCAACGTGAAGAGGGTTGGGGCGAGCAACACCCTGAGGAACTGAGAAATGGCAATTGGGAAATGGCAGCGTTCAAACCCGATGGATCTGATGCTGGCAAAGATCTGAATGCCTGCCTTGCCTGTCATGCTCCGCTAACAGAGACCAACTTTCTGTTTTCATACGAGCATCTAAAAAACTAGTGGCATCACCCGATGACACTAAACATCGCCGGTTTTCACTCCTGCTGCGTAAACGCGCTTCAGCGCGTTGCGTGAGATCGCAATGTGGAAAGGCATGATGGCGTTTAAGTAGCACTTACCTCCAATGTTGTGTGGGTGTACCCAGGTTGCAAGGAATACTCGACCCTCGCTGGACATAACAGAGACCCGAAAATCCAGATGTTTGTCATTAAAACCGGCAATCAACTCGTCTCTGGTGTCGGACTCGACCGGGAATATGCCTACTTTGTCTAACGAGGGTGGCCCGTCACTGGATAAGCCAAACGGCGTCGTCACAACCTTTCTGATGAGCAGAAGAAATCGTGCCCAGCCAGGAAAGTCGGTGATAATCTCGGCTGCCGGGCGGGGCGGCAAACAGGATTCCACACAATAGCAGTCCAGAAAATCGGCTGGTTTAATTCGACCATGCAGATCGCTATGCGAGGGGAGATTTACTGTAGTTACGTAACTCATATTGCTCCACGTTATCATCGTGTCGGTTATTGGAAGTGATCGCAATTTGGAAGGTCACTCTCACAGATTTTACCTTGCATAGGATGCCGTTCATTACCGATTTATCGTGACTGTCGTTGTAATTTTCTAAAGCGGTCCTAACCGTTCTCTCTATTCGGGTTCTACTGTACGATGGACAGGGTTGTTCTACTCGAATAAGGAGGGTGGGTCTGATGAATCTGTCCGTTGGCGTATTTTTCATACTGGCTTTGGTGGTAAGTGCCGTGACAGCCTGTTCCTCTGACGGAACCGGATCCAGTGGTTCGTCCGCTGAAGTGTCGATGGATCAGCCAATGGCAGGCGATTGTCAAGCAAGCTCGATCAAACTTCAGTCAGGCAATGTTCAATCCGGGGAGCAGAACGTGTTCCGTGGTATTACATTGCGGCTGATGCTCGATTCTCCGGTCGTGAACCGGTCAGGAGTTTCACAAGCGGTAGAACTCACCGCAAATCAGCCGCTGCCGCCATCCGACGTGGCTCTTGGCAGTAACGGCCAAATGATTCAGATTTTTTTCGATGAATTACTCCCCAATAATGCTGAAGTCTCTCTAGGTATTGACATGTCCATGCTTGCCGGCTGCACAGCTGGTGACAGTGTTGAACAAATAACTTTTCGCACGGCGGATACCCGTTCGCTTGCTAACACATTAGCATGCGGGCAAGTACTGGCGTCAGAAGTTGAATTGGACACCGCAGGTAATCGAGTGGAGATTCCGATTGAATCCGCGGCCATTTCATTTGCCGGCGGAGACGCGACGACAACTTCGGACGCTGACGGCTTTTTCTGTTTACGGCGTGTGCCGGCAGGGGAGCAGATGTTTGTCGTTGATGCCCGCGATTCAATAAATTCGCAGGAAGCGGATGGCTATTACCCTCGTGTTGTTGAACAGTGGTTTATCGCGGACTCGGGCGCAACGAATGTTGGCACCGTCTACTTGCCGTTGATTCCATCGGCGACATTAACACCTGTAGACCCGGCGGCTGAATCTGTAGTGATGCCTGCAGCGGAAACGATCCGGACATTTCCGGCCATGGCGCGCGCGCAATTGAGTGTGCCTGCCGGTGCCGTTTCTTCTAACGGCGGTGAGGCAGCAGTTAGTTTGGGTATTGCTGCGGTCGACCCTCGGCGCCTGCCCGCACCGTTACCAGCCGACCTGCAGTTTCCGCTGGTGATTACGGTTCAGGCGAGCGCTGATAGCCGGTTTATTGATCCCGTCGGAGTCTGCCTGCCCAACCTTCCGGATCCTGAAACTGGTCAAAGGATTGATCCTGGCGCGCGCGCCGGTCTGTGGAGCTTCAATCATGAGAAAGGGAATTTCGAGGTGGTAGGTCAAGTTGAGGCATCCGCTGATGGTCAATCAGTTTGCTCGATACCCGGTGATGGTCTGTTGTATCCAGGCTGGCACGCCGTGTCTCCCCGAACGTTTCTAGACTGGATTTTTCCGAATCCCAACACGGTGAATGATCCGGGTTTTGACGCCTGCAGCAGCGATACCTATGCGAGGCTGCTGGATGAATCCTATTCTCAAGATGTAATAGATGGTGTCAACAACGTCAATGGAACTTTCCAGCCTGTCGGGGACAGTCTTCTTTGCCTCTATTGCGATACTGCGTTTGATGAATATCAGGTAGAGGTAAGGTTGCCCGAAGATGTGAGTCCTAACGATATATTAAAGATGATGCTAGGTGATCTAAACGGGTTTATAGAACACTCTGGCGCCGAGGCGCTTTCGTTACAACCATTCGGTGCTCTAACTGATGCCTGGGAGATTGAATTTCCGGATTTGTTTCGTTTGATCAACGAGTTCAGTTTCCGCCCTCCAGCAGACCCGGCTAACCCGCAACCGGGGGATGTCGTTGAAATCGACTTCGGCATTCTATTTATCGAAGATTCGTTGTACCTTGTGGATGAATATTTGTTTAATGACCTGATTCCCGACTCCATTCGCCCCCAACTGGAAAATTTTGCCGGAAAAGCAGATGTCGTCCTCTCAAGGTTGGATCTGGACAATCCGCAAAACGGTCACTGGGCATTTACCACAATAACAACACCCGAAAATTCTCTGCATCCGGTGAGTGGTTCACGAGAGTTCGGATTTGAAAAAAATGATGATGGCACCGTGACTTTTTATACACGCGGTGTCGATTCCCCGACCATTTTTGGTGCCCAATGGGGAGCGACGGCTCAATTCACGGGCTGGCAATCCTATATACACTCCCTGGCCGGCAAATTAAAAAATGAATTTGGTGCCGATATTACAGGCTTCGATAACAGCACCAGATACCTGGATGAACCCCCGAATTGTCCGTCGTCAGCCGGGCGCGTTGTGACACGTGCCAGTGAAGCAAGAAGCAAGGGCCTGGAGTGCGAGGCGTATTCCTACCATGCAGCTATCTCGACCGGGCTCGATTTTTCATCGGCGAATCCCCGGATTGTGCGCAGTTCGATATATGGTGTCGCCAGATACGGAGAGCAAGTGCCGTTGTTCTTGCCCCCTGATTCTATAGCCGAGTTGTACACCTTCGATATCGGGACGGGCAGGTATGGTCGATCCCTTGTCGCGCTTGAGAGCGGATCGAGTGGTCAGGTCTCATTTCCGGCAACCCTGACAACAACTGCGGATGAGAACGGTAACAGCATTCCTGATATGGCCGAGCTGACGTCGGGAGCTTTGACAGGTGCATTTGGCGCCGTTTATTTTCATGATGGTGCGAGCAGGCTCGGCGCCTATGATCCGCAGTCCGGTGTGTTTCGCTTTGTCGGAAACCTGCAGGTCGGTTTATCCGATATTGCCTTTTCACCGTCCGGTCAGTTGTTCGGTGTGTCAGAGGATACGCTGTACCGCATAAACCGGAACAACGCATCCGCTCAGGCTGTAGGTCAAATGGGGTTCGACGGAGTTGTGGCACTGGAGTTTGACAGTGTAGGCCGTCTGTTTGCCGCGACTCGCGATGGTCAGTTGCTGGCGGTTGATGCTGAATCAGGTCTGGCGCTTGGTCTGGGAAGCATCGGTTTTGAATCTGCCGGTGATTTGGCAATCAGCCGTTCCGGTGAATTATTTATGACAACCAGAAACGATGAACTTGTTCGTATAGCGCCTGACGACGTTGCAACATCGCTCGAAGCCGGTGCCTCACTGGTTGGTCCGATTGGAGTGGAAGATGTTTTTGGACTGGCTTTTGACGCGCAGGGGCGACTAATCGCATTCTCCGGATCCAGCGCCTACAGCGTTGATCCTGCTACTGCAACTGCTGAATTGCTCGGCAACTACCAGGGCCTTGGTATTGGTCCGGCGTTTGGAGCCGCGGCTGAGCAAAATCTCGATTTAAGCAGTATTTGCCTGTCCGAATAGGTGTCGCGACGTTCATCCGTCAACAGAATCAAGCTTCCATGATTTCAGTAATTGTGGCAAAACAAGATCCCGGTCGAGCACGCCGGTTTTTGCAACCCGGTCCTCATACTGTGCGTGTAAGCCGGATTCGAGAACCTGAAATTCACTCGATGATATATCCGCTGATACGAGCGCTGACTTCCTGTTCAATTTCGTACCATTGTGCAAGTTCCTCCGGTTCTATACGGTATGAGTAGCGAAACGCACTATCGAAATCACGCTTTGATATCCGGTTGCAGAACATATAGCCACCAGTTGAGTTAGCGCATGACACGCCAAAGCGGAGCGTTTCATCCGTTGGAATATAGTAGTCATGCATCATGTAAACCGGCTGGTCATTCTCTTTGTAATGATGTAGTCCATATATCTCACCAGCGCTAACCAGTTCGTACTTGTTAAATTTGCTGATATAACTATTTGATACAGTGTTATGAGTGAGGGTTGTAGCTACGTTTACCTTTCTTCCGTTCACATCTAGCTGGAAGACACCAAATTTGTCACGCCGATAATTACTTTCCCAGAATTCGTTCAACGGGACTCTGAGTCGAATTTTTCCACTACTTGTGGTGACTGTTATTCTTGGGTATTTACCGGCAATAGTATCTCGCGCGATATTGATCAGAGAATTTCCGGTAGTCCAAACGATGCTGAGTATAAACAGGCAAATTACTATAGTCAGAATATTGAAAAGTACTCTGCCCACAGAATTAATAACTGACCTGTCTGTGGTTACTCCCTTTACCCGCTGATAAATCTCTATTGCAATTGCCAGAATTATAATTGCGCACAACGCAATGCCGACAATCAGAATGATTCCACCGATGTATGCACCAGGTACGTAGCCGGTAAGCAATACGTTAGCTGTTATAGCAAGCGCAATATGTTTTATAGTAGCAGGGTACACAACAAACTACTTCATCAGAAATCTTGTTTATTCTAAAGGTTGTTTTATTCGCAAAGCCGGGAGCCGGGCAGCGACCTTCTTGTAGTCCGTATATATAGTTGATTGCGGGAGTAATTGCTGTGGTTCAATGCACTATGGTGCCAGGAAACTCCGGATCTGGTCGGGTGTCATGCCTGCGGTGAGCCCGGTGGTGTACAAGGTGGCGATAACTCTTCTATCACTTTCACTGTATTCTGTTACCCCGTTGGGGTATTGGTGGAATATCGAATCGAACTGATCGAACGTATCGTTGGTGAAACCCAGCACATGTGTGAGTTCTTCTCGTGTGGCGTGGTCTCTTTCAGACTGTGAGACAGCTGTGTCCATCGCAACACGGGCCTCGAAAATAACATACTGGAAGTTGCTATAGAATTGGCTGGTGCCGGTGACACCAACTTCAGAGACGAAGTCCGGAATGAAAAACGGGAATGTTGCAACCGGCGCGAAGTGAATGTCGAGTGTGGCAGAGAGATCGAACACCTGGACGAATGTCAATTTTGTCAGATCGCCCAGCTCATCCAGCACCGTCTTTACTGTCTGCAGATCTTTGTCGGTTGGTGCGCCTTCGATGTAGTAGGTGATCGTACTTCCATCGGGATATTTCTGTAGCGGGCGAGTGGTTAATCTAAATTCGTTTTCGGTCGTAATGAAAATGAATCTTTCAATATTCAGACCTGCCGTCAGATTGGTGACCGGGTTTTGAATGGACGATGCCGGATCACAGGTTTCTGTACCGTTCCATCCATATCCGTCACCGTCGCTATCTATGCAAGAGCCGGAGAAAGCGTTCTCAGGTTCAGCTAACAGGCATGAGGTTCTGGTGACCGGGTCCCAGCCCCACGGGTAATCTCCGCGGTCCTCGCAGTTATCGGGTTCATTTAACGCTATGTCTACCACCAGGCAGCTCCGGAGATTCTCCCAGCCGTAGCCGTCCCCATCGCTATCAGATGATGCGCTGAGGCAGTTCGGGAGTGTATCTGCTGACACTTGATTTAAGCCGGATACCGAGAGAAGGTACGCCAGAAAAACAGGACGGAGTATGGTTTTCATGAACATGCTTGTATTTAAACCGAATGAAAATGTAGCACAGTTGTGACTGCGCGTGACCGTCCCTGTCAATATGTCCCCGTCAAATTACCCTTGCTTGTTCCGGCGATGTGCATCACATGCTGGTATAGCAAGTCTGAAGAACGACAATCATGCGTTTACAACTTCGATTATTTAAAAAGTGACCTCTTTTGCGGTTTTATCTCGCATCATAGATACTCAGCAGGGATATCCAGCCGGGATATTCAGCGGGCAGCTCACCCTCAGAGCGTTACCTGTTTTTTGGTATTAGCGGGTAATGATTACAAGCCCTGCCGTTCGGTCAGCTACTGCCAGATGAGTTGCGGACGCAGCGATACCAACAGGTTGCTGTAGCTGTGCGCTAACAGTGCCGGCAACAAACCCGGTAACCGGGTTTAAAATGTCCACATCATTTTGATCCACACCCACGACAAAAAGCTGTTCTCCGTCGGTGGCGATATTAGCGGGTTCGTAGCCCAGTGGAATGAGGAACAGATCGTCAGGGAATAACATGTCTATTACCTGTACTCCGTTTGCCGCAAAATGTGCAATAAACAGACGATTGTTCAGCAGCTCACTTTCTACCGGAAAATTCGCAGGTCCGAATGGTGGTCCAAAATCACCGGTGAACAGACCGGGTGTCAGTACTACGACCTCCGGTAAACTAGTGATATTGCCAGTGGTATCAAGCTCGACAATCTGGATCCCCCAGTTTTCAACAGCGCCCAAATCCTGTGAATAATACGCAGTCGCTCCATTTGCTGTGGAAGCGACATGTACATCCGGGTTACCTGTTTTGCTGTCTACGACCGGTATACCGGCTAGTGCTAACGTAAGGGAGCTTGAGTTATACGTGAAAACCTGTGTATCTGAGCCAGCTGAGCCACCCGATACAATAAGTATACCGTTAGCCGCAGAAACCCCGGAGAATAGTGAAAATGTGGTTTGCACGCTTTCGACAGGTGTGGGTTGTAAGGGATTAACAAGGTCAAACTGCTGTAGTGTTGTTCCGGACTGGGTGAATAAAACACCGAAATCACCATCGCCGGTAATATCATCCGCTGGTTGCGTAATAAAATTGCGCTCGAGTGTTTCGAGGTTAACCGCCTCGATTCCGTTACCACAGGCGGCATAGGCGAAGCCATCCACGATAGCAACGTTTTGACAGCCGTCTGTGGCCAGGCTGTCAGTATCGATTTCTACCGTGTTCTCTGCGTCCGGGTTTAGCGTATCGTCTGAACTGTCGGAGGAGCAGGCGCCAGCAAGCATCGCGAGGCTGCACAGTAACAGAGAAACATTTGCAGTAGATATTATTCGCATTACTTCTATTTCACCTGTATGACGTTAATTTGCGCAAATCAGGGGATGAAAGTTCATTTGCTCTGTCGTTTTTGCCGGAAATTTACTGCACATCATTCTAAAGAGACCTGTATGCCCTTGCCAGACGTTGTCACGTTGTACTTTTTACACTCCGAGAGCGCTGCGTTGCTGTAACTCAGCTGACTGATTCTGATTCATAGCGGCTGCATGTTGCGCTACACTAGCGGAGTTCGCAGGGTTGTTCAATGCAGGAAGTAGTTGTGCTGTGTCGAGATATAAATGAGGCGTTTGGGAAAGATGCAATGACAGGTGCCAATGATCGGTGTATATCATTTATCAGCGTATATTTAGATAGAGTTGAATCAATAAATTTTCTCTGCGTTCGGTGCCTGGGTGTGAACAGAAAATCGACAGCTAAAAACCGCTTTGTACTCCTGACTCCGATAAAGGGAAGATCCCTGCTTCGAGCTGGTGGTGCGCCACGAGTTATGGCAACAGGTTAAGTGGAGTCAGGCAATAATGACTCAGGGGTTTGCAGCAGCACTACCTGCTGCGCTCAGAGAGATGTAACGGGCGTTCCAGCATGACAAGTCAGAGTGACATACTTGATGTTGCGGTTGTCGGCGCCGGTCTTTCCGGTCTGGCTGTAGCGAGTCGGTTGTTGCGAAACGGTCTGTCGGTAAAAGTGTTCGAGGCATCCTCACGGGTTGGCGGTCGTATACTCAGTTGCCGCGTTGAAAACACAGATGAATACCTCGGTGATTTAGGGCCTGCCTGGTGCTGGCCTCCTTACCAGCCGGTGTTGGCCCGGTGGCTGGATGATTTGGGCGTATCGCCTGAGCCACAGTACACTGCTGGTAAAGCGGTTATCGAACGCGACCGCCATCAAGCTGTATTGCAACACGATCTTCCGACACAGGATGGTATGACACGTGTTGCAGGAGGGCCGCAGGCAATTATTGATGCACTGGCCGGGCACATCGATGCATCATTAATTCACACCGATCATAAAATAACATCGGTAACGGCGGGTATTGATCAGCTGGATTTATCGGTTGAAGGCAAACCTTATGGAATCTGTGCGCGGCAGGTGGTTATGGCTTTACCACTTCGCGTGCAAGCGCAGCAAATAACCTTTGAACCGCAGTTGAATTCGGAGCGTCACAAGCTAATGCTGCAGGCACCGACCTGGATGGCTGCACAGGCCAAGGTCGTCATTCAGTATCAATCACCGTTTTGGCGAGAGCAGGGGCTGTCGGGACGAGTCGCAAGTCAGGTCGGTCCCATGGTGGAGGTGCACGACCACTCAGGTCCTTCGGGTTCCCCGGCCGCGCTATTTGGTTTCATTGGTACTCCGGCCCACAGTAGAGCGGCAAACACTGGCGCGTTAAAGGCCGCTATTATCGATCAGCTGGTTCATTGCTTCGGTAGCGATGCAGAAAATCCCCAGGCGTTACATCTGCAGGACTGGGCGCTGGACTCGTTGATCTGTTCAGATCTGGATCGAACCGAAGCGTCTTCACATCCATCGACCTTGTCTGATGTGGTACGCCAATCCGACTGGCAGCGGCGTCTGCACTTTTCCGTCGCCGAGCTATCCACAGTCAGTCCCGGCCTGCTGGAAGGGGCGCTGCATTCTGCCGACACCGTGGTTGATGCGCTTATTAACCAGGTCTGACGTCTGCATGTAGTCCACCCGTGCAAAATAAACTTCATTCGCGTGTGCCACCTGGTGTTCCGAAGGTCATGGACGTACCATGAAAAATAGTCATTAATATGGAGCGCAATACATGCTGAGCAAACCTCTCTGGCAGTTTGGTGCTGTTGAACTTGCGGAACAGATCCGCCAGGGTCGTATTCGTGTGACCGATGTGGTGGCCAGCGCGCTTGAGCGAATGGATCAATGCAACCCGCGGGTGAATGCAGTAACTGTGTCACTGACGGAGTCCGCGATGGCACAGGCGGAGGAGGCAGATCGGGCGCTTAAAAACGGTACGGTCACCGGTGCACTGCATGGTGTGCCGGTAACGATAAAAGAGAACATCGACCAGCAAGGACTGGCCAATACCAATGGATTGCCAGCGTTTGAAAGCAAGATAGCAAGCCAGGATTCACCGGTCGCGCGCCACTTGCGACGGGCGGGTGCCATTGTCCTGGGTCGCACCAACACTCCGGAATTCAGCTATCGCTGGTTTACCGACAACCCGCTTCGAGGTCGCACCCTCAACCCCTGGAACCCGGACATTACCCCCGGTGGTTCGTCTGGCGGTGCCGCGAGTTCGGTGGCACTTGGAATAGGGACGATTGCCCATGGCAACGACCTGGGCGGATCGCTGCGCTACCCGGCCTATGCCTGCGGTGTCGCCACCATCAAGCCTGGTCTGGGACGAGTCGCGGCGTACAATCCCACCTCGCCGGAAGAGCGACCACCGGTGCTGCAATTGATGAGTGTTCAGGGCCCGATAGCCCGTGAAGTACGCGATGTGCGATTGGGCTTATCGGTAATGGCGCAGGAGGATACGCGTGATCCCTGGTGGGTGCCGGCACCGCTACAGGGTCCGGTCTCTGAAACCGCGATGCGTGTTGCTGTTACGCACGGTCCTGCCGATCTTGACTGCGATCCGTCTGTTAGCAAGGCGCTTGATGAAGCGGCTGACTATCTGTCAAATGCCGGCTACGTGGTGGAACGTGTCGATCCACCAGGTATGGCTGAGGCGGCGGATATGTGGCGCAAGCTTATTGGTGCAGACACAAGGGAGATGATGATGCCGGCGGTGCGCAAGTATGGTTCCGATCTGATTGGCGAACTGGCCGGGTTGTTTGCGCAGTTTGATGCACCTGCTGATCTGACCGGCTACATGCGCCTTTCTGCCGAGCGCACCCGAATATGGCGTGAGTGGGCCGTTTTTATGGAACAGTACCCGCTGGTGCTGGCGCCGGTCTCGCAGCGATTACCTTTTTCACAGGGCGCCGATGAGCAGGGTGGCGATGCGTTCCGTCAGCTCGTGCTTGATCAGGGCATGTTGTATCTGGTGAACCTGCTCGGATTGCCGGCTGCAGCTGTGCCCTGTAGCCTGCACAGCAATGTGCCTGTCGGGGTGCAATTGATTGGTCGGCGTTTTCGCGAGGATCAGTGTCTGGATGCGGCACAGGTTATTGAAAATAACGTCGGAGTTGTTGCGCGGCAATTGTGGCAACGTCCCGAATGGCAATCCAGCGGTGAGGTCAACGTTTAAAAGTCAGGTATCCGCGCAATGTGGATATCGCCTGATTTTACTTGCAGGTTGGCCAGTGCTTGTCTGTTTGGTTTATGATTAATCGAAGAGTTAGAACCACTGCATCCTGCATGCCTCACAGGGTTTATTTCGGGGGAATCCGTACATCGAGATCATCAGCTACAGTCATGATATGACACTGTTCGTTGCGGCTGTGGTGGTGTCTTTTGTGGCGGCTTTTACCGGTCTGGCGCTGACCAATAACATTTCGCACCATCCCGAGGGGTTGCGCAAGGCGCTGATTGTGATGTCCGCGTTTGTGCTTGGCGGTGGCATCTGGTCTATGCATTTTGTCGCCATGCTGGCAGTGAAGATCAGCCAGCCGATTTACTACGATTTACTGCAAACGCTCGGATCAGCACTGGTGGCAATACTGGTGGCAGGACTTGCCCTGTTATTGCTGCATTTTTCTGCCCGCACCCCGAGGTTACTCACCCTTGCCGGCGTAATACTGGGTATGGGTATTGTGGCAATGCATTTTATCGGCATGCTGGGTATGCGTGGTGTAACTCCGGTATTCAGTGGCATTGTATTGTGGCTGACGGTGGCCGTTGCAGCAGTCACCGGTATCGCCGCTATTTGGGCAGCATATGGTCACCGCTCAAGGCAAAACATAATAGCCGGCGCGGCTGTGTATGGTTCGGCTGTGGTCGCCGTGCATTTTACGGCGATGCATGGTACCCGTTTCGTACCTGGGCCACTACCTGACAGTCAATCCGTATTCATAGGAGATGGCACTCTGGCGGTGACTGTGACGCTGGCGGTTTTTATGATTTGCGGTACTTTTTTGCTGGCCGCAACTACCTTTATTACCCGTCCGGGAGATCCGTCGATAGTGGCGTCAGCGAATGAACCGGCCGGTGTTGCGGTGACAGAGCAACGTTCTACACCAGAGGTGGTAACAACGGTACCGGGCAAAATTACAGCGATAGAAGCCGATTCGGTATTTACACCTCTCGTAGCGGGGGATAGTGTCGCAGAAAATGTGACCGGGAGCCTCGCAGTGGACCAGAGTTCGGCCCCCCGTGACACCGGAATACCGGGCGGATCGCAACGCCGTGAAGAGGCTGCCTTTGAAAAAACCTCTACGCTAAAAATTCCCTTCGAGCGCGACAAAAAAATTCACTTTGTACCCTGCGGCGATGTAGGAGCGATTCGCGCCGACGGGCGCTACACGCATTTCTATACCCGCTCGGGAACGCACTTTTGCCCCTGGTCGATAACGGAGGCAGAAAAGCGGTTGGCCAACGCCGGCTTCTATCGCACTCACCGCAGTTATCTGGTTAACCTCGAACAGCTAAGCGGTTTTGAAAAACGCAAAGATTCCGGTGTATGTCTGTTCGAAAACTTCGCGCAGCTGAGCAGCGTGCCTGTTAGCCGCAAGCGAATACCGGCCCTGGTGCAGGCGCTCGGCATTTAACTCGTACAGATCGGTAGCCCGGCAACCCGGTATCAGTTTGCCCGCCAGTCACGCCGCCTGATACGGCGGCGTGCCATTGATGCACGCATTTCGTGTTTCGTGACAACGGTACTTCATTCGTGCCTTTTCACTTAGCGCATGACTCAGGCATCGGTAGACTTGTCGGTCGCGGATTTTGTCGATTTCGCAAAATGCACTCATGGGGGAACTGAATAATGATTCCAGGCCGTTTTGAATACCATCAGCCGGGCGACATACCGGCTGCACTGGCGTTGCTGACCGAGTATGGTGATGATGCACGGGTGATTGCCGGCGGGCACAGTCTTATACCGATGATGAAGTTACGACTGGCGCAACCGGAGCACCTTATTGATCTCCGCGGCATTGGCGAGTTGAACTATATCCGGGTGACGGCAGATCTGGTGACGATTGGTGCCATGACAACGCAACATGAATTGATCGGTAACGCTGAACTTGCCGGCGCTGCGCCAATTATCAGTGAGGCGGCGTTGCAGATAGCCGATCCGCAAATTCGCTACGTCGGCACCATCGGCGGCAATGTAGCCAACGGCGATCCCGGTAACGATATGCCTGGGCTGATGCAGTGTCTCGACGCTTCTTTTACTTTGGCCGGAGCTGGTGGCGAGCGCCAGGTGGCGGCACGCGATTTCTACGAAGCGGCCTATTTTACCGCTCGCGACGACAGTGAAATTCTCACAGCGGTCAGCTTCAAACCAGTCGCGGGCGGCTATGCCTACCAGAAGCAGAAACGAAAAATTGGCGACTACGCGACCGCGGCAGCTGCCGTTGTGTTGCAGAAAGACGGTAGCGGTAATTGTCAGCATGCATCGATTGCGATGACCAATCTGGCAGACACACCGATCTGGTGCAAAGACGCCTCGGCGATGCTGCTCAATACCAGCCTTGATGCCGCGACGGTGGATGCGGCAGTGCAATCCTGCATTGGCAGCATTGAGCCTGTGGATGATAATCGCGGGCCGGTTGAATTCAAAAAACACGCGGCGGCTATGATTGCCAAACGCGCCATCGAACAAGCCTGGTCTCGCGCCTGATTGGCGAACGGAGAAATAGTCACATGCAAAAAAGAACCATTTCACTGAACGTAAACGGCCAGCAGCTGGAAGCAGAGGCGGAGCCACGCGAACTGTTGATACACGTACTGCGTGAACAACTTGATATCACCGGGCCGCACATCGGTTGCGAGACCTCCCACTGCGGCGCCTGTACGGTTGAGATCGATGGTCGCTCGGTAAAGTCGTGCACCATGTTCGCTATCCAGGCGCAGGGTTCGGAAATCACCACGATAGAAGGACTGGGCAATCCTGACAAGCTTCATGTGCTGCAGGAAAATTTCAGAGAACACCACGGGCTGCAGTGCGGTTTTTGCACGCCGGGAATGATCACCCGGGCGCATCGGCTGCTCGAGGAAAACCCGAACCCCACCGAGGAAGAAGTCAGATTTGGTATCGCCGGTAACCTGTGTCGTTGTACCGGCTATCAGAATATCGTCAAGGCGATAATGGCTGCGGCGGCGCAATTGAACAGCACGAAGGAGACAGCAGCATGAGTGAAGCAACTCCAACGCTTGAAGAAAGAAAGTCGGCGCTCAAGGGCCTGGGGTCGTCCCGCCGCCGCGTCGAAGATGCGCGCTTTACCCAGGGCAAGGGCAACTATATCGATGATCTCAAGATGCCCGATATGCTGTTCGGAGATTTTGTCCGATCGCAGCACCCGCACGCCTATGTTAAATCGATAGATACCTCGGCGGCGATGGCGCTGCCCGGTGTAATCGCCGTGTTAACTGCCGCTGATCTGGAGCCGCTGAATCTGCACTGGATGCCTACACTTGCCGGTGACAAACAGATGGTACTGGCCGATGGTAAAGTGCTGTTTCAGGGGCAGGAAGTAGCCTTTGTGATTGCCGAAGATCGCTACATCGCCGCTGACGCGGTCGATCTGGTGAAGGTTGAATATGAGGAGCTAAAAGCGCTGGTCAATCCGATGGAAGCGGAACTTCCGGATGCGCCGGTACTGCGTGAAGACATCGCCGATAACCTGGAAGGGGCGCATGGTGCACGGCGTCATCCGAACCATATATTTACCTGGGAGCAGGGAGACAGGGAAGCAACAGAAGCGGTGATAGATGGCGCGGCAGTGGTTGCCGAGGAGACAGTCTATTATCACCGTACGCATCCTTGCCCGCTGGAGACCTGCGGTGCAGTGGCCTCTATGGATAAGGTAAACGGCAAGCTGACGCTGTGGGGCACTTTTCAGGCACCACACGTGGTGCGCACGGTTGCGTCAATTTTGTCAGGCATTGCAGAGCACAATATACGGGTGGTTTCCCCGGACATCGGCGGAGGTTTTGGCAACAAGGTCGGAGTCTATCCTGGCTACGTTTGCGCCATCGTCGCCTCTATCGTGACAGGCAAGCCGGTCAAGTGGGTTGAAGACCGAATGGAAAATTTGTCCGCCACAGCGTTCGCCCGCGACTACTGGATGAAAGGTAAAATCGCTGCCACCGCAGAAGGCAAAATCACCGGACTGTGGTGCCATACAACAGCTGATCACGGTGCGTTTGATGCCTGCGCCGATCCCACTAAATTTCCCGCAGGCTTTATGAATATCTGCACGGGCTCCTACGACATACCCACGGCGTACCTGGCGGTTGACGGTATCTACACCAATAAAGCGCCGGGTGGCGTTGCCTACCGCTGTTCGTTTCGGGTGACCGAGGCAGCCTATTTTATCGAGCGTATGATCGAGGTACTGGCGCTAAAGCTCGGCATGGATGCAGCCGAGCTGCGGTCGATCAATTTTATCCGCAAGGATCAGTTTCCGTATAACTCGGCGCTTGGCTGGGAATACGATTCAGGTGATTACCACACCGCCTGGGACAAGGCGCTTAAGGCAGTGGACTACACTGGTCTGCGCAAAGAACAGGCAGCGCAGCTCGAAGATTTCAAAGCGGGCAAAACGCGCAAGCTCATGGGTATAGGGCTCACGCACTTTACTGAAATTGTCGGAGCCGGTCCGGTCAAAAATTGCGACATACTCGGGATGGGTATGTTTGACAGTTGTGAAATCCGTATTCATCCAACAGGCTCTGCGATAGCCAGGCTTGGCACCATTTCACAAGGGCAGGGGCATGCCACCACGTTTGCGCAGATACTGGCCACAGAGATCGGACTGTCAGCAGACGACATCACAATCGAGGAAGGTGACACCGACACAGCACCCTACGGCCTGGGCACCTATGGTTCACGTTCAACGCCGGTAGCGGGAGCGGCGACAGCTATGGCGGGGCGGAAGATTCGCGCCAAAGCACAGATGATTGCGGCCTATCTGCTGGAAGTGCACGACGATGATATCGAGTGGGAGGTGGATCGCTTTGTAGTGAAAGGAGCGCCGGAACGATTTAAAACCATGAAAGACGTGGCCTTTGCCTCGTATAATCAGGCGATACCCGGTGTCGAGCCCGGACTGGAGGCGGTCAGTTACTACGATCCTCCCAACATGACCTATCCGTTTGGCGCCTATGTCTGTGTGCTTGATATTGATGTCGATACCGGAGAGGCTTCAGTACGCCAGTTCTATGCTCTGGATGATTGCGGTACTCGTATCAATCCGATGATCATTGAAGGTCAGGTACATGGCGGTTTGACCGAGGCACTGGCTATTGCCATGGGGCAGGAGATCGCCTATGACGAACTCGGCAATTTGAAGACCGGCTCGTTGATGGATTTCTTCATTCCAACAGCCTGGGAAACACCGAACTACACCACTGACTTTACCGAGACTCCAAGTCCACATCATCCAATTGGAGCCAAGGGTGTGGGCGAGAGTCCGAACGTGGGTGGCGTGCCGTGTTTTTCAAATGCCGTGAATGATGCATTTCGAAGCTTTGGCCTCACCCATACAGATATGCCTCACGATCACTGGCGTATCTGGAAAACAGCCAATCAACTTGGTTTGCATGCCTCTTAATCCTGCGGAGAAAGTTGCCGGGATACAGCGCTGTGGTGGTGAGTCTTCCACCACCGGTTGCGCACGATGGTTAAACCGGAAACCGGCCGCGACTCGATGAACTGGAAAACACTGCAGTCGCAACTGGCTGCCAATGGCTACATTGCCACTGATGAACTGGTGATGGCTTTGCATCTGTCAAGGACATTGGCGCGCCCTATATTACTTGAAGGGGCGGCCGGTGTTGGCAAGACCGAAGTAGCCAAAATGCTTTCGCAAATTAATTCGTGTGCACTTATTCGTTTGCAGTGCTACGAGGGGCTGGATGCACATACCGCGATCTATGAATGGAATTATCAGCGCCAGTTGCTCAGCATAAGAGCGATGACCGATCCTGCGCTCAATGCAACAGGTAACAACGCAGCTGGCAACGCCGCTGATTCGCGGAAACTTGAGTCGGTTGAAGAGGAATTATTCTCCGACCGGTTTTTATTGAAACGGCCTTTGTTGCAGGCTATTACGCAAAAAACAGCACCGGTGTTACTAATAGACGAGATAGATCGTGCAGATGAAGAGTTTGAAGCCTATCTGCTTGAGTTGCTCTCTGATTTTCAGGTGACAATACCCGAGCTTGGTACGATAGAGGCGACTACCAGGCCGCAAGTAGTACTGACTTCGAACGGCAGTCGCGATCTTTCAGACGCGCTGCGGCGTCGGTGTTTATATACTTATGTTGACTACCCGGACTCCGCCACCGAGCTCGCTATATTGAACACGCGCTTGCCGGAGATCGACAGCAAACTGGCAGAGCAGGTGACAGGGTTTGTGCAAGCGTTGCGCAAGGAAGAGCTTGAAAAAAATCCGGGTATTGCGGAAATGCTTGACTGGGCTGGTGCTCTTTACGGTCTGGGGGTTAATGATCTATCTGACGACCCGACAGTTCTGCAGGCCACACTTGTATGCCTGTTGAAGACTCAGGCAGACATGTCCGCTGTGCCAACAGAAGTGGCACAGCGTATAGCAGGTAGTGTGGGCTGATGCAGCCAACCCGGTTTAACACCACAGCAGTGGGTGTCAGTGAGCGAGTGATGCACTTCATGGCGCACCTGCGAGAGCACGGAATTGCCGCTGGCGTCACCGAGTGCAGTCAGGTGTTAAAAGCGGTGGAAGTACTCGAGCCTTTGCAAAGCAACGATGTCAGGCTGGCCTGTAAAGTTGTGTGTGCCACTAATACTGAAGACTATCAGCGTTTTGACGAGTTGTTTGATGCCTACTGGTTTGCGCATCGCAGGCAACGTACTTCGGTGCGTGAAGCCGATTCATCCAGTTCGAAATCTTCACGAAATCTGTTGGAGCAGAACGCTCAACAGGGCGGTAATAAATCTGGTGATCAGATTGATGAAGCAGATGATGGCGATGGTAGCGATGATGACCACTCACATTCCGGTGAAGGGCGTCTGACCGGATCTCGTGTCACCAACATCGAAAAAACGGATTTGCGTCAGCTTATGGTTCCCGAAGATCTTGCACGTGCAGAGCAACTTGCCCGCAAGCTCGCCATGGCAATACGGGATCGACGTTCACGCCGTCGCCGTGCAAGCCACCGTGGAGCGCGTATTGATATGCGCCGGGTGATCAGGGCGAGCATTAGCCATGCGGGTGATCCGGTCAGGCTCTATCGACAGAGGCAACCTGATCGGTCAGTCAACCTGGTCGCGATGCTGGACGTATCCGGCTCGATGACGGTATATGCGAGAGTTTTTCTTGCGTTTTTAAAAGGCCTGGTGAGTCACGATCAAAAGACCGATGCCTATTTGTTTCATACGACCCTGGTCAGGGTTAGCGATGCACTGCGTGACAATGATACCTTCAGAGCCGTAAACCGTTTGTCCTTAATGGCGCAGGGTTTTGGCGGTGGCACAAAAATAGGCAGCAATCTGCAGCGATTTAATCAACAATATGCAGCCCGCACGGTAACCGCACGAAGCGTTGTGATAATCTTTTCTGACGGTTATGACACTGATCCCCCCGAGCTAGTCGCTGAAGCATTGCAACGATTAAAAAAACGCGGCTGCAAGATAATCTGGCTCAATCCGCTGAAAGGCTGGAAAGACTACGAGCCGGTTGCAAGAGGCATGGCAGCCGCCTTGCCAATGCTTGACCTGTTTGCATCTGCCAATACCCTTGACAGTCTGGCGGCTCTGGAACCCCATCTGGGGCGAGTGTAGCGCGTGGTTACCGCGGATAATGAATCAGAGCTGGCGCACCTGGCACACGACCTTAAAACCAGTGGTGCGCCGTTCGCCGTGGCGACAGTGGTCCGGACCGTGTCGGTGACTGCTGCGAAGCCAGGGGCCAAAGCCATATTCTCGGCCGATGGCAGTGTATTGTCTGGCTGGATTGGTGGTGGATGTGCCAGACATTCTGTATCGGCCGCAGCTCGCAAGGCGATAGAAGACGGACAGCCACGGCTGGTTAAGCTGGAGCCTGAAGACTTGCTCAACGAGCAGGGCCTGGTCGCTGGTGAAAACCCGGACGGGGTGGTGATTGCGCGCAATATGTGTCCGAGCCAGGGCACAATGGATATATTCGTGGAGCCCGTGTTAGCAAACCCTGAATTGTTAGTACTTGGTCTCTCACCCATAGCAAAAGCGGTGGCTGAACTGGGTAAACCCTGTGGCTTTAGTGTGATGACCGGTGTCGCCGGACAAGTCGATGATCAAAATGCTGATTTATCATATGCTGAACTATCCGACATACCTGTTGAGCATTCGCATCGCTATATAGTGGTTGCGACGCAGGGAACCTGTGATCTGGAAACGATAATAACAGCACTTGGTTTGACCTCCCGCCATCTGGCGTTTGTGGGTAGCCAGCGGAAAATTCATCATTTGCGTCAAAAACTACAAGACGAAGGTTTTTCGTCAAGTGATATAGAACGTTTAACAGGACCGGCAGGGATTGATATCGGCGGTGTGACACCTCAGGAAATTGGATTGTCCATACTTGCCGAAATTGTACAAATACGCAGAGCCAAACGCGTTGGGTCAGAGATGTTATAAACGAGCGGCTTCTATGAACGAGCGTCGGCGACCATTGACCAGGTTGTCTGCTCCCTATTATTGTTGAGAATCCAGAAAAATGAATTTGCAGGAAGAAGTGCATATACCGCTACCCAGGGATGCGGTTTACAAAGCGCTAAACGATCCGGAGATTTTGCAGGCAAGCATACCGGGTTGCGAGAGTCTGACCAGAGTCAGTGATACTGAAATGGAAGCAACTGTGGTGGTGAAATTCGGACCGGTGAAAGCCTCGTTTAACAGCGAGGTTACTTTGAATACCGAGGGTGAGCCGGAACGCTTTAGCCTGACTGGCAAGGGCGATGCGGGTATCGCCGGTTTTGCCAAAGGCGGCGCGGATGTTGTGTTAAAGGAGCAAGATGATCAAACGGTTTTAAACTACGAAGTACAGATAGATATAAGCGGAAAACTTGCCCAGGTGGGTAGCCGGCTGGTTGAGGGTACTTGCAAGCGACTGGCAAAAAAATTCTTTGAAAATTTTGAGCAGGCTTTGGTGCCGCCTGCCTGAGCAGCTGTTACACGATCAGTTTGTTGTCAGGCATTGATGTCATCCGATGGTGGAGTTTCTATGTTGTTTTTTACCAGCCGGGCCAATAGTGCGAGTACAATAAATACGATGAAACCGGACACCGCGCAATTGCGCAGTATGACTGATAGCGTTAGCCAGTCCACGGGTATATCGTCGGTGGTGCTGCTGGCCAACGCAAACAGCACAGATGAAAATGCCAGCCGTCCGGCGAGGCTTTGCATGCTTAGGTAAGTTGCGCGCTCGCCACTGGCAATTCGTGGCGCAATTGCCCCGAGCATTGGTCCTCTTGCCATAGCCATCGCAAAATTTCTGAACATCACCAGAATTAATAAAGCAGGATGTAACCACAGTGCCAGGCCGGTAATGATTATGCACTGAATCATAATGCTGCCGAGCAATAGCGAGGTTACCCCGACCCTGTCCTGCACTTTTATACTTACTGTCGCACCCAGAGCACCACCAAACATCGAGACACCAATGACAATTCCGGAGACAAGCGCGGCGTTCTGCGAATTAAAAAAAGCTGAAAAGCGACCGGTGTCGAGCAGTGAAATATATGGCTGGAAAAACTCGAACGGCACGTGTTCCAGTGCGTAGCCGGCAACGTAAAATAAAAATATCCAGAGCAACACCGGGTTCTTCAAACGCTGGATTACAGACGCTAGTTGTGCAATGAATGGTTTGGCGGCAGTGTCATCAGCGCTGGCAGGTTCAACAAACGAAAGACTGAGCGCCAGCGAGGCGAGGGCACCTGCGAAGGCTACTATGTAAGGAATCCAGAGCTCAATGCTGCCGAGTGCGCCACCCAGAAAACATGAACAGGCGAGTGCTGTCATGCCAAATTGCAGACCGCGCGCCTCAAAGCGCGCGTACTGATCTTGCTGGCCGGTAGCGACCAGTGAGTCATAGAGTATAGAATTATCACTGCCTGACTGAAAAGCAATTCCGGTGGCGAGAAAGCACTGAGCTGCGGCCAACACGATGAAGTTATCTGCCATCAGAAAGGTTAGATAGGCAAGGCAGGCAAAACCCGCCGCTATGATTAACGTGATACGTCGTCCGGCCCGATCGGAAAAATACCCTGACGGAACTTCCAGTGCGAACACCGAGAAATAGTAAATCGCGCTTAGTTTGATCGCTTCGCCAAGTGAGACGGTTTGACTGAAAAACAGAAAAAATACCGGAATCCACGGTGCCACACTCGTGGCCGCCTGATACCAGGGGTATAGTCGCATGTTGTTGGCAATTGAGCGTTGCACTATACGAGGCCTTTAACGGGGTGTGTAGTTAAAACAAACCACAAGATGTTTAACAAGTGGAGCCGGATACGTGAAACCGGTCTGTGTTCATTGGCTGTTATGCCGGTGACCGTGAAACGGATTTTGCAACAGCGCTGGCCACAGGCCACTAGTTCCAGCGAGGCGGATGAGTGCCCGGCACAACCGAGGCACGCATCTGGTTAAATAACTTGCCTTCGAATGTGGCCGCATGGGGCATCGCAGTCAGTTCACCGTAGTTACTCGGGAAAGGACGCAAATGATCACTCGGCTCGACTGGCTCGCAAGATATATAGACACTCGACTGACCGAATGATCGCAACCAGTCAGCAGTGCGGGCCAACGATAATTGAACATGCCAGCTACCACCCTCTATTGACTGGCGGTACAGTGCTGCCTGGGTGGCAAACGCCATAAGAAAACCGGTGGCAAAATCGAGAATCTGCACAGGCAATGCTTTTGGCGTGTCATTGTTAAATGCCTGTGCCTCTGCCACATTAAAACCTGTTGCGGTTTGCACCAGCGAGTCGAACCCCCGGCGCCCGGACCATGGTCCGCTCCTGCCGTACGCACTCAGACTGGTGTAGACAATACCTGGATAGCGTTCGGCAAGTTCAAGGACACCAAAGCCGGCCCGGTCGAGAGCACCTGGTCGGTAGCCCTGCACAAAAGCGTGAGAAGTGGCGATAAGTCGATGCAGATCTTCTTTGCCCGCAGCGGTTGCCAGATCAGCCAGTGCCGACAGTTTTCCGCGACTTGTATCGATGATCGAATCTATATTTGGCAAATTCGGTGAGTTGATCAGCATCGTGTCAGCACCATAGGCCGCCAGCGTCCGCCCGCAAACCGGCCCGGCGAGAATTCGGGTCAGGTCGAGCACCCGGGTTCCTGCCAGCGGGGCATCACCGACCTTAATTACCGGATAAGAACGGGGCTCGGCATCGCCGATTCTGGTTAATTCTACGAGCGGTAGAGCCGCCAGCTCGCGTGCCTGGGGAAGTTTGTCCCACTCGTCGAACGATCTTAAGGTTGCGCATGCACCGCCTGCATTGACAATAGCCTGATCGAGTGCATCCGATTTCCACAGAAGCGCGTTTTCTTCAGCATCTGCGCGGCTGCTGCCTTGCCCGACAGGTAAGCCGAGTACCTTCAATGCGGCGTCGCGGTGATGGTCAAAGTTTGCGTGTACTCTGACGTAGCCGTCAGCGGTCTTATAGAGTCCTGATAGCTCGGCCCACTGCGCGGGGGTTTCACCGTTAATTGTGAATCGTGCGGTGCACTCCATCATTGCGGCGAGGCTGTCAACGGTGACCGGCAGCGCTTTTCCGGTACGATGCTGCGCCATAAGACTGGCCATTGCGGCAGCGGCTGCAATTGATGATTGTGCGACCGCACACACGGCGAACGAAGACGGCATTACGGAGTGGGAGCCGGTCAGCGTAACCTGGTCCAGTTGATCGACAGGCAAACGCAATTCTTGCCAAAGCGATTCCAGCGCCGCTCCGGCGTTCTCGAAGTGATGATTGATTGTTGCGGTCATGAAAGCGGGTTGTGCCTGTCTATTTCCGGTGAGTCTATTTCCGGTGAAACACATTCCAGTGACAACAACGGCCGCCAGGTAGCGGGAGATACGCTAACCGCTATAAGAGCAATCTCTAACGGCGATTGCACACACTGTTTTTGAAATGCTACCCGGGTGCCTGGCACTGCCATGTGCCAGCGCGACTTCAATCCGGGTGGATGCAAGCTATATTTTCGTGACACCGAAGTGGTTTGTGGTTACCACTCTATTTTTTGCCACACTCCATTGTCCTGGTTTGATTTCAGCGTGACACCGTTCCATTTACCGGCAGAGTAGTAGCTCCCGTCACTGCGTTGGTTAAACATGGAAACGTTCAGCCTGGCGGTTACCGAGTCGGTGCTGTTGATGATGTTATCAATAGATACATCTAGCCGGTCGTAGCGGGAAAACATGGTTTCTAGGAATGCAGTGCGCTCCCCCGGAAGGTTATCACTGACGTTAATCACCTGGCTCAGGTTTTTACTTTCAATAGCGCTGCGCAACTGGTTAAGGTGCCGGGCGGTCGAGCCGGACCCGGCAATAAAACTGCGCCGAGGGGCCGACACCGCAGGCGTACTGGTTTCGGCAGTTTGCGGATTACTATTGCTGCTGGCGGATGTGGTGCCTGTCGAACCACGCCGCGCTGGTTGTTCAGAGATTGTCTGCCCGGATACAGAGGCCAACAACTCGCCGTTGTTGTCCGTGTTTGGTGGTATCGCTCCAGAGTCTTCTGGCTGCTCTTTTGGTTGCTCCTCTGGCTGTTTTTCTGGCTGCTCTGGGGTTGCCGCGCTATTTGTGCTGTTCAAAGCAGGGGTTGCAGGCTGGCTTTTCGCCGAAATTTCAGCCAGCGCCGGTATTTCACCATTGGCAAGAGGGGGCAGAGAGAAATCGTCACCGTCAGTCTGCACGTTGCTGCTACCGGCTGAAGGTGTCGCTGTTACTGTTTCGTTTTCCGCTTGTTGGCCACGTGCATCTATACGTGAGCGCAGGGAGGAAGACAGCTTGACATCCGAGAGGTATTTATCAGTGTCACTGAACAACGCATCGGCTTCATCGTACTTGCCTTCGTTGAGCAGGGTTTCGATGTCGTTGATTCTGGATTTCAGATATGGCGATAGCGCCGTGTCTATGGCGACAACCGATGGGCTGCCGTCGGTTGAGATGCCATTGGTCGATCCGCCACTTGCCGTTGCTGTATTTTGGCTTGAATCAGCAGGCGATGAAAATGCAGTCGCTCCGGCGGCGGGAATGTCGTCTATTTGCAGACCGGCATTGTTGGCGCGGGCCAGCAGCCGGTTTGCCTCGGCGAGATCATTCGACTGCACGCTATCCTCGATTCGGCTGCTTACCGTTTGTTCAATCTGCTCAATACCGGCGATTGCCAGCGGGTTGCCAGGGTCAGAACCCAGTATCAACTGGTAGTAGTCGATCGCGGATTCACCTGCCGGGAATATATAAGAGTTTTGATCCATCTTTTGCTGCGCCAGGTCAATTGCCTGATCCAGCGTCAGGTCCGGCCCGCGTTGTATAAGTGGCAGCCATTTGGACTGATTTACAAAAAACAGGGAGGCAGCAACGGTCGCCGCAATACCCAGGCCGGGCAGCACCCACTTCCAGCGGGATCGCTCCTCAGGGGCCTCGTGCAGCCAGTCTGAATCATCAAACTCGATTTCGTCTTGCGCTGCAGCGCGACGCTCCGGTGTAGCTTTTGAGTAGGCAGTTGGTGCAGTGCGCAAGCGTGAACCTGATTTTGCTTCGCGGTGCGAAGCGGTTGTTTCACTGGCATACGGGTTGGCGTCAGGGACTGAGGCCGGTTCGTGGTGTTCTTCGTTCCTCGCCGGGGCTGAGCCATCCGGATCGCGTTTCATGATGTCGCGCCGAAGTACGTTGCGGATCTCTTGCGTGTGCGTTGTTCCTTTTACAGCAGCAGCTGGCGGGAGTACCGGAGCAGGCTCGATCTCCTCGGCTTGTTCGTAGTAAGGATCCGCTAAATCATCGTTTGTGGCTAACGGATCAGCATCGTATGGCTGGTGCGCCGACCTGCTCCGCTGGTTTGAATGCGCAGGGTTCGAATGCATTGGACTGCGTAATTCCATGGAGCTGTCATCCATCGAGAATGATGGCATCGCATGGGTGTCGTCGTCATGGGTATCAGTGTGCAGTGGCACCGATTCGACATCACTGTGATGCGAGTCATCGCGATAGCGCGTACCTACCAGTGCCTCCGGTTGTCCGAGTCCAACACCGCTCTCGCGCTCGGGAATCATCGGCTGTGGTCGTTCCGGTAGCGCCTCCCCGTTATCAGAGGCGCGTGGCGCATCGGCGTACGTCAGCAATTTTGATCGGCGAGCGGTGCGTTTTCGGGAGGATCTGTTATCCAGTGGTTGCGTTGGCTTCCTGGTAGCCACGCCGTCAAAGCTATCGCGCCACCGTGCGATGGATTGAGGTCTGTCCTTGGCGTCCATACGCAAGCCCCAATCGATGGCGTCGAGAAAACCGTCTGAGAAGGGTTGCGTGGCTTTTTCACGCACGGATACGAGCGGGTCATCGGCGCTTGTAAGCGTGCTAGACGCCCGCGTCACGGAATCCACCGGCATTTCACCTGTCACGGCTTCATAAAGAACAGCTGCCAGCGCATAGATATCGGACCAGGGGCCCTGATCGATGTCTGACACGTTGTATTGCTCTATCGGTGTGTACCCTACCGTGACTACGGCGGTCAGTTGCTGTGTGCTTTCGCTCATTGTGTAGCGGGCAGAGCCGAAATCAAGCAGTACCGGGGAGCCACTGTCACGCAGGTAAATGTTCGATGGTTTAATGTCGCGGTGGGCCAGCCCGTGACTGTGTATTTCTTCAACGCCGTCGAAAATGGGGAAGATTATTGCCCGCAGGTCAATTTCAGAGAGATGATCGTGGTGAGAGAGTAGCTCGGTGAGCTCCTCGCCACGTTCATAGTCCATCACCATATAGGCGGTATTGTGCTCATGAATTACCTGGTGCACGCGAACAATATTAGGGTGTTTGAACCGCGCCAGCGTCTTTGCTTCGCGAGCAAAACTATTGAGGCCGACATCATAGTCCTCAGCGAATTCGGGACGCCGTGCCGAGACATTGTTGTATTGGTCACGCTGGATAATTTCGCTGGGCAGGTATTCCTTAATGGCTACCTGTACATCAAGGTTTTTATCTGTTGCGAGGTAAGTAACCGCGAAACCGCCACGCCCCAGTACATCCTCTATCTGATAGCAACCAATACTGTCGCCGTGCTGAAGGGTATCTGTATAACTGGTCACACGAACCTCAATGTTATATTAATCAACGCGTTAAGTGATTTTTGGGCAGGCCTTCTGCTGGCTTGCTCTGAACCTATTCTAATAGATAATCCGGGTGGAGGTGTTGAATAAAGGTGAATTTTGTGTTCAATTGTTCGCCAAAATGTTGACAGAGAACACTTTTTCCAGTCGGAAATGGTGCGTTTGTCGCATCACGATCGGGCGGGCCAGTGTGTGTTGCTACGCGCGGCACGAGGGGCGTGCCCGGTCGCATGCAAATCTTGCATCACAGCAACGGGCGGCCGTTGACTGCCCGAATTACGGACCGGTGAATGATCATATCCTTATGTTCCATCGTCATCAGGTTCTTCCCGATTGCAGATTCTTCGTATACAAAGCCCTGATGCAGGACCCAAAGCGAATTTTTCTTGATGCTGACTACCAGGAGGGTGCGGCTGGCAGGCCGCATTTTAGACTTTCGCTATTGGATTGACACCCTGTAGTTAACCTCCTTCGCCACGGAGGGCTCTCGCTACGCAACCCTCTACCGCGAGCCACCTGGCTAGTTTTTCAAATACTCCTGCATAGAATCATCCATTGCCTTCGCCCACTCTGTGTGGTGTTTTGGCGACTGGCTTTTGGTCATCAGTGACTTATAGGCGTTGTTGCGAAAGCCCATTATATCGTCGTGCTTGTGGTGCTCCCACTCCATGAAAGTTTTATTCACCGCCTCGATGTCAAAACTCGGGTAGTCAGTCTGGTCAATCAGTTCCTGCACGTAGTCGCCCTGAAACCAGATCATGTCTTCATCGGTTTCAAGGGTGGCTTCGCGTTTCAGCCATTTTTCGCTGTGCGCCTTCACGGCAGCATCGGCGGGAATGTCGATCTTGCCCATGATGACATCGCGCGCCCACCAAGCCTGAGCGTCAAACATGTTAAACGTGTAGAACTGATCCTGCATGCCTAGATACATGACTTTCGGGTTAGGTTCAAACGCGACACCCTGGTAGAGATCCGGGGTCCACATACGGTTGGTGGCAACAAGGCGAATATCGTCATTCATGAAAGGAAAGTGATGCAGGTAGCCGGTACACAGAATAATTGCATCAATATCTTTACTGGTACCGTCTTTGAAGTGACAGGTCTTACCCGTGACCTTAGTCAGCAATGGTTTGGTTTCCCAGTTGTCCGGCCAGTGGAAACCCATAGGGCTGGTGCGATAGCAGGCAGTCATCGATTTTGCCCCGTATTTCCAGCATTGTGATCCGATATCTTCTGCGGAGTAACTCGCGCCCACCACCATTACATCTTTGCCCTTGAACTCCAGTGCGTCGCGAAAATCATGCGCATGCAGCACCCGGCCTTCGTACCGATCCATGCCCTCGAAGTAGGGTACATTGGGCGTAGAAAAGTGTCCGGTCGCCACTATTACGTGGTCAAAGGTTTCCGCAACGCTTTTATCGTTAACCAGATCGTGCGCGGTAACAGTGAAATTGTCCTTGTCCGGGTGATACTGGACGTTGCGCGCCGGGTGGCGAAATCGCACCCAGTCCCGTACGCCGGCTTTTTCCACTCTGCCCTTGATATAGTCGGCGAGCACTTCTCGGGGAGGGTAGCTTGCGATCGGTTTGCCAAAATGTTCGTCGAATGTATAGTCAGCAAATTCGAGGCATTCCTTGGGACCGTTTGACCACAGGTATCGATACATCGATCCGTGGACGGGCTCGCCGTATTCATCGAGGCCGGTACGCCAGGTGTAATTCCAGAGACCACCCCAGTCTTCCTGCTTTTCAAAACAAACAATTTCGGGAATATCTTCGCCGTTGTTCTTTGCTGACTGAAACGCTCTGAGGGCCGCTGTGCCGCAAGGGCCGGCGCCAATGATAGCGACTCTTTTTGCCATATTTTAAACTCGCCTCTAATGCAAACCTGCTGTGTAATATTGGACCCGGGAAGGGAGTCAGTGCAAATGCCGGAATGATCTTCGCGGATACACCAGAGAAATGGTAGCACGGGGTTTTTAGGAAACCCATCCATCAGCGCGCCGCCTTCAAATTTCCCGTGTCGCCACAAAACAGCAGGCAACCTGCTGTTTTGCGTCGCCGCGGATGCCGTGGTTGCTACATGGCCGGAGTAACACTCAGCGACGCCTTCGTGGTTTCGGTACACTATTGGTACAAAATTTATCTAATTCACATCGTTTGATTAACATGGTGTCTGTCTCGGATAATAATGGTACGTTTAAATAGTATTTTTCAGGCATTCGAAATGTACAATCGACTGGGCTATTGGCATTGCGTGCAAGCCGTGTAGCTGTGGACTACTCAATTCCTAAGGGGGATTCAATGAAGCTAAGAACACCAAAATCGATTCGCGCTTTGGCCGTTGCCAGCTGCGTGGCTTTGCTCTCAGCCACCGGCGTGGCCAGGGCTGCAGATAGTACCGCGCCGATTGTGATACCCATTCATAACTGGTCAAGCCAGATTGTCATGGCTTACGTCATTGGCGGAATGTTTGAGTCCATGGGCAGCAATGTCGAGTATGTGCCCGCAGACACACAGGCAGTGTATGAATCTATCCGCAACGGTGATGTAACCATTTCACATGAAGTCTGGCAGTCCACGTTTGGAAAGTCTTTTTACAACGCGATGGCCAAGGGCGGTGTTATCGACGCTGGAACGCATGCGGCAACTACGCTCGAAGAGATGGGTGTGCCAAACTGGGTTATTGAACAGGATCTGTGTCCGGGCTTGCCTAACTGGGAAGCGCTGAAAGATTGCCATGAGAACTTCACGACCCCCGATTCTGACGGCAAGGGGCGCTGGCTTGAGGGCCCGCAAAGCTGGCACGGGGATTTAATGCCCGAGCGTCTGGATGCATTGGGTCTTGCGGATAACTGGACGGTTAAGTTTGCCGGCGGTGCCGACGCGCTCTGGACAGAACTGGCAGCTGCCAAGAAAGAGGGTCGAGGTACCATCGTATTTAACTGGACACCCAACTTCACCGATGCTGACGGGTTTACCTTCATTGAGTTTCCTGAGTATACCGATGGTTGTCGCAAGGAAGATGGCGGCGATGGTTCTTGCGGATCTCCGAAAGGCTGGCTCAAAAAAGCGGCGAATTACAAGTTCCCGAAAACCCACCCGGCAGCCTACACCGCGTTTAGCAAAGTAAGCTTCACGACAACCCAGATAGGCCAGATGGCGGCGTTGGTAGATACCGATAAGCTGGACCACAAAGACGCGGCGGCCCAGTGGCTTAAAGACAACGAGGGTGTGTGGATGCCGTGGACGAAGTAGGCTTTCACAGTTAAGGAAAGCTGGACATTGATGCCGCCATTGAATTTTTCGCGGCATTAGTATCGAATAAAACCCTCTGGAACGTTATCGAACCAGGGGGTTTTTTGTTTCAGAAGCGCGGTTTAATCGCCCGTGTCCTGAATTTGTTGTGACTAAAATACTGCAAGCCAGGTAAACAGAACACTTATGCCATCTCTAGATTCGCACTCATCAACATCCGGGCATTCGGGCGAGCCTGTCATACGCTGTGATTCTGTTTACAAAATATTTGGCGACAATGCCAGACGCATGATGCGAGAGTCTGAAGGCCGCGTTGACGCTGCGAAGTTTCAGGACGCGGGTTGTATCGTTGGTGTTAATAACGCGTCGTTCGACGTATCTGCGGGAGAACTCCTGATCGTTATGGGGCTGTCCGGTTCAGGCAAATCAACTCTGTTGCGTTGTATCTCAAGACTGACTAATGCCACTGCCGGCAATATTTACATCGAAGGTGAAGACATCCTGTCGATGAGCAATAAACAGCTGATTGAGCTGCGACGCAGTAAAATGGGAATGGTTTTCCAGAGCTTTGCGTTGTTACCACATAAAACAGTGCTCGAAAATATTGCTTTTCCGCTGCAGGTAAAAGGCATAAAGACCAATAAGAGTATCCAGAGAGCCGGAGAGATGATTGATCTGGTGGGCCTGTCAGGGCGTGAAAACCACTTTCCCCGTCAACTCTCGGGCGGACAGCAACAACGAGTTGGCATTGCAAGATCTCTGGCGATTGAGCCTGACATCTGGTTCCTCGATGAGCCTTTCTCTGCCCTTGATCCGCTTATACGACGAGAAATGCAGGATGAGTTTTTACGTTTACAGGGTGTGCTGAGTAAAACCATTATGTTTGTAACCCACGACTTCGATGAAGCGCTGCGCCTGGCCGATCGCATCGCCATTATGAAGGATGGCATCATTGAACAACTGGATACACCGG
This sequence comes from uncultured Granulosicoccaceae bacterium, assembly GCA_964409275.1. GTDB lineage: Bacteria > Pseudomonadota > Gammaproteobacteria > Granulosicoccales > Granulosicoccaceae. The sequence continues at coordinate 58,527 of CAYPCS010000005.1, forward strand.
CCAATATCGTGCTGAATCCGGCCACGGAGTATGTTCGCAAGTTTACCGGTGAGGTGCCACGAGAGAAAGTGCTGAAGATTGAATCGGTTATGGATGCCGTCCAGGGCGGCGAGTCTGTGAGCGATTTGAAGGTCTCCAGGGACGCGGTGATAGAAACCGTAGCCGAGGCAGTATTGACCGCAGGCAAACCGGTGTCGGTTGTTGATGAAACAGGGCAGGTCGTTGGGCAGGTGCATGCATCCAGGGTGGTCCAGGTGCTTTTTGGAGGCCGTGCCGATCAATCGTCAGGAGTTTTGTGATGGTTGATGAATTAAGGTCACGCAAATTTCTGCAGTTTTTTTTGCTGGTTGTTGTTTTTTTGCTGATGTGTGCTTTTATCGCGCCGTCGGACACCAACTGGCTCTGGCGACTACCACCTCTGTTAAAAACACTGCCGGCTGTCATCAACAATTCGGTTGACTACCTGATGTTCGAGTGGTGGCCCATTGAAGTCTACGACCCGGACATTGAAGAGTTCGAGCAAAAGCCGTTGCTACGCGAGGTGACCCGTGCAATATCGGGTGTGGTGTTGTTCCTGATTGAGTTTGTTCGGGAAATTATGCTTGGTGGTGTCAAAACCATCGTTACATTTACCAGTTGGGACTGGGCAACGGAAAATAAATGGGCGCGTTGGCCGGGGCTGCCATGGACCGTGATAGCTGGTGGTGTGGCTATTCTGGGTTATGCACTGGGTGGAGTTGGTCTGGCGTTGTTTTCCGGATTTGCGTTTGTCTATATTGCCGTGTTCGGACAGTGGGAGCCGTCAATGCAGACTTTGTCGTTTGTATTGATCGCGGCACCGGTGTCCATTGTCTTCGGTCTGTTACTCGGTATCTGGGGTTATAAAAGTAAAACGGTTGAGGCTATCCTGAATCCGTTGCTGAATGTCGCGCAGATTGTCCCGCATTTCTCCTACCTGATACCGGTGATGGTATTTTTTGGCATCGGTGACCATGCAGGTGCGATTGCAACCATTATATTTGCGACCCCGCCCATGGTGCGACTCACCATACTGGGGTTAAAAAAAGTACCCCCGGAGGTTGCCGAAGCCGGACTGATGAGCGGCTGTGGTAACTGGCAGTTGCTGCGCAAGGTACTCATTCCGACCGCCCGGCGAGACATACTTATCGGGGTCAATCAGGTGATCATGCAATGCCTGGCCATGGTCGTTATTGCCTCCTTGATCGGTGCCAAGGGGCTCGGTAACGATCTGCTCATTGCGCTCAATCGCCTGCGTATAGGGCTGGCGCTGGAGATAGGGGTTTGCATTGTTTTGATTGCCATTGTGCTTGACCGACTCTCGCTGGCCTGGGCAAACAAGCAAACGGATTATTTTGCCGATCAGTCGTTTAAGCAGCGGCATAAGTACTCACTGATTTTTCTTATCGTTTTTATCGCAGGTATTGTGGTTGCGTGGATCGGTTCGTTTTTCTTCAGAGAAGGTTTTAACTACCTGTACCTGATCCCGCACAACAAAGGAATTACCACCGAAAACTTCTGGCAGGCTGGTGTTGACTGGTTGTGGGACACGTTCTTCTACACGCTCAAGGGGTTCAACGAATGGTTGATTGTTGAAGTTCTTGTACCCGTTAAAAATGCCTATCTCGGGATGCCGGTGGCGGCGACATTAACGTTGGCGATGGGAGCCGGGTATATTGTCGGTGGTTTTCGTTCTGCGTTAATCGTCGGCGGTTTGCTGCTTTTTATCGCACTGACTGAGTGGTGGGATCGAGCGCTGATCACCTCTTACCTGATGACAATGGCAGTATTAATTTCGGGCTTTACAGGCATTGTGATCGGTACTCTTTGTGCGCAGTATCAGGCATCGACCCGCTTTATTCTGGGCGTTTGCGATACTTTTCAGACCTTTCCGTCGTTTATCTATTTGATTCCGGTGATGATGCTGTTTGGCGTCACTGATACGTCGGTGTTGATCGCTATAGTGGTCTATGCCACCGTGCCTGCAACTCGCTATACCGTTGAAGGTTTGCGCAGTGTGCCGGAGTCACTGCACGATGCCGGTTCGATGTCCGGGGTTAATCGGCTTCAACGACTGGTGTCTATTGAGCTGCCTATGTCATTTCCGCATATGGCGCTCGGTATAAATCAGACGGTGGTGTTTGCATTGTCGATGGTGATAATCGGGGCGCTTATTGGCACCGATGATCTCGGGCAATTAATACTCGGGTCTCTGTCGGAAAGACAGGGTGTTGGCAATGGTTTGGTGCTGGGCCTTTGTGTGGCATTTATCGGGTTGGCGATTGACCAGATCCTGCGCACCTGGGCCAACCAGAGGAAAGAAGCGCTCGGTATGGAATGAGTGCCTGCTACATGCGCACTCTTGACTTGTCCGGATCGTAGAAGGGATAGCTGACTACAGTTGCCGGCAGTCGTTTCTGGTGACCGTCGAGTTTACCGACTTCCACTTCGGTACCGGGCTCAGCGTGTTCTACGGTAACGCGACACAGTGCGATATTCTTCGATAACTTCGGAGAGCGTGCGCCACTGGTGACAGTGCCTATTTGTTGTCGCCCGATGTGCACGCAATCGCCATGAGCGGCCAGTTCATCGCCATGCAGTTCCAGCCCAACCAGTTTATTCAGCGGGTTTTCCTTGCGGCGTATCAATGCATCCCTGCCGATAAAGTCATCGGTCTTGCTTTTCAAGGGTACCGTGAAAGGAATGCCTGCTTCAAAGGGATCGGTCTCGTCAGTGAACTCGTAATTGGCGAATATTAATCCTGCTTCAATACGCAGCGTATCCAGCGCTTCAAGACCGAGTGGTGTTATCTTGTGTGGTTTGCCCGCTTCCATGATGGCATCCCATACACTCGCTCCGTCTTTGGGGTGGCACCATACTTCGTAGCCAAGCTCACCGGTGTAGCCCGTACGTGAGACAACAAGCGGAGTGCCTTCTGCATGGGCTATTCTGGCAATAGAGAAGCGAAACCAGCCAAGGTCTTGAAGCGGTGTTTGATCGGGCCTTGTCCAGATGAGTTCTTTGAGTACATCACGGCTTTTTGGACCTTGCACCTGCAGGTTGTGTAACTGGTCGGTGGATGACTTGACCCAACAGTTTAACTGCCGGGCTTGTGCCTGTTGGCGCAACCAGATTCCACTGTAGTCTGAACCGCCGACCCAGCGAAAATTGTTTTCACACATACGAAAAACGGTTCCGTCATCAATCATGCCGCCGTTTTCATAACACATAGCGCTGTATACCACCTGGCCAGGTGATAGCCGTCTTACGTCGCGTGTGACACAGCTTTGCAGTAACTCTTCTGCATCGGGACCAAGTACCTCGTACTTACGCAGCGGTGAGAGGTCTGTGATGATAACGCCCTCCCGACATGCCCAGTATTCATCAACAGGTCCATGATTGTTAAAACGGTTGGCGAGCCAGTAGCCGTTGTACTCGGTGAAGTTACCGGTCAGTTTTGCAGTTCGGGAATGGAAAGCGGTTTCTTTGGTGAGTTGTGGTTCGGCATCAGGTGTCATTCTATAGGCCACGGCGGTAGAGAATTCGTTTTTAGCGGGATATACACGCACATGTATATCTGTCGGGTTCCAGCCATTCGCGGGATCAATGTCATCCGGACAGGCCGAAGATACACAGACGAGATCTTTAAGTGCACGCATCAGTACATAGTCGCCAGGGCGTGACCAGGGCTCGTCTGAAAAAAGCTGGTTGTGATCGTCGTAGCCGGTGTTAAAGAAAAAATTCATTGCCATCCAGCCTGGACGTGCTTCGATATCATGCGATGACAAGGCGTGATTGAAGTTATCGCTGCAATTTATATGGCCCGGGTAGCCCGCATCGTCGTAGTATTTTGCGGTACAGGCAAGGCCAAACGTATCGTGCCTGCCGCAGGTATCTCGCACCACTTCAACCATGGCACTCATATCCTGGTCATAGAATTTGGCGTGCAGGCCAGGTTGCGGATAGGCGTTCGCCATTAGTGTTCTGGTGGTTGTTGCATCGAGACATCGCTCGACGCCTTGTTCAAGTTTTTCCAGATCGAAGCACTGGAAGTCGCTGCACTCGCGTCCTTCTACATCAATAATCTGGATGTAGTCGCCGGCTTTTACGGTATAGGCTCTGGAGGTACAGCGCTCGATTCGTAGATCAAGCGTCATGTCTGCCAGCGGTTCGGGCAATTCTGCTCGCGGATTGTTTTCAGGGTTTGCGCGTGTCAGGTAAACCAGCAAGTCGGTCGGCGGGAGCTGGGTGTGTGTATGCATATCCTCGGCCGGTGCACAGATCAGGCAGGTTAGTGCCTGGTCGCTTTGAGCCGTATGGCTGTGTCCTGGCGCTGTTTCCCCTTCGAGAAAGTGAATGATGCTGGCACTAGCTGCGTCGATGCCGCGTTTCTTCAGGGCCTGGTTGATCGCTCTGATATTTTCGCTGCCAGCATCCAGCATCGTGTTGATAGAGCTCAGCGCAGTTACCCGGCAATTGTGCTGCAGTGCGTCCGGCTGGCTGCCACCGGCCTGGTCGAACACGGCTACCTCACAGCTTTGCAGACCTTCCGGGTCGACTACCTTTAGTTCGTCCCCCGGCCTCAGGTCAAGCATGATCAAACCGCCAGCCTGCAGAGGATAGCGTTCAAGACCTTCGGGAAGGCTGTTAATGCCAGGTCGCATTATTCCTGCAACACCTGTTACCAGGGCTTCTTCGCTCAGAAACTTTCGGCCGGCGGGCCTGCCTTTGTGAACACTTGCGAATGACGGGCCGAGTACATTCAACGCGCTGCTCCAATCAAATCGTTGCGGGCCGTGTGCAGATGTTCAATGGTGAGACGTTCCGCGCTGTCGATGTCGCGACTGACGATTGCTTCGTAAATTTGCCGGTGCTGGGTGTTGTATATAGCAATCTGTTCGGGTTTGAGGATTTTGTCTTTCATTGAGCTCCATTGCCGGTGCGACCGCACATCATGGATATGCTGGCACAACCAGATCATTAGCGCATTGCCGGTGCACTCTGCCAGTGCGAGGTGGTAACTTTGGTCTGCAACCGTGAACGACTCGGGTGTGCAACTGTTAGACAATTGCTCAAGCGTTAGCAGCATACTCTCAAGCTTGTGCAGACCGATTGCTGTTGCATTAATGACCGCAAGCCGTGCTATTTGCGGTTCCATGCCAAACCTTACGTCGATAAGCTCAAGCGGGCTGGTGATGTTGGCAATTTCAGTTTCATCAGCCGTCGCGTGATGGTTGACGAAAGTGCCACTGCCAACCCTGCGCTCAACCAGCTTGAGTTCCTCAAGCTTTTCCATGGCAGATCGAACGGTGCCGCGAGAGCAACCGAACTGTTGCGCCAGCGAGCGCTCGGCAGGCAGGCGTTCGTCGTGGCGATAAACGCCAGACAGTATCTTGCGGCGCAATTCAGCAGACAAGCTGCCGGCGTCCCCGCTATAGCTGGTCGCAGGCTCGGTCATCGGGTGTTCGCGCTTTCAGGGTAACCAGGCACGTAATTCCTCCCGTGCAGTTTGCTTACATTGCCACGGTCAAAGTGGTTGCGGACGCATTTTGTTTCAGAGCTGGTGTGCGTTTGACTTTGTCCGCATCGGGTTAAATTGGTTCTAAATTGGTTGTGGTGCTGCAATTCCAAAGCTACCGCCTTCTTTGCAATTATTCAAGCAATTTATCCTATAGGGGTTGCACAATAATGCGCTTGTAGGATTATCCTGTTTGCGGTTATGCTGGAATCAGTATTTTAAAAAAGGTATAGTATTGGAGTGAAAAGGTACACAATTGGTATGGACGTTACCAGGCCGGTTGTGATCCTGTTTCCGAAATGACGGCTGGTCTCTCGCGTTTGGGGGAATTACGTCAGCGCACCAGCGGTTGCGACTACCAATTTCATAGAGGGGAACCTGATGACAGAACTCGAAAAATACGTCAGTGCTACTGGCCGCGACAAACTTGTCAAAGATGTTCGCAAGAAGATTAATGAGTTGGGTATTACCTACATTTACTATCAATTTATTTCGGTAACCGGTCGCATTGTCGGGAAGGGGATTCCGGCCAACCACTGGGAACGTACGGCGGAGAAAGGTTTTCAGCTCGTTTACGGTGCAACTGCAAATCTGTTTACCAATCGTGCCGGGGATTACATTGGCTACGGACCTGAATCTTCAGAGATGGTAGGCATCCCGGATCCGGCTACCTTTGTACAGCTACCGTGGGACAAAAAAGTAGCGCGGGTTTACTGCGTGTGCTTTCGCAACCGCGAGGAAAAGGTTAATCCGGGTGGGCACCTGACTTCGGACTGCCGTGGAAACCTGCTCTTTCAACACGAAGCTTTTAAGAAAAAACACAAGATGGACATGCGTGTTGGCACCGAGCCTGAAATGATGTGGTTGAAGAAAGGCGAAGATGGTAAGCCCGATGGCGGCTTTTCGAACCCCTACTGTTATCACATTGATCAGTTTGAATCCCTGCGTCCGGTATTTATGAAGGTACTGGAATACGCGCAAGCCATGGGGCTTGACATGATTCAGGGCGATCATGAGGACGCACCGGGGCAGCTGGAATTGAACTGGCAGTTCGATGACGTGCTGCGAAATGCAGATCGCCTCTCTACCTACCGGCAAATCTGTGCACAGGTTGCCCGTGAATTTAATTTAATAGCGTGTTTTATGACTAAACCGTTTATGGGTGTATCTGCTTCGGGCTGTCACCACAACACGTCTCTGTGGAAAGGTGGTAAGGATGTAGTAAACAAAATTACGTATGAGAAGTTGGGTGACTTACCCGGTATGCCAGGGGTGTTTTCATATCGTGAAGGGGGTACTAACACTTTCATGCCTGAAGGCAAGGAACAGCAAAAGCCTGGAAAAATTGGCCTGCATGCTATCGGTGGCACCATGAAACACATCAACGCGATGACTGCTGTTGGTTGTTCCACTGTTAACTCATACAGACGGCTGTGGGATACCGGTTTCTGGGCACCGGTTTTTGCAGACTGGGGTTATCAAAACCGAACGACGGGTATGCGAGTATCCGCCCCCGGTCGATTTGAATTCCGTTCTGTTGATTCTATGGTCAACCCCTACCTTATGGGCTCTGCAATTCTAGCGGCTTTTGAAGACGGCATCGTTAACAAAATTGATCCGGGTGAACCGGAAGAGCGCAATATTTACGAAGCAATGGACGCTGGTAAAGAAGTGAAGAAGTTACCGATGTCTTTGGGCGAAGCACTTGTGGCTCTTCGCGACGACGAGGTGATTAGAGCATCGATGCCGGATGAAATGTATAAAGTATTTTCCGAGTATAAATCTGATGAGTGGGAAACCTTCATGGCGACGGTTACCGATTGGGATACCGACACCTACATGGACTGTCTGCCATAGGTTTTAGTCAGGCAGTTTCCTGCAGACAGGCGGGTTGTAGCGGGTGCCACGGTTTGTGGCATCCCTGTCAAACAGTTTTTTAGTCAACAAATTGGAGGGTATGCCATGTGCGGCATCGCCGGATTAATTCACCGCGGTTCCAGTGCCGATATCGGGTCACAGATGACTTCGATGTTGCAGGCACTGAAGCATCGTGGCCCAGACTCGACAGGCTTTGCTCTCTACGGGGATAAAGCAAGCAAAGATCATATAATGCGTTTCAAGGTGGCAGAGCAGGAAGACCTTGCCACCGGTTTTGATATCCATGCAGCGATTGCAGATCGAAAAACTACTGTCGATGAGCGTTTGAAGGAACTGGGTGTATCGGTAAAGAAAGAAGAGCAGGTGACCGAGTACGCGCATCGCTACACGTTTGGTTTTGATGGTGATCTTAAGCGGGTTATAGACTTCGTTGAAGATATAGAAGGTGTGGAGATACTGTCTGTCGGGCACGCGCTTGAGCTAATAAAGGATCTCGGCGATGCCACTGTAGTTTCGGAGCAATACAAGCTCGGTGGCTTTGCCGGTACCCATGCGATTGGTCATACCCGAATGGCAACCGAGTCCGATGTCGACATACGCTCTGCGCATCCGTACTGGGCCTATCCGTTTAACGATGTATCGGTAGTACACAATGGCCAGCTGACTAATTACTGGACAAATCGTCGTGATCTTGAACGCCGTGGACACCGCTTTATGTCTGACTGCGACTCCGAACTAATCGCCGTGTATATCGCGCATCGTATAGACCAGGGCGACGATCTTCACACTGCTATGAGTCGCTCCGTCGATGAACTCGATGGTGTCTTCACCTATCTGGTTGCAACCGCTGACTCACTGGGCATGGCGAAGGACGTAATGGCAGCCAAACCTATGGTGTTATACGAAAGTGAAGAACTGATTGCACTGGCCTCTGAAGAGGTGGCGATACGCAGTATTTTCCCGAATGAAATTGACACGTTTGATCCCTACGAGGGGGAGGTTCGAGTATGGCAGAGTTAAACCAGGAGCATGAGTCGCACAAGCTCGGTATGCATACCGAGCAACTGACGGGTCGAACCCAACAGGTCTTTTTTTCACCCTCGGCCGAGGAAAATTTCACCTATCCCGATGGCATTGAAGTCGACTTTGGCAAAAAAACCGAATTCGATGCAGGACCGATGGAGATTCGCGATGTCAACGTGAAGATTCGTGAGTTGATGAAAGAAGGCTACGGCACAATCACCATTAAGAATCCCGGCGCCAAGCACTCGCTGGGTGTGGGTATTCTCAATCGCCTCAATCTCAACTTTGATGGCAGCCTGGGTTATTTCGGCTGCGGCCTTTGTGATGGCCCGAATATCAGGATAAGCGGGCGTGTAGGTTGGTCCTGTGCAGAAAACATGATGGCGGGAACCATTGTGGTGGAAAAAAATGCGGGCTCCACCTTCGGTGCTGCCATTCGTGGTGGAGACCTCGTGTGCAAGGGTGATGTTGGTTCGAGAACCGGTATCGATCAAAAAGGCGGCACCATTATTGTGGGTGGCCGTGCCGGTGCCTTTACCGGTTTCATGATGCAGCGAGGCCGAATCATTATTCTGGGTGATGCCGGCAAGAACCTCGGTGATTCAATGTATGACGGTACTATTTTCGTCGGCGGCAAAATTGAAGATCTGGGAGTCGATGCAGTCGAAGGAGAGATGACTGACACGGAAGAAAAATGGCTTGAAACCAAGCTCGGGCTGTATGGCCTGAAAGCGCCGAACGGTGTGCGCAATCTCACCAAGATTGTCGCTGGCAAGCAATTGTGGAACTACGACAACCTCGAGCCTTCGGAAAAGAAGCTGGTTCTTTAGATAACGGTAATCAGCACAGGATTAAATTATGACTAATCGCAATAAAGATGTCATCGGTCAGAGCTTCATGTTTCCGCCGCAAGTCATCGATGACATTCATATTAAAGCGGAACTCGGGCGCTACCGAATGCGTGGTTTTTCGCTGTTCAAGAAAATTCCTTCATGGGATGATCTAACCTTTTTGCCCGGCACACTCACACGCTTTGTTATCGAAGGCTATCGTGAAAAGTGCGAAACCAAAACTGTACTGGGTCCGCGGGCCAAGCGACCACTGGAACTGGATATACCTGTGTATATTACCGGTATGAGTTTCGGTGCCTTGAGCTTCGAGGCGAAAACCGCACTTGCTCGTGGCGCCACAATGGCGGGCACAGCCACTTGTTCCGGTGAGGGCGGCATGATTCCGGACGAGCGCCGATTCTCGGAAAAATGGTTTTACCAGTGCATTCAATCGCGCTACGGATTTAATCCACATCACCTGCGGTTAGCCGATGCCTGTGAGTTTTTTATCGGGCAGGGTTGCAAGGTTGGTCTCGGGGGCCACCTCATGGGTCAAAAGGTAACTGATCAGGTGGCAGAAATGCGATCGCTGCCAGCGGGTATCGATCAACGCTCTCCGGCGCGTCACCCTGACTGGCTCGGCCCGGATGATCTGGCGCTGAAAATTCAGGAGGTTCGCGAGGCGACCAACTGGGAAATACCAATTCAGCTCAAGCTGGGCGCTGCGCGCGTTTATGATGACGTACGCATGGCGGCTAAATGTGACCCCGACATGATCTACATCGATGGCATGGAAGGCGGCACAGGTGCCGGGCCGCATATCGCCACTGAAGAAACCGGTGTGCCGGGTATTGCGGCGATCCGACAGGCGCGCAAGGCGCTCGATGATGTTGGCAAGTCTGGCGAGATCTCGCTGGTTTACGCCGGGGGTATCAGAAACGGTGGCGATCTTGCCAAAGCCATTGCCCTTGGTGCAGACGCGGTGGCGATCGGGCACTCCTCGTTAATGGCTCTCAATTGCAACAAGGACATTCCCGAGTCGGACTACCCCAATGAAATGGGTGTGGAAGCCGGGCATTGTTACCACTGCCACACCGGTCGCTGTCCTGTGGGAGTTGCAACACAGGATCCGAAATTGCGCGCACGCCTCGATCCGGATGCCGCCGCAGAACGCGTATACAACTTTCTTCATACGCTCACCATTGAAGCACAGCTGCTGGCACGGGCCTGCGGTAAAACCTACATGCATTCGCTCGAACCGGAAGATCTTGCCGCGCTTACCATGGAAGCATCGGCGCTTGCCCAGGTACCGCTGGCTGGTTCGCAACACACAGTCGGTCGTCCCGACATGACCCGCTATTAGGAGAGCAGCATGGCTGACAGCAAAGATATTGATCACTTTATAAACACCGACGGGCTCGACTCCGAACGCGAAAAAACGATCGGTCAACACATAGGCTATCGCTACGATGTCAATCTGGTCCCCGACTACGATCGCATCACGCCGTTTTTGTCGAAATACATGGAGACCATGGGGTGGCAGGATCTGAACTGGCTTGAAGACGTACATATGGGCTATGAAGAAAATCGAGCGGCCGTCTTTGATCGCAACATCAACGGTTGGGTGACGGTGCCGGAAGAGATGGACATGCCTGATAATCAGCAAGATCGCGACATGATTGCACGCGAGTTACTGATTAAATTCCAGATGTCCAAGTCACACCCGATGGTCGAGTTGAACAAAGCGTACGCGAAGTTCTGATCCAGGTGCTTTGCTCTGCAATCGGGCAAATAACACCTTGATAAATTCGGCCTTTCAATAAATACTAGTCGCGCTATATCAGCGCACAAACTTTAAGGCGTTTTAGCCTTTAAGGCGTTTTAGCGCACAGTGGCCGAACAGTAATCCGTTCCGGCCTTACCGGAACAACGGTTTACCAGCGAAAAAACAGCTGAGCCGTTAATGAAAGGGGGAGTCTATGAACGAAGAGGCAGTCAAAGCGGCGATTGATGCTGCTCTTGCTGGCCACACGACCATCAATCTCGAGATTTACTATTGGTGGTGTACAGCATTGATGATCGCGATCCATGCGGGGTTTCTCGCCTACGAAATGGGTGCGTCACGCAGCAAGAATGCGCTTGCGTCAGGGGTTAAGAATATCCTTGCGTTCGCGTTTATGATTCCGACATTTTTCGCCTTTGGCTGGTTCATCTATCTGGCCGGGTACAACTGGCCTTTTGCCGCTGACGGCAGTATTGACCTGCTGGGCTCTATCGACGTCGCCGGAGACGGTCAGGGTGGAATTCCCTGGAGCGCAGGTATGGGGCCGAATCTTCAGGATCAGGCAACGGGTGTATTCTGGGCAGCGTTTACGCTGTTTGCCTGTACCACGGCTTCCATATACTCGGGTGCGGTCATCGAACGTATTCGCTTGAGTGCGTTCATTATCACTGCGGTATTTCTAGGATCAGTGGTCTGGATTCTTGGAGCGTCCTGGGGCTGGCACCCGGCAGGCTGGATGGTCACTCAGTGGGGCTATAGAGATGTAGCTGCTGCCGGTGTGGTGCATACGATAGCGGGTTTTTTCGCACTCGGTATATTGATTCCGCTCGGGCCGCGTATAGGCAAATATAACGCAGATGGTTCCGCTAACGACCTGCGTGGTCACAACATGCCGCTTACCGTAACCGGCCTGATGCTCATCATACTGGGTTTCTTCGGATTTCTTGGTGCTTGCCTGATTTATGATCCCGCAGCGCAATGGGTGAACATTTACGGCGTTCCCTCTAATCTGTCTGCCTTTGTGTTTAATACTTTAATGGGCATGGCGGGCGGTATCATCGGCGCTTACTTCCTGACGCGCGATCCTTTCTGGATGATGTCTGGAGCACTGGGTGGCATATTCTCGGTGGCAGCCGGTCTCGACCTTTTCTATCCGCCGCTGGCGTTCCTGCTTGGTTTCATTGGCGGTTGTCTAATCCCGATAGCGGCGCGCTTGATTGAAAAAATGGGTGTCGATGACGCCGTTGGTGCAGTTGCAGTACACGGTGTTTGCGGTGTCTGGGGTGTGTTGGCGGTAGGTATTTTCTGCGCAGGCTATCCTGGTGTTGGCGATATTCCGGCGATCAGCTTTATGGGGCAACTCAAAGGTGCTGCGGTAATGGCTCTGTTGGGATTTGTTCCCGCCCTGATCATCGGTTATCTGCTGCGAATTTTCGGATTGCTGCGGGTACGCAACGAAGTTGAGCTGCTTGGCCTCGATGTCGCCGAAATACCCTCACAAGGGTATCCGGAATTTGCCATCTGGGAAGAAGCACCGGCAGAACCTCGTCCACGACCAGCAGAGCCGCGTCGCAGTGAGCCGCCCCGTCGGGAACCGGTTCGTCGGGAACCGCCACCTGCAACGAGCGCTTCTACAACAGATGCAGCTCGTAATCCGCAGCAAACCCAGTTGCGCAGTCGTCCGGCACCTGACAGCACTCGACCGACCCAACCGCCACAGCCACCGAGGAAGCCATCATGAATTCAAGTCCGGTAGAAGCGATGGAAGGCGCTGCGGCCATCTATACCTTTGCGCATCAGGCGAGCACAGTAAAAGGTATATTCTGGGCGATGTGTGCGGTGCTGGTTTTTGTTGTTGTAACCAGCATCATTCATGAGATACGTGTCGGTTCAAAAGTCGCACGACGAAGCCGGCGCTAGACTGAAGAAGTAGTACCCGATAGACCCCGGCAAACGCCGGGGTCTTGCAATTTCCACTGGCTCGCGTTTGATCCTGCGTATTTTCAGGAGACGCGGGTAACAAGCAAAGACTGAACGCATGTGCGGGATTGTAGGCCTGTTTATAAAAAATCCGGCGCTTGAGTCGTCGCTGGGACGCCATACCGCAGACATGTTGCTTGAGATGTCTGAACGCGGTCCGGACAGTGCCGGTGCTGCCGTATATCGCAACCCGGTCGACAGCGGGCTGAAGCTAACGCTGCTTTCTGATAATGCAAATCAGGACTGGGGTTCTTTTGCCACCGGTCTTGCATCAGCCCTTGACCAGCAAAGCACGGTTGATGCTGTTCTAAACCATGCCGTAGTGACGCTTTCCTGTAGCCTTGAAAATGCACAAGCCTGGCTCGCTGCCAATCACCCGCATATTCGCATCAACAGCTCCGGTACCAAGATCGAGATATTCAAAGAGAAAGGTGCCCCCGCTGAATTTATTCGCAATTTTGCAGTGGCTGAGTACAAGGGCACGCATGCCCTCGGGCATACACGCATGGCCACCGAGAGCGCTGTAACCACGGAGCACTCTCATCCTTTTTCGACCGGGGACGATCTCTGCCTGGTACACAACGGCTCATTGTCTAACCACAATCGTTTGCGAGAAAAGCTCCGTAGTCGCGGAATTATTTTTCAGACGGATAATGACAGTGAAGTGGCTGCCGGTTATTTATCGTGGCGCTTGCAGGAAGGTGATGGTCTTGATGATGCGTTGCATCACGCCATAGAAGATCTGGACGGTTTTTATACTTTTGCCATTGGCACTAAAGAAGGCTTTGCTGTGTTGCGTGATCCCATCGGCTGCAAGCCTGCAATCATGGCCGAAACTGACGACTGGGCAGCGATGTCTTCGGAGTTTCGTGCCATAGCGCAGCTGCCCGGAGTAGAGAACGCCAGAATATGGGAGCCGGAGCCCGCGCGTATCTATAGCTGGCAGAGGACATAATAAATGATTGCTGAAAGCCCGGTTATTGATCTGGCGCTGCAGGAAGTGCGAGTGTTGAACCAAATGTTGCACTCACAAGCGCATCAAGGCGACATTCAGGTGATCAATTCTAACGGTAAACACTCGGTTGCAGTAGGCGCCTGCATTCCTGCCACAGTCAATATTGACGGTCACGTTGGTTATTATTGTGCTGGTATGAACGAGCACGCCAACATATATGTCAACGGAAATGCCGGACCAGGCCTTGCTGAAAATATGATGTCGGGCAAAGTTGTAGTTAGCGGTAGTGCCTCGCAGTATTGCGGCGCAACGGCGCACGGCGGGCTGTTGGTTGTTGAAGGCGATGCAGCCGCCAGATGCGGAATATCAATGAAAGGCGTAGACATTGTGATTGGCGGGTCAGTAGGGCATATGTCGGCGTTCATGGCACAGAGTGGCAGGCTGGTAGTGTGTGGCGATGCCGGCGACGCGCTAGGCGACTCTATGTATGAAGCGCGCATCTATGTGCACGGTGAAGTGAAAAGTACCGGTGCAGACTGCGAAGAAAAACAACTGCGTGACGAACACCTCGAAGAACTCACGGAACTGTTGGTCTCTGCGGGTATTACGTCACCTAAGGCCTCTGAGTTTCGGCGCTATGGTTCAGCCCGCAAGCTTTACCATTTTTCGATTGACAACGCGAACAGTTATTAAGATGCGCTTATGACCGACGATCACCATTCACGATTAAAAGAATCGGCCACGTTTCCGCGACAGGTGATCGCGGAGATACAACGGGCGGCGCGTGAAGGGATTTACGATATCCGTGGTTTCGGTGCGAAAAGGCGTGTACCCGATTTTGATGACTTGCTGTTTCTGGGTGCGAGCATGTCTCGCTATCCGCTGGAAGGGTATCGTGAAAGCTGCGATACCAGTGTCACGCTCGGTGCACGGTATGCCAAAAAACCGATAGAACTAAAGATACCAGTCACGATAGCGGGTATGAGCTTTGGTGCTTTATCGGCGCAGGCCAAAGAAGCGCTCGGTCGGGGTGCCAGTGCCATGGGTACCAGCACCACCACCGGTGATGGTGGGATGACGCCTGAAGAAAGAGGTCATTCGGATTTACTCGTATATCAATACCTGCCTTCACGATACGGTATGAACCCGACAGACTTGCGCAAAGCCGATGCGATCGAAATCGTCGTCGGCCAGGGTGCCAAGCCAGGTGGTGGGGGTATGCTGATGGGGGTCAAAATCAGTGAGCGTGTTGCTGGCATGCGGGATCTGCCGGAAGGTATCGATCAGCGTAGTGCCTGCCGACATCCTGACTGGACCGGACCTGATGATCTGGAAATCAAGATCAACGAGTTGCGCGAGATCACCGATTGGGAAAAACCGATCTACGCCAAGATCGGCGCGTCGCGTCCCTACTTTGATACTGCACTGGCAGTAAAGTCCGGCGCCGATGTGGTGGTGCTTGATGGCATGCAGGGAGGCACTGCCGCTACCCAGGATGTGTTCATCGAGCATGTAGGTATTCCAACATTACCTGCAGTGCGTATGGCGGTTGATGCCTTAAAAGAGCTGGATATGCACCGTAAAGTGCAGCTGGTAGTATCTGGCGGAATCAGAAGCGGTGCCGATGTTGCCAAGGCGCTTGCTCTCGGTGCGGATGCAGTATCCATAGGCACTGCCGCACTTATCGCACTCGGTGACAACAGCCCGGAATTCGAAGACGAGTACCGCAAGCTTGGTACTTCTGCAGGTTACTATGACGATTGGCAGGACGGACGCGATCCGGCAGGCATATGTACTCAGGACCCGGAACTGGCGGCACGACTGGACCCGGTTTTGGGTGGCCGTCGACTGGCAAACTATCTCAGCTGTCTCACTCTTGAGACCCAGACTCTGGCCAGAGCATGCGGCAAAAGCCATATACACAATCTGGAGCCTGAAGATCTGGTTGCCCTGACGGTCGAAGCAGCGGCCATGGCCCGGGTGCCGTTGGCCGGTACTCAATGGATACCAGGCAACGGTTATTAACAAGACGAACTGGCACAGCTGAGTTTGCAAACCAGCGTATCACGCCAAACTCAACTACTCATCTAGAGAGAAAAGCATGGCTAAAGACCTTGAGAAATGGGCGCAAACGAATAAAGTCAATTATTTTCTAATCAGCTTTGTTGATTTGTTTGGAGTGCTGCGAGCGAAGCTGGTACCTGCTCGTGCAATCAAGGGCATGCAAAAAGAGGGTGCCGGTTTTGCTGGCTTCGCCTCCTACCTGGATATGACCCCGGCACACCCGGATATGTTTGGCGTGCCCGATCCTGACAGCGTGCTGCAATTGCCATGGAAGCCCGAAGTAGCATGGGTTGCTGCAGACTTGTGGATGGACGGCAAAGAAGTTGAAGCATCTCCCAGAGTTGCCCTGAAACGCCAGCTTGCAAAGGCGCAAAAGCTCGGGTTACGCATGAAAACCGGAGTGGAGTGCGAATATTTTCTGGTGAATCAGGATGCATCTGCCATCTACGATTCTGCAGACGTGCACGCCAAACCGTGTTATGACCAGCAGGCATTGATGCGGCGTTTTCCGGTGGTCAGCGAAATTTGTGATGCCATGATTGAGCTGGGTTGGGGGCCTTACCAAAACGATCACGAGGATGCTAACGGCCAGTTTGAAATGAACTGGGATTACGACGATGCGTTAAAAACCGCTGACCGGCATGTATTCTTCAAGTACATGGTTAAAACCATCGCCGAAAATCACGAGATGCGCGCGACGTTTATGCCAAAACCATTTGCCAATCTGACCGGCAATGGCTGTCACGCTCATGTATCTATCTGGGATAAAACCGGCAGAAAGAACCTGTTCCTTGCCAATAAAGACGAGCTTGGTCTCAGTGACATGGCCTATCACTTTCTGGGCGGAGTAATGGATAACGCCACTGCCCTGTGCGCGATATTTAATCCAACTGTGAACAGCTATAAACGCATAAGCGCGCCGGTCACCAGTTCCGGCGCCACATGGTCTCCGAATTCGGTCACTTATTCCGGTAACAACAGAACGCACATGATTCGTGTGCCCGATCCGGGGCGTTTTGAATTGCGGCTCATGGATGGCGCGGCCAATCCGTATTTACTGCAGGCCGGTGTGCTTGCTGCAGGTCTTGACGGAATCGCGAACAAGCGGGACCCTGGAAAGCCGGTTCATCTTAATATGTACGAAGAGGGGCACAAGGTTAAGGGAGCAAAAAAACTGCCTGCCACATTGCACGATGCACTTCGCCTGTTTGAAAGTAGCAAAACCCTCAAAGAGGGACTGGGTGACGAGCTGGTACAAGCCTATATCAAGCTTAAAATGCAGGAATGGCGTGAATATACCTCGCACCTAAGTGAATGGGAGCGGGTTAATACACTTGATTGTTGATCACGGAAAACCCATGGATACGAAAGCAACGTCTCTGCAACACTATTTCGCCGGCTGGCAGTGTCGGCTCAGGCAACAGGCGATTCGCAAGGACGATGGTCGGCCGAGTAGTGGAATGCAGGCGGAGTTGTATGTGAAAGTCAGCGATAAGGACCTGGGTCCGTTAAATACTGTCATGGTGCAGCGAGATTCGGAAGAACTCACCAGCGAGTTTCGCCATATTGTCAGAAAGACGTTCGATCCAAACATCCGTCAGCAAACTGCAATCAAGTTACTGGGATCAGCTTATTATCAATACCCGAAAGATTTCGATGAACAATTAACCGCAACGTTCCTGCAAGACTCCGAGCTTGCCGGGTTGCTGGTTGAGCTTAAGGAATGCGATCTTGTATTCAGACAATATCAGCAATCGTTCAGGCTACATTGCGCAATTGCCGAGCTCGATGAAAGCGATTCAGCCTATCAAGCAACCTATTGGCACAACAGTATGTTCAATGCCACTATGCCCGCCTATGTGAGAGTGCTTGGTTTTATCCCTGACTGGGAAGCCAGTAGCGCCGATCCGCCCGATCCGAGGGGGTAGAACCGAGGGGGTAGAACCAAGGGGGTAAAACCGAGAGCGTAGGTGATCTAGTCAAAAACGGTCTCCATATAGTGTTCTGCGTTGACAATAGCTTCGATAACGGTCGGTCCCTCTGCTGAAAAAGCCGTCTTTAGCGCAGCTTCCAGTGAGCCTCCATCTCTTACACCTAAAGCGGGTACACCAAAATAGTGTGACGGTGGATCAGCATAGGGCACGGGTTCCACATTAGAACCATAGATTTCATAGTTACGACGATGTTGTTTTATTTGTATGAGGCTTAGCCAGCGATCATCAATAACCACTACCGGGATTTGCAGGTTCAAACGACGCGCGACCGCCAGTTCACCACACGTCATTTGAAAACAGCCATCGCCCAGCAGGCAAACAACCGGAGAGTCAGGCCGCGCAATCTTTGCAGCGATGGCCGCGGGCAATCCAAAACCCATCGACGACCAGCCGTTGGTAATCAGGAAAGTCTCCGGGCTATGCGCGGGCCACTGGCTGGCAATTTGATGTGTGTGCGCACCGACATCAAACGATAGAATACCATTGGGTGGCATCGCCTCACGAACGATGTCGATTAGCTCGTGTGGTTTAAATCCGTCTCCTGTCGGTCGAAGCGCTTTTTGAAATTCCTGACGATGGTTGCGTAACTCCTTAACGGTCCATTGCGTTGCCAGTGGCGGCAGTTTTGTGAGTCGGGTGAGTGCATCATCCAGATCACCGGTAATGGTGGCTGCTACGTTGACGGTGTTGGCAACGTCTGGTTTCTCAATGTCTATGGCGAGCACTGGTACTGCTTTTACCCATGCTTCATATTCCACTTCAATAGTGTCGTAACCGAGACCAATGATCAGGTCGCTTTGTTGCATGAACGAACGTTGCACCTGGCGTTTCGATCGTTCAATGCAACCCAGTGCCAGTGGATGGTCATCATCGACGAGTCCTTTTGCCATGGTGGTAGTCGCGAAGGGGATATTGTTTTTTTCGAGAAATTCCCTAAGCAGTGACGGGTTTGCCATGCGCATCGCTGATGCGCCGATAACAGCTATCGGACGTTTCGCGTTTTCCAGTGTGGCAGCAGCCAGATTCAACGAAGCATCAGATGCGACAGGCAGGCCTGCGGGGTTAACAATATCCGGTACAGGTGACAGTGCGTCAGCAAGTGACACATCTTCAGGCAAATCGATATGGACAGGACCCTTTGGTTCGGTGGTGGCAATAGTGATAGCCTGCTGAATAACCTCTGCGACGTTATCAAAAGTGGCGGCGAGAGTAGCTTTCGTAATGGGCCTGAACAATGCGTGATGGTCAATCATCATTTGAATTCGGCGGCCGAGTTGGGCTGAATTGAGATTGCAGGTGATGGCGATCATGGGCGAGCGATCAAGGTAGGCGCTGCCAACGCCGGTCGTAAGGTTGGTGGCACCAGGCCCGAGTGTCGCGATGCACAGCCCCGGTGTGCCGGTCAAACGACCGCTGACATCGGCGGCAAACGCAGCCGAGCCTTCGTGGGCCGTCAATACATACTCAAGCCCGCCTTTGCGCATGGCTTCTATAAACGGCAATACGTTGCCACTGGGTATTCCGAATCCGTGAGTGACTCCGGCGTCGAGCAGTGCGCGGACCATCAGGTCGGAATTGTTCATGCCGTTGTGCCATGTAATTGCAATGGCGCAGTATAACCGGATTGAGCATCGAGGGGTGGTGGAGTTAGTAAAAGGGTCACCGTTTGTGGTCAGTGACTATGGTGACGCGGGCACTGGATATGCTGTTTTTTAAGTGGATATCATCTACTCTGTAAAGCAAGAACAGATACCGAACGAATACAGGCAACATTTAGGGAAATGATATGACAGACAGTTTTGATGTGAGTGATCGTATTGAAACCGTAGAACAACTCGAAGCGATATACGGAACTCCGGTCACTGCCTCACTGATCAAAGAGCTTGATTACATCTCCGGTGATTATCAGCAGATCATAGAAAAATCGCCCTTTGCTGTTCTGGCAACGGTTGGCAGTGGCGGTCTTGATTGTTCACCAAGGGGTGATCCGCCTGGCTTTATTCGTGTTGCTGACCAACGAACTTTGCTAATGCCAGACCGCCGCGGCAACAACCGGCTGGATTCATTGCGAAACCTGGTAGAGGACTCGCGCGCGTCATTGCTGTTTATGATTCCCGGGGTAGGGGAGACGCTGCGCGCCAATGGCAATGCGTTTATTGTCAGAGACGAGGCGCTGCGAGAATCATTCGAGATGCGGGGCAAGCCCGCTGAATCTGTTATTGTATTTAAGGTAGACCGTATCTATTTCCAGTGTCAGAAAGCGCTGGCTCGTTCACGATTGTGGGATCCGGAAGCCCGAATTGAGCGTGGCGAGCTTCCCAGTACTGGCGCAATTCTGCAATCACTGACCAATGACTTTGATGGCGAGCAATACGATCGTGATTACCCCGATCGGCTAAAAAAAACGATGTACTGAGAAAGTTGTGAAGGTGGAACTGATAAAGCGTCTGGTCTAGATGTTGAGTCCCTTGGATAGCGCTGTCGCCGCTGCACGTCTGGCAGCGATTCCCCCTGCTACCGGCATCCCAAAAAAGCCGTGAATAGTATCTGCAACATGCAGTGTTGTTACCGCTGTGTTTGCGGTGGCTAGAGCCACGGCATACTTTTTCCCTTCATCTGCAAGAGGATCAAAACCGGCAGTCAGGACCCACGCTGGCGGCAATCCCGCGAGATCTGCCTCGAGTGGTGCGACTCGGGGGTCCTGTCTATCGTGTAGCGCTGGTACGTAGTGATCCCAGAACCATTGCATCAATGGCCGGGTTAGAAAATAGCCTTCAGCATTATCGTTATAGCTGTTGTTGTAAAAGGCTGCTTCGATAACCGGATAGATCAAAAGCTGATACTGCAGACTTAATCCACTATCTCTCGCGGCGATTGCGACGCAAGCTGCGAGGTTGCCACCGGCGCTATCACCACCAATGGCTATTTTTTCGGGATCGATACCCAGTTCAGTGGTGTGGCGACAGACGTATTCGGTAACGGCCATACAATCATCGAATGCGGCCGGGAATGGTGCTTCCGGAGCCAGTCGATAATCAACGGAAATCACGGTACAGCCTGCATGATGTGCAAGATCACGACAGGGGATTTCAGCCGTGTCTAAATCGCCCACTACCCAGCCACCTCCATGAAACCAGACCAGCGCGGGTAAAACAGTGTTGCTTAACGGGCGATAGATGCGTACAGGAATGTCACCCGCAGCCGACGGAAAGTCTCTGTCTTCAACAGTGTGCATTTCTGGTAGATCGTCTACGGGCTTACGCAGCGATTGAAAGACTTCGCGAGCGTCCGGCGCCGAGAGTTCGTGAATCCTTCCAGCGTCGCTTTTCTCAAGCTCACCAAGTATCGCCGCTATTTCAGGATCGAGGGTTGTCACGGTATAGCTCCGAAGGTGGCAGGCTGGAAAAATCTATTGTCGATGTTTGGTTGACGTACTTCGGCCACCCAGCAACCATTCGGCCACATGGTCATTCGGGCTCCACTGGCTCTGACAAACCAAGCCGCATACTGCGAGGTGTCTGATTATATTGTTCGCGATAGCATTTGGTAAAGTGGGACTGGTTCGTAAAACCGGTTGCTGTGGAGATATCGAGTATCGTCAGACTGGTTTCCAGTAACAGCCTGCGGGCGTGCTGCAATCGCAAGTTCATGTATTTTTGCTGCGGGGTGCATTGCAAGTGCGCCTGAAACAGTCTTTCAAGCTGTCGTTGGGAGATGCCTGTTTTGGCGGCAATCTGTTTAGGGGTGAGCCGCTTTTCTATATGGGCCGACATCACGCGAAAGGCGGTAGCGAGTTTTACCGATTTCTGCGCCAGTGACGCGTGAAGGGCGACGCCTTGTACATCAGTATCCACGCGTATCCGATCGTGAAACAACCATGTACACACATCGGTGACTACATCGTCTCCACAATCCGTTGCGATCAGATGCACCATCAAATCAAGCGCCCCGGTACCGCCACAGCAGGTCAGCCGTTCACCGTCGATGACATACACCGACGGAGTGGTCGCAATATCCGGATAGGCCTCGCGAAAAGCATCAAGACTCTGCCAGTGAATTGTACAGGAACTGTGTTCCAGCAGGCCCGCATGAGCAAGCGTCCAGGTGCCGGTGCTAATGCCACCCAGCGGTGTATTGTTTTGTGCCAGCTTCCCCAGCCATTGCATGATGGACTGGTGTTTGTAGTGTCTGGTGTTGATACCACCGCAGACAAACAGCCGGTCAAATTGATCATCGTCGACGGGTGCCCGGTCAGGTACCACCTGCATGCCGTTGCTCGCTGTAACCGGTTTGCCGTCCTCGCTCAAAAAAGACCAGCGGTAGTGCTCCACGCCACTGCAAATATTTGCGGCCCGGTATGGCTCAACCGCCGATCCGAATGCCAACATGGCAAAGTCCGGAGTGAGTAGAAAGCCAATGTGTTTTGGCGAAAGGGTATTAGCCACATCTAATCAGCCATATAGCAAGGAAGCGCAGAGCCCGTCGGTGTAACCTGGCTGCACTGTAAAGTCGCCGGTCAGTTTATCAGGATCGCCCGGAAGTCGTTCACATTGGTGAGCGTGGGTCCGGTCATAAGTAAATCACCGGTCTGTGAGAAAAAACTGTACGCATCATTGCTGGCGAGGTACTGGTTGGCGTTGGCTCCTGCCTTTGCTGCGCGTGCCAGTGTAGAGGGTGTTACGAAGGCGCCGGCATTGTCCTCGCTACCGTCGATGCCGTCGGTATCTGCTGCCAGTGCGAACACACCCTCAAGTCCATCCAGCGCCGTTGTTAGTGCCAGTGCAAATTCTGCGTTTCTGCCGCCACGCCCGGACCCTTTGACGGTAACGGTGGTTTCACCGCCAGACAATAGTATGCAGGGCGTAGCCAGTGGTTGCCGATGCCGTTTAATCTGCTTGGCGATACCCGCGTGCATCAACGCCACTTCGCGGGCTTCCCCCTCGATACTATCGCCGAGGATCATTGGTGTGTAACCGGCGGCACTGGCAACTTTTGCTGCTGCCTCAAGCGACAATTGTGGCGTGGCTATGAGTCGGGATTCGGTGTTAGACAGTCGGGGATCTCCAGGTTTAGGGGTCTCGTCGGCGCCACGCTGCAGGTGTGCGATCGCGGAGGCTGGATCCGAAATATTGTATTTCCCGACGATGGCCAGGGCATCGGCGTAACTGGTGGGATCCGCGACCGTTGGTCCAGAGGCGATGACATCGATATTGTCGTCCGGAACATCCGAAATCATCAAGGAAACCAGCTTTGCCGGGGCGCACTCGGCGGCCAGCCGTCCGCCCTTTATCGAAGATAGATGCTTGCGCACGCAGTTCATTTCCCGAATATTGGCACCGCTTTTCAGCAATGCCCGATTCAGTTGCTGCTTGTCACCGAGAGTGAGTCCGTCTGCAGGCAGGGATAAAAGTGCCGAGCCACCGCCGGAGATCAGGCAAACGACGAGATCGTCCGGTGTCAGACCGCGAACAGATTGCAGTATGCGTCTGGCAGCTTCCTCTCCGGCCTTGTCCGGAACCGGATGAGATGCTTCGACAATTTCTATGTGCTGGCAGGGGGCGGCGTGCCCGTAGCTCGTAACCACTAAACCAGAGAGTTTTTCCACGGGTCCCGTCCATGCGCCTTCAAAAACCCGGGCCATCTCGGCGGATGCTTTGCCTGCACCTGTGACAATTGTTCTGCCGGCCGGTGGACCGGGCAGGTGCTGACGCACGACATGTTGCGGTTGTGCTGCTGCCACTGCGGCACTAAACATATTTTTCAACAATTGCGTTTCGGGCGAATTCATTCACTTTCTGCCAGGTAAAAACGAACCCTCTGGTTCGCTGAGGGGTGAATGCATTGCCGCCAGAGAGTGGTTCGTATTATACGGCGAGGGCGCGTTGCGATACAGGTCCATTGCGGTGATCAGATCTGCAGCCGGTGCTCCCGTTTGTGCAGGCGCTGCAATGACGCCTGCGGTTGCCTGTCTGCAAAAGCGTGTCAGCGGCGATTCGGTGGTTTGGAAATTTGATTCTTAAGGAGTCGAAGAGATAACCCTCTGAACAAGGGTTTTGCGCGAGGAGTAAATGAGCCCTTGTGAGCTAGCGAGGTATTTTTTTCAGTTCTTGTGAACCGCTGACATAAACGAGAGCTGAATAAAACGACATGGCCGCTGGACAATGCAACCGAAATACCTAAAACTAAAGGAGTACGTCAATAGTTTGGCTATGGTTGTCGGACTGAAGTATACGCTAATGAAGTTGTCTGTAAATTAACCAAGGAATGATTATGATTAGACGATGTAAAAACAACTGTATTTCTGTACAAGCACACACACTGATCGCGAAAATCGCCAGAGTATTTTCTGCTCCTGCATTGGCCGCCTTGCTTGTATTACCAGCTAACTCGATTGCGGGACCTGTCCCCCTGAGCGATAGTGATCTTGATGCAGTCTCTGCCGGATTTGTTGAGCTTACGGTAGATGCCGTGGCAGATGCGACTGGCCCGAATCCGGATGCTATCGCTTTTACCAATGTAGATATTCAAACCAGCGAGGCAGATGAGAACGGCGATATTTTTACTGTCGCAACCGGAGACGGCATTGCCAGGGCGAGGGGCGAAACTGTGTTTACTGCGGTTGGCTACCAGCTTGATACCGACGAAACTATAGTATCTTTTGATCTTAGGGAGTCGCTCCGCAATTCAGAATTCGATAATAAAAAGGGTAAAAGCAAAAACAAGAACAGAAAAAACAGTAATAAAAACAAGAGTGGCAAGAAAAACAACAAGCGAAAAAACGGGAAAAAGTCCGACGGTAAAAACAACAACCGCAAAAGCAACAACAAGAAGAAAAACAGCAATAACAAGAAGAAGAAAAACAGCAACAACAAGAAAAACAGCAACAACAAGAA
>CAYPCS010000005.1:83562-112273 GCA_964409275.1 uncultured Granulosicoccaceae bacterium
AAGAAAAACAGCAACAACAAGAAAAACAGCAACAACAAGAAGAACAGCAACAAGAAGAAAAATCGTGATAATAACAAAGGAAAAAAGTACAACCGTAAGAAACACGATCGTGGGTCAAAGCCTGAATCAATTCCGGGATCGAACAGTATTACTCAAACCCAGAAGCTGAAAATTCGCGTTGTCACTGTAAGAAATATAAACACACCGTCTGCGCCGACAATGATGCCAGTAGTGGATCAGTTGTAGTTTTAGGGGATTGGTTGCGGCAGGTTACCGGTTTTCTATCGGTAGCCTGCCGGGTATCAGGAATTCTGAAAAACCGCTACTAACAATTTGTGCCCGGAAATCTCGATGGCGTTAAAGTTCTGGTAACGTGGATTGAAAACGAAAAATTCCGACGCCGTTTCAATCTGGCACTCATAAATCAGGCACGAAAATAAAATTACGGCATGCAAAATTTGTTTCCTGGTCAGGCCTTTTTCTACTAACCGGATCGTGATGTGTGTCGACCTGGTTTACCTTTTCAAAAAACATATTCGATGTGGTTGTCGCACCAGTGTGCGTTAAAATACCCGTAATGTTGCGAACCCGGTCAGTCGCTCTGCCACCTGTAATCGCTGGATGGATAAACCACCGATGTACGAAAACAAACAGTGCTCTCATGTATAATTGAGGTAACAGTTTTTCTGTGTAAATCACCGTCCCCGCGCCAGTTACTATTTCACTCGCGGATGAGCAAAGTGAAGATCACGAGGGTACGAAATGGTACAGCGCAACGGGGATTCTATGGATGCGTTAGTAGATCTTCGAAAGTTTGATCTATTCCAAAAATTCAGTAGTGAAGAAATAGCGGCATTATCGTCGGTTGTTACGACCAGAACCTTGTCAGATCAGGAGTTCTTATTCCATGAGGGAGATAAGGGTAGTAGTATTCTTTTTATCTCAAGCGGCAAAGTTCAGATTCTAAAAAAACACTCCGGCGTTGATACTTCCTCCATCGACTCTTATGAGGAAGTTAATCTAAGAGGCGAGGGCGATATCCTTGGTGAGATGGCGTACCTTGACGATTCAGTACGTTCTGCGGCAGCTCGAGCGCAAGGGCCTGTTGAATTAGTGGTCCTTGATCGAGATGCTCTTCAGGGTATTTCGCAAAGTGCGGAGCTTGAAAAAAAGCTGGTGTACCAGATTGCGTTGACAATCGCTCATCGATTAAGGAGGGAGACTGACGTTGTAATCGAGAGTTTCCAGAAAGAGCGCGACGTGCGTGAGCGGCAGTATGAATTTGGTCAGTTTTTTGTCTATGTTCTGATTTGCTATGCGATTGGAATGTTGATCAATCATGTAATTTACACAAGATACCCCGATCTCAATATCTATAACAGTTTGTTTGCCTGGAGCTATCTTGTCGCTTTAATGGTGCCAGGGATTTTTCTGGTCTGGAAACTTAAAATTCCGTGGGAAAGAGTCGGGTTGACGTTTTCTGACTGGAAGCAATCTATGCGGGACGGAGTCGTTGCCTCAGTTGCTGTAGTCACGGTAGTCTTCGCCGCAATGGGCATTGGTCAAATGACCGGCGTTGTGGAAAGCAGACCGCTTAATTTTGATATTCTCACCAAACCCCAGTATCTATTTCATTCCTACGGCCAGGAATTTTTGGCCAGAGGGTTACTGCAAAATTCGTTGAAACGTTTTTTTGATGATTCGAAAGGCATTCGCTCGGTAGTGATTAGTTCATTCCTGTTTTCTCTACTGCACATTCACTTTGGGCTTTCGGCAGTGTTTCTGACATTTCTGAGCAGCATAGTTTTAGGGCTATTTTACCTGCGCCATCAAAGCTTGCTTGGAGTCACTTTGTTGCACTGGTCTATGGGCGTTTGTGCGTTTGTGACCGGCTTGCTTTAAGCCTGAAATTTTGCCGCTAGCGTGGCCACGCGACACTGACTATAAATACAATCAGGGATGCGACTACAATGGCCGGTCCGGCCGGTGTGTCCCACTGCATTGAACTGAAGAGTCCAGCCAATACCGCAATGACACCAAATGCCGATGCCATCAGAGCCATCGTTTCGGGGCTACCGGCAAAACGCCTGGCAGTGGCCGCGGGTATTACCAGAAGAGCGGTAATCAACAGTATACCGACAATCTTTATTGCTACCGCGATCACCGCAGCGAGCAGCAATAAATAGATAAACTTCACAATCGTCGGGTGGTTGCCCTCGGCAATGGCAAGTTCTTCGTTGACGGTGGAGGCGAGTAGCGGGCGCCAGATGCACAACAACAACACAAGACCGATAGTGCCACCAATGCCGATTAGCAGAAGATCTTCGTTGTTTACAGCCAGTACATCACCAAACAGGTAGGTCATTAGATCAACCTGGTTGCTGGTCATCAGGCCAATAGCGATCAAACCAAGTGCCAGGGTCGAATGTGAAAGAATACCGAGAAGCGTGTCGTTGGGCAGGTCGGCTCTTTTTTGCAAATAAACAAGCGCGACAGCAAGCATTGAGGCGATTACAAATACACCGATGCCGGTGTTGATTTCGAATATCAACGACAGTGTGATACCAAGCAGTGCCGAGTGGGCCATGGTATCTCCGAAGTAGGCCATTCGACGCCAAATTACAAAACAACCAAATGGACCAGTCAGTATGGCTACCCCGACACCGGCTAAAGTGGCACGCAGCAGGAAATCATCCAGCACCGCTTCGCTCACTGTGATGATGCTCGTTTTTGCGTTGTGATTGCGGGATTATCTTGCCATCTACTCCGTGATTGTGATCATGATTATGCCGATAAACTGCCAGCGCCTCGGCGCCTCGTGCGCCGAACAGATCGCGAAATTCCGGGCTTTTCGTTACAGCCTGCGGTGTACCGGAACAGCAGACGTGGCCGTTCATACAGATGACTGTATCGGTTTCTGCCATCACGATATGCAAATCGTGGGACACCAGCAATACCCCGCATTGATGGCTGCGTCTAAGTTGTGCTATCAGGTGATATATCTCGAGCTCGGCATTAAAATCGACGCCTTGTACCGGTTCATCCAGTACCAGCACGTCGGGTTGTGCGGCCATCGCGCGTGCAATTAACACCCGTTGAAATTCGCCGCCTGAAAGCTCGGTCAGTTCACGTGATTTCAGGTTTTGTACGCCGGTGGTCGCGAGCGCGGCATCTATTTGCGGGCCAGTGTGTTTGTGCGTTAACTGCATGAACCGTTTAACACTGAGCGGCATTGCCCAGTTGATGTCGAGTTTTTGCGGGACGTAACCAATCCTTGTGGCAGGACTTATAAATACATTGCCGGTATCGGGCTTGAGAATGCCAAGTATGGCCTTAATGGTCGTGCTTTTGCCGCTGCCGTTTGGCCCGATGATAGTGACAATCTCGCCCCGACACACCGACAGGTTAACGTTGTGCACTAAACGTCTGCCGCCTTGTACGACGGTTAAATCTGATACCTCTATAAGTGCCTCGGCCGAATTATCCGAGCGTGCGGGTGACTGGATTTTCGGTGCCATTGACAACAAATTCCTGCAATGCAAAACCGGATGATAGCGCATCAGGGTAATAGCCGGGCGGAGTTTACGGGGTGTGGGTCGCAGCGTATGAAAAGTAGTATTGTGGTTTTTTTTAGGGGAGACGCGTCGGTTTGCCGGTGTCTGGTTGTGGACTGTTAATATGTGATTTCATATAATTTAGTGCCCATCCAGAAACAGGGGCGTAACGAGGATCATCCAGGTGTGTGAGATTTTACCTGCTGTATGTGGGCGTTTAGTCATTAGCGGAACGGCTGGATGGGACAGCCTGGAGGTTTGTAATGGCTGAAAGGTCTTTTGCTAAAGAAGTTCGGCAACTAAAGATCGGCGCTGGCGAGGTTTTCCGCGGTGAAGGCATACTGGCAATCACCAAGGCGCTGCTGGAAAACCGGGTCGGCTACGTGGCGGGCTATCAGGGTGCGCCGATCAGCCATTTGATGGATGTGCTTGCGGATGCGCAGGAAATTCTGGCGGAACTTGGCGTACATTTCGAGGCCAGTGCGTCAGAGGCGACGGCAGCAGCGACTCTGGCGGCGTCGGTTCACTATCCTGTGCGCGGTGCGGTAACTTTCAAATCTACGGTTGGTACCAATGTCGCATCGGATGCGCTGGCAAATCTTGCCTCGGGCGGCGTCACTGGTGGTGCCCTGATTATTGTTGGTGAGGATTACGGCGAGGGCTCATCGATTATGCAGGAACGCAGTCATGCGTTTGCGATGAAAAGCTCGATCTGGCTGCTCGACCCTCGTCCGAACCTGCCGTGTATAGTGAAAGCCGTAAGCGACGGCTTTGAGTTATCCGAAGCATCCGGTAGCCCGGTTATGTTGCAGGTTCGAATTAGATCCTGTCATCTGCTGGGTGAGTTTGTCGCAAGCGACAATGTTGCACCGCCGTTTAGCGTTAAAGATGCGCTTGAGTCCCCGCAGCGACAGACCGATCGAATTGTCTTGCCACCTGCATCATTTATGCATGAACAGGAAAAGGTCAACAGCCGTTTGCCAGCGGCGGTGAATTATATTCGCGAACATCAACTGAACGAGTTCTTTGGACCTGCGAACGGCAATGCCGGTATCGTCTGCCAGGGCGGAATGTACAACGCGGTGATTCGCGCATTGCAACGTATGGGCTTGTCAAATGTGTATGGCGACAGTGATATAGGCCTGTATGTTTTAAATGTGACCTATCCGCTGGTTGATGATGAATTTCTGGATTTTTGCGCTAGCAAAAAAAGTGTACTTATCGTTGAGGAAGGGCATCCGGAATATATAGAACAAGCGTTAAGGGCCACACTGCAGAAGGCCGGTTCGAAGACCGCACTTGTCGGCAAGGGGACCTTCCCAGTCGCCGGAGAACTGACCGGCCAGGTTATGCTCGACAGCTTGCGTACGTTTGTGCAGGAACATGCGCCCGAGTTGCTCTCGCCTCAGGCCAGATCTCCGAATACACCTGAGACCGATACTGACGCCGCCCTGGTGAAAGCGCTGCCGGCACGACCGCCGGGTTTTTGTACGGGTTGCCCGGAGCGACCGATTTTCGCGGCAACCAAACTGGTGGAGCAGGAACTCGGACAACATCACATAGCGAGCGACATTGGCTGCCATCTATTTTCGATTAACGAGCCGTTTAACCTGGGTGCGACGACGATGGGCTACGGGCTAGGGCCCGCGTCTGCCTCTGCGTTTAACGATTCATCGGCCAATCGACGTTCCATTTCATTTATAGGAGATGGCGGTTTTTGGCACAACGGGCTAACGTCTTCTATTGGTAATGCCGTATTCAACAACAATGACGGTGTAATTATCATTGTAGACAACTTCTATTCTGCCGCCACCGGGGGGCAGGATATTTTATCGTCGCGTGCAAAGAATAAAAGCAGGTCAACCAACCATACTATTAAAAAAGCGGTCGAAGGTATGGGGGTGCGTTGGGTAAGGCAAATTGATCGCACCTATGATGTAGCACTGGTGCAAGAGACACTCAAAGAGGCGCTGACTACGGACGAAACGGGTCCCAAGGTAATAATTGCCTCGTCAGAGTGCATGCTGAACAAACAGCGTCGTATAAAACCACTCGTACGCAAGGCGGTTGCAGAAGGTACGAGGGTTAGCCGCACCCGATTTGGTGTGGATGAAGATGTGTGCACGGGTGATCATGCCTGCATCAGACTTTCAGGTTGTCCCTCGCTGTCACTTAAATCACTGGACGATCCACTACGAGATGATCCGGTGGCGAGTATTGATGAAAGCTGTGTCGGTTGTGGCAATTGTGGTGAAGTCGCTGATGCCGCTGTGTTGTGCCCGTCTTTTTATCAGGCTGATGTGATAGAGAACCCGTCGTGGCTGGACAGAACCGCGGCCCGGCTAAGGCGAAAGCTGATTACTTCCTGGCAGCGAAAGCGCAACGCGCGTGGTCTGCAGTTCGATGCAATAGAAAGCGTGCACGATCGGGGACGGACGGCTGGAACAACGTGAGCAAAACAGCATCGTCATCGGTCGATACGTCTGCCGATATACTTAAAGTAGCCATTCATGCAGTTGGCGGGCAGGGCGGCGGTGTGCTGGCAAACTGGGTGTCTGATTTGGCTACCCTTGGTGGCTACGCTGTACAGATGACCTCGGTGGCGGGTGTAGCGCAACGCACCGGCGCCACTATTTATTACATTGAAATGGCACCGAGAGGTGATCGCGATCCTGTATTCTCTCTGACGCCTGCACCTGGCGATGTTGATATATTGATTGCTGCCGAACTCATGGAGGCAGGACGTGCTGTGGTGAGAGGGTTCGTCACTCCGGACCGCACTACATTGATTGCGTCAACTCATCGCATACTGGCGGTCGATGAGAAAATCGTACCGGCTGATGGCAGAGCTGACAGTGACCTGGTGCTTGGCAAGGTCAGAGCTGCTGCATTCAGACATGTTTGCTTTGATATGGAAACAATCGCTAAAGAGGCGGGCAGTGTCATATCGGCAAGCCTGTTCGGGGCGCTGGCAAAGAGTGGCGAAACCCCCTTTGCTGTGGCGTTATTTGAGCAAGTGATAAAAGACTCGGGACTGGGGGTGGAGGCAAGCTTGCAAGCGTTTAACGGAGCGCTGGCACATCACGAAAAACCATCCCGCAAAAAACACCAGATAATTAATATTGCGCCTGTTGAGATGAACACTGCAGTTGAGGTCGTCCCTGTGGCGGATCGGACGCCGGTTCAGGTATCTGGCCCTTCCTCTCTGGTCAAGCAATGGCAAGCGTTGCTGTTGCGCGTCGGTGCCTTGCCCGAGCCGGTTCGCTCGATGGCAGAAGCCGGTTTGCAGAAAGTGGTTGATTTTCAGGATCTGGAATACGGCGACGAATTCCTTCGCTCACTTAACAGATTTGTCGAGGTGGATAACGAGGCACACGACTATCAACTCAGTCAAACCGCAGCAAAATATGTTGCCAATGCGATGTGTTATGACGACATTATCCGGGTAGCAGATTTAAAGACCAGAAGTAGCAGAAATTTGCGTTTGCGTGCCGAGCAACAAGCGCATGCCGACCAGATTGTTCATGTCACCGAATACTTCCATCCCAGAGCGCAGGAATTGTGTGGAATATTCCCGGCACGGCTTGGTGAATGGATTGAGGCTCGGCCATCGGTGTTTTCATTTGTCGATAAACTGGTTAACAAGGGCCGTCGCATTCGTACGGATGGCGTAACGGGATTCGGATTACTGTGGCTTGCCAGCGCAATGAAACCGCGGCGCCGCAAGCTCTTGCGTCACCGGCAGGAAGCAAAGCATCTGCAGCGTTTGATAGATTCGGCGCTGGCCGTGGCGGAAAATAATTACCCGCTCGCGATAGAAGTGCTGCGCTGTCAACGGGTGGTGAAAGGGTATTCGGATACCCACGAGCGCAGCCAGTCGAAATTCAGTTTGTTAATGGATGCTTTGGCTACGCTCGCAAGCGGTAGCGATGCTGCCGGGCAGTTGGGTGAGTTACTGGAAATTGCGTTGAAAAACGAGACAACAGAACTATTGAGTGAGCGTGTTGGGTTGTTAACACAGTCCCGATAGCTCGCATCTTTTACAGCTGCAAAGTGACTATAGCGCGGGAACTATGTATCGGCACCGTGCGTCTTTTCAATACTGTTCAGCAGTGACCTTAAGGCGTTCTTTATCTCAACACCATCGTTGTCCTGCAGTGATTGTAGCAACTGTGATTCATGGTGCCTTGCCTCTGTCACCAGCTTACTTGCAAGGCGCCTGCCTTTTTCCGTCAGGAACACTCGAACCCGGCGTCCGTCGGCATCATCGTTTTTTCGAATGACCAGGCCGCGCTGGTCCATCTGATCAATAATACGGGTCAGGCGAGATTGCTCGATCAATGCAAATCGAGCCAGCCTCGTGATCATTTCACCGTCTTGATCTATCAGGCAGGCGAGTACTCGCCATTCTGGTACGCGCAGACCAGCCTGACGCACAACGCCATGAAACTGGTTGCTTGCAGCCTCGCTTGCCGCAGCCAGCAAGTAAAGCAAATAGGATGAAACAAATCCGCCATTGCTATCGCTGTTTTGTTTTTTATTCATTACCACAGTTTGGTTTGTACAGGGTTACAACATCGCACGGGTGCCAGGCTGAACGAGATGGAAAAAAAAGATTGACCCAATATATATGAAAATACATACTTAATACAGGCGAGCAAATCAGCCGGTGTGAATTGTGCCACTCGAATTGATCATCAGAGAAATAGAAGAAGCCAGCGAACGAGTTCGTTTGCTGCACCTGGCGCTGCCTGATAACAGTGCGTTACCTGTCTACACCGCTGGCGCCCATATAGACGCAGTGCTTGATGGTATTGGTACACGTAGTTATTCGCTGATTGATTTTGAAACGCCTGCCACCAATCCACTGTCTTACCATATCGCAGTGCAACGCGAGGACGATGGTCTGGGTGGTTCGAAGGCCATGCATGAACTAGCTATCGGAGATGTATTGCACGCCAGTGAGCCAAAAAACAGTTTCGAGCTAGTGTCAGACGAAGCACCGGTCGTGCTGTTAGCGGGTGGTATAGGTGTGACGCCACTTATATCCATGGCGTCGAGTCTCAGGCGTGATCAGCGTCTGTTCGAATTTCACTATTCAGCCAGAAGCCATGAGGCAATGGCGTTTGCCAGTAGATTGTCGACTGCACACCCAGCGCAACTGTCCCTGTATTTAGACGACGAAAATGCCCTGAGTCTGGATAAACTTTTCGAATCGATCAAACCATCTTCGCAACTCTATATTTGCGGCCCTGCAGCGATGATTGAAGCGGCCAGAAATGCAGCGCTTGCAGTATCTATTCCTGCAAACAACATTCACGTTGAATTGTTTAGCACTCCGGTTTCGGATGAAGGTGATCAGCCTTTCGAGGTGGAACTGCAATCAACAGGGCAGGTATTCACTGTGCCGGCGGGCCAAACTATTTTAGATGTGCTTGAGGCGGCAGATGTCGATGTGATGTTCGATTGCCAGCGCGGAGATTGCGGAATTTGCCAAACCGGTGTTATCAGCGGCACGCCGGATCATCGCGATGTTGTACTGTCGGTAGAGGAACGCGAGTCGGGTGAGGTGATGCAGATTTGTGTGAGCCGCGCATTTTCTGATCGGCTAGTGCTTGATCTTTAGCGGAAAGAGCTCAGACAGACAATTGGCGGGAATAGAGTCTTTTTAGACACCGCGTAAAATTATCGGAAGATACGAAAATGATTAATGCTCGGGAATCGTCAGCGGCGATTGCAGGTCTGGTGAACAGTCACCAGGTGCACCGCGACGTGTATACAAGCGATGAAATATTTCGTCTTGAGATGAAACACCTGTTTTCCAATGCGTGGATATATGTTGGCCATGAAAGCCAGACTGCCAGCAAGGGTGACTACTACACCACCAGTATCGGTGATCAACCGGTTATTCAGGTACGGCACACGGATGGTGACATCAAAGTGCTGTATAACCGCTGTCCGCACAAGGGCACAAAAATAGCAATTGACCGCCAGGGCAACACCGGCAAGTTTTTCCGCTGCCCCTACCATGCCTGGTCGTTCAAGACTGATGGCTGCCTGCTGGCCATTCCACTTAAAAAAGGGTACGACGGTACCGGCCTCGATAAAACAGAAAATGTGAAAGGTATGAAGGCAGTTGGTGCGGTGCAAAATTATCGGGGTTTTGTGTTTGCACGTCTTGCCGATGAAGGTATCGGGTTTGAAGAATTTTTCGGAGAGAGCCTTTCCTCGATTGATAATATGGTTGATCGCTCGCCGGTCGGCAGACTAGAAGTCGCCGGACCACCACTGCGTTATATGCATCGCTGTAACTGGAAGATGCTTGTTGAGAACCAGACCGACACTTGTCATCCGATGGTGGCGCATGAGAGCAGTGCCGGCACTGCGGTGAAATTGTGGGACGAGTTAGGTAACCCGGATCCAAAACCTGCGGCTATGCAGATTATTGCGCCGTTTATGTCACCCTACGAGTTCTTCGAAGAAATGGGCATTCGCACCTGGCCGAATGGCCACGGGCATACCGGGGTGCATCATTCAATTCACTCTGACTACTCTGCTATCCCCGGATACTTCGAGGCGATGGTGGACAGTTACGGAGAGCAACGCGCTAAAGCAATCCTCGATGAAAATCGACATAACACAGTCTACTTTCCGAACATCATGATCAAGGGGCCTATTCAGCAATTGCGAATATTCATACCACTCGGGCCAGATAAAACACTGGTAGAGAGTTTTATCTATCGACTGGTCGATGCTCCCGATGAGTTGCTTGCACGCACAGCGATGTACAATCGAATGGTGAATGCGCCAACCTCGATTGTTGGTCACGATGATCTGGAAATGTATGAAAGAGCGCAGGAAGGTTTGCTGTCAAACGGGCTGGAGTGGGTAAACATTCAGCGCCTGCACGACGAGTCAGAAGATTTTTCTACAGAGGCGATTGAGAACGGCACCACCGAGCGCCAAATGCGAAATCAGTTCAACGCATGGGTTCGATTCATGACTTGCTCAATGGAATCGACAGACAGCGACCCAGCCGGCGTGAGTCCAGAGGCGAAGTCCCAATGAGCCAGCCGGGCGTGGACGAACTCATTGATTTTATCTACGATGAAGCGCGTATGCTCGATGAGGGGCGCTACAATGAATGGCTGGAACTGTGGCTTCCCGATGGCCACTACTGGATGCCGCTTGACTACCAGCAAACAGATCCCGATCTGGTCACATCATTGATGTACGAAGACCTCTTTATGTTGAAGCTTCGAGTCGAACGGCTCAACGGCGCCAGAACGTTTAGTCAGAAACCGCGTAGCCGGTGTCACCATGTATTGCAGCGTCCCTTTGTGGATGAGACCGATCACGATACCGGCACTTACAAAACATCGGTATCCATGACCTATGTCGAAACCAGGCTGGACGATCAGTTCTTGCTGGCCATCACTGCCAGGCATGAGCTCAAATATATGGATAATAAAATTCGTATCGCCAATAAACGGGTTGATTTACTCAATTCGGATGCGGCGTTCGGCAACATACAACTGTTGCCATGACGCCTGCTGCCCTGACTTCCGCTACGAAGACATCCGCTACGAAGACGAATGCTGCCAGCGATAGCGTTGCAAGCGTATACGAGCAGGTGGTGTGTACGACCAGCCGATGGCCTCAGAGACCCTTGTTTAACGTACTGCCATCGACTGCATCTGTGTACGGTATCGATGCGAATGAGCTGAGCTATGAACAAGTATTGGCAAGTGCTGATTCACATGCCACAAGGTTTGCCGGCGCGGGTTTAAAACGAGGTATGCGTGTTGCCCTGCTGTTTGAAAACCGGCCGGTTTTCTTCGAGTTGTTTCTGGCGCTCAACAAGCTCGGAATTTCAGTGGTGCCACTTAACCCCGATCTACGGGTCGCCGAGTTTACTTATTTAATCGGTCACGCTGAACCGGCACTGGTGCTGTCTATCCCGGCGCGTATTATCGAGTTACGCGCGGCGGCGAAGGAAGCTGGTATCGATGCACCTGTAGTGACACTCGATGACCCGATACCAGTGCCGAGGGTCAGCGCGGTGGTCGCCAGGGTACTCGCCGGTGAAGAGCAGGAAGCGGCGTTGCTGTATACATCAGGTACCACAGGGAGTCCCAAAGGCTGTGTGTTACCCAACAGTTATTTTCTATTAGCTGGAGTCTGGTATGCGCAGTTGGGTGGAATTGCCCGGCTGGATGAATCTGGCGAAAAAATGATTACGCCGTTACCGCTCTTTCATATGAATGCGATGGCGGTGTCGTTTATGGCGATGGTAACTGTTGGTGGTTGTCTTACTGTACTCGATCGCTTTCATCCCGCCAGCTGGTGGGACGATGTAAAAACCTCCGCCGCTACCTGTCTGCACTATCTCGGTGTTATGCCATCTATACTAATGCGTCTGGCCGCGAGTGATACGGATAGAGACCACCAGGTGCGCTTTGGTTTTGGTGCAGGTGTTGACCCAAGGTTGCAGGCAGATTTTGAAACGCGTTTCGGTTTTCCGCTGGTGGAAGCATGGGCGATGACTGAAACCGGCGCTGGTGCAGTGATAGCAGCCAGCACACATGATCGTCTTGTCGGCCAGTCCTGCCTTGGCAAACCGACTGAAGATCTGGCCTGTAGAATCATTGGTGAGCAAGGCAATGAGGTTTTTGGCGAGGACGCCGGTGAGTTGCTGGTGCGGCGAAGCGGCTCCCGCCCGCGTTACGGCTTTTTCTCTCACTACTACAAAAATGACAAAGCGACTGCCGAGGCCTGGGCAGATGGCTGGTTTCATACCGGAGATCTGGTTCGGCAGGATGCCAGTGGCAATCTGTTTTTTGTTGATCGCAAAAAAAACGTCATTCGCCGCTCGGGAGAGAATATTGCCGCAGTGGAAGTGGAGTCTGTGCTAATGCGTCATCCTGCTATTAATGCGGTGGGGGTTGCAGCGGTTCCCGATGAATTGCGTGGAGATGAGGTATTTGCGTGCTTGCAGGTTAATGAACCGTCAGAAGAACTCGCCAT
Source organism: uncultured Granulosicoccaceae bacterium (assembly GCA_964409275.1). Taxonomy (GTDB): domain Bacteria; phylum Pseudomonadota; class Gammaproteobacteria; order Granulosicoccales; family Granulosicoccaceae. The sequence continues at coordinate 96,144 of CAYPCS010000005.1, forward strand.
TGAAATCACCAACTGGGGGCTTGCACAAATGGCGTATTACAAGGTGCCTGGCTATATCGCGTTTATCGATCAATTGCCGCTTACCGCCACCCAGAAAATTCAGCGTGCCGAACTGAAAAAGCAGGCACTGGCACTGCTTACGCATCCGCAAACCGTGGATATGAAACATTTAAAGAAGCGCCAGCCACAATGAAGCCGCGCAGGCAATCGTACGATGGTGTTGTACTGGCCGCGCCGTTTTCCACTTCATATCAGCGCTACTCTATTGAAACCGCGCATTGGTGGATTGCACGTGCCTTGCGCGGTTCACTTCAGGCAGCCGGCTTGGCACCACTGGATATCGATGGTTTTTCAGTGGCGAGCTTTACCCTGTTTCCGGATACAGCGGTTGGTCTGACACAACATTTAGGTTTATGTCCCAGGTGGCTCGATCATATCCCTATGGGCGGGGCCAGTGGCGTGGTAGCGCTGCGCCGTGCGGCACGGGCAGTTCAATCAGGTGATGCAGATATTGTCGCCTGTGTCGCCGGTGACACAAATCACATCGACAGCTTTCGCAGCCTGCTGTCCAGCTTTTCGCGCTTTGCGATGGATGCATCCTACCCTTATGGCTACGGCGGTCCCAATGCCAATTTTGCCTTGATGACTGACCGCTACATGCAGGTGTATGGTGCGAGCCGCGAGGACTTTGGCAGAATCTGTGTGGCGCAACGAAGTAACGCCCTGAAGAACAGTGGCGCAGTAATGAAGAAGCCGCTGACAATGGCTGATTATCTGGATGCCCGACCCATCTCTGACCCTATCGCGCTGTTTGATTGCGTAATGCCCTGTGCCGGTTCCGAAGCTTTTTTAGTGATGCAGGAACATGAAGCGCAGTCACGTGGTCTGCCATACGCGAAGATAGACAGTGCGATTGAAAGACATAACGCACACGCAGACGATCCGATACAGCTTACCGGAGGCTGGACCATGGATATTGACGAACTTTATAACATGGCTCAGTGCAACCCGCAGGACATAGATGTGCTTCAGACCTATGATGATTATCCGGTGATATCGATGATGCAGATAGAAGATCTCGGGTTTTGCGCCAAAGGCGAAGGCGCTGCTTTTGTGCAGACGCACGATCTAACCAACGACGGAGATTTTCCACACAACACATCCGGAGGGCAGCTGTCGGCCGGACAGGCCGGAGCGGCTGGTGGCTTTATAGGTCTGGTCGAGGCGATCCGGCAGGTCACCGGCACGGCGGGTGCCACCCAGGTGAAGGAAGTTCAGCGGGCACTGGTTTCGGGTTTTGGCATGATTAACTATGATCGTGGTGTGTGTTCAAGTGCCACGATCATATCGGCGGGTAGCGCATGACTACCCCGCTAACTCCGCCACCACGCAAGAATCCGCAGCGACGCACCGTATCGCCAACCCGTCCGCCACAGATGCGAAGCCGTGCCGCACTGGGTCTGAGTGCGTGTGCTGCCGAGGGTCGCTTTGCGCTGCAGTGTTGTGCCGAGTGCGGGCAAATACAGTACCCGCCGCGTGACGCCTGTTGCAAGTGTCTGTCGACTGATTTGCCGTGGAAAGATATTTCACCGGCAGGTGTGATACTGGCTGAGACCACGGTTCGAACCTCGACCAAACTTTACTTCAGGGAACGCACACCATGGAGAACCGGCAGTGTACAGCTGGATGCGGGGCCGGTTATTCTTTGTCACCTGCATGGCGATTGCGAGCCTCTGTCACGCGTTACACTACTCAACCGCCTGGATCGTTCAGGTCAGGGTGTGTTACTGGCCGTTCCTCTTATAAGGACACCTGCAATGGAAGATGATCCGCAGTTGCGGGCGCTAACCACCGATCCTAAACATCGTCGAATACTAATTAGCGATGCGCGCAACCCGAACGCTCCGGCACTGGCAAAAGCCTTGTATGAAGCCGGGGCGTCAATGGTATTTGTCGGCGAGTCAGAAAGCTGGAGACCTTATCCCGAACGCCGGCAGCTGGAAGAATTGCCTGGCATCGGCATACTGCCGATGGACGTCACCGACACCGCTTCGGTGCAGAAGCTTGCAGGTGAAATTGGTGGCAAGACCGACATCCTGATTAACAATGCACGTTTTATTCGACCCGGAGGGGTACTGGAGCGCGGCGATACCGGTTTTGCCAAAGAAGAACTTGAAGTGAACTATTTCGGACTAATGCGTCTGGCGCAGGCATTTGGACCGGCGATGTGTTCACGTACTGCCGATGGCATCAATTCAGCGGTAGCGTGGGTGAATATATTGTCTGTACATGCACTATCCAACTCACCGGACTACGGTTGCTTTTCAGCCTCGTGCGCTGCTGCGCATTCCTTAAGTCAATGTTTGCGTGCCGAGTTCAGAACCTCTGGCTTGCGACTGATGAATGTCTATTGTGGCCCGACCGAAGACGACTGGTACCAGCCACTGCCGCCGCCGAAAGTGTTGCCGCACGGCATAGCCCGAAGTGTTGTACAGGGGTTGCAACAGGGGCTTGAGGAAACCTGTTGTGGCGATATAGCCAAAGACGTCTATGAGCGGTATCTTCATTCGCCAAATATTCTGGAGCGTGAGAACACGCAGGGGAGCGAAGGGCCGTGAGCAAACTTAAACGACCTTTGGCCAGGCCTGAAAAAGAAGACGGCACCCTCGATCGCCTGGCGGTGCAGATTGCCAGCGGAGAAATCCGTGTGGTCGATTTAACCCATACGCTTGATCCTGATTTTCCGGTCATCATTTTGCCGCCGGAGTTTGGCCAGTGCGCGCGTTTTCGCATGGAGGAAATCAGTGCCTACGATCATCGCGGACCTGCGTGGAAGTGGCACAATCTGAGTTTGTCGGAACACACGGGCACGCACTTTGATGCGCCTTCGCACTGGATATCCGGTCGGGACTTGCCGAACAATTCTGTTGATGAAATACCAGCGCAGGCATTTGTTGGTCCGGTAGTGGTGATAGATTGCTCTGCACAGTCGGCACTCGACGACGACTTTGAACTCACACCGGAGGTGATTGAAGCGTGGGAGCAAACGCATGGCACAATTCCGGTAGATGCCTGGGTACTAATGCGTACCGACTGGTCAAAAAAAAGTGGTGCTGATTATCTGAACATGAAGGAAGACGGGCCACATTCCCCCGGACCTACACCAGACGGTATTCGCTTTCTAATTGAACAAAGAGAGATACGCGGATTCGGTGTCGAAACCGTTGGCACAGATGCCGGACAGGGTTCTCACTATACACCGCCATACCCCGCGCATTTCTATTTGCACGGTGCCGGAAAATACGGGCTTCAGTGCCTCGCCAATCTTGATCAGCTACCGCCAGTCGGGGCTATTTTAATAGCAGCACCGTTAAAGGTGAAAGACGGCACCGGTAGTCCACTGCGAGTGCTGGCTCTGGTAAACAGCAGGCAAACTGACTTGCAACCGGCTAGTAGCGGAGCAGTGGAGCGATGACATACACGGCATTAATTACCGGCGGCAACCAGGGTATTGGTGCCGATCTCGCGAAACGTTTGCTGGAAAAAGGCTACAGCGTGGTATCGGTAGCGCTTGAAGTACCTGACTGGAAACATCCAAAGCTGTCTTGTGTGCAAGCTGATCTGCTGGATGCTGATGCCGTTGTAAATGTGGCCGCGCAAATAACCGCGGAACACAATATTACCCACCTGGTACACAACGCCGGGTTGATCTGGCCGAATCTGATCGAAGAAGCAACACCGCAGGACATTACAGGGCTTGCCCAGTTACATCTCGGGTCCGCTCTTACTCTGTTGCAGGCCGCACTCCCCTCAATGAAATCGTCAGGTTTTGGCAGAGTGATGTTTAATGCTTCTCGTGCGGCGCTGGGCGCGCCGACACGTACCGCTTACAGTGCTAGCAAGGCAGGCATAATTGGCATGGCCCGAACCTGGGCACTTGAACTTGCTGCCTTCGGTATAACCGTTAATGTAGTCGCACCCGGGCCGATTCAAACAGACAACTTCTGGGGCATTATAGAGAAAGGCAGCGAACAGGAAGCGGCACTGGCGCAACGGATACCGGTTAAAAGGCTGGGCACGGTGGCGGATGTCACCAACGCGTTTTTGTTTTTTTGTGACCCTGCAAACAGTTTTGTGACTGGTCAGACTCTTTATGTTTGCGGCGGAGCGAGCGTAGGAACGTTGGCTATCTAACGGGCTTGCTATCAAGAGATAGCAGCGAATGTCTGTGTTAATCGATACTTGCGGGATAAACCGGCAAAGCAGATTTAGAATGCCCGCAAGCTTTATCTGTGCCGGAGGCTAAAAAACCAGCGAAACCTGCCGATTCAATTGTTTCTGATTGTTTCCAATTGAGGGAAACTGTTGTTCCTGGCTGGATTTAAACAGGGTAGTAACAAGAGAAGGAATTCAAGGCCATTGTCAGCCTGTGTTTTACCAATATCTGGTGAAATACGGTGTCTATGTGAGTGGTGAAGTAAATACCTGGTCGGTGAAAGGGATGTGGATCTGTAAGCATTTCTCTTAACCGGTATATCAGGTGGGTCGTTTGTAGTAGATGTATTGAAAGAACAATGGAAGTTCAGGCGATTTGCAACTGTGGTTGGTTACTTTCCATGAGGTGACTCCTGATTCCGTGTTTACGGTATTCGGGATATATGCGTGGCGGCAAGCCCGGTATTCATCCAACCAAGGTGTGTCGTTATGACCAGAAATTCAGGTGTAAATAAAAATAAAACAATCCTGAGTAACATTTTTATCTTGAGCTTTGTCTCCACTATTCTCATTCTGTGGCTGAGCACCAGTTTCTGGCTGGAAGCCTACACGCAGCGAAGTGATGCGACGCAACTTGAAGCGGCGACCAAGCCTGAAGAAACACTGTTCAACCTTGCCGCCAGTCTGGGTAGTGAACGTGCACTGATGCAGTTAATTCTGGCCGAAGAAAATGCTGACTCTGAAAAACTCGATGCGCTTTTTGACGTGTCCGTCAATACCAAAAAATTGATGGAGGATGCGGTAGACGAAATTAGACAGTCCCGCCTTGTCGAGTCCCGATTTGTTACCCATCGATACAGTGATCAGTCTGTAGAAAAACTGATTGTAAACCTGATAGACGGGTTTCAACGAATTTCTCAAACCAGTTCGATCATATATCTTCAAATTGCAAGCCCGCCGGCTGAAAGAGATGAAGATATGAGAATGCGGATTTTCGACGCTTATGGACATCTGATCCAGGATGTGAATAACCTTAGGGTCAGAATTCATTTTCTGCCATCAAGGCAATACCAAAGCGTTGTGTCGACACACAACGTTAAAAATGCTGCCTGGAATTTAAGCGAATCGGTTATGCAGATAGGATCATTGCTCGACGGATTTGTGGTTAAGAGTGATAACAATTCACTTTGGAATCTGAACCGGGATGCAATGCTGTTTCGCATCTATCAACAAATCCAGAGTGCCGAGGATGCGTTATATGAAATTGGCGAGTTTTCTGAAAGCAATGATGCCAGTGTTGAACTCGATAATCAGTTTGATGCACTAAACGATGCCTATAACAATGACTATCGCCCCCTTGAACAGAATCTGGTAAATGCGCTTTCATTGCAAGATCAGATGGAGACCAACTTGTCGCAATGGCAGGATCAGTCGAGAAATTTTCTGTCATTGATCCATGTTTTAATCGAGAAAACCATTTTGCAGACTGTGGAAAGTGCAGACGAGATAAAATCAATTGCCAACAGAAATCTGGCACTGGATACGATTCTTGTACTGCTGTGCATTGCTATGGCGACCATATCCACACGAATCGCGAAAAAAGTGCAACATCAAGCGACACACGATGATCTAACCGGTTTGCCAAACCGCCGATTTTTTGCACAAACCACCGAAAGGAATCTTCGCAAGCACGCAGGGGCCGTTGAACAGGAACTTGCACTTATGACTATTGATCTGAACCGGTTCAAAGCTGTCAACGATACTCTCGGGCATGCGGTCGGAGATATGTTGCTCAGTCAGGTGGCACAGCGAATCCTTTCCTGTACTGATGAACGCATGTTTGTTTCAAGAATGGGCGGAGATGAATTCGCTTTGCAATTTAGTGCAAACGATAAGGATGAAACTATTCGCCTCGCCGAGGAGATCGTTCAAAAGCTTGAAGAGAAATTTGTGGTTGAAGAGGGATTTATCGATATAGGTGCGAGTATAGGGATCAGCTTTTACCCGCAAGATGCCAACAACGCTGAAAGTCTGCAGGTTACCTCGGATTTCGCCATGTTTTTTGCTAAACGCGAAGGTAAGAAAGATGGAAAGAGCAGTATTCAGCTGTATAACCGGGATATGGCAGCTGAATTTGAAAACCGCCTGAGAATAGAGCGAGAGCTAGCGACAGCAATTGAGGAGAACCAGCTTGAGTTGTTCTATCAGCCTCAGGTAAGTGTCGCAGAAACCCAGGTAAATTCTGTTGAGGCGTTGCTGAGATGGAATCATCCCACTCGTGGCAGCGTGTGTCCAGGAGACTTCATTGATGTTGCCGAGGAATGTGGTTTGATGCCTGCACTTGGAAAGTGGGTTCTTAACGAGGCGTGTCGTCAAGCGGCCGAGTGGCAGCATCAGACAGAATATCGCATTAGAGTTGCAGTGAATGTGTCTGTGCACCAATTGATGGAACCGGATTTTGTGCAGGATGTATTCGCTAAACTTGAACAGTACAATCTGAGTACAGAGTTGCTGGAAATTGAAATAACCGAAAGTGTTTTTATGGCAGATGCAGATAGTGTGGTCGAAACACTTCTTAAGCTGCGAGAAGCAGGCATACGGTTAGCGCTGGATGATTTTGGCACCGGCTACTCATCGCTAAGCCAGCTTCAGGATCTGCCGGTCGATACGTTAAAAATTGATCGTTCCTTTATCTCCAAACTCTGTGCTAAACCCGGGGTTTCTCACTCTGTCACAGCAACTATTGCAACCATAGCCGATGTCCTTGGAATGGAAACAGTGGCGGAAGGAGTCGAGTCGGATTTTCAGCTTAGCCAGATTGCCGATCTGGGGATTAATGTCGTGCAGGGCTACTTTTATTCAAAGCCCCTGCCTGGTGCAGATATCCTGCCTGCTATTGACAGTGTAAACGCAGCTGCAGCGGGATTGAAGAAGGCTGCGTAGAGGCTGGCAGCTTTTACATTGGTCCATACGTTCTGGACACAGAAGACTTCTGCCGCAGCGGGCTGCAGCACTTTTATCTGCAGTTGATACCAATAGAGTACAAAGAGAGGTCGGTAACTCATAACCCCGGCCGACTAATAGCGACGATAATGCATTATGAAATATGATGCATTCCGCAGGCAGAGTTCCGCGGACCCCGGTTTGGGTATTGTCGTGGCCGTACTGACTGCCAGCGTCGGTACAGTTGGTGCGAACTCGCTGGCACTTGGTCCTTTGGCACCTGCTCTTGCTGTCTCCTATGAGAGCAATGTGGTCACCGTTATGCATGCCGCTGCAGCCTACGGTCTTGGTACAGCGCTCGGGGCGCTAGGACTTTCTCCGTTGATTGATATGTTCGGCACGAGTCGTTCGCTGCTCTGCGCATTGATTTGCATTGCATTTGCGTTTGCCTGTAGCGCGCTTGCACCCGATGTTGGATGGTTTATTGCGGCACAGGCGTTTGCCGGTCTGGCGGCAGGCCTGGCTCTGCCGGCAAGCTATGCATTTGCCGCCCAGGTGGCACCTGCAGGTAGAGAAAGCGAGATTCTTGGCAGAGTGCTGGTTGGCTGGACGCTGAGCCTTGTTGTTGGTGTTAGTCTGTCGGCGCTAGTGGCGGACCTGATCGACTGGCGGTGGGTATACGGGACGTTTGCATTGCTAACGTTACTGGTTTTGATTTTTTTGATTCAAATCAGGACGGCTCTGCCAGATCTTGCAAACGACCCCGGCCGTAACAACACTGTAGCCGTTAAACGGTCGGCAAGAATAACCTGGCCGCATGCAACGTTGCGACTACCCGGAGTAGGACCCCTGCTGGTCATCTGTTTCGGTTACATGATTGCCTTTTATGGAGTGTACGGCTACATGGGTTCGCATATGAGCAATGATCTCGGAATGTCGATTAGCGCGAACGGACTCATATCGCTTTGCTATGGAACCGGATTTGGTATTGCCGTATTTGGCGACAGAATTATAGATCGGCACGGAGTGCCTGCGCTGATGCCCTGGGCCTTGTTTTTACTGGCGATTACGTACGGGCTGATTGCGATTGGTGCAGCGTCTGTTTACATGCTGCTCGGTGTTTGTATCATCTGGGGTTTCATGAATCATTTCGGGTTAAATCTTATTGTAGCCGGTTTGTCTTCTATCAGCTGTCAAAAGCGCGGTGCCATACTCGGTGCATACAGTGCCATCACCTACATGGCAGCAAGTGCAGGAGCGCTGATTTTCGGAGCATTGTATGCGGCATCCGGTTTTCCTTCTCTTGCATGGACAGCAAGTGGCATCATGGTGTTGGTGTTAACGGGAAACTATTTAAACAGAAAGTGGCAGTGCTATTAAAAAAGCCGTTTGATTTACGCGGCTTAAGAGCCTTCCGTGCCTTAAAGGACGGAGCACAGAGAGAAGCGGGCAAACAACACCGTTGCAGCAAACCGTAGAAAACCTTTAGCCGTCGCCGGTCAGAGTTTGTTCAAAATATACACTATCACCGATTCTGAATATTCCATCATTGAGCACCATTGCGGTCAGTCCCCCATGACCACGCATGGCGTTGTAGCCTCCCGGGCCGAACTCATCTTCCATTCGGCTGCAGGGGTGACATATCCCGGTGATCTGCAGCTGTACATTGCCGATATTAATTATCTTGTCTTTCATCGCCAGCAAGTTAACACCGCGTACTACCAGGTTACGCCTTGTTAGAGCAGGGTCTATATCGAGTTGGTGAAGGCAGCTTGCGACTACCTGCAGATGTTCTGCCTGAATCAGTGTGACTTGCCGCTTGCCACTTTTCCCTGCGTATCTATCGCCCGCCAGCCCGGTTTGTGGATTTACAGTAACCTGATCAACCACCGACATAGCCTTGCGTCGTTCCGGTCGAAGGCCTATCCACTCCAGGGTGCCGGTTTGCGGGATAGTATTAAGCAGGTTTGCCAGCGTCTTCATTGCGATGTGCGATTGCGTTCAGTGAGCTGGAAAAAATAGACAATAGCCAATCTAGTCTGTAACCACGGTGATCGCGAAAGCAAACGACCGGGCTGAATCTTCAAGGCCTGAAAATCTCCCGGTTTTCCCGTAGTGCCCTGACACCATATTGGTTTTTAGCAATAACACGTTGGAGTCTGTCTTGCGGGCTCTGAGTTGTGCTACCCATTTTGCCGGCTCCCAGTAGGTTACACGGGGATCGGAGACACCGGCGGTTACCAGTATCGGAGGGTAGTCGGCGGTTGCGATGTTGTCATAGGGAGAATAGGAACGAATGTCATCAAATGCCTGGTGGCTTTCTATCGGGTTCCCCCATTGGGACCACTCACCCGGTGTCAACGGCAGACTGTCGTCCAGAATAGTATTTAGCACGTCAACAAAAGGCACATCAGCTATAGCGCCGCCCAAAATTTCCGGCTTCATATTGAGTACGGCCCCGACTAGCAAACCTCCTGCAGAACCACCGTGGATCACGATTTTTTTCGGTGCCGTAAAACTCTGTTTAATCAGGGCTTCCGCGCAGGCAATAAAATCGTGGAAAGTGTTGGGTTTATTTTCGAATTTTGCTGCCTCGTACCAGGCTCGGCCTTTTTCCTGTCCGCCACGCACATGCGCTATTGCGTACACAAAACCGCGATCCACCAGTGACAGGCGGTTACCTGAAAAGTACGCAGGTATTGAAGATCCGTAAGATCCATAGCCATATAGCAAACACGGGGCTGTTCCGTCGATAGCAGTATCGCGATGGTGGAGCAGGGTGACAGGTACAATGGCGCCGTCGTGAGAGGTCGCCATGATGCGGCGGGGAATATACTGTTGCGGATCGTGTCCTGACGGAATCTTCTGCTCTTTCAACAAGCGACGCGCGCCGGTCTGCATTTCATATTCCCAGGTTTGCTCCGGTGTGGAGGGTGACGAGTAATCAAAGCGGAATGAATCTGCGTCGTACTCAAGCCCCGTGTCGAGCCCGAGTGAATAAGCCTCTTCGTCAAATTTTATGCTATTGGTTTTTCCGGCCGCATCGGTAAAACATATTCGCGGTAGTGCATTTTCACTCTCCAGCCACATGAGCCAATCGCGAAACACTTCAACCGTATGGATCATACGTCCCTGTTGGTACTCGATGAGGTCCTGCCAGTGCACCCGCGACGGCTTGCTGACCGGGGTTCGCATCACTTTGAAGTCGTCGGCGTTGTCGGCGTTGGTCAGGATAATAAAATAGTCACCTTGATGATCGACGCTATATTCCAGTCGATCTGTGCGTTGTTCAATCAGGACAGGTGTGTCTTGCGGGCTGTTGGCGGGGATGTACCAGACTTCGTCCTGATCATTCATACCGGTAGTGATAAAAATGTAGTCGCCAGACATGCTGGTCTCTACACCACAGGAGAAACGGTTGTCGCGCTCCTCATAGACGAGGATATCGCTGGCGGGGTTGCTGCCCGTGGTGTGGCGATAAATTCGGTTGGCGCGATGATTTTCATCCACCCTGGCATAGAACAGGGTAGTGCCATTGGCCCAGGCGAGGGTATCGACGTCCTCAAGCGTGTACTCGCTGTCAATGCCGGTCTTGAGGTCGCGGAGCTGTACCCGATAGTATTCGGCGCCGCTGGTGTCACAGCTCCATGCCAGTAGCTTGTGGTCAGGACTGTGCTCAACCAGGTCGTGGTCAAAGTATTCCTTATTAAACGCCTCCTGGTTTACATCTAGCAGGATCTGTTCGGCTGCAGAGTCTTCTACCGGGGAGCGAAAGTACACGGGATGCTCGCTGCCCTCATTGAAACGGTAGCAATATAGCCACGCGCCATGTCGATCCGGAATAGCGATATCTTCTTCCTGAATCCTTGCGCGCATTTCGGCAACAAGTGATGTTTGCAATGATGCTGTTTGTGCCATTGCCTCGTTGTAGTAGTTATTTTCGGCCTGTAGATACTCCTTGATTTTCTCTGGCAACTTGTCTGGTTCACGCATAGCTTGTTGCCAGTTGTCTGCGCGTAACCAGGCATAGTCGTCCGTCCATGTTTCACCGTGGGCAGTGCACTCGACGGTTATTCTGTCTGCGACCGGGGCGGTCGCGGGTAATCGTATGGGCATTGGAAGTCTCGCAAGAACAGGCACTAATTATGTCATGAGACTGCGCTCTTTGTTCATTGTCCTGCGGCCGGCTCCGTGCTGTCGGTCTGTACACGTGGTATCAGGGGGAATCTGTGATTTTTGCGAGCGGTGTGGCGTTTATCACTCAGGATTCTGCAGATAGCTAAAGGAATGTATAAATACCCCGTTACATGGGCGGCCCAGGTCAGCCGGTGAACTCGCGATTAGCGATACTGTCCATTGTGCAGGCGGGTGTTTTGAAAAATTTTGTACAATACCTTGCTACGGCGGCAGTTGTCGTTCATTCTGCCGCCAGTCTCCTCTCACCGCATGGCAATAGCCCGCGGATGAGTAGACGCATTGTGGGAGAGATTGGTGACGCGCGGCGACTGGTCAGCGTACACCAGCGCCGAAGGAGCAACGCCCAGGAAACTCTCAGGCAAAAGAACCACATTCGTGTCGAGACATCTGAAGAGAGATACGGTCTGTAAACAGAGGCCGTATCCACCGAAGGGGTAAGGCGACGCCAGGCGTTGCTCAGACTCTCAGGTTCCAGGACAGATGGGATGGAAGTGATTGCAAAAGCAATCTGTGTTCAACCTGTTCTGTTGGAGAATTCTGATGAAAAACATAGCTGTTATCGGCGCCGGGATCACCGGTGTTACTACCTGTTATGCCCTGCTAAACCGTGGGTTTAATGTCACGGTTTATGATCGCCACCGCTATCCGGCCATGGCAACGTCGTTTGCCAATGGTGGACAGCTTTCTGCTTCCAACGCGGAAGTCTGGACGCAAGCCTCTACGGTATTGAAAGGGCTGCGCTGGATGTTAAAAAAGGATGCCCCCTTGCTGGTCAACCCGGCACCGGACTGGCACAAGCTATCGTGGATGGCTGAATTCGTCGGCAATATTCCCAACTATAGAGACAACACTGTTGAAACTACACGGCTGGCGATAGCGGCGCGTGAGTATCTGCATAGCTGGGCTAGTAAAGAGAACATCGATTTTGATTATGAGCAACGCGGCATACTGCATATTTACTCGAATAAAAAAGAGTATGACCATGCTACCGCTGTGAACAAACTGCTGAAGCAGGGCGGGCTGCATCGCGAAGCCGTAAGCCGTGCAGACATCCAGCAGATCGAGCCGACCATTCAAGGGGATCTCTACGGTGGTTATTTTACCGAGAGTGATGCCACCGGTGATATTCACAAGTTCACCAGAGGGCTGGCGGATGCATGCGTTCGTATGGGTGCGCAGTATCGCTGTGATACCACTGTAGATGAAGTGACCAGTATCGATGGCAATGTGGAGATCACCTCTCGGCACCACGAGCCGGGCACCGAGGTCTGTCATGATAGCGAGGTCTATGACGGTGTGGTTGTGTGCGCGGGAATCGCCAGCCGCTCACTGGCATCGTCGCTCGGTGATCGCGTTAATATATACCCGGTAAAAGGCTATTCTATAACTGTATCTCTAGCGGATGATCGTAGTCAGAGCGCAGCACCGTGGGTTAGCCTGCTGGATGATGAAGCTAAAATTGTGACTAGCCGTTTGGGTCCTGATCGTTTCAGAATTGCGGGAACCGCGGAGTTTAACGGTGTTAACCGGGACATTCGCGACGACCGGGTGCAACCATTGATCAACTGGTGCCGGCGTTATTTCCCGGACATTGATACAAGCACTGTCGTGTCGTGGGCTGGCTTGCGGCCTATGCTGCCAAACATGATGCCGCGAATTGGCAAAGGCTCCAAAACCGGTGTGTTCTATAACACGGGTCATGGACACCTGGGCTGGACGCTTTCGCCGGTAACCGCAGAAATGATCGGTGACGTGGTAGTGAATGCTTTGCCTGTCGAAAGTGTTTTCGAGTATCGCAAAGCCGGTTAGTCTTTTGACACTCCCCAGGTGTCTTTAAGGCGGTAGCCTTGTGGCCATGGATCATCCGGATCAAGCATATGTTGCTGGGTACCGGTGATCCATGCGCGTCCCGAAATTTGTGGTACCACAGCGGGAAACTCGCCGACCTGTGTGAGAGCGGTGATGGTGCCGGTAAAGCACGAATCGATAATAGAAATCGCTTCGAGGGGCTCTCCCTGTTTTATCAGCCCGCGACTATGCAGTACGGCGAGTCGTGCAGAGACTGCCGTGCCGGTTGGTGATCTGTCGATCTTGCCTGGCTGTATGGCGCAGGCGGAGCGGGCACGGTAGCCGGTGGGTGTTTTCTCCAGCGGGCCTGCGAAAAGACAAAACGAGATATGATTCCAGTCAGGGTTTTGCGGATGGCTAAATCCCAGCTGGCTATTGGCAGCGTCGGTAATTCGCATGCCCAGCTGTGCAATGCTGCGTGCCTCGTCTTTTTTGATATCGAAACCAAGCGCTGAAGCATCGACGATAACGAAGCTGTCACCGCCAAACGCCGTATCAACGGTCAGGGGTCCATGGCCTGGCAGCATCAGCGTGGCTTTGGCTTTGTCTACAAATGAAGCAACGTTGGTCACCGAGATTCTTTTCGCTTTTCCATTCTCGCAATCGGCGTGCACCTCCACCAGGCCTCCAGGTGCTTCCAGAGTAAGTTTAGTAACGGGTTCGGTCATCGGGATAATGCCGCTGTCGAGTAGCACCGTCGCGACACATATAGAATTCGAACCGGACATGGGCGGGGTGTGTTCCGGCTCCATAATAATGAAAGCTGCATCAGCGTCCGGGTGAACGGGGGGCACCAGCAGATTTACATGGCGAAATACGCCGCCGCGAGGTTCATTTAGTACAAAGTTACGCAGGCTGTTGTCGTTGGCGATATAGGCGCGTTGTTCCCACAGCGTATCGCCAGGAGGCGGTTGAACACCACCGACAATGACATCGCCAACTTCACCTTCGGCGTGGCAACTGATTATGTGAATATTCCTGGTGCTACGCATCGGGTGTTGCCAGAGGTAGTTGCCTGAACCTGCAGCGATAAACGTTTCTATTCGCTATTTGAACCGGTTTTATCGTTGTGAGGGCTTTAATCGTAGACAATTACACCTCGGGCGTTTGCACCGTTTTGCAGATCGGTGAATGCCTGAGGTGCTTCGTCTATTGAGTAGGTGGTAGTAATCAAACGATCGAGATCGAGCTTGCCTTGCTGATACAATGTGAGGTATTTCGGGAAATCGATTTTAAAATTGCAGCTGCCATACATGCAGCCCTTGATGGTCTTCGCCATTAGCGGCATTACCATCGCATTGATCGCAAAGCGGTCATCAGCGCTGCCAACTCCCACCAGCACAGCCATGCCGTTTTTGCGCACACTTTTAACGCACGCTTCGACCAGCTTGCCATTGCCGACCACTTCAAACGCGTAGTCGGCACCGATGCCGTTGGTCAGGGCATAGATCTCTTTAACGGCGTTACCACCCGGGGTGATCGTGTCGGTTGCACCGAAAGCCTTTGCCATCTCCATCTTTTCCGCGCTCAGGTCAACCGCAATTATACGTCCGGCACCAGCAATTCTTGCTCCCTGAACCACGTTGAGCCCCACACCGCCACAACCGAACACCGCCACTGTCGAACCGGGTTCAACCTGCGCTGTTTTCACCACTGCCCCCACACCGGTAGTAACACCACAGCCAACCAGTGCAGCGGCCTTGAGATCGAATGATTTGTCGATAGCAACAACACACACCGAGGGCACTACTGCATACTCGGCCATGTTGCCGAGATAGGTCATCACACTGACGTCTGCACCGTTGCGATGCACGCGGGTAGTGCCGTCCAGCAGCATACCGTCGGGTTTAGTGACCGTGCAGAGATACGGTTCCTGATTCTCGCAGTAGAAACATTCACCACAATTGGGAACGAAGGACATCGCCACATGATCACCCACCGAAACATTGGTCACTCCTTCGCCAATCTGCTCGACGATGCCTGCGCCCTCGTGACCGATGACGGCCGGAAACGGCCAGGGGATTGTGCCGTTAATGATCGACAGGTCTGAGTGACAGATACCGGTCGCTTTCATGCGCACCATGACCTCACCGTATTTTGGCGGATCAATATCGACCGACTGCACAGAAAACTGATTTACATCATCAACGACAACGGCTTTCATCGGTCCAGGTTCTCCTGCGGGGAGCGAGCACCATAGCGCAAATGAACCGTAGTGAAAACAGCCTGTTGGCCTTGCCCGCCAGCTGTGTGGCTTGCCCGCCAGCTGTGTGGCAAGTAACGCTGCTACCGAGTGGGCTTCATCTTGCGCAAACTGACAAACTTTTGATTGTCGTCGAACACCAGTTCGAAGTGTCCGTGGACGCCCTCGCGGGTGACAAACGGTCGTAATTTTTCTGCTGGGAATTGCACCTGGCGGCCATCGTCAGCCGTCGTCACCACAGTCTTGCCAGTCCCCTTATAGAAGCGCAGGTACTCAGTGGCCGGTATATTGAGACTAATAGTTAAGGATGGCATTGTCCTGGCTTTGCCTGTTCAACACGTTGTAGTAGAGTTGTCTGAGCTACCGGAAGTTGGCTACTCTTTAAACAGTTTTATCGGGACGGTTCAATCGGGATGGTTTCATAAGGTTGTTTGCGCTGCGAGCAAGAAAGCGCGAATTAACGGGTGGCTAACCTTTTCAAATGCAGAGCGCTCCGGTTGAAACGCCGTACCGATAAAAAACCGCCGGCTTTTTATTTCCAGCGTCCGTGGGTCTCCATCGGCATCAAATCCTGAAAACCACATATCGCTGTTGTCGAACAAGGGTAAGTACTCCCGGTTAACACCGAAGCCACAGAAATAGTCCTCCGATATTGCAGTGCGATTATAAATTTTCGATACTCTTGAATTGGCCTCCAGGTAGACATCCGCTTTTGTATCGTAGA
>CAYPCS010000005.1:112373-151086 GCA_964409275.1 uncultured Granulosicoccaceae bacterium
AAACCAATTTTCATAACTTGCTCCGTTAACTACACACGCAGTCCTACAAGAGAGTTTGTTGTTGTGGTACCGGCCAGCTTTTTAATGGTGCAAGCTCTGTATTGCTTCGGCATTTTCTGAGTTGATTGTGAAATTGCAACGCCAACGGCGGACAATGCAAATTGTTGGGACAATGTATCATCATAAAACATTGACAGCCTGCCGCCAGTGCACGAGCTATTCGTTTTGCCCACTCGGCTATGTATCGGTCGTTGCTGGTGAGGTCAGGGTGAAGGAGCAATCGAACAAACACCAGTCCGTTATACACCTGCCCGAGTACGGGAAGATCGGGCTTGTCGTGCAACGCGGCCTGTACCTCGGGATGAAACCGATTTCCATTGAATACCGGACGAGTGTCCATTATTACGCGGCCGAGCCGGTACTTTTGTAGCAGTGGAACCAGCAGATCCGGTCTGGTGAAAAAGTCCTGGTGGCGTACCTCCAGTACGTAGCGATACCGGGTAGGTAATCTGGCGATTAACCTGTCCATCGCAGCCAGATCTTGCGGCCCGGTAGTCGCTGGAAACTGCAGCAGGAAGGGGCCGAGATGCGTACCCAACATTTCAACTCGCTGTAGAAAAACATTGAGGTCTTGCAGGTTGGGTGTACGCTGATGGGTGACTGTTCGCGGGAATTTGAAACAGAACCGGAAACTTTGTGTCGCAACAGATTGCTTCCATGTGTCGACTGTTGCGGCGTCCGGTATGTGGTAGAACGTGGTATTTCCCTCCACCGAATTGAAGACGCTGGCATAGCTCGCCAGTGCAGTTGGCGATGCCGAAAAATAGCGACCCTTCCATGCGGGAAAGGCCCAGGCTGGTAAACCGATATTGTAGTTATGTGCCACCGGTACGGTATGCCAGCCGTGTTTCAACCGCGGAATAATGCCCGATAGCAGTGTCGCCAGCGGGCATCATTAACCGAATTCTTTCCGGTTGAGTTTCCGGCGTGTTAGATCATTTCTTTGACGGCATCTGCTTCTTCCAGAAGTTCGGCCTCACTCTCTTTCATCTTTCCTGCAATGAAGTCGTTGATTTCGAGACCCTGAACAATTTCGTAATCACCATTCTTGCACACAACGGGATAGCTGTAGATTAGTCCTTCGGTGATTCCGTAGCTGCCATCGGACGGTACCGACATACTGGTCCAGTCACCATCGGCGGTACCGTTGACCCACGATGCCATGTGATCGACGACGGCGTTACCCGCGGACGCAGCGCTTGATGAACCACGGGCTGCAATAACGGCCGCACCGCGTTTGGCAACAGTCGGGATAAACTCTTCACGTGCCCAGCTTTGATCAACCATATCGGCTGCCGATTTGCCGTTCACTTTGCAATAGGTCAGATCAGGTACCTGTGTGGTGGAATGGTTGCCCCAAATCAGCATTTTTTCGATATCGGTAACTTTGCAATCAACTTTCCCGGCAAGCTGGCTGAGCGCGCGGTTGTGGTCCAGCCGGGTAAGCGCGGTGACGTTTCTCGGGTTCAGTTTGGGGGCGTTGGCTTTAAGAATATAGGCATTGGTGTTGGCTGGATTGCCGACCACACAGATTCTGGCATCGGGGTTGGCAACCTCGTTCATCACCTTACCGAGCGAACTGAAAATGTTGCCGTTGTCCTTGAGCAAGTCGCTGCGTTCCATGCCTGGGCCGCGCGGTTTTGCACCGACGAAAAGGGCTGCATCTATATTCGTAAATGCTGTTTTTGGATCGCTAGTGCAGACGGTTTCTGTCAGCAAGGGAAAAGCGCAGTCATCAAGCTCCATTTTAACTGCCTCAAGAACCCCCATTGCCTGGGGAATTTCCAGAAGTTGCAGGGCGACCGGTTGATCGGCGCCATACATGCCACCAGAGGCAATGCGAAACAACATGGAATAGCAAATTTGGCCTGCTGCACCCGTAATCGCGATGCGAACTGGATCAGTCATGATTGGATCTCCTGGAAGGGGTAAGGTTGGAATAGTAAGCCTGCGGCAAGGTATTCATCAGAAAAGGTATTCTACGAGAGGTGCTTGCACGGAATAAGTTCGTCTGGTAGCGAATACGATCCTCAACGAGGGCATTTCCTGTGATCAGCACAAACGGCAACAGCTGATTACAGACGAAACGATGGTTGATCAGTTCAAACACAACCGTGGTGGTGCGATTGTCGTAGCAGAGTTCTGCCAACCACGCTGTCGATCAGGCAACCGGGGCCGGGTCGGCGGTTTGAATGACTACTATCCGCTAATAATAGCTGTTTTAGCGGCAGCGAGGGAAAGCAATTTATCACTGCAATGCGGGCAGTTTGTTACACTTACGGATTGAACAACGGCAGGCTAACTACTATGCGGTGCCCTTTTTGTGGTGCGATGGACACCAAGGTGATCGATTCTCGCCTCAGTGGCGACAATGATCAAATCCGGCGTCGCCGCGAGTGTCTTGAGTGTCAGGAGCGTTTTACCACCTATGAAACCGCCGAACTGAATCTGCCGCGAGTGGTGAAATCCGACGGCAGCCGGGAGCCTTTTTCCGAAAGCAAGCTCCTCGCCGGGTTGCAAAAGTCACTGGAAAAAAGACCGGTTGCCATCGATGACGTTCATCTGGCCATGAGTCATCTGAAGCATCAGGCACTCGTAACCGGTGAGCGGGAGGTTTCTTCGGATAAAATCGGCGAATGGGTCATGGAAGAGCTACTTAAACTCGATCATGTAGCCTACATACGATTTGCCTCCGTTTACCTGAGCTTTGAAGACATTGCATCCTTCCGCGAGGTAATTGAGCGACTGGAAAAAGAATTGTCCCCGGAAGAAGCAAGGAGTCAGCTCGATTTACTCGCCGTAGAGAAAGAACGAATATCGAGGCCGCGCCGAAAACAATGATGTTCAGCACCGCCGACCACGATTTCATGAGTCAGGCACTTACGCTCGCAGAGCACGGCCTGTATACCACCGAGCCCAACCCGCGAGTAGGGTGCGTGTTGGTGAAGGACGACAAAATCATTGCCAGCGGCTGGCATCAAAGCGCCGGACAGCCACATGCAGAAGTCGAGGCACTTAGCGCCTGTGAAACTGATGCTCGCGGCGCGACGGTGTATGTCACTCTTGAACCCTGCTCACATCATGGGCGCACACCGCCTTGTTGCGATGCACTTATCGACGCGGGTGTGTCGCGGGTGGTGATTGCCGCTCGTGATCCCAATCCAATGGTCACCGGTTCCGGCATCGAACGCCTGCAGAAGGCCGGTATCGAAGTAGACATCGGCCTGTTGGCAGAGAAAAGTGAGGCACTCAATTGCGGGTTTTTCAGCCGCATGAACCGTGCTCGGCCCTGGGTTCGAGTCAAGCTGGCAGCGAGCCTCGACGGGCGCACCGCGCTCGCGTCCGGGGAAAGCCGCTGGATAACGTCCGAGCAGGCGCGTGAGGATGTGCAACACTGGCGCGCGCGATCCGGCTGTATTTTGACGGGTGTCGGCACAATTCTGGCCGATGATCCGCGCATGACGGTACGCCTCTCTGCCAAGCAACTATCCGCCGAACGATGGGGCACCCAGTCCGGTGCCGCTATCCAGCGTCGCCAGCCACTGCTGGCGGTTGTCGATTCTGATTTGCGTACACCCGCCACCGCCAGGATTTTTGAACGCGGTGCGGAAACTGTAATTTATTCTAATAAAAACAAATTCTTGTGTGACGAATGTGAAGTGGTTTATCACTTAAGTGCAAGCCAGTCCGGTAAAATTTCGCTGGACGGGGTGCTGCGCGATCTCGCCAGCCGCGAGGTCAACGAGGTGCATGTGGAAGCGGGTGCCGAGCTCTCCGCCAGTCTGCTGGCTGAGGGCTTGCTGGATGAGTTGGTGGTCTATATCGCGCCGCATTTGCTCGGAGCTGATGCGCGCTCAATGTTTGAGATGAGCGGCATGGATAGCATGTTGCAACGACCCGAATTTGCTTTTACCGATATCACGCAAATCGGACCGGATTTGCGTCTGATATTAAAACCTGTTTCCTGACCTCTCTGTTTCCTGATTTTCTGACCCCAAGAGCTTTGCCATGTCCACTGTCGTAGTTGTTCGCAAGAATGGAATAGCGTGCATCGCCGCCGATTCGCTCACCAGTTACGGTGATCTAAAGTTGTCCGCAGATTTTGATCCGCACAGTGAAAAAATACAGACATTCGAAGACACACATCTGGCCATCGTTGGCAGTGCGGCACACACACTGGTGATTGAAAGCCTGCTCAATCAGGAAGATTTTTTCCCGGATTTTAAAGATCGGGCGGCGATCTTTAAAACCTTCTCGAACGTCCATAGTGAACTGAAAGAAAATTTCTTTCTGAATACCAAAGATGAAGATGATGACCCTTACGAGTCCAGCCACATCGATGCTCTGGCGGCTAACAAATTTGGCATATTCGGGATATACGCAATGCGCGAGGTGTACGAATATTCCCGTTTTTGGGCCACCGGTTCGGGGAGCCCGTACGCGCTCGGAGCAATGCATGCGGTATTCGATCGCTACGATTCGGCAGAATCAGTGGCAGAAGCCGGGGTGCTGGCGGGGGCTGCTTTTGATAATGCCTCGTCGATGCCAATGACCATGCGCACCATCGAACTAGAGGAGAACACCTGAGTTGTTTACCGGGATTGTGGCGTCCAAAGGTCAGATCATTGCTATCGAGGAAATCGGGGGCGACCGGCGGTTTGAAATTGGCCTGGGGAAAATGGCTGTTGGCGACATCGCACCAGGAGATAGCGTCGCGGTCAGTGGCGTATGTCTGACAGCGGTTTCGTTTGGTGCGAATAGCTTGTTTGCAGATGTGTCGCTGGAGACCCTGCGATGCACAACACTTGGCAATCTGAGTCCGGGCGATGCGGTCAATCTGGAGATGGCACTGCTGGCTTCCGATCGACTTGGCGGCCACATTGTCAGCGGCCACGTGGATGGTGTTGGCGTTGTTAAGGCCCGAAGGGCAGATGCCCGTTCCGAGCGGATTGAGTTTACCGCCCCAACGAGCATTTCGCGCTATATTGCGGCAAAGGGGTCAATCTGTGTGGACGGGGTGAGCTTGACGGTGAACGAAGTCAGCGGTGACGATTTTTCAGTGAATATCGTGCCACATACGATGGAAGAGACCAATCTGGGGCGTTGCCAGACCGGTGTTCAGGTAAATCTCGAAATAGATTTGATCGCGCGCTACCTTGAGCGCTTGCTCAGCGCCGGTTCGTCTGAGCCAGATTCGCCTGTCATGGCTGGGGAAATTATCAACAAACCGATGGCCTGAACCTGAGATCTAAACCGGATGGCCGGTATTTTTTGCCCGGATGCTGTCCGTCTGAACGTCTTTTGTCGGCAAACACACGTACATGGCAACTCTGGCAGCCTCGAAAGCCGGCACAAGATACTACGCAAACCCGGTATTACCACGCATTTTAAGGTAGACTTCGGCGCCTTTTAGCCGGTATTCCTTTTTAACCGACTTTTTATAACCAGCTTATTTACATAACCGGAGAGATATCCATGGCTGTTGAACAAACTATATCCATAATCAAGCCCGATGCGGTTGGCAAAAACGTAATTGGCCAAATTTACGATCGCTTTGAAAAAGCCGGCCTGCAGATTGTCGCGGCGAAAATGATGCATTTGAGCCAGCAGCAGGCGCAGGCCTTCTACGAAGTACACAAAGAGCGTCCCTTCTATAATGATCTGGTCTCCTTTATGACCTCTGGTCCGGTGATGGTGCAGGTGCTGGAAGGCGAAGATGCTATTGCCAAAAACCGGGAAGTTATGGGGGCGACCAATCCGGCAGAAGCCGAAGCCGGAACAATCCGGGCCGATTTTGCCAGCAGTATTGATGAAAACGCCGTGCATGGATCGGATGCTCCCGAAACCGCGGCTCATGAAATAAAATTCTTCTTCGGCGACGACGGCGTCTGCCCCCGCACTCGCTAGGTAGCGGTAATAGCCATGACTACCGGCCAGGCCGTTAAACAAACCGCCAAAGTGAACCTGCTCGATTTCGATCGGGACGGCTTGCGCGAGTTTTTTCGGTCGCTGGATGAAAAGCCCTTTCGCGCAGATCAGGTCATCAAGTGGATATACCAGCATGGTGTAGACAACTTCGATGCTATGTCAAATATTGCGGTGACACTGCGCGAAAAGCTAAAAGAGGTTAGCGAAATCTATGTACCGGAGGTAGAAACCGCAAATCTTTCTGCTGACGGTACCAGTAAATGGATTTTTCGTTTGCGCGGCGAAAACAGCATTGAGACAGTGTTCATTCCCGAGAAGAATCGCGGCACCTTATGTGTTTCTTCGCAGGTCGGGTGTGCGCTCGATTGCTCGTTCTGTTCAACCGCCAGGCAGGGGTTTAACCGGAATCTTTCCGCCGGTGAAATCATAGGGCAGGTGTGGTTGGCAACACATTTGCTAGGTGAAAACCCGGCCACGCAACATCACCGCATTACCAATGTTGTAATGATGGGGATGGGCGAGCCATTGTTGAACTTCAACAACCTGGTGAAGGCATTGAATTTGATGCTGGATGATATGGCTTACGGGTTGAGTAAACGACGCGTTACTGTGAGTACCAGTGGCGTGTTACCGGCAATGGACAAGCTGCTTCAGACCGTTGATGTTTCTCTGGCGGTATCGTTGCATGCGGCTAACGATTCTTTGCGTTCGGAATTGGTACCGTTAAACGACAAGTATCCAATTGCCGAGCTAATGGCGGCTTGCAAACGCTGGGTGGATGCCGGTGATCGCAAGCGGCACATCATGTTCGAGTACGTAATGCTTGATGGTGTCAATGATCAGCCGGAACATGCGCGCGAGTTGGTGAAGTTGTTACGAGATTTTCCTTGCAAGGTCAATTTAATTCCTTTCAATCCTTTTCCGAAAGCGGGTTATATGCGCTCCGGTGATGAAAGTATTGAAAGATTCTGGCAGATATTGACTAAAAATGGCGTAATTGCGACACGGCGACAGACTCGTGGCGATGATATCGATGCGGCATGCGGCCAATTGGCAGGACAAGTGAATGATAGAAGCAAACGCGTATTGAAATTTATGAAACCTCGCTATGGAGAGACCCTGTGAGAAAATCCGTTTTGGCCCTGTTAAGTGCTGCAACATTAAGCGCAGGTTGCGCAACAACGCCGATGTATGGCCGACTCACCGATGATCAAAAAGCGGCAACCTATAACGCTGAGCTAGCGACTAATTACCTTGCCTCGGGCAACCTTGAACACGCCCAGTTGAAGCTTGGACGTGCGCTGTCACAGGATCATAACAACGCTCTGGCAAATAATACCAATGGCAAGTTGCTGGCGGAGCTTGAAAAACCGGCCGAGGCCGAAAAAGCCTTTCAGCGGTCTATAAAACTGGATGCCAAGCGTGCAGAATATCGCAATAACTACGGCATATTTCTCTGTGATCAAAACCGTGCTGAAGAGGCGATCAGCCAGTTCGAGACGGCTGCAGAAAACAAGTTCTATCAAACACCGGAGTTCGCTCTGGACAATGCCGGTGTTTGCGCGATGGATCATGACAGGATTGTGCTGGCAGAGAAGCATTTGCGAGCAGCCATTCGGCAAAACCCGGTATTCGCACCGGCGATGCTGCACATGGCAGAATTGAAACTTAAAACGGGTGACGCGCTGCTCGCCGATGCTTATTATTCACGCTACGTGACGCTGGCGCGGCAAACACCGCAAAGCCTGTTCGTCGGAATCAGTATCAGACGTGAACTCGGAGACAACACGGCGGTAGAACAATTTGCCCAGGAACTGGTATCGGCCTATCCCCGGTCCAGTCAGGCTCGAACCTTCCTCGCCTCACAGTGAGGTAACCAGCGGGTGCCGCTCCCGCGACCAACAATTAGTAATGCTGCCGGAAAATCGTAACCCGGCAGTAAAGTTTGTGATAATAAAAAAAATAAAAGCCCGAAAAGGGTTACACAAACAAAGCGGCGTCAAACCTCTATGGGACAAGCGGTTAAAAGTATAAAGGGTGTTCATGACATCCTTCCTGATGATGTGCATAGCTGGCATTTCTTCGAGCAAAATGTACGCGAAGTGATGTCTGGATATGGCTATCGCGAGATGCGAACACCCATTCTCGAAAAATCCGATCTGTTCCATCGTTCAATCGGCGAAGTTACCGACATTGTCGAAAAGGAAATGTATTCCTTCGAGGACAGAAACGGAGATATGTTATCCCTGCGGCCGGAAAATACCGCGAGCTGTGTAAGAGCAGCAATACAGCATGGCCTGCTCAGCAACAACCAAACCTCGCGCATCTGGTACCTGGGGCCCATGTTTCGGCGAGAGAACCCGCAGCGTGGTCGCTACCGGCAATTCTGGCAGACCGGGGCAGAAGTCTATGGTGTTGCCGGACCTTATATAGAATCTGAACTTATACTCCTCAGTGCGCGTCTATGGCAACGGCTGGAGTTGTCAGATCACGTTAGACTTGAGATTAATTCACTGGGTACCGCTGATGATCGTGATCACTATCGGAAAATTCTGGTGGAATACCTGATGGACCATCAATCAGCACTGGATGAAGATTCCGGAAGGCGTTTGAAAACCAATCCTCTGCGAGTGCTGGATACTAAAAACCCCGCAATGAGTAACATCGTTAGCGCTGCTCCTCAAATGCTTGACTATCTATGCGATGAGTCACGGCAACATTTTGAATCGTTGCAATCATCCCTGACGGAATGCGGAATCGGATTTGAAATTAATACCCGCCTGGTACGAGGCCTTGACTACTACAGCCACACGGTCTTTGAGTGGGTGACAGATCACCTCGGGGCACAGGGGACTGTATGCGCAGGCGGACGTTACGATGGTTTAACCGAACAACTCGGCGCGAAGCCAACTCCCGGTGTAGGCTGGGCACTCGGTATGGAGCGATTGCTGGAGCTTATCGCGGAGATTAACGGTGTAGCACCCGTCCCGGAGCCATCTATCTATATGGTGCTGGCGGGTGAGCGTGCAGTTGTGAATGGGTTGGCGCTGGCAGAGGAGCTTCGTACTGCAGAGCCTGGATGGACCATCATCTGCAACTGCAATGTGAGTAGTATCAAGAGTCAATTCAAGAAGG
The DNA here is from genome assembly GCA_964409275.1 of uncultured Granulosicoccaceae bacterium. Classification (GTDB taxonomy): domain Bacteria; phylum Pseudomonadota; class Gammaproteobacteria; order Granulosicoccales; family Granulosicoccaceae. The sequence continues at coordinate 121,497 of CAYPCS010000005.1, forward strand.
CAGACAAGAGCGGTGCTCGCGTTGCACTGGTGATCGGTGATGCAGAAATTGAAGCTGGCACTGCAGGTATTAAATCGTTGCGTGAACACGCAGAACAGCAAACGGTCGCGCGGGATCAAATAGTTGATGTGTTGCGCAAGCTGTTTAAATAAAATGACAATGGAGGCTCAGGTTGGGCCACCGACCACGGTAAACTGGAATGGCTGATTACGAAACCGAAGAACAACAAGTCGAAGCGCTGAAAAAATGGTGGTCCGAAAACGGACGTGCTGTTTTGATGGGTATCGGACTCGGGCTTGCGTTAATTTTTGGCTGGCGTGCCTGGCAAGGTCACAAGGTATCGGTTTCAGAGGATGCTTCGGGTGCCTACACGTCAGTCATGGAAGCGCTGGAAAACGATGATAATGGCGCTGAATTCCTGGCAAAGGTTGAGTCACTTAAAGACGACCACAAGGGATCATCCTATGCCGCTATGGCCAGTCTTGCAGAAGCGCGCTTCCACGTAGAAAAGGACAATCTCCCCGATGCGGAAGCCGCGTTGCGCTGGGCTGTTGATCAGGGTGCATTTAACGAAATCAAATCAATTGCCAGAATGCGTCTGGCACGAGTGCTCAACGCCCAGGCTAAACATGACGATGCTCTGAAAGTTCTGGATAAGGTGACCTCGCAGTCTTACGTCGGGTTGGTGGATGAAATTCGCGGAGATATTTTCCTGGCTAAAGGCGATGCCGCACAGGCACTCACGGCTTACCGGCGTGCCAAGGAGTCTGGAAGTCAGACAGTGTCAGCGCAGAATCTGCAAATGAAACTCGATGATCTGGCCGAGCCTGAAGCCGAAGTCGCGAGCGACGATAAATCATGAGTGTTGGCCGTCGGGTGTGCTCTTTTTTGAGTGTGGTCGGGAAGTATCGCCTTGCGACATTGGTCACAGGCAGTCTGGTTTTAGCCGGCTGCAGTACCGTGCCCCCGATAGAACCGGATGAATTGACAACTATTGAATCAACGCGCACGGCGACCATTAACTGGTCGACTGATGTCGGCGACGGTGGCGACAGAGCTGCGGTCAGATTCGCCCCTTTTGTCACCGAAGAACAGGTTTTTGCGATTGATTCCGGCGGCACTGTTACCGCCCTGGAGCGTGCCAGTGGCAATGAACTATGGTCAGTCGAGCTCGATAACGACTTAACCGCCGGAATTAGTGGCGACGACGAGTTCCTGTTTGTCGCCACAGCCAACGGAGACGTATACAGCCTGCAGCAACTCGATGGCTCAACCCGGTGGAAAGCGGAAGTGTCGTCTGAAGTCATTGCGGCGCCGGTTGCCGGGCCCGACTACATAGTGGTGCGCAGTATCGATGGAAAAGTCTATGCGCTTGAAAAAGAGTCTGGCAGCCGCCGATGGGTCTATAGCTATACAGTGCCGGCGCTCAGTTTGCACGGCAATGCCAGGCCGCTGGTGGTGGCGGATGGTGTTCTCGTCGGGCTCGACAACGGTGAACTCGTAGCCTTGCGCGGAACCGACGGTCGCGTATTCTGGAGCAATGTGCTTTCTGATTCCTCGGGAAGATCAGAGGTGGAACAACTCAATGACCTCGACGCAGACCCGCTCGTAGTCGGACCCTATATTTATGCCGTCAATTATCAGGGGGTTGTTGCTCGCATTGATCCGGATCGCGGCCAGTCTCTGTGGACCACCGAGGTCTCTTCCTCCGCGGGCCTGAGTGCCATCGAAGATCTGGTCGTCGTTACTGATGAATTCGATACCGTGTGGGGATTGAATGCGGAAGACGGTTCGGTGCTTTGGAAACAGGAATCGTTCAGCTATCGACGACTGACGGCCCCGGCAATCACCGCTGATGGCGTTGTGGTCGTCGGTGACTACCAGGGGTATCTGCATCTGCTGTCGAGTAGTGATGGTTCTATTGTGGGCCGCAAGAAAGTGACATCAAAAGAAATAACCAACCGTCCGATCCTGCGCGATGGTGTGGTTTATGTGCAGGGGCGTTCTGGTGATGTGAGCGCTGTAACGTTGTGACCTGCCACTGAGCGCGCTACTTGCCGGCAGTACAATACGGTTCAAGTTCCCCTGTTGAAATCTGCGTAGCGAGAATGCGGGCGCGCCCGTCCTCCAACAAGGGTAAACTGCCCGCATGAAACCTGTGATTGCGCTGGTCGGGCGTCCCAATGTTGGCAAATCGACACTATTCAACAAACTCACCAAGTCGCGTGATGCGCTTGTCGCAGACTTTGCCGGTCTTACCCGTGATCGAAAGTACGGCGACGGCAAGCTTGGTGAGTTCGCCTATATTGCCATCGACACGGGTGGCTTGAATGGCGAGTCTGAAGTGCTGGATGTGCGCATGCAGCACCAGTCCTGGGCGGCAGTAGAAGAATCCGACATTGTTATTTTTCTGGTGGACGGGCGCGATGGCTTGACCCCGGTTGATGCTGAAATCGCGGATCGACTTCGCCGTACCGGCTGCCGGGTGTGCTTGACGGTTAACAAGACAGACTCCCTTGACGAGGCGCAAATTGCCGCCGAGTTTTTTGAACTGGGGCTGGATACGCCACATTGCATTGCCGCTGCCCATAACCGTGGACTGTTGAAGCTGATGAGTGCGGTGCAGGAATTACTGCCTTCCGAGTTTAGCGGTGAGGACGATGCACCTGAAGAGGGTCTTCGACTGGCGATAATCGGGCGGCCAAATGTTGGAAAATCCACACTGGTTAATCGAATAGTAGGCGAGGAGCGGGTGGTCGCTTTTGATTTGCCGGGCACCACACGCGACAGTATCGCCATTCCATTCGAGCGCGATGATCGTCAGTACACACTGATTGATACCGCTGGTGTGCGGCGACGAGGGAAGGTAACGGACAAGGTTGAGAAATTCAGTGTAATTAAAACGCTGCAGGCCATAGATGAATCTAACGTGTGTGTTTTGTTGCTCGATGCATCAGAGCGAATCACCGATCAGGATTTAAACCTGATGGGCTACGTTATAGACAAGGGCCGCGCCCTCATTGTTGCTGTCAACAAGTGGGACGGCCTGTCAATAGAACAACGTGATAAAATTAAAAGCGATGTCTCGCGTCGGCTCGATTTTTTGAGTTTCACCAGCATCGAGTTTATATCGGCGTTGCATGGCACCGGCGTTGGCAATTTATTCAAGCTGGTTAATCGTGCGTACGAGTCTGCCATGATAGATATGTCGACTCCGGAGCTCACTCGCATGCTTGAATATGCAATTACGCAGCATCAGCCACCGCTGGTTCGCGGTCGCCGGGTTAAAATGCGTTATGCGCATCAGGGTGGTTCCAATCCACCGGTGATTGTTGTGCACGGCAACCAGACAGACCGGGTCCCGGATACCTACAAGCGCTACCTGGGCAATTTTTTTCAGCGCGAACTTAAATTATTCGGCACACCGGTTCGGATCGATTTTAAAAAAGGATCCAACCCCTACGGCCATATTCGCAACAAACTTACGCCGTTGCAGCAACGCAAGCGCAATCGATTTTTGCGAGAAGTGAAAAAGTAGCTGTCTCGACTTTGTGGCACTGCGGTAATAGATCATGCGCTAATAGATCAAATGATTTTTGCCAATTCAAACAGATGACTTCAGCAGTGATGTCATACGGTTTATGCAGTTCCGGTATAACTGGAGAAATTTCCATGAATGAAATGATTAATCTGACGCTGGATCAGGTGCATGAACTGGCCACTGCCAATCTGCTGCGCTCCGGTGCATCTGCAGAGCAGGCCAGATCAGTCGCCGATACAGTCACCAGTGCAGAGCGCGATGAATGCAAATCACATGGACTGTTTCGTATACCGGGTTTTTGTGCGTCGCTAAACAGTGGCAAAGTGAGTGGTGATGCCGTACCGGAGATCAACGACCTTGCACCCGCTGTGGTGCATGTCGATGCGAATAACGGTTTTGCTCCGTTAGCGCTTGAGGTCGGTACCACTGCACTGGCCGATAAAGCCGAAACTCAGGGAATTGCTGCACTTGCGGTCACCAACAGCTATCATTTTTCGGCCCTTTGGCCCGAGGTGGAGCACCTCACTGCTCAGGGGCTGGTCGGATTTGCATTTGTCAGCGCCAAGCGTTTTGTAGCACCTGCAGGTGGAAGCAAACCGTTGTACGGCACTAACCCGATGGCATTTGGCTGGCCGCGCGACAATGCCCCGGCAATAATTTTTGACCAGGCGTCAAGTGCCAGTGCACGTGGCGAAATTCAGTTGCATGAGCGCGACGGCATGCCAATACCCGAGGGCTGGGCAATAGACGCCAACGGTCGTGCAACCACTGATCCGACGGCGGCGCTTGCCGGTGCCCAGTTGCCATTTGGCGGCTACAAAGGGGCGGCAATTGCGATGATGGTAGAGCTGCTGGCCGGCTCACTTATTGGCGACGTGTTGAGCTTTGAAGCCTCGGCTATCGACAAGCCAGATGGAGGTCCGTCGAGTGGTGGCGAGTTTATGATCGCTATCGATCCGGCTCGTTGCGGCAACCTCAACTCTCTTGCACATGCCGAGTCGCTATTTGCCGAAATACTTCAACAGGAGGGCACCCGTTTGCCATCGCAAAGACGCTACGAGGCAAGGCAACGCACGCCAGCCAGTGGTATATCTATCGTGAAGTCGTTGCACGATTCACTGCAACCTGGCTAAATAAGAAATAATGAACACAACGCCTCGCGCTGTGGATAGATGAACATTTCAGGAACACAGTAATGACAGACAATTCCTATCCACGTGATCTAATTGGTTACGCCGGTTCACCGCCCGATCCCCGCTGGCCGAATCAGGCCAGAATTGCGGTGCAGTTTGTGATTAACTACGAAGAGGGCGGTGAAAACTCGATATTGCATGGTGACCCGGCTTCCGAAAAATTCCTGTCGGAGATGGTTGGTGCGGAAGCGATACCGGACATGCGCCACATGAATATGGAGTCGATCTATGAATTTGGATCGCGGGCGGGTTTCTGGCGGCTTCACCGTTTGTTTAGCGAGCGCAATTTGCCGGTAACCGTCTATGGCGTTGCGATGGCGCTTGAACGCAACCCGGCTGCTGTGCAGGCAATGCTCGATAGCAATTGGGAAATCGCCACACATGGATATCGCTGGATAGACTATCAACACATGCCGGAAGATCAGGAACTCGAACACTTGCACAAGGCAATCGAGATCCACACGCGGGTGACCGGGACACGTCCGACCGGCGTATACATCGGCAGGATCAGCCCGAACAGCATCAGACTGGCGGCCGAAGAAGGCGGCTTTACCTGGTGCGCAGATACCTATGCCGATGATTTACCCTATTGGTGTCACGACTACAAAAACCCGCAATTGATGGTCCCGTACACGCTCGATGTCAATGACATGCGATTTGCCACGCCGCAGGGCTTTAACGCAGGGGACCAGTTCTATAACTACCTCAAAGATACTTTTGACATGCTTTACGATGAAGGCGAGCAAGCACCAAAGATGATGTCGATCGGGCTCCATTGTCGCCTCGTCGGTCGCCCTGGCAGAGCACAGGCGTTGCGCAAGTTTCTGGACTACATAGCGGACAAGCAATCGGTCTGGGTTTGCCGGCGTATCAATATCGCCGAGCACTGGATAAACAACTTTCCGGTATCACAGTGCTCTTCAAGCGGCGGGGCATAGCCACTTGATCAAGATTACGGCCGCCCATCAACAGCAATTTGCAGAAGATGGATTCGTTGTTATTAACGAGGTACTTGATCACCGAACTATCGAGCGCGCACTTGAGCGTTTTCCTTTGCTGTTTCGCGGAGAATTCGACACCGGGATACAACCGGATGAATGGAACTGGCGGGAAGGTCGCGATACTGATCATCTGACCCGGCAGATTTGCAATGTCTGGAAAGCTGATCGCTTAATCGCAACAGTTGTGTTGCGGGAAGACATCGGCAAAGCGTGCGCCCGACTGCGGGGCTGGACGGGTGCACGCATCAACCAGGACAACGTCATCTGGAAACCACCAGGTGCTGGCGCACTCGGATTTCATCAGGATGAGAGCTATCAGTCGTGGATACAACCGTCAGAAATGATGACGTGCTGGATTACGCTCGATGACACGCAAGCAGATCAGGGCACTATAGAATACGTTCGAGGATCACACCGCTGGCCTTTGTCACCCCCGATAGCACAGTTTCATGCACCTGATGATCCGCTGGCTGACCTGCAAGCTGCTGCACTAAAAGCCGGTAGCACGCCACCGGAAATAGTGCCTGTGGTGGTGCCGGCAGGCAGCGCTGTTATCCATCATGGTCGCACCTGGCACGGCTCGCGTAGTAATCGCGGCAGTGTGCCACGGCGTTCAATAGTTTCTCACTGCATGTCTGCGTCAGCGGTGTTCGATGCACACTGCAAGAGTCCGGTGTACGGGCGCTATCAGCGTGCCGGTGACCTGCAGATGGACGAGAGTTTTTTCCCGGTGCTGTGGCGAGCAGACGGTTATAGAACTCCGTGGCTCAAAGATGAACAAAAACAGCGGCCGTAAAATTTTCTAAAGAAAACAACGTTGCTGACGTTATACCGCTGCGGCAGTGAGTTAACGTCAGTGACACTGCTCATATAAAAACAATAATTCAGGCGGGCCAGCAGTGAACGAGCAAGAGCAAAACGGGAAATCGCAAGTACATCACATAGATACGGCACCGGGCGCGACAAACCGGCAGGCGCTGCAAACATGGTTGACTCAAGTGCTCGATGGACCCGATGCCAGGGATAGAGTTGCCGTCACCGGACAGCGAATAAGCCACGGTGCGTTTGGAAAAATAATGGTCGAAGCATCCGCAGCGGATTCAGGTGCTGCCAGCCCGATGCCTGGATCAGCAGATAAACCCGCATCTAACGATGCAGTGTTCGATGTATTTACCCAACTGGCAGCAAACGATAGAGCAAGCTCCAAACACCGATAACGGTGCAAGCGTATCCTGCATCTGGCACGCCTGCATCGCGGGAGTACAACTCCGTTGCACGAATCTCGAAGCCGCTGGACACTGATTTTGCAGCGGTAACATTAGCTTCGGTATCAATGCACGCGCTGATCAGAGATCGCAGCCGCATAGTTAGTTCTGCTAACGAAACAGAATTACCGGAATTTTACAGGAGCGTACCATTTGGGTGGTGGTAGAGCCGATGATCAGATTGCGGATGCGTGAATGCCCGTAGGCGCCCATCACCAGCAAGTCGTAGTGCTCCTTTTCAGCGGTCTCCGTAATCATTGCCTCCGGTTGGCCGGTTAACACTCTTTGCTCTACGGTAAAGCCCGCATCGCGGAGCAGGGCAGTGGCGCCACCCATGCGTTTAGAGGGTTGTGCATTTTCGGCAACCACACTGAGTATCAGGCATTCAAGTCCCGCAAACGCCGGTTCAACGGCAATTCGCTCCACGGCTTTCATCGCGCTTGCGCCACCATCGAAAGCTATCAGTGCCCGGTTTATCGGTTGAAAACCTCGTGATGCAACTAACACCGGTTTGCGGCTTGCCCGAACCACGCGCTCCAGGTTGGAGCCGAGATGTTCCATATCAAAATTGGAGGCCTCTCCACGCTTGCCAATGACGATCACATCGGCATCGGTTTCGAACTCCTGCATCGTGCGAATAAACTGCCCGTGGCGCAGTGTGGTGGAGACGTTCTTAACCCCTGTTTCTCTGGCCCGTTGCGAAGCATCTTCGAGAATAGCTCTGCCTCTTTTGTTGACGAGTCTGGCCTTCTGGCCGTCGAGTTCGGCGAGTTCCTCGAGCAGGGCGGTGCGTGCGCCGAGGCCGATACTGCCGCTCAGGTCGGATTTGTCGGCGGCACCTTCTCGACGCCCTAATACATGTAACAGCTCAAGGTCAGCGCCACTGCGTATGGCCAGCCATGCCGCGTGATCACAAACACTTTGGGAGTATTTTGAACCGTCGATCAGCGCCAGTATTTTATTCATGATCAGTGCTCCATCATGCGTTCAAGCGCACCCGGTTTATCGTGAATACCGAGTTCATCGACGATTGTTTCACTGGCCTTGTTTAAGCCGATTATTTCCACTTCTGCCCCCTCACGGCGAAACTTCAATACCACCATATCGAGCGCCGCTACGCTCGATATATCCCAGATATGCGCATGGGTCACATCGATAACGATTTTCTCCAGCGCCTCTTTGAAGTCGAAGGATGCATTAAAGTCTTCGACCGATGCAAAAAATAACTGGCCTTCCACTAAATAAGTGCGCGCGCGACAATCGTCCGACAGCCTGGAAGTCACCCGGAACAGCTGGGCAATTTTCCACGCAAAGAAAATTCCGGAGAAGAGTACCCCGACCATTACCCCGATGGCCAGATTGTGGGTGGCAACTACCACTATTACAGTGGCCAGCATCACGATTGAGGAACTACGTGGATGCTCCTTCAAGTGCTTGATGGACGACCAGCTAAACGTACCGATGGATACCATAATCATAATCGCGACCAGTGCCGCCATTGGAATCTGTTTTACCCAGTCGCCGAGAAACACAATCATTAACAGTAAAAACACACCGGCGCACATTGTCGATAATCTGCCTCGCCCGCCCGATTTTACGTTGATAATTGACTGCCCGATCATCGCGCATCCGGCCATGCCGCCGATGAAGCCGGTCGCTGTATTGGCAATGCCCTGGCCAATACACTCACGATTTTTGTTACTCGGTGTATCGGTCAGCTCGTCAACGATGGAAGCAGTCATCAGGGACTCCAGCAGACCGACAGCGGCAACCGCTGCAGAGTAGGGCAGAATGATCATCAGGGTTTCAAACGTAAGTGGTATTTGCGGGATTAAAAATACCGGCAATGACGAAGGCAGCTCTCCCATGTCGCCAACGGTTCGCAGGTCGAGTTGCAGAGCGATAGAAATAACCGTGAGCACTATTATGCAGGCAAGTGGCGAAGGAATTACGTTTGTCACTCGCGGCAGCAAATAGATAATGGCAAGCCCTGCCGCGAGCATTACGTAAGTAAGATACGGCACGTTAACAAGTTCCGGCAGCTGCGCCATAAAGATCAGAATCGCCAGCGCGTTGACAAAGCCGGTCATGACCGAGCGCGAAACAAAACGCATCACGTAGCCTAATCGGAAGATACCCGCGGCGATTTGTAGCAGACCTGCCAGAACCGTCGCGGCGAGTAAATAGTGCAGTCCGTGTTCTTTGACAAGGGCGCCCATTAATACAGCGGTGGCTGCAGTCGCCGCGGAAATCATACCGGGCCGTCCACCGGTAATGGCAGTAATCACCGCTATGGAAAAAGACGCATACAGCCCGACTTTCGGATCGACACCCGCAATGATTGAAAAGGCGATCGCCTCTGGAATCAGCGCCAGTGCAACCACCAGACCGGCCAGAACGTCTGCGCGAATGTTTCCCATCCACTCAATGCGCAGTTGGGATAACAAATCAGTTCTCAATGGAGGACTCCGTGAACGAAAGTGGGATTAGAGTGTCGCAGCGAACCTCGCAGCAGCGAGATCCTGGTGTAAGGAAGAGTGGGGCGTTGATTGACAATCTCGCGCAACTGCCCTGGTGCAGCCGGCTGCCAGTTGCCGGAATAGCCAGCCAACCAGCCAATGCGAACAGCTAGCTTATACAGTTAGATACTATCCACAATCAGGGCCTTGCAGCAGGCGGTTCGGGACGGACGATAATCTGCCAAACCTTCTCTCCTGTATCAGGACAGTTGGTAACTAACGGAGTATAGCAGTCAGCCCGTGTTTTTACGGCTGATTGAGTAAGGCAGGATTTTTCGGAACCGGGGTCCGTGAATCGGTCAGTCAGGCAACCTCGTGGTTTGCCACGCAATCATTTTCCATTGTTGATCTTCGTTGGCCCATATCTGCAAAAAACGACCGGTGAAATCCTTTTTAGCACCATTCACAATTACATGAATTCGCATATCACCATTCACCAGGATCGTGTCGCCCACACGGCGAAAGTCACGCCGTTTTGGTTCAAGCGATTGATATTTATAGTGGCCTTCACGCAGGCGCTTGAGATACAGGGTGCGGTCTTCATCCGTGCCGCTGGCATGTACGTAGCGCAATACAGAACCTATGTAGTCTTCGACGGTATCAATGTCCCCTGCAATCATTGCCTGTTGTCTGGCGTTATCGCGTTCTGCAATCTCTGCAAACACTGATTCGTCGTTCATACGTAGACTCCCTGGCTTGTTATCGTTTTTAATTGTTTACAATAATTGGCGGCAAAACACTAATCCGGAAAAAACGGTGTAAAAGTTCGGCTGCGTTTATAAACGTGCCGGCGCGCAATCTAACTATTATATGGCGCATCGTTTCGTAAGTGTGCCATAGCCATGCCCTGCACGGTAGCGTGCAGCTGGTAACAGCACACCAATAATCTGAATACTCCATTGCGTGCGTCGGCAGTATAATAGGTAAGTAACAGGTACGGACGGAAATACTCCATTGGAAAAAAAGGCAGATTCGGCAAGTAACAGCAGGAATAGTAATCGGCAATCTAATGATCAGTCGGGCCAGGCTGCGTTGTCGGCGCACACCCCGCTTCCCCCGGTGGCGTTGATAGGGGGCTATGGCGGTGTGTTGCCATTTGTCGCACTGTCACTGTGCCTCGCGCTCGGGCAGGATTTAACAGCCATCGGCATACCGAAACCGGCGCACACCTTACTGCAATATGCAGCGATCATCATCAGCTTTATCGGTGCGGTGCACTGGGGTGTGGCGCTCGCCGCCGATGAGAAAGTATCCGGGCAACGAAAGAATTATCTGTTTGCCTACAGCGTTGTGCCGGCGCTGGTGGCATTTGCCTTGTTGTTGCTACCGAGTGCTGTTGCCCTGACTGGTATGGCTTTGATGGTGGTCTTGTTGTACGCAGTTGACCGTATGCTGTTATTCAGTTTGGTTGATTCTTCTTACCAAACTTTGCGTTTGCACCTGACTTGCGTTGTAGCAGTGTCTTTAGTGGTAGCGGCAATGGCTGTATAAAGTAGCCTATTCGCGATATGCTTTTGAATCGCCCGAATATTCGAGTATGCGTTCATTCATTAACGGAAATGCGCTGTGCAGGGCGTGTTCAAATGGCAGCGGCTGGCACGGTTGAACGTGGCTCTGGTCGAACTGTTCAATCCGGTTTACCCCTGACAGCGCCATCGCAATCTGAAACTCTTCTTCCAGCAACTCCAGCATTCTGACAATTCCATCGGCGCCGTCTGCGGCGAGCGCCAGACACATCATGCGCCCGATGCCCACTCCGTCAGCACCAAGTGCTATCGCTTTGGCAATATCGGTTCCCCTGCAATAACCGCCGTCAACAAACACCGAGGCATTGCCTTTAACGGCGGCAACAACTTCGGGCAATACGGCGGTTGATCCGGCGACGTGGTCCAGTTGCCGACCGCCGTGATTGGATACGTAAATGCAATCAACGCCATAGTCGAGTGCAATGATCGCATCTTCGGCAGTAGCGATTCCTTTGAGTATCAGCGGTTTTTTCCAGCGCTTTCGAATGCGCTCGATGTCTTTCCAGCTCAACGCTGCCTGGTAGTGCGCAGCGTCGCCTTCGCCACTGGCACGCCAGGGTTTCACATATCGGTCGGCAATGTCTCGTTCTCGACGACTGTACACGGCAGAGTCTACGGTTACGCACAGGGCGGGCAGGTCGAGCGCCAGGCAGCGATCAACAATTGCGTCAATGTTCTGCGCGTTCTCGCGGACATAGAGTTGTAACACCAGCGCAAGTGATTTGCCGGTGGAAGCAGTGACTTGCTCCATCGAGCGGCTGGAGACCGAGCTTAACAACATAGGGATGCCGAATCGGCTTGCCGCCGCAGCTACGCTAATAGCGCCTTCGGCATCAAATGACTCGAGCCCTCCGATTGGGCACAGAAATATCGGCAATCGCGAAGGGATGTTAAACAAATGACTGCTGCTGTCAGGTGCCGAAACATCATTGAGAACGCGCGGACGCAAGGCAAGACTGTCGAGTGACTGACGATTGCGTCGCATGGTCGTTTCGGTATCGCTGCCACCGATGATATAGCCCCACGATTGGTCATTCAGTGCGAGCCGTGCAGCCTCGGCGAATTCATGCAGTACCGCAAATCTGTTGGAGTTATCAGTGGACATAGGTAAATAATAACACCAGTGTTGCCTGGTGCAACGCGATGATCGGCAATAGAGCGATGCGTATTCGTCGCATCAAAGCCCAGCCGTGGGTGGACAACTCCGTTGCACGAAAATCGATATCACCAGACACTGCATTAAAAGCGGCACCATCAACACGGGGTCCCTAAATTCGCTGAGCGGAGATCGACTCCCACGAAGCTCATGTTGTCTCAGCCAGGCCTCCAGGACACAGAAGCATGTTGACAGAAACGCTAGTAATGCAAGGTGAATCGTCCCCTGCTACCCCCCGGCGATACGTGGTAGCAGATAGATTTCTGCATCGGCAGGAATAGGTTTGCTCCAGTCATCCTGGTAGATTACACCGTCAATAGATACGGCGATGCCCTGCTCGATAAAAGGCAGTGAAAGCGGGTATTGCTCTTCGAGTTTTCGAAAAAGCTCGCGAATGGTGCCGGCTTCAATGTGCACCGCTGCGGCTCCGCCCGCGACCGGGCGGAGTTCACCCCAAAGATGTACTTCGGGCATTTTTATCGAACGAACTAATCCGTGTCTTTCGCAGTGTCTTCAGCAGCCTCGATAGCAGCCAGGATGCGGGGTGGCGACATTGGCACGTGGGTCATACGCACATCGGTGGCGTTGGACACCGCATTGCCGATTGCGGCGAGTGGCGGCACGATTGAGGTTTCCCCGACACCGCGAATACCGTAAGGATGGTTGGGGTTGGGAATCTCCAGAATCTTTGTATCGATCATTGGCAGGTCGGAACACACTGGTATTCTGTAGTCCAGAAACCCCGGGTTTTGCAGCGTTCCGTCCTCGCCATAGATGTACTCTTCATTCAGCGCCCAGCCAATACCCTGAGCCGCACCCCCTTGAAACTGACCTTCCACGTAGGTCGGGTGTACGGCTTTACCGGCATCCTGAATTACGGTGTAGCGCACTACGCGGGTGGAACCGGTTTCCTTGTCTACCTCCACATCGCAAATGTGGGTGGCGAATGAAACCCCGGCACCGTCCGCTACTATCTGCGCGTGCCCGGCAATCGGGCCACCGGTTTTCTCGGCGGACGCTGCAATCTCTGCGATGGATAGCGGCGCGTTATTCGTCTCTCCGGCGGCGTGCGCATGGCCGTTTTCCCAGGTCACGTCTTCCAGCGGGATATCCCATATTTTGGCAGCACGCCCGCACATATCGTCAATAGCCATGCGGCACGATTTTATCGCCGCCATGGAGCTTGCAAACGTGCCGCGACTGCCGTCAGTCATTTCGTTGTAGCCGAGCGAGCCGGTGTCGGCGATTACGGCTTTGACTTTGTCGTACTTAATGCCGAGTTCTTCCGCAACCACCAATGAAAGAGAGGCGCGCGCGCCGCCCACATCAATGGTACCGACCGTGATAGTGACCGTTCCGTCGACGCCGATATTTAAATCTGTGCAGGACTGCCCGCCAAAATTAAACCAAAAGCCGCAGGCCATACCCCGACCCTGGTTTTCACCGAGTGGTGCAGACATGTGCGGGTGCTTTCTGGCGGCTTCCAGTGTGGGCCCAATACCAATAGGACCGTAGACCGGGCCGTAAGAAGATTGCGTGCCTTCTTTGGCCGCGTTTTTAATTCTCAACTGAACCGGGTCCATGCCGATTCGACCGGCCAGTTCATCGATCACGCTTTCAACGGCAAACGCCGCCATGGGTGCTGACGGTGCACGATAGGCAGTGGTTTTCGGACGATTGACCAACACTTCAAGACCAACGGTTTTAACGTGCTCCATTTCGTAACAGGCAAATGCCGTCATAGAACCCAGCATCGCCCAGGAGCCTGCCCACGGGCCGCTGGAATAGCGCAACTCAGCCTCACCGGCAGTAATAATGCCGTCTTTGGTGACACCGATTTTCATATCAATAGAAGTGGCGCTGGTAGGTCCTGAAGCGCGAAAAACCTCCTCACGTGACATCACTACCTTAACCGGCCGGTTTGCCTTGCGAGACAGGCCCAGTGCAACGGGTTCCAGCCAGATATGGGTTTTACCGCCGAAGCCGCCACCGATTTCTGATGAAGTGACTCGCAGCTTGGCGACGTCCATGCCCATCATTTTTGCGCATTGCTGGCGGAATACAAAGTGTCCCTGGGTACAAACCCAAAGATCACCGGAGCCGTCCGGGCTGACGCTTGCCACACAGGCGTGAGGTTCGATGTAGCCCTGGTGGGATTGCTCGGTGCGGAAGTTACGCTCGATGATCACGTCGGCTTTAGCAAAGCCCGCTTCCACGTCACCGTGGCCAAACTGGCTGCGTCTGGCGATGTTTGATGCCTTGTCCGGTTTGGGATCAACACCGCGAGTGAAACAGTTGCGTTGAATGACCGGCGCTTTTGGCTTTATCGCTTCATCCACGTCGGTAACGTGCTTATGAAGTTTGTATTCCACCTTGATCAGTTTAAGTGCCTTGCGTGCGGTTTTTTCATCGATCGCAGCGACCGCCGCAACCGCATGGCCGTCATAGAACACTTTCTTGCGCGCCATGCTGTTATCGAGAATCTCGGCAAGTTCACGGTCTGTTTTGCTTAGGTCTTTAAAGTCCTTTGATGTGATTATTGCTTTGACGCCAGCCAGCTTTTCAGCCTTGCCGGTATCAATCGATTTAATCGTTGCGTGCGCGTGTGGACTGCGTAGTATTAACCCGGTCAGTTGTCCGGGCATGTTGAAATCTGCGCCAAATCGCGCACGGCCGGTCACCTTGTCAACGCCGTCCGGACGTATTGGGCGAGTACCAACGGATTTGAATTTGCGTACCGGAACGGGAGCCTCTTTACCCATCGTCTTATGCACCTCTCATTTCTTTGGCCGCTTCCTGCACAGCGCGAACAATTTTATCGTATCCCGTGCAGCGACATAGATTGCCGGCCAGGCCGTAGCGAATTTCAGTTTCGGTTGGATCAGGGTTTTTCTCCAGCAGCGCTTTGGCCGCGACCAGAAACCCCGGTGTGCAAATGCCGCATTGCAACGCCGCATTTTCAAGAAATTTTTGCTGCAAGGGGTGCAGTTTGTTGCCATCGCTCATGCCTTCGACGGTGGTTATAGTGCGACCTTGCGCTTCGGCGCCCAGCACCAGACAGGAGCACACCAGCGCGCCATCGAGTGTAATGCTGCAGGCACCGCAGTCACCGGTACCGCAGCCTTCTTTAACGCCGGTCAAACCAACGCGGTTGCGCAGCGCATCAAGCAGTGATTCGTCCGGTTCACAAATGAACTCAACGTCGTCATCATTAATAGTGGTGGAGATCATCATTGACATTATCTTTTTCCTCCGGCCCGGGTGTAGGCGGCAATGGCAGCGCGTTTGGCAAGCACAGCAGCCACTTTGGTGCGGTAGGCTATTGTGCCTCGTTTGTCGTCAATCGGGTTGCAGGCAGCAGAGCAGACGGCAGCAAGTTGATCCAGCGCGTCGTCGTCGAGCGTGGTGCCGATAATTGCCTTGGCGGCCGGTTTAACCAGCAAGGCACGTGGAGCAACAGCACCCAGCGACACCCTCGCATCCTTAATCACACCCTTTGCGCCAATCGTCAGGTTGACTGCGGCGCTAACGACAGCGATATCCATCTCGGTGCGCGGTATGAAGCGCAGGTAGGCATCTGCTGATTTCGCCTTGCGCGGCGGTAGCAGAATAGATTCCACCACTTCGCCTTTCTTTAATGACGTTTTACCAGGTGCCGTGGCAATTTTTGCCACCTCAACACTGCGCGCACCCTTCGGACCCTGCACAATCGCCATCGCATCCGCAGCGATCAATGCGGGCACACTGTCTGCAGCCGGTGAGGCATTGCACATATTGCCCACAATCGTGCAGCGGCCCTGGATCTGATCCGACCCGATCAGGTTGGCGGCTTCCACCACCCCCGGCCATGCTTTGATCAACGCCGCGTGCTCGCCCATCGAAGCGCAAGAAACCGCCGCACCAATAGAAAACCCTTTAGCGGTTTTTTTAATGCCGTTCATGGTTTTAATGCGCTTGATATCAACGATGACATCAGGCTCCAGGTAGCCACCTTTCATGCGTACCAGCAGGTCAGAACCACCAGCTAACACGTGAACGCTACCTTTGGACTTTGCCAGTAACGCTACTGCGTCAGCTGTTTTTTCCGGGGCGAGATATTGCAAGACGGGTTTCCTTCTTGTGGGATCACGAGAGTGTGTTTCATCTGGAAGGTGGGGTCAATAGAAGGGGATTTTTCTTTGTTTTTTTGGTTTGGCGCCGGAGAGATCAGTACACCCCGATGGGGTTGTGGCTGCTTGTCGGGATTTCGCCTCCGGCGGGATATACCTTTTAAAAGCCGAAAGAGAAAACGTCTTGTGCGGCTATTCAGTACCTCGGGCGCCTGCGGCATTTTGAGAATGCTTGTATCAAAAGTGATTTATGCCTCACAGCGCTCTCTTGCCAGGCCGATGCGCTGCGCCATCCACTTCGGCGATTATTCCTGAAAACAGAAAAAAACGCGGGTAGACCAGGAGCGATACTCTATGTGTTTGTGCGGCACAAATTACTCGGTTCTCGTTCGCATATCGCGGTTTACGTGGAGAAAACACTCGCGATTGCAATCCCCGGTACGTTAGTATGGAGGGCGGGGATTGATTCAAACATTTGGGGAAATTGGACCTTTACGCCCCGATGCATTGCCGTGCAAAAGTAGAAACTTGAGCCTCGCCGGCAGATGTTTTCTATGTACCGTTCCAACATGGCCATAGGTGTTCTACACAATCATATCGCAACTTGAAAATTGCAATTTATTTCGTATTACTGCGGGCCCTGGTATTGTCCCCATAGCCACGGACGCAACATTCGTTCATCAACGCTTTCAGCCAGGTTCGGGCAGTATTTTGCCAGTGCCAGGCAGTATGTCATCGGGTTTTTAGAGGCCACGACGTGATTACACACAACAACAAGATCGGAGAATATAAATTTGAAGACCAGGATAAAAAAAGTGCTTTTCTGGATACTGGGCAATCCGTTTATATTCCTTTTGACTTTCAAACTTTCGAACGCTTCAGGAAAAAATCAAGTCTATATTGTTAACTACCACGACACACCACGAAAGCATAACCTTAACTTCGGAAAACAGATTGAGTTTATCCGCAAGCATTTTCAGATTATTGGATTAAGTGACGTCGAGTCCCATATCAATAGTACAGAAAGAAAAAAGCCCGGATTTGTGTTCACTTTTGATGATGGTTTACGCTCTAACTACGTTGCCGCTTCTGAAGTGCTAAAGAAATATAGTATTCCTGCGACTTTTCTGGTTCCAGTTAAACCTTGTGACGAACCTCACGAGGAAAATATCAATAGCGAGTCTCAACGTTTAGCAGGCTACAAAATCAACGCAGAAGCAGATTCTTGCGATGACTCTGAGCCAAGTCGTTTAAGTATGAACTGGAATGAAGTAAAGCTCTTACAGGCGCAAGGTCACACAATAGGGTGTCACGGATACGAACACATCCGGCTTTCTTCGTCACTGTCTCAGGAGCAGTTTGAAACAGAAATTCAGCAGAGTCGAATGGAGCTGGAGGCCAGGCTGGAAAGCAAAATCGATGTGTTTTGCTGGATTGGAGGCGAACTTAACTCTTATTGCAAAACTGCTGCGGATCTGATTAGGAAAAGTAGCTATAAAATTGGCCTAATGACATGCTGCCAACCTGTAAATATAAACACAGGGTTGCTAAACTGGCACAGATACAACATTGAAAGCGATTTCTCTCTACACCAGGTACGAATGATTCTCGGGGGTGGATATACACTGATGTACCGCAAGAAATCCGGTGTCGTCGATAATATCACCTCAGCATAACCAGTCCGACTCGCAAGGGACAACTGTGGAATTAACTTCTCGATGCAGTTTGCTTTTCCGCCCGAGCGTAAAGCTCAATACGTGTTAGACATTTGCAAACCTGCGCGCTTACAATGGACTATTTTGATCGGACGGCTACCTTGCATTGATAGTGCTGCCGACTGTAAAATAGAAACACTACCCGTTAAGTGATCTAACAATTCTGGCAATATTTTCAGCCATGAGTTTCGTATTGTACTTCTTCTGTACGATCGAGGATGCGTTGATAGACATGGTATTCAGGTGAGCAGAGTTTGATAACGTGCTAACGATAACATACCTCAACGATTCGACATCCTTGTATCGAAATGTCGAGCCATTTATACCGTTAGCCAGGACACAAATTTCGGGCATATGATCTTGCCTGTTGTCATGTACGATTGCAGGAATACCATAGGCGAAAGCATGCATCAACGATAGCCCCACAGCTCCCGGGTAGACAAATATTTTGGCAGTATTCGCAATAGTGGATATTTGTTTCTCGTCTCTAATTTCTCCATACCACGTCACTTGTTGGTCAATTTCAAGTTTTTCAGCAAGTTTTTTGTATTTCTCAAGTAACAAACCGTCTCCAATAGCGGCAATAGTTATATCTTTTCGCCCGATTTTAGAAACGGCATGCAAAAGCAAGT
This sequence comes from uncultured Granulosicoccaceae bacterium, assembly GCA_964409275.1. Lineage (GTDB taxonomy): Bacteria > Pseudomonadota > Gammaproteobacteria > Granulosicoccales > Granulosicoccaceae. The sequence continues at coordinate 140,154 of CAYPCS010000005.1, forward strand.
CTAATTTATCTTTCCCGTTCAGCCTTCCGATAAACAAAATGATATTTTCACGAAGTTCAGAGTTGTAGGTTTTTTTGTACTCACTGATGTCGCTAATATCAATACCATTATTCGCCGAGTGTGATTTCGTTCTGAACCATGCAGGAAATTTGTTTTGATACACTCTTTCCTCATCTTCGGTATAAAAAATAGCACCATCGGTGAGCGAAAGTATTCCGAGTCTGACTAAAGATCTATGTGCTTTACTGGTAGATGAATATAAATGTGACCACCATAATACCTTGCAGCCTGCTAACCTGGCTTTAACTGACAGTACGAGAAAGCTAAGTACTCGTGGTGTTCCCGGAAAAATGACGACATCACTTTTTTCAAATCGTAGCGACATCAAATTGGTTATCCAATACATCTGAAAAACCCTGATCTCACGGTACTTTAAATTTAACAGCCATCTTCTTTCATATAGATCTTGATATTTGTCCAGCGTACTTTTGGCCGGGGCTCCGACAACAGCCAATTCAGAGTCAAGGATGCTGTCAAGTTTATCGAAAAAGGGGACTCTATACGGTGCTATGCTTAGCTGAAATATATATAGCTTCAATTGTTGGTCTGCATAGATAAAATCAGAGTGAGCATGATAAACTGTTCCTTGCTACAAGCCATGTTCACTGCCAATTGGTGGATAGAATTTGCGAGTATTTTCAGCTCCGGGGCATCTCATAAGCCAGGAAGACTTTAAACCGAAAGACATCGACGGTCTATCGGCAGGCTCTGTTGCGACAATTGTTATTAGAGCGCGATCTTTTATTAACTTTTTCCACATAACAATCGATGCTGCACGTTGCGTGTCACCTTCACCCGTAATAGCCATGATCCAGTGACATTTCACACGAATTTTGATTCCCAAAAAGTTTCTGGTGTAAAAACGATCCATCCCCCAAACAACTGATTCCCCGCCTGACTTGTCTACGAGTCTGTAAATTTCCATTCTGGGTGATTTACGGAATGTATACTGAATATCCGGGTTTTGGGCGCTGGCGTGACTGTGTTTGTTCAGTAGCTCGGATTTTAAGCGCAAAGCTTCTGGCAATGCGAGGAAGCGAACCGGAATAAGGACATTCCAAACGGATGATTGTTGTGTGAATCCAAGCAACGTGCAAATTTTTTCCATTTCGAATGTAGGTGTGTAATTTGTCACCACTGCCCCATCCAGCATTTTTAGTGCTTTTTTGAACATCATAAATGATAAAAAGCCTCTGTGCTCCTCTTCTACGTAGAAAGTTGATAGATTTACAATTGGACGTGACGAGTTTGACCCCGGTAACTCGTTACCTTGCAATACAAAAAATATTACTCCAACAATTCGTCCTTCAACTTTAGCGACTGCACCAAAAGGTAGTTTGCTGGAGCTTGCGGGAGCCTCATCGTAGATCGAATTTAAATTCAATGACAGTGGCAGTTCTCGGATGGACATTCGAAAATCTCGTGCTTTATCAAATTCAGCTTTCGTTAGAAGTGGGCTGATTTCGTATTCCATCTTTTATCCTTCATTGGTATTCACTAGTGCGTTATAACGTTTGCAAGGTAGTCCTTTCTTCATTCCTCCGCAAGGTTCGTCGTCTGCTTCTGCGAGAACTAACTCCTGGGGAACTGGTTGTGGTGTGTTGAAGCAAAGTTAGTGGACAAGATGGGTCGACTTTTCACACCAACCAGTCGTATGTTGACTTTGGGAGCTAGCGGAGATGCGCGCCTGCAATTGTATTTCTAATAGAAGATTCAAATATTCCGGTGCGCTTAAAGCAATCGGCTCAAGTGATATTTTTGTCTATACGCTTTGTAACCATTTGCAATTCAGTAGCGGAACCGATACCAATATTACAGGCATAGATCCTGTAAACTCTTCTCTACGCAGTGCTTCCCCCATCAACTGTAACAACTGAGCCTGTGATCTTCTCTGCGTCACTCGACATAAGGAAAGATACGGAACCAGCCACATCCTCCACTAGCGGCAAGCCAAGCGGTGCTCTTCTTTTGATCGATGATAATTTCTCCTTGCCCAGACCTTGTGTCATCTCGGTTTCCATATAACCGGGCGCAACGCAGTTTACAGTAATTCCGGCGCGCCCCAGTTCTCGTGACAGTGATCGGCTAAATCCCTCTAAGCCTGCTTTAGAAGCGGCATATACCGCTAATCCGCTAAAGCCTGTCGATGCGATAATCGACGAAATATTAACTATTCGACCTTCCTTTCGTACCAACATGGGTCGACTGACCCCCTTCGACAGTAAAATCGCAGCCTGTAAATTCACTGTCAAAATTCTGGAGATGTCCGTAGAATGTTGGGTGGCAAGGAAACCATCAACTCCTACCCCGGCATTGTTTACCAGACCATATATCGCGCCATACTTTTTGCTTATGCCACTGACTAGTTGAGCAATTTGATTCAAATCCTCCAGGTCATATTCGACAAATGCAGCGGTACCTGATGTCGCAATCAAAGATTTAAACTCACTTGAGTTAGTGCGACCCACACCTACTACAAAATAGCCGTCTGCGACCAGGCGCCTGGAAATAGCGAGACCTAGTCCCCTCCCTGGCCCAGAAACTACAATTGTTTTCATGTTCGTTTCCTGTTTAGTTTTCCGGTCGCATTGATCTCTATTGAGGGAACTGACTTGATCAGCACGGGAACCTCGTAGCGTTGCAATTTTGATGAAGCATGGGATTTTAACGCCTTGAGAGTGTCAGGATGCTCCTCCTTTAGTACAACCTCAGCGACCACCACAGTCCCGGTAATCGAATTTTTCTTCGCATAAATTCTTGCAGCAACAACATTCGGTTTTTCGAGCAGAATATGCTCTACTTTCTCTGGATGAACCTTATTTCCGCCAACGTTGATAACACCATTTGATCTACCGAGGAAACAGTATCGATCATCGCGTAGCTCAACTAAATCGCCAGTGTTTACCCATCCACTAGAGTCTGAAATTGAGTCTTCGCTACCAATGTATTTCGTGGCGACAGTGTTATTGCGAACGAACAGCGCATTATCTACCACACGAATCTCGACATCGTGTGGTAGAGATTTCAGATAATCAACTGGAAAACCAGCGAATCCATCCACAACCGAAAAAGCGACTCCTGCCTCTGTAGAGGCAAATATGTGGACAATTCGTGCGTTTGGGTATAGTGATTTTACCTTCGTCAATATCCCTTGGTCTACGATTTCCCCACCCATAGTGATTTGCTGTAGCGGTAGCTCTTCACAGTTTGTCACCATAACAATTTTCCGCCAGAGAGTAGGGGTGCCGCTAAGGTGGCTGCAACCTTGCTTGATAAGAAAATCAATGGATTCTTCAAAGTGTTCGGTTTGATCGGGAATAAGTAACGTAGCCCCGGACAATATCGACTGCAAGATTACTTGAATTCCGGCAAAACGACTATGATCGTATAGCAGTCCCCATCTTTGCTCTGCACCACGACTGGAGTTTGTATTGGTAGTTCGGCATAGACTGCTGAGTGTATGTCCTACTAATTTGGGTTCTGAAGTGGTGCCGGAAGTTGCAATAATCCATTGCGTAGACTTCGGCTTCTCTCGTGATTTTCCATCTGCGCTGATTGCGGTGATCGAATGAAAAACGGGGGTCTCTGTATCCGTGAAAAGTTCATCGTTGTGGGTGACGATGTAGTCGCAGGAGGACTGTTTTATTAACGAGATGGCAGCCGTATGAGTTAAGGTCGGAGGTAAAATAACAATCTTTCGTGCCAACCCGTCCAAAGCCACTAGACATGTAATAGCAACAACCGGATCATTCAGGCAAATCGCTACCGTGGAACCAACTACCGAGTTCTCGTTGCAGGACGACATCGCAAGTATATCTTTACAGGTCAGTCGACTTTCCGGTGTTATAATTAACGAACTCCCTCCCGGCAGTTCTGTGACTAACTCCGAGAGTGTCATGTTGGCATGTGCTTAACGTAGAAATCGACGAATTCACCGTATTTCTGAGGGTAAAATGCGTTAGTAGCCAAATTAAACGGATCGAAACCGAGATGCTCTTCCAGCATAGTCACTAAGATTGCAAACCCCAGGGAGTCTAATCCGGATTCCAAAAGGACGAGGTCTTCACTAATTCTTGGAAGTTCTGCGCCATTACCATGTTCCGAGAATACCTCGCAAAATGTCTGCTCGATTTTATTACGAATTTCGGCTTCACTTAGAATCGATTCGTTACTCATAACAATTCATCCGTCAAATTCAGTTATTAATAGTTGCGGGAAACTCAAAATGTTTTGTAGATAAGGCCTTGAGACTATCAATAGAAGTGAAGACATGTCGTAGCCAGGAATCTAATGGATAAGTACATGTGGCACTGCGTACGGATAGAGAGTACAACCTTGATATTCAACCCTGCCCAAGAGTGCCGGCATGCTTCCCGGGGCGGGTTGCGTTCAATTTTCATCGGCAAGAAGCCGACCGTATAGCATTGTTTTTAGGGTGAAAGTTCGTGAGAACCACACTCGAAAATGTTGGGTTTCTTCAGTATAACTGGCTAAAGAAAATCCTTAACATCTAACAGAATGCAAGGTTGGTTCTCTGCAATACTGATTTGTAAATTTGCCCGGCTATTTCTTGAGTCATCGGTTAACGACCCTGCCTGCCACAGCCTGGGCCAGCGTCCCTGGTGGGTAGTATAAGGTTGCGGGCGACTTTCTGCATCCGATAAGAGCTCAAAATTGAATGAGACTCACATCTAACATTTTTGAATGTCATTTATCGATCCATACATGCTCACCGGTCCAGCGTATGTACGCAATATCAGGTTGCCACGGACTTTCGCACTGAACAGAAGGCGTGATAACTAGCCTTTCCGCGATCTTGATCCAATAATCAATCAGTGTATTTGCCTTGAAACCGGATGAAGAGTATGAGGGGGTTCTGAAGAACAAAACCCGGGTAACTATCCGGCAAAATGTACTTAAATTTGTTCGCACCGGCTTGTTGAGCGCTCTTATTGTAACCGGCCAATGGCTGCTTCGCAGGCCATTCTTATTGTCAGGTATGTGATCGGCAATTACAAGGACACGCATATTAAAAAAGAGGATGAATTGCAAAAACAGTTTAGTAATGGGCAGTAATCTAATGGAAACTGTTTCCGGGTGCCGCCGGGTAGATTGGCTTTTCTGCTGCGAGGGTGGAGACAGCACCTCGGTCGAGTAATTTTGACAGGTTCTGCCGGGTTGCAGGCTCTGTGGTTTTTCTTTCGTGGTTTTGAGAAAAGAGTAGCAGAAACAAGCTAACCAAAAAGCAATTTACTATTCCTGAAGTCGAATTTTCGCGGCACAAAGTCTTAATCAGAGGAGGGAAGAGCCTGTCAGACTAACAGAGCGGCTTTCAAACCGGGTGTGCAAATGTTCGCGACGATCTGAAGAGATACTAAATCGATCGATGATGGGCAATGTGTGACCACGTCGGCCGCATAGAGCCCCGGTTGCCTTTCCGGATTTGCCAGCCTGTTGAGTCTACCGGTTCAATATGCCAAATAGATTGACAGTATGCCGGTGGGTATCGGTAGTAACGGTTGCCTGCAACGGGAAACAGATCGTCTGGCAGTAGAACTTTTCGTCCGCGGGTGAATCGACTGCTGGTTTCCCGGACCCGGTTTTTCAGTGCTCGATTCGCAGTTTTTTATCATTTCATGGTGTGCCTGTTCAGAGCAATAGGACCGGTGCGACAAGAGTCACGAGCCTGTTTTAAGGTCCATGATAGCGTAAGGCCATCTCCTCGCTTGCGGTCCCGTGAAGTATTTTTTCCAATCCCTGTTTCTGTTGCTTGCGACTAATATCGAGTTAGCCGTTGCAGAGGTCTACTTGATTCCAGTGGTGATGATATTGCTTATAATGACGACGGAAACGGTCTTTTCTCACTTATAACTGCACCTGCTCTGGCTGCGGGTACATACTACATACGAGTACAATCTTTCCAGCGAGTCACGACTATTGATTCGTACACAATCTCACTGTTTTACAGGCCAGAGAACGACGGAAAAGACAAGGGCACCGTTACATGTAAATGGCCACCCGTTACCCGTCAGTGGATTTTGGATTACACAAAGGCTACCGATTGTGCGATAGCCTCGAAGTATTTGTGTTACCGCACATGAATCAGCATCAGTCACACTAATTTTGCCATTTCTTTCTCAAACTCATCGACATCGAAGTAGAAAGGCCCCAGACCTCCCTGGTAGGCGACCTTGCCGCTGCTATCGATGATATAAAGACGATCTGGCCAGGAAATATATTTTTCCTCTGCATCGTTGTCCATGCCATCCAGAAGCATCGGGAATGAGAAGTTATATCGCAACATGCAGGCCGCAGCGATATCAGCGCGCTCGTCCGACGATTCAGGTTGTGAATAGATTACGCCTTCGTCCAGATTTCTAATGACCTGATCTTCGCCATCTGCGTGAGCCTCGCGAATGTAGACACCAAAAAATTTTGCTTTGTCACCGTATGACTTTGCCAGATCATCGAGGCGCACGGCCCCGTCTCTGAATGGCGGTCAGGTGTATGAACCAAACACAAGACCTATCGGCTTGCCGAATTGCGAGGATAGTCGCATCATCTCGCCGGTTCTATTGCCGCGCTCGTCCAGCTGTTCAAGTTCGAAATCCGGCGCTGGATACCCCGGCTTCGGGGACTTTGTCTGGTCCCGCACAACCCGCGCTTCTATAAAGGTACGCAGCTCCTCACGGGTTTTACCTCTTGTATCTAACCACTCCTGACTGGCGTTGTTGACGACGTTTTCAAATTTCTGAGGTAGCTTAATTGCCATTGCAAAATCTCATTGTATCTGTGCAGTGAGAGACTACCTTATTCCAGAGGACACTACCCGTTTTTCACTAAACAGCGGCCAGATCCGGGAACAGGCCAGCTAACCCGGCTGAAGATGCATCACATACACCACGTTCAGTGATTAGTCCGGTTATAAGGCGGCTCGGAGTAACATCAAACGCAGGATTTCCGCCGACCGTATTCTTTGGTGTTACTTGCACCGCTGTAATCACACCGTTGTCGGCCATACCCGAGACATGCGTTGTTTCACGCTCACTGCGCTCTTCAATTGGTATTTGCGCGACTCCATCTTCTATTGTCCAGTCGATTGTTGGCGATGGGAGTGCGACATAAAAGGGAATACTATTGTCACTTGCTGCCAGTGCTTTAAGGTACGTGCCTATTTTGTTACAAACGTCGCCGGTACGAGTTGTACGGTCCGTACCGACAATCACCATATCAACCAGACCATGCTGCATCAGATGTCCTCCTGCATTGTCAGTAATATACGTGTGAGGCACGCCGTGGTTTTCGAGTTCCCAGGCAGTCAATGCACCCTGGTTACGTGGTCTGGTTTCGTCGACCCAAACATGAAGCGGGATGCCGGCATCATGGGCCTGAAATATCGGGCTTGTGGCTGTGCCCCAATCTACTGTAGCCAGCCACCCCGCGTTGCAATGGGTAAGCAGGCGCACAGGTTCACCTGGCGCTTTGCGTTTTGCAATAGATTCGACAAGACGCATACCGTGCTCACCGATAAGGCGATTAGTCTCGGCGTCCTCAGCGGCAATCTCATGTGCTAATAACAGCGCTGCACTTGCGCGCTGTGATACATCCAGGTTGAGCAACATGTCTTTGCAACGATCAAGCGACCAGCGTAAATTTATAGCGGTTGGTCTGGTTGCATAGAGCGTATCCCAGGCGCTCATTATATTACTATCAGATGAATCAAGGCTCATCGCATGGGCCATACCGTAGGCAGCTACGGCACCAATCAGGGGAGCCCCGCGAACGCGCATCTGCGTTATAGCATCTACATAGTCCTGCATTGAAGTAACGTCTTGCTCTACAAACAAGTGAGGCAACGAACGTTGATCAATTATTTGCAGAGCACCTTGTTCGTCGTTCCACCACAATGAGCGATAGTGTTTTTCAGCGACCTTCACAAAACCTCCTGATTAAACTTCTGTTACACGACGCAATAGTACTTGTCTCTATTTCTGCCTGACAAGAGAAGTTTACAAAACGGGTGGTTTAAAAAATAGCGGTAGCTCTGGATTGCAGTGAATTCCTGGCATCACACTGGATTAGTGATGGGCATTGATCTTCTGATTCATTTGCCTGCAGTGTTTAGGAATCTGTCCTTATTCCGTCAAATTCCCCCTGCCAGTCAAGGACGAGTAGACAGGAGAAAGTCAACAAAAACCGAAGCTATTGAATTGGTTTCCTTTCGGCCATTAACTACCACCCAATAAGCATAAGTGGCCTCGGACGATTGTTCAAAAGGAGCAACTAACCTTCCTTCATTAATATCTCGCGAAACCAGTGTGGAGCGACCAAGTATAAAACCCTGACCATCGATCGCTGCCTGAATTAGAGCGTTGTCATCCGTAAACAAGGCAGATTGCGTTTGCGACACACCAGTGACTCCGAACTGTTCCAGCCATGGTTCCCATTGTTCTGGTATGTCACCCTGAAGCAATGGCAGTGCCTTAAGGCTATTTAAGGCGGAGCGTCCGTTCAATTGCTCCATCCAAACAGGCGCACAGACCGGTGTAATTGTTTCTCGCATCAGTAACTTCGCACTACAGCCTGGCCAGTCGCCGGGACCATACCGGATAGCTACATCAACGTTGTCTACATCAAAATCGCAAAGCGATCTTGAACACTGTATGTGGACGTCGACGTCTGGCGCAATGCTGGCAAACTCCCCGAGCAGCGGTACTAGCCATTTTGTTGCCAGACTAGGCAACAGGCTCACCGATAGCCTTGGTGCATTCGCCTTTCGTCGTATCGCATTCAGGCCGCTTGAGAGCTGATCAAAAGCCGCCTCTACTACATCCTTAAGCGCCTCTCCGTCCGCTGTCAGCGAAAGCTCCCGGCCTTTTCTTTTGAATAGCCGGATATCCAGCTCTGTTTCGAGGTTACGAATGTGACGGCTGATTGCACTTTGCGTAAGAGACAATTCGCCAGCAGCTCGAGTAAAACTACATGTTTTAGATGCTGCATTGAAAGCCCTGAGTGCCATTAAAGACGGTAATCTGTAGTTATCGTTGGAACTACCCATGTATTTCAATGCAAACGTAGTTAACTATTTGATGCCAGCCGGGAGTATGAGTATAAATCATGTAATGATGTTTATAACACGTTTGTTAAACTTTGGTTTAAAAATATAATGTTGATAGTCAGATTTCGCCCATATAAGCAAAAAAGCGTGCTTTATAGAAATGTCAGCTACCGCCACAGAGTACTTGCAACGCCCCGGGGCTATTTTAAAGGGTCTATTCAGCATTCCCTTCCCGATCTTCATACTTGTTGCCAGTGTTGTGCTTGGCGTCACCTCAGGAATGTCATCACATGAGCTACTTGGCATCGTCAGCGATGGTTTTGGCGAAACGCTTGGATATATCGCTCTTATATTGCTGGCATCTTTTACACTGGCTAGCGCTATATCCAACTCACAGTCCGAGGGCTCAACCGGTCAGTTTGCAACCGTCGTAGCACCTCTCGCTGGCGCAGCTATGGTCTGCCCGGATACCGCTTACGCCGCACTGTCGCCCATGGCTGCAGGGCGAAAGTTATCGGTTCTGTTTGGATCATATGCAGGATTTAAACTGTTGATTCCTGCCGGACCAGCGATAGTGGCGACCATGCTGGGAGGTTTAACACCGACGTTAGTGGGGTGGGGGGCTGCTACATTCATGTGTTGTTGGGGCGCAGGTTTACTATTCGCCGGTATGTTCGAATCCAGTCCGCAGATATCGCATAGCAAACGCAAACTGCCTGGATTGGCAGTTATCGTGCCTTTTGTGCTGCTGATAGGTTTGATCACGATCGGAGCGTCTATTAACTGGTTCGAAATTACTGTATCCCCGTTAATTGATTTCTGTATAAGCCCCACAGGTGCTTTGATTATCGCAGCTGTAGCTTCTCTTACCTTTGTTGACTCGGAAGCACGTGGAAATGCTCTTGAAAGCAGTATAAAACGAACCGCTCCGCTTCTTTTAATCATTGGAGCTGCAAGTGCGTTTGGCACAATGCTGGTTGCTGTGCTGTCTTTTGAGGATTTTGCTCAATGGCTGGTTGAGTCCGGGGTGGTGATACCAGCACTGTTTTTACTGGCTGCAACTCTCAAAACCGCAAAAGGCTCGTCAATGGCGACATTTGCCGGGGCCGGGGGATTGGTCGCAGCTTTGTTGCCAGATCTCGCCGTCTCTCCCGAAGCTGCGACACTGGCGCTCTGTGCTGGCGCATTTGTAACTATTGCACCCAATGACAGCCTCTACTGGCTGGTGAGGCGAGACGCCTTTCCAGAGCACTCCGGTAAGCGTGCAACATGGATCCTCGCAGCTGGTGCGACAGTGCAAGGCATTGTTGCACTGGTGGTAGTGCAGGCAGCAGTTTGGCTACAATTTCTATAGCGTGTATTCGAACCTTCCGGTTTCCTTCTTTTATAAAGAGGCAATCTGAGTTCCTGTTGTGTCCGGTTGTTCAATATAGAGTGAGGTGTATAACATTTGTTGCATCACACTTCCACCAGTTTTCTACCAGACAAACTTGCGTAAAAGCCAAAAGCGAACCATGAAATTCATTGTGGATGGCACATTGGCACCAGATGCAATATTGCCAGGTAAGTGTTTTTCTTTGCAACTGGCACAGGTGTCGCACCTTTTGCTTCGCTTCTACGTGAGCCGGATTATTATCAAAGGTCTAGCAAGATTATCCTGACAGATAACTGCCGATGCGTAGACGATGCGGGTAGTAGTAGAGACCTATAAAATTTATAAAAAGATCCACTGGTCGGTTAGGTGTCGGCCGGAAAAATAATATCCCGCGATCGCTAAAGACTAATTCACGACGTGCGGCCGAACTTCCTGACTTG
>CAYPCS010000006.1:0-71307 GCA_964409275.1 uncultured Granulosicoccaceae bacterium
ACAGGCCAGACCCTGTATCTACAGCCGGCTACTGTACTAAAAGCAGCTCAGGAAAGTGGATCAAGCCTCGCGCCGATTTTTCCAGGTCTCCCAGCGCATCACTGCACGCGCACCCACTTCAACCAGAGGTCTTGCCGGTAATTTTTCAGGCGAGCCAAGTAACTGCATATCAGCAATCAGTGGATTGTCCTGTCCGCATGCGAGATCGGCAGCCAGCAATCCACTGATGGTTCCTTTGGTGATACCAATGCCGTTTTGACAAGCTGCAGTCCAGACGTTAAAAGCGCGTTCGCCAAACGCGGGGGCGCCGTTTTTCGACATGCAAATATACCCGGTCCAGGTATTTTCGAAGGTGAGCTTGTCTAACAGCGGAAAGCGATCACGCAGTATGGCCATATGCTCCGCTGCAATTCTTTGCGTACTGGCTGCACTCTTGTTCTGCTTCATCGACAACTGAATGTTTTGCCGGATAAGAAGGCGATGGTCGTTGGTATAGCGCATAGTGACACCGCCAAACGCGTTAGCCGGTGTTAGACCCCAGGGCTTAACCCTATAGTCGCGGCGTTCGCTTTCAGTCAGCGGCCGGGTAAGGCTCGCACGCAATGCAAGATGCACAAAGCGGCCTGCATCATAGCCGAACTGTTCACTGAAACCGTTGGCAGCCAATATCATCCGTGGAGCTTTCACCGAACCTGATGGCGTGGTGACTTCAATTCCATTGCCGGAAGCTATACTGGTGACCGGCGTGTTTTCATAGATGCTGACGTTATCCGGAAGTGAATCCGCAAGGCCCCGGGTTAAGGCTGCAGGATTCATCAAAACACAGCCAGGTGTATAGACGGCATGTTTAAAGTGACGCGTGCCGAGGTTGTCTGCGAGTGCCTCATGTTCTATCCACTGATATGGCTCGTTCAGTGCGTCCAGTTCTTTGACAAACGGCTTGAGCATGGCATCGGAACCACGCTCGGTTACCGCAGCGTGATACTTGCCATCGACAGACCAGTCGCAGTCGATATCATGCGCCGCTACCAGGCCGGACAATTCACTGATTGCCGCGCGTGCCAGCCGCAGGTGGCGATGAGCACCGTCCAGCTGATCGAGTTGCGACGAAGTAGTGTGCGGTAAATCGATGGCAAAACCCGAATTGCGACCGGAAGCGTTTTCACCGCATACACCTGCTTCAACCAGCACCACATGTTGACGGGGACAATTTTGCGCAAGCCGCCGTGCCGCTGCCAGACCGGCAAAGCCTGCACCAATCACCAGCCAGTCTGCAGTGATTTCCTGTTGCAATTCAGGGTGCGCTTTTCGTTCCGACAGAATTGTATTCCAGGCGTTTGTACGATCGTTCTGCGGCAGCCGGCTTATATCTATACGGGGCATAGCTAATGGTCCACCCAATTAGTTGGTTGAATCGCATAGAGTAGCAGCGCGTTTTCGCTAACGTAGGTCAACGTTGTACCTGCCGGCAACCAGATAGCCTCCATCGCTTTCGCCGTTAATGTTTGATCAGCAATGTTAACGCTAAAGACGCCTTCCAGGACCAGAATAAATTCATCGTATTTAATCGTCCAGGGGATAGATGCTTTGGTAAGCCGCACCAGCCCCGCACCGAGCAACGACCCGTCATCAGCGCCACACAATTGAGCAACCTGCGCCTGATCACCGTATTCAAAACGGGGGGAGAATGAGGCATCACTTAGCTTCATTACACGTGGTGGTGATTTTTCAGCCATGCTGTCATTGTCCAGGGTGACTACGGGGGTTGCGTACAGAGGACAGGGTACAGCGTACAGAGGACAGGGGACAGGGGACAGGATTCGGAGGACAGAAATTGTGGCACCGCTTCGCCGATGCTCCAGAGGAAAGGCGACAGACCGGGTACCTTGTGGGTGGACAACTCCGCGTTCAGAAGACGGAGGACAGAGGACAGAAAGCAGATGCAAGCAACCGTGGGAGGACAACTCCGTTGCACGAATGCCGAAATCACCGAGACCATATATCTAACGCGCTAACATCATTGCCGAGGCTACAGCATTGGCAGATCGGTGTTTTACTCCCGGGGAGCGCCATAATTTATTCCAAACGCATGCATAGGTCTATCACCACACAGAGACCGTACCCGGGGATATTTTATGTCTATTTTTTGATGATTGCAGACAACACCGGTTTGTTTTTGTCGTGACGGCTGATGTTGTAACGTGGCTTTAATACGGGCGCGGAATCCAGTTGCACCTGGCAGTCGGCATGCATTACCTGCCCGTGTGGCTCCCAGTCTTTTATCACGCGTTGCTGGCACTGCTCCGGTGTGGTATTCGCCGGGAAAGGGTGAGTGAAATTTTGCGCATGGATTGCGCCCATGATCGAAATTTGAAGAGTGATAAAATAAGTCATTGGTTTATTCCCTAAAAAACTTCATCCCGCTCTATGCAAGAATCGTTCATCCATGTTGTACTTACCTGACCAGAAGGATAGATCAATCCGGAATAAACGCTAACGTTTACAAATTACGGGCCAGTGGAATTTTTGGTTCCCGGCTATTCTATAAATTGATACAACAAATTTAATTCATGCTCGAACGTTGTTTTGTTTTCTGCCTGACAGCAGAGCTCACGTTAGCAGCCCGAAAATTCGATTTTTTATCTAACCACTGCCTTCTTTACCTCTGTTGCTGCTATTGCACTTTGCACTCTGTATTCCGCCCCTGTCCAGTGCTGAATGTTGCACCCGGTGCAGCAGCTAGTGCAACCTCCAAAAATCTACCCACATGCTTAAGCGAATAGTTGTATTCGTAAATGACGCGATTAGTCACGAAGACGATTTGCGTCAGTGCTAGAGTCGTCTTTAGAAAACTGACGAGCCTGCGATATGACCTATAAAAAACCTGCACACTGGGCAATCGCCGAAAACAAACTGTTTCCACACCAGGTTGGCTTTACCTGCCCGCCACATGACTTTGACGCCGGTCCATCAGACTTTCTTCGCATGTCGCCCGAATCAGTTGGCGTACATGGCCGTATGCTTCACCTGCCAGATTATGTGCATGAATTACATCAGCGAAAGCAGAACTTTCACTTACTCGAAGAATTCGTAGAGTGCATGGCCAACAATGGTGTCGATGTCTGCGGACAGGTCGGATCTAACTGGGTACACGCAAGCGGACTTGGCGTAGATGGTATTCGCCAGCACTGTGAAGATCTGTCTGAAAAATACGAAACGCCGTTTCATATGGCCGGATATGCCATGGTGGAGGCATTGCGTGAGCTAAACGTTGAAAAGGTGGCACTGAACGGCGTTTACCATTGGCCGGACTGGTGGCAGGGCACGGTGGGGTTTCTCAGGGAAGCGGGCTTTGATGTAGTCTGGGCCGGCAATTTTGTCGATCAGGGCTTCATCGCTACTCAAGATGAATGCAATGAACATATCTGGTGCTTTGATGGTGATCTGGCTGAAAAATCGATGGCGTATGTTGCCGATAGGGCACCTGACGTCGATGCGTATCTAGCCAACGGCATGTGCAACTTCAGACGCGCAAGCGACGGATTGGCCCAGCGCTTTGTGTCACTTGAGGTCGAACTTGAACAGATGCTCGGCAAGCCGTTAGTCACGCATGACAACGCGCTGTACTGGAGACTGTTCAAGACACTCGGCATTGGCCCGGTCACAAATCAGGGCAGACTGCTGTCCAGTCTCGATGAATAATGGCCGACAATTAAACCGGTAACCTCATGAACAAGATACTCGCATTGTGGGCGGTGCCGCGATCAACCTCGACCGCGTTCGAATGGATGATACGCCAGCGGGGCGACCTGCTGTGTTTTCACGAACCCTACGGCGAGGCCTGGTATCAGGGCGAAGCTCCGCTGTGGCCACGGGTCACTGATGATTCCGTGCGAACTCCCGGACTCACGCTCGACACTGTGACCGATAAACTAATAAATGCGTCCGCGAATGACTCCGTATTTATAAAAGACTTCCCTCACTATATCGATCACATGTGGTCAGACGAACTACTTGAAATGTTTAACCACTCGTTCCTGATCAGAGATCCTGCAAAAACGATCACTTCAATGTTCAATAAATGGCCAGACTTTCACAAAAGGGAAACGGGCTTCAGGGAACAGCGAAGTCTGTTTGACCGACTGCTGCAATCCACCGGAAATCCGCCGCCAGTAATCGACAGCGATGACCTGATGGCGGATCCATATCGCATGGTACGGCAATGGTCAGAGGCTGTAGACATTCCGTTCGTAGAATCCGCGCTAAGCTGGGAGCCCGGGGCAAGAGATGAAGTAAGCTGGTGGGATGGTGGCTCCTTCCACGCCAACCTGCGAAACTCGGACGGGCTAAAACCACAGGCCAGAACGTATGTGGAGATTGGAGATGTCCCTGATCGCGTAAAATCTATTTACGAGGAATGTATGGTTCACTACACCTATCTCCATGCACAGCGAATAACGCCGTGATATGCCCGTGATTTGAATAGCGAAACAACCCAGGCAGATTTATGAATAGAGCGACTTCAATTGATCAGGTCGTCAAGGCGGGCCTGTGCATTGGATGTGGCCTGTGCGAGTCCGTCTCGCAGGGCAACGTTACCATGTACATGACTCCGGAAGGAACACTACGCCCTGCCCCCGCAAATGCATTCAAGCCCGCCGATGAAAAAATGCTGTTATCCATCTGTCCGGGAATCCATGTAAAACCGCGCCGGGCAGCACATGCCAGTGAAGTCAAAGTAGATGACCCGGTAGCGCCGTTGCAGGACGAGGTCTGGGGGCAGTATTCATCTATGCAATATGCCTGGGCCACGGATCCTGAAATTCGCTATAAGGGCTCCACTGGCGGCGTGCTCACAGCGCTCGCCCGGCATCTACTGGCAAGCCATCAGGCAGCGTTTATCTACCATGTAAAAGCCGATCCGCAAGCGCCGATACAAAGCATTGCCACAATCAGTACCACTTCAGATGAAATTCTGGCCGGCACCGGTTCACGCTACGGTCCGGTCGCGCCGTTAACGGGATTGCTCGAGGCACTTGATCGCGACGAACCTTTTGCCATTGTTGCCAAGCCCTGCGATCTGAGCGCTATACACAACTACGCGGCGTACGATGAGCGAGTCAACCAGCTGGTAACGCATCGCTTGACGATGGTATGCGGGGGCCAGTCAACCGGGCAGAAATCACGTGATGTACTGAGTGACGCAAATATAGAAGCAAAGCAGGTGACGCTTTATCGCCATCGGGGCTACGGCAACCCGGGCCCTACTCGTATCGAAAGCAACGACGGGCGTACACTTGAAATAACCTATCAGGAACTCTGGAAAGACGAGAGCAGCTGGGGAATAGAGTCTCGCTGTAAACTCTGCCCCGACGCCCTGGGTGAAGCATCCGACGTAGCCGCCGCAGATGTATGGCCCGGTGGCAGCCCGACGGGTGAGGATGAAGGGTTCAATGGTATCGTAGTGCGCACGACTGCCGGTGAGCGATTGGTAAGTGAGGCATCTGCTGCAGGTGCGATAACACCTGGTGGCAGCATATCAGTCGAGCAGTTTAATGACTTTCAACCCCATCAAGTGCGCAAGAAGATAGCGCTGCAGGCACGTTACCAGGGACTAGCGGATGCGGGGTTGCCTGTAATCAATGCACCAGACAGCCGATTGCCACTGCTTGCTCAAAGACTGGAAGAGGAGTCTGCCCGGCGAGAGCGCGAGGGCACTCGTAGAAGATTTTCCAGGTAGCTGGCGCCGGGAGTTATCGCTTCCCGATACAGCGCTAAACTGGCAGACTGGCGAACTCGACCGCCGATAACAACCGGAGCGACTCGTGGCAGATACAACAGGCAGTTACTGGAACAATACCAGCGAGGGGCTGCGCAAGGTCGAACTGCGCGCTGCAGGGTTTGATCCTGCGACCGCAAAGAACCGCACACCGATTGTCACAGTCGCCAGTCCCTACACCAACGCCCACCGTTGCAACAATCGGGTAAAACGTATTTCTGAAGTATTGATTGATGCACTCGACAAACGTGGTGGTCAGGGATTACTGGTCGGTGCACCTGCGGTATCCGATGCACTGACACAAGGCACTGCAAACGCCGGCTACAGCCTGGTGTCACGCGACCTGATGGCTGATTGTTTCGAGACTGGCCACTATGCACATCACGCCGAGGCGATGGTTGTGATATCAGGCTGTGACAAGACCGGTGCAGCGGCGATGATGCCACTGGCGCGAACCAATGCGCCCGGGCTGGTGATTTATCCCGGCACCAGTTCACCCGGATCAGTTAACTTTGGTCAATGGGCTGGCAAAGGGAAAAACCTGACGATCATGGACTACGTTGAAGGCAGCGCCGCTCAAGAGGCAGGGCTGATCAACAAAGACGAACTCACTCAGCTTGAAAAATCTGTTATGCCCGGGAGTGGAACCTGTGGCGCGATGTTCACCGCCAATACCATGAGCACCATTGCGGAGGCCATTGGCATGATGCTGCCAAAAGGCGCATCCCATCCGGCAGACTATGATGCAGCAAGCGATATTCATGACGATGTCGTGCAGCAAGCCAGTGCGAGTATCGATGCGTTATTGCACTTGATCGAACACAACATTCGCCCGCGGGATATTATGACAATGGAGGCATTTGAGAACGCCATTACTGTCGCCTACGCTATGGGCGGATCGACCAATCTGTTTCTGCACATGCTGGCGCTGGCACGTGACGCAGACATCGCACTGACGATAGAACATATACAGTCTGTGGGTGAACGGGTCCCGCTTATTGCCAATCTGCAGCCACATGGACCTTATGCGATGTTGTCACTGCATGAAATTGGAGGTGTTCCGGTGGTAATGAAAGAACTGTTGGACCATGGCCTGTTGCATGGTGACGTGTTGACGGTTACCGGTAAAACCCTGGCAGACAACCTGCAGCACGTGCCATCTATCGCTACGCTGCAGACTCAGGATATCGTCTTACCTGCGAACAACCCTGTAGCACCGCGCAACAATCATATCTCGGTACTCAAAGGCAATCTGGCAACGGAAAGTTGCCTGCTAAAACTGGGTGGAAAAACCCTGCAAAACGGAGAGTTTCGTGGCAATGCCAAGGTCTTCAATAGCGAGTCTGACGCTATGGCAGCCATTCGTACTGACAGGATAGTCGCGGGCGATGTCATTGTCGTCCGGCATGTCGGACCTGTCGGTGCACCCGGTATGCCGGAGATGGTTCATTTGACAATACAGTTGCAGGGCCGTGGCCTGGGCAAAGATGTAGCGCTAATCACTGACGGGCGATTCTCCGGTGTCTCTCACGGCATTCTCATTGGCCACATAAGTCCGGAGGCATCGAAAGGCGGTACAATCGGTATTGTGCAGGATGGCGATACTATTATTATTAATCCTGTACAACGCACTCTCGATGTTGAACTCAGTGAAGCGGAAATTTCCAGGCGGTTAGCAATAAACAACAGCGAAACGAGGCATGCTGATTCAAGACCTGCTCTCAAACCGGGCTCGGTTATGGACAAATACACCAGACTGGTGTCTTCAGCCCACTATGGGTGTGTTCAATGATCGAGGTGAAAGAAATAGCACACTATATAGAGTTCATTATTCGGCGGCGAGTCGGATAGTTGTCATCCGATTAACCTCGGGTGGCTGAATAATATATTGATACTTTGAACCGAACTTTCTTTATTATTATGTGGAGCCAATGGAACTTGTAAAAGGATATAAATTTTTCTCGTCCGACGAGTGCGCAAAAATGCGAACTTATTGCGACAAGAAAGAACGCAAGCTGGAATCAGTGATTGAAAAACAACCTGATAAAGACGCTGCCCCTGATAAAGCCAGCATTCCGCTCACCCAAAAACATCACTACCTGTACAATTTTTTCGCCGAGAATAAAAAATACCAGCCGCGCCTGGTTAAATGTGTGAAAGAGCTGGTGCCCCATCTTGAATTTCCAATTGCCGTTCAATCCTGGGTTAATGTATATCGCAACGGTGAAGGTATAAAGTGGCACAGCCATGGAGGAAAGAACGGGTATTCCTATTCAGCCAATATATTTCTCGGTGGTCGCACAACGCCAGGTATTTATTATTCGGTTGATCCGGAGAGTATTTTCAACATCGAAAATGAACTGGGTTCTATGCACATGTTTCCCCACAACCTAAATCATATGGTGCCTGCGAGCGAGGTTAGCGAGAAGCGTTATACCGTAGGTATTACCATCCACGGCTACCAGGCTTTAGACAAGGAATTAGTAAAAGGTGTAGCCGCCAACAACGACTACCAGGAGACGATTTTTCTAAATGACGCTATACGGGGCCAGTAGCCCCCTGTGTCAGGCTAGCAGATTTTTTTCATACTGAAGAAGCCGATCCGTCACTACGCGGATCACTCGCGCCTTCTATCAAGCCGTTTTTGTGTAAAACAATAGCACCTGCATGCCCCATCACTTCGTCAAATTCTCCAATCACTTCTACGTCATGCCCGGCATTGGCCAGTTGCTCATAAAGCTCGTCAGAAAAGCGGTTTTCAATTCGCAAGTTCGTTACATCACTGCCCCAGGTTTTTCCCAGCAACCAGCGCGGTGCAGAAATAGCATGCTGCAGATCCTGTCCGCCTGACACATAGCGGGAATACACCATCGCCTGGGTTTGCGGCTGTCCCTCCCCGCCCATAGTGCCGTAAGGCATCACCCGTCCATCTTTCAAATGTGCCAGTGCAGGCTGGATCGTGTGAAACGGCCGGCGCCCCGGTACAAGGCAATTGTGATGATTCGGGTCGAGACTAAAACTGGTACCCCGGTTTTGCCAGGTAATACCGGTTTCCGGCAATATCACGCCAGAACCGAATTCCCAGTAGATGCTCTGGATAAAGCTGACCGATCTGCCGCTTCCATCAACAGCACCGAGCCACACGGTATCTCCCCCCTGCGTCGCATCCGGCCACGGATCTGCTTTTTGCCGATTTATTTCACCAGCCAGCTTGTCGAGCAACGCCGGTTTAAGAAAGGCATCCGGTGACCGCGACATGAAAGCCGGATCACTGACGTGGGCGTCGCGTACTCTGAACGCCTGCTTGGTGGATTCGATCAAGCCGTGCACGTAGTCAAAATCGTCGAGTGAATTCACCCCGAGGCGGGAAAAAATTCCCAGTAGCATCAGCGACGCCAGCCCCTGGGTTGGAGGCGGCATGTTATAAAGTGTGTGACCATCGATGCGCAACTGCAGTGGTTCTACCTGCATCGCCGTGTGGCCCGCGAGGTCTGCGCGGCGCAACGGAGATCCTGCCGCTTCGAGTTCTCGCGCCATACTCTCTGCCAGCGCACCCCGGTAAAAATCGTCCAGCCCGTTTTTTGCCAGATGCTCAAGCGTAGTGGCAATTGCCGGCTGGAGATGCAATGCACCGGTTTGTACCGGTTGACCACTTGTCACATAGGTATCAGAAAAACCAGGCTGTTCTACTAACTCGGGTAATTTGGCCGCCGCATTGGCCGCGAGTGTCGCACTGGCCGGCACGCCGGTTCTGGCATGATGAATTGCGTCTTCAAACAACCTCGACAGCGGCATTTTGCCACCCTGTTGCACACTGTATTGCAACGCCATTTGCCACCCGGATACAGCACCGGCAACGGTCAAAGCGGCATCCGGGCCACGGCCAGGAATCGAGGTCAGCCCTTTCGAGCGATAGTAATCCGGAGTTGCTGATGCGGCAGACGCACCGCAGGCGTCAATGCCGACCGGTGGACCACCAGGCGTATCCAGCAGCCAGAAGTTATCTCCCCCCAAACTGTTCATGTGCGGGTAAACCACCGCAATTGTGCTGGCGGCAGCAATCATTGCCTCAATCGCATTTCCTCCGTCACGAAGAACGCGCGACCCGGCCTCCGCCGCGAAATGGTGTGGCGCTACCACCATGCCGTTGTACGATCTTCTTTTGTGGAACATGACGGGTCTCGGTGGTTATTTGCGAGGAAATTGTTCCGATTGGCCTCGGCGGCTATCTCTACGGTGTTGCCAGGCACTGATTGTAACGACGCTTGTTCACTGGACGCCGCTTCAAATGTTATCGGTAGGTTGCGTTACTCCGGTCTACAATAACATTCAGGCAACAAACCAGTGCCATACATTTTAGTCAATTTCCGCACGATTACCGAAAACAGGAGCGACAAATTGCGGCAGGTATATTTGACCGGCCAGTGCCGGCATATGCGGGAAGCGCAGCCGGGCCAGAAGCCGTAAACAATAAACTGGTCCGTCCGAAGACCCGTATGACCCGTTCCGGTCAATCGATGAATATCCTGACAGCCGTCCTCTTATCGCCACTACATCACCGGACAGTCTAATAGCGCACAGGCAAACGCAAGTCTCAAACATGGTCACTAATGCCAAACGTAACCATGTGGTCAGCACGAAAGCTAAACTTTTAGTACAACATTTAGCGACCTGGCGCTTTCTATATACAGACAGAATGACGGCTATTAAATCTGTCCGGCAATATGTGCCAGCGAGTCAATATTAAGGAGCTCCCGGTGAGCCTGATCAAACAACGTCGTTTCGCTCCCTACTTTGCAACCCAGTTTCTCGGCGCCTTTAACGACAACGTCTTTAAGAACGCGCTGGTGATACTGTTGACGTTCAAAATAGTCTCGGAACACAGCAACATTCTGGTTAACGTGGCGGCAGTGGTCTTCATTCTGCCATTTTTTCTGTTCTCGCCATTGTCTGGCCAAATAGCCGACAAATTCGAGAAAAGCGCTCTCATCCGAAAAATCAAATGGATTGAAATCGGAATCATGTTACTTGGCGTGATCGGGCTCGCTATCAATTCGATCCCGTGGCTTATGGCAGTGCTGTTTCTCATGGGTACACAGTCGGCTTTCTTTGGGCCAATAAAGTACAGCATTCTGCCCCAACATCTGTCTCGTGCAGAACTGATGGGTGGCAACGCATTGGTCGAAGCCGGTACTTTTCTCGCGATTTTGCTGGGTACGATACTCGGGGGAATCCTCGCAAGCTTCGACCAATACGTTGTACCAGTCGGTATCGCCATCGTATCGTTTTCAATTCTCGGGCTTATCGTCAGTTACTTTATTCCAGCTGCAGCAGCGGAAGAACCGGCGCTTGAGATTGACTACAACCCGATACGTGCGGGAAAAAGTATTTTTTCGGCGCTTGCAAGTAACCAGGCCAATTTTTACACCGTATTCGGAATTTCGTGGTTCTGGTTTTTTGGCGCAACGTTTCTCACCCAGATCCCCAATTTTTCGCGGACCTACCTTAACGGTGACCCCTACGTCGCCACATTGTTAATGGCAATGTTTTCTATCGGGATCGGTCTTGGTTCGTTTTTATCTTCAAAGTTGTCACGAGGCAGAGTTGAGCTCGGACTGGTGCCACTGGGCGCATTGGGAATGACACTGTGTGGATTGTACCTCGGCATGATGAAACTGCCGTTCAGCCCGGAAACCACCAACGTGATGAGCATGTTCGCACAGTTCGGCTACATAAAAGCATTGCTGGCGCTACTGCTACTCGCAGTATCCGGCGGGCTATTTATTGTGCCGCTGTACGCGTTTGTTCAATCCAATACACCGAGAGAATATCTGTCACGAAATATAGCAGCGAACAATATCCTCAATGCCTTGCTTATGGTCATAGCCGGCATTTTCGCCATTGTGTGCTTTGCGCTCGGCAACAGTATTCAGGGTCTTTTTGTTATTGTGGCGGTGATGAATGCCGTAGTCGGTCTGTTTATCTTCAGGCGAGTACCGGAATTCACCTTGCAAATGGTCGCGTGGCTTTTGATGCACTCACTCTATCGTATCGGCAAGCACGACCTTGATCACATCCCCAAAGAAGGTGCTGCCGTGCTGGCCTGCAATCACGTCAGTTTTGTTGACCCGGTGGTGATCGGTGCAATCTGTCCACGCCCGGTACGCTTCGTTATGTACCATAAAATCTATAACACACCACTGGCACATCATCTTTTTGCCAGCGCGGGTGCGATTCCTGTCGCTCCGCAAAAAGAGGATCCGCTGTTGTTACAGGAAGCCTATGACAAAATAGCCAAAGCCCTCGAAAACGGTGAGGTGGTGTGCATCTTTCCGGAAGGCGGGCTTACACCGGACGGAAGCCTGCAGGAATTCAAACCGGGAATTACCAGGATACTGGAAAGAACTCCGGTAGATGTAGTGCCAATGGCATTGAGCGGGCTATGGGGTACCTGGTTTTCGCGCAAGAACGGAAGGGCAATGCAAGGGTGGCCCCGCAACTGGCTGAAAAAAATTGACGTCTTTACTGCCGAACCAATAAAGCCCGATGATGTGAGTTTGTCAGTGCTGGAGCAGAAAGTCGCCACTCTGCGGCAGCAACCCTAATTAATTGACGCAGCGGTGAAATGACGCACCGGTGCAATAACTCACCGGGGTCGGGCTTCGGGGTCGGGCTTCACGGAAAAAGCCGGGCGGATTGCCACCCGCATTTCCTCACGGGCCCGACAATCCACTCCAGCGATCGCGACGGCTCCATTATCGTAAAGAGCCTGCGAGCATCCCTGCTCAGCCGCCTGCAGACCGGCTTCCTGCCTTGTCGACTGGCGGGTCCATCCCTGGCCATCTTCCTTGATGGTTGCATGACCAACGTTTACTGCCTGCTATCCATGCTGTTAACGCACGCACAGTATCCTGCACACTGCGGGCAGTAAACAACAAACCAGTACCGCAGTTCGCCGGTAATTTTACCGCCGCTAATTGCCCTCGTGGCAGTGTTCTGCGGGATCACCGGGTTCGTTTCGAAACGTCGGCACTACCGCTATACTGCCGAGTTCTCAATACATTTGAATCAGGCGACCGGACAATGGCATTCAGAATGGCGGAAAACTCTTTGTTCTCGGTGCTGCTGCGCTCCCCCTGGTGGTACAGCGCCGTGATCGCCATTCTGTTAATTATGGCTAGCCTGTTGGCATTCGGCGGCAAGTTTCTGGTTTTCGGAATAACCGCTGCACTGCCGTTTACCGGAATCGCTGCCTATGCTGTCTTTCAGCAACTAAAACGGCCTTCGGCAAAGCGAGTAGCTGAAGTGGCGGAACTCGCTCGAAAAATGTCGGCACAGGAAGTTGCGTCCCGAATTGCAGATTCCTATAAAAGCGAGCGCTACGATGCTGCTGTTTTTAAAGGAAACTCTGCCAATATGGAGCTAACCCTTGGCGCAAAGAAGTTACTGTTATCCACCGCCCGGATCAAAGCGGCGAATACCGGCATTGAACCGTTAAAAAAATTGATTGACGCCGGCGCTCAAACCGAGGCAACCGGCTACCTTTATGTGACGCTCGGGGAGCTGTCACAAAACGCATGGACATTCGCAAAAGACAACGACATTAGAATTATACAGAGAGAAGAGTTGGCGACCTTGTTCGGCGGAAAGGCGATTCTCGGCTGAGCTGGCTCTCTCAAATCCTGTGAATTCCGGTGCCGGAATGGCCCTGCATGGTCGCACTACCTGTAAAAAAAATGAATCACAACATTGCCGTCGTTAACAGAATCACCCTGTCGCTATTGCCGGGCCGTTCGGCTATCAGTAAACTCCTGCAACACCGTAAAGCAACGGTTTTGTAATAAAAACTGTGACCCGTTTATCACTGACTAACATTTACTTCCTAATCCATGCAAGGACTCCAACACCTGTGCACAAACCAGTATTTTCGATTGCCAATCTGATATCCACTATAGCGATAATGCTATTCGTTACTGCCTGTACATCCATCGCCAACGCCGACGATACAGACACCACCCCTGCAACGATCGACGTTGCGGCTGCCATGAAAACCGCTCGCACTCATATTGCAAACGGCGACCTCAAATCAGCCACAAAACAACTGCGGAAGGTAGTCAGACAGGATAAGTCCAACGCAGACGCATGGAATCTTCTCGGCTATTCATGGCGTAAACTCGACAAAAACCGGAAATCGGGAAAGGCCTATGCACGCGCACTTAAACTGAACCCCGATCACAGAGGTGCACTTGAATACCAGGGTGAACTGTTTATCAAAACCGGTCAACTGGCCAAAGCGAAAAGCAACCTTGCGCGACTCCAAAAACTATGTCCGTCAGGCTGCACCGAATTAAACAACCTTGCGCGTTCACTGACTGGAGATTCTTCTTACTAAACAACGTTTTTAGTTTTCCATTTGTATATTGCCATGAGAAGTGAGACAGAAACATCATACGTCGCGCCGCATTTACACTCCGCGCCCGATAAAACAACTGCAAGTACACCTGCAGAATATCTCTGTAGTGAACCCGCTCAGAGTCTAGACAACTGCCAAAAGCGGCTATGGAGTAGCTAGTACTGTTTATAACTATTTCCTAATTGCATTTCACCCTTCTTCGAAATAAGATTAACGTTCCTTTGATCTTCGTTCATCACATAATGACTGCGTATCTATCAAACGCAACTCGTAAGTACCACCTAAGTAGTGGCACGGAAGCAACTCGGTCACCACCAGGTATCCGGGTAAAAGCAACAACGCCAGTTCGTCATGTACCGAAATCCCCGAGACCGTAATGTTTTACTTGTTTGCTGTTAGTCAAAAGGTAGTAGTTCTAAATTTTTTTAATGTCCCGTCGTGCGATTGGCGCATTATACGAGTGGGGAGACGCCGCTCAAGGCGCGGTATACAAAACAACGTTTTAACTGATATTTTCAGAGCTACCTCCGTAATACGCAGTATTTTGAAAAACCTCGCAATTATCTGGATCGTGACCCTCGGGATATTTGGCCTCTTTTCGCTGCCCTCGTTTCTTGGTAGCAAAAACTACTCAGTCGCCAACCAGAATGTGCCTGATGCAACGGCAGAACATTTGACTAACAACACACCGGTTGCAACAGCAGGCTCAATCCCGGTATCCGGTCAAGTTGAATCTCGTGAAGACGAGTCTGAAATCGTCACCGCAGTGAAGACAGATGGACAGGCAGAGACCACGCAAGACGTCGATATAGAGAATGTAGACATCGCGTCACGCGATAATGCAGCGAAAGACAACACTTCGGACAAACTGCTTTCAGTAGGTACTTTTCAGGCGGTGTTGTTCAAGGAAGTCGATAGCATAGATGAAGTCGAGAATTCAGATCTCGCGCAGGGCGACCAGCTGCAGCAACTTGGAAAGGACGGAGACTGGCTCAAAGTTAAAGTGGTGAAGAACGGAATCAGCGGGTACATACATTACTCGCAAATCGAATAACGCTTGCTGTCAAACAACAGTGTGTGACTGATATATTTTCCTGAAGTAGCCACGCGTGAACGATCGACAACGGCTCACGCCCGCTTCACGCTCAGGTTGGCATCGCGCGCTGGCCACCGCCACTGCCAACCAACACCTGGAAAGCAGCACAGCTCCATAGGCAATAGCCCCGCCTGTCCGATTAACAGACTGGGGTGACGCGCCGGTTTGTGTTGTAATTAGCGTTTTGGCGGCACGCAGCTTATGCAACTTTCTCCCTTGATGGCAGTTTCCCCGGTTGACGGACGCTATGCGTCTAAAACAAGTCCACTGCGACTGCACTTTAGCGAGTACGGATTAATACGCTATCGCACAATAGTGGAAATTCGATGGCTTAAAGCGCTCGCCAACCACCCTGGCATCCCCGAGATGACGCTGTCTGAAGCAGCTCAAAAGCACCTCGATGATATCGAGACCGGCTTTTCGGAGATCGATGCCGAACGGGTAAAAGAGATCGAGAAAACCACCAACCACGATGTCAAGGCCGTGGAATACCTGCTCCAGGAAAAATTCACAACGCATCGTGAATTGGCAGACGCGAGTGGTTTTTTACACTTCGCCTGTACTTCAGAAGATATCAACAATCTTGCCCACGCGCTGGCTCTTCAAGAGGGTTGCAAGCAGATTATTGTGCCTGCTGTTACTAACGTCACCAGCTCTATAGCCGACCTGGCTGACCGATACGCAGACATTGCGATGCTCAGTCGCACCCATGGTCAAACCGCATCACCGACAACCATGGGAAAGGAAATGGCAAACGTTGCCTACCGTCTGCAGCGCCAGATCAATTGCATAGCAAAAATCAGAATACTCGGCAAAATGAATGGAGCGGTTGGAAACTACAACGCCCATTGCTGCGCGTATCCACAGGTCAACTGGATAGATACCGGACGTGAGTTTGTTGAGTCACTTGGATTATCCAACAACCCCTACACGACCCAAATCGAACCCCACGACTATATGGCCGAATTGTTCGATGCGTTTTCCCGTATAAATACCATTGGTATCGATTTTAGCCGTGACATATGGTCGTATATCTCTATTGGCTACTTTAAACAAAAGGTTATCGTCGGCGAAGTAGGTTCATCAACCATGCCGCACAAGGTTAATCCGATCGACTTTGAAAACGCCGAAGGTAATTTCGGTATCGCCAACGCCCTGTTCGGGCATTTCAGTACTAAATTGCCGATATCCCGATGGCAAAGAGATCTCACCGATTCGACCGTATTGCGGAACCTCGGAGTAGCGTTTGCGCATTCCCTGATTGGCTACGAGTCGCTACTCAAGGGAATTGGCAAACTCGAAATCAATCGCGCTGCCGTGGCGAAGGACCTGGACGATGCATGGGAAGTACTGGCAGAGCCAATACAAACTGTCATGCGACGCCACGGCATAGAAAACCCGTACGAGAAACTCAAGGAACTGACCCGTGGCACAGCTATAACACCGAAAACTCTGCAAGATTTTATCGCTGGACTGGACTTGCCGGATAGCGCCCGCAACGAACTACGCGAACTCACACCGGGCACCTACACAGGAAAGGCCGAACATCTGGCGAATAGACTGCAAAGCGAACGCAACGATGCAATATAGCCTGTGAAAATTAATTGGCCAGACAGCATTGACGAAACTGTATTTCTACAACACTACTGGCAACAAAAACCGTTGCTAATCGAAAACGCATTCCCCGACTTTGACAATCCGCTTGATCCTGATGAACTGGCCGGGCTCGCCTGTGATCCCGATTCCAGCTCGCGATTTATGCAACAGGTGAAGAACAATGAATGGCGCATGTGTATGGGCCCGCTCAGCGACGATTTTTTTGATGACATCAACAACACCACCTGGTCACTACTGGTCTCCGATGTCGAAAAATTGCTACCTGATTTCCGCTACTACCTGCAGCCATTTCAATTCATCCCCAACTGGAGAATTGACGATCTAATGATCAGCTACGCCCCGGTTGGCGGTTCAGTCGGCGCGCACGTTGATCAATACGATGTATTTCTTTTGCAAGCTTCCGGGGTTCGTGAATGGCAAATCGAGACCACGCAAAGAAAGGGGCAACAGAAGTCCGTAAGCACTGAGGTGTCGCTGCTGGGTGATTTCAACGCCGATCAGACAATGCAACTTGCGGCGGGTGACATGCTCTACCTGCCGCCGCAGTTTGCACACCATGGTATCGCCAAAGCTGATCCCTGCATGACATGGTCGATTGGATTTCGTGCGCCATCGATCGATGAAATGTTACCGTCAATACTTAACTATCTCATTGACGAAAACCAACAGACACTGCAACGATTTGCAGATGCTGAAAGACGTTTAACACTAGAGCCAGGAGCTATTAGTGCTGAAGACCTCGGGCGATTGCGAAACATGTTGCGTGATGCAATAGCTTTTGATGATTCCACACTCGAGCGATGGATAGGCCGCTATCTGACCGAAGCCAAAATTCCTGCTGACGATATTGAAGTTAATAGTGCAAGCTGGGCGGAAATGAGAAAACAGCTCAGCTCGAAAACCCTGGTTTGCAATTCGCATCAACACTTCATTTACCGTCAGGATAACGGTCACACGGATCTCTTCGCCGACGGGCAACACTACCGCTGCTCGATCGAGCTTGCAAAAAAAATCTGCAACGCCCGGCTGCTAAAGCTGTCCGACATTCATACTACTGAAGACCGAAACACTGTAACAAGACTGTATAATCGCCAGTGCCTGCTGCCAGATGTGCCAGGTTAAAAAAACAGTTAAAAGAACGCGTCAGGTAAAGAGGCACAGGAATCGCTCGACCCACCGGATCTGGAAAAGCATGTGCGGACTAATAAATTTAAGAAGCAATCGCCCGTTTTATCGATGCATCGCTGCGACCCTTTTTTGCAGTTTTCTCGTTAACACCGCTGTCGCAAAAGACGCACCGTCTGCGGCTACCACGTTACCCACAGACCTCACGACTACATCCGAGGTATTAAACGACACACTGAGCGCCATTAGTGTGCTGGCTTTCGCACATGAAACCTGCAAGCAACCCGGGCAGATCCTGGCGTTGGCAACCTACCTGCTTAACACGACGCCGCAGAGGACAGACAGCAAGATAAATTTTCGCGGCACCGAGGCTGGTCAACGAGTAACACTGTCTACCGATCGGCAATCAAAACTTGAAATACAGCTACTAAGGCCCCCGGCACGACGCAATCAATACCTGCTAACCAGCTTCAGGCAACCGACCATTAAACCGGTTAACGCGGCACCGGAAAGCCCTGCCATACATCAGCAGAATAGTCTTCCGGAATTGCTGGTAGCGTTGAACGCCGATTGTGAGCTGAGACAGGCAATGCGAATTGTCTACGATATCAAATCAGATCAGGCGCTGTTTATCGAACCGCTGAATCAAAATGCCGAACCAATCGGGTCACGTGAGTGGCTCAATCCGGAATTACCGGCCCCACCGCAAACCGCTAAAAAAGGACTGGCGGTTGCGATGATAGATTCAGGAGTTAATTACTCGCTGGACGAGATCGCAAACTCACTGGCACGCGATAAACGCGGTCGTGTTATCGGGTTTGACTTCTGGGACATGGACGACAAACCCTTCGACGCCAACCCCGCTCGCTCTCCCTTCGTGGTTCAACGTCATGGCACACGCACCGCCTCAATTGTTATACGCGAGGCACCCGGTGTCAGGATCATCCCTTATCGCTATCCACGACCGGACATGACACGAATGACTGCGCTGGTGGAACACGCCGCTAAAAACAAAGTCCGCATTGCAGGCATGCCTCTGGGCAGCAATCGCTATTCAGACTGGACAAGCTTTGCCTCGGCGGCTGCCGCCAATCCACAAATACTGTTTATTGTCTCGGCCGGAAACAATGGCAGAGATATTGACCAAACCCCTGTCTATCCAGCGGCAATGGACATTGACAATATGATCGTTGTAACCTCTAGTGATGATTTTGCAGTTCCTGCCGAGCGCACAAACTATGGTCGTATGTCTGTAGACTACCTGGTACCGGCAGAAGCTATATCTGCGCTGGACTATAGCGGAGAAACTACGGAGGTTTCGGGGTCAAGCTACGCAGTCTCACGTATCGTAGCATTGGCTGCGAGAATACTGGCTAACAATCCATCACTAACCACAGACGAACTCAAAAGCGCAATTAAGCAACAATCTATCCGAGCCAACACCGCAAGGTATGTTTCAGTTGGCTACCTTGGTGATCCGCTCGCGGACACCGCGAAAATTGATATTTCTGGCAGTGCATATAGCGATACGGCCGTCGATATTCTGGATATAGACTACGAGCTCCCGATCAATATAGTGGTTCTTGACGATCGCTGGAAAGCGCAGCAGATTGAATCTGCCATTCAAGAACTGAATTCGGTTTTTGCACAATGCTCCATTGTTGCCGTAGCCAGAAACCGGATAGACGTTAAAACAGATGATTATCTGAAGGATCTGGCCAGCGGCCACGCATTAACACTTAAACGCAAGTTGAAGTTGTCGGGCACTACCGTCTATTTTGGCAGAGATACCCGCATGCAAACAGAATTCGACGCCGAGGCATTCGGCATAGCTAACACCGGAAATCGTCCCTGGATGACCAACTCCCTGTGGTTAACCTACGGCATTCAGGACACTGGTATTGCTCTTGCCCACGAGCTATTTCATATCATTGCAAACAGCGGGGCCCATTCAACCCTGGATAACAACTTGCTACGGGACCAGACCGCCCCCGGAAACACACTTCTTAGCGAGGAACAGTGTGCACGGGCATTAGAGGCAGGCACGCACAACGGGCTACTGCAATAACGTTTCCGGGCTACAACTCGTCGCCAAAAACCACGACCCAGTAAGACTGAAAATCCACATTGTTCGCTGTAATGCAGGCAGCACCCACTTCTTTGAACAGTGAACTCATGATGTTGCGACAATGGCCATCGCTTCCCAGCCATCCATTGTGAACCTCGTCTATATTTCTTTGACCGGCAGCAATATTTTCACCCACAGCGCGCCAGTTGTAACCTGCATTTTCTGACCGTTCGGAAACGCCCAGCCCGTCAGAACCCGTATGGTCAAAAAAATTGAATTTGACCATATCTTCGGCATGACTCAAAGCCGCATTTGCCAGTAGCGGATTCCAGCTCACCGAATCGACGGCGGCATGGCTTGAACTTCCACACATCCTTGCAACACGCCTGGAGTTATTAATTACAGCCAGCATCGTTTGTTGAAAGTCACTTGCGTCCGCCTCACAGGCTACGCTCGCGGCACCTGCGACAAGAACTGCCTCATCTTCGATTGACGGAGTCGGCTCAACAGCAATTGGCTCAACAGGTGTCTGCTCGTTGATAGCGGGTGTATCCGTGACCGGGTTAGAATCCGTAACCGGGTTACTGTTAATATCCGGATTGGCAGATGGCGCAGGCCCGGGGGCTGCAGGTACCGGGTTTTGCATAGCAGGCTCGGTAACCAGCCCACTCATATCACTCGAGGATGAGCAAGCGATGAGAGTCACTGTCATCGCCCCTGCCAGAATCGTTGACTCAACGAACCTGCCATTGCGTCTATTTTTCATTTTGCCTTTCCCTGCGCTTACGTTTAATGTTTTCAAAACCAGCACTCCATCCTCAAGGGACAACAGGAATGATTAATCGCCAGCTAGCTTAACCTGCTCCAGCAGTTTTGTTCGTTTAGCACTATCTTCAATCAGACTACCCGCTCTAAAGGCCATGTTAATGGTTCTGCGCGCCTTGGTATCTTCACCATTTTTTTCCAGCAGCAACGCTATTCCATGGTACGCAGATACTGCCGCAAACGGGTCAACAATCAAATGCGCATGATCCATAGCCGCTGCCGTGAAACCCATTGATACTTCCGTTAGCGCCACATGGCGGATCGCCAAATCCCGCGCCGCCGTATATTCCGGCAACTGATTGGCCGATTCAAGTGCATCGACCAGATTCTGCCGCGCTTCAGCTTCATGACCTGCTTTTTGAAAGAAGGTGGCCACCGCACTCAGGCCAACCGTGCGATTCTCGGGCTTGTTCAGATTTCTGGCAAGAATAGATACTTTGAGAAAAGAGTCCATCGCATCTTCGTTTAATCCCAGTTCCTGCTCAGTCAGAGCATAGTCCGCTATTGCCATAATACGTTCGGACGCAACAGGTATGGCATAAGTGTCTCTTGCGGCTACACGCATAATCGACTTCGCACGATCTGTCTGCCCGCGATCACCATAGGCACGCGCAAGTCTTTGAGCGCTCATCACAGCGAAAAACTTGTCTTTGGTGCGCTTGCCTAGTTCACTCGCCACATTTAGATCACCGGATTCCATTAGTCGCTCTTGCAACTCCAGGAAAACGCGCAAATCCCGTTCCCTTTTTGACCACTCGTCGAAATACTGGTCTGCCGGATGCGCCACGCGATTCTTCAACCAGAGCTTTGACCGAATATCAGCCGCAATTGCCGCACCGGCACGGGGCTCACTGTTGTGATCACTGGAGCTTCTATTGCCACTCATGAAGCCCTCGAGATCCTTGACAGAGTCTGTGCCCAGTCCCTCGGCCAGGTACACCAAAAGCTCTTCCGTTGAAAACTTCTCGGGATTAGGCATCGCGGCGGTACGTTCGATCGCTGCGTTCAGCGATACATCCTCAACATCGTTGGAGGCAGGTACGTCTACAACGATGGCTGTCTGCGGAACAACTTCACTGCTACCAAACATTCCGCTAAGGTAACCACCGGTCGCTGCAGCTCCGACAAAGGCTAGCACACCTGCAGCAACGGCTAACCGACGTGCTTCCTTGCGCAACCCGTTAAGCTTAAACTGCGACGAAACTTTCGTTTCCTCTTCAATGTCTTTTTCAATCTTCTCCTGCAGTACCGCTACTTCCTCGCGACTCTGACGTAGCAGTTCTACCTGTTGTTCCATCGTGGACTGTTGAGGCTCAACGGGTGGAGGTGGCTCGACGCTACCGGCCTGCGCCGGAATAACCAAACCGTCTGCACCTGCCGTTTCAATGTCGGCAATTATTGAACTTAGCGCTGACGTACCTCCGTCACCCTCTGCAATGCCTTGAGCCGAACTATCGCCAGCTGTCTCACTATCAAGTGTTGCGGTTCCGGAAGTACCTGCATCAACCTCCTCCTGTACAGGTGCAGTGGCCGCGACCTCCTCACGAGCAAGATCTTCCGATTGTGTATCCTCTGGAATTTCGGCAGGAATTTCCGCAGGAGATTCGTTTGCCGCCGTGAGCTCGTCACCTGGATCTGGCGCTGCCTCTATATTCGTCGAATCGACAGATTCATTTTCTTCAGATAATGAAACCGCTTCGCTCGTCAGTTCGTCTTCGGAAGATACTAACGTTTCCTGACTTTCGTCCTGCGGCGCAACCTCGGAAACATTCGCTACTGGCGCGGCAGCAGGTTCTGGCGCAGCATCGTCAAGCGTTAACTCAAGACTGTCTGCTACAGCAGAAGGTGCCGCTTTAAGATTCACCACACCTTTTACTGCATGAGCGGACGATTTGCTTGATAACGCAGATTGATTATCTTCACTAAGGCTCAGATTGCCATCATCAAGGGATCTGGCATCGTCGAGTTCTATCTCAAGCCCGGTTTGTGCTACCGCTTTTTCTTTGCCGTCTTCAGCTTTACCGTCATCGGCGGTCGACGTATCTTCAATGACCACTGCGTCGGTTGTGCCAGCTTGATCATTTTCTTCAAAGACAAGTTCATCACTGTTCTCTTTTTCAGATTCCGGCTCTTCCTCACTAGCCGGTGCGCTGACCGGTTGCTCGGGAGCGGGGATCTCATTACTTTTGCCAGTGACCTCACGCTGTTTGATAGCACTCAGGTCATTTAACTCGTCTTCAAAACTGAGATCGACAACCTCCAGGCCATTTTCCGCCGGCAAGTGGTCCTCGTGCGTTTCTCCGGCATCCTGGGTGGTATCCGCTTTTTCTTCCACTTCAGGTTCAGCTGTTGAGACCGTCTGACCCGATTCTGAAGATCTAATTTCGCAAACCAGCCCGATCTTCTCAAGCTGCACTTTACCCTCAGTGGCTGTTTGAATTGATACATCCGACTGCGCCGAATAACATGCACCTGGATTTACGGCACCATTGACCAACTCTGAAAACGTTTCGGCAGACTGACCAAATTCAGCTACCAACCTGTCTGATAGTTCCGACGCAGACAGACTTTCTGCCACGCCTGTCACTACCAGATCCACAAAATCTGCCATTGAGAGTTGCTCCACCTGCACTTTTGTAACGACCGGAACGCTTCGCCCGGAGGCACTTTTCTATTTACTAATAAGCAGAACCTATCGGCGCAACGAATTTCTAATTGAGCTCCGACTGTGAAAGGGTTGGTAAATGCAGGCGACGGTAGCGGTAATAATACTGAATTTTAAATACCAGGCTCGCTGACCTGACAACACAGTGCCCCGCTGTAAACCTTGATCAGCGTTGCATTTTTCGACGATATCGCTCGAACCACAGGGTTAACAGCATCGTCAGCGAATTGTTGATGGCGCCACTATCAAGCAACGCGACTACTTCATCGAATTTACGAACGGTTGCCCGAATGTTTTCACCTTCTTCAGCCACCCCGAATATGCCACCAGCGGTGGACAAATCAGCCTCAGCCCAATAGACGGCCACGGTTTCGGAGCTCCCGCCCGGGCTTGGGTAATATGTCGTTATATGGTGCACCTCGCCCAGCGACAAACCCGCTTCCTCCATGGCTTCGCGCCGCACAACTTCTTCCCCCGTCTCATCTTCATCGACGATGCCGGCAATATATTCCAACAGCCAGGGGCCCTGCCGGTTATGCATCGCCCCTACCCGGAACTGCTCAAGCAACAAAGTGCTGTCCAGAGCAGCATCATAGGGTAGTACAGCGGCCGCCCGCACGGGTTCAATCAGTTCACGAACAATCGGGCTAGACTCACC
Organism: uncultured Granulosicoccaceae bacterium; assembly: GCA_964409275.1. Taxonomy (GTDB): domain Bacteria; phylum Pseudomonadota; class Gammaproteobacteria; order Granulosicoccales; family Granulosicoccaceae. The sequence continues at coordinate 24,247 of CAYPCS010000006.1, forward strand.
ACCCTCGAACAGGCTGTGCCGAATCCGGTATTGCGACAGCGTGAAAAAACCGTCGTAACAAATATCGTGTTGCAGTATTTCCCAGTCATACTTCATTGGGGCCGACCAAATATCCGGGACACCTGATCGAGCTGTGCAGGAGTATCCACTCCCATACCTGGTAATTCTTCGGCAATCCCCACATGGATGCGCTCACCATTCCACAGCGCTCTGAGCTGTTCAAGCTTCTCAAGTTGCTCAAGCCCGCATTCCGGCATGCCGGTATATCGCGACAGGAATCCCGTTCTATAGGCATATAGACCGACGTGCCGGAAGAATACATGTTGTGCGCTATCGTCAAAATCGGGTGTGCCATCACGACAGTGCGGGATCGTAGATCGACTAAAATAGAGCGCCATACCAGCACTGTCAAAAACCACTTTTACGTTGTTCGAATCAGCCAGTTCTTCTGCATCGGTAATTGGCGTTGCCAGCGTCGCTATACTCGCACAACTCGTTTCGTGCAGATTCGACGCCACTTGCTCAATACTGCCAAGTGGAATTAAAGGCTCGTCGCCTTGCACGTTGACAACAATCTCGTCATCGCCCCAGTTCCCCAGCCGGGCGACCTCGGCGATTCGGTCAGTTCCCGTGGTATGGCTGCTGGAAGTCATACACACCGGAGCGCCTGCTTTTTCGCACACTTCCGCGATACGCCGGTCGTCAGTTGCAACAATCACTTCGCAGGCGTTTGTTTGAACGGCACGCTCGTAGACGCGCAATACCATTGGCACACCGGCTATATTAGCGAGCGGCTTGCCCGGGAACCGGGTAGAGTTGTATCGTGCGGGTATCACAATTCGAAACGTCGAACTAGCAGCCATCGATTGCCCTCATACTGTACCTGCCAAGAAGATTGTCGAACCGTGCAAAAAACGCATCATCGACGTTTGCGCTTACTTTGGCGTACCAAACATTATGTTTTGCCCAGCGCTCGCATTTAACCATATCTTTTTCTGTCATAACGATTGGACAGTCTGTATCGAATTGCAGGTCTTCTGCACAAAACGGATGATGATCGGGAAACTCATGCTCAAGGATTGTCAGACCGGCTCTTCTCAATGAGTTAAAAAATTTTTGTGGATAGGCAATAGCGGCAACTGCATGAACAGGAGTACGGCGTAGCTGCGAAAGCGAAATTGTTCGCTGTGAATCTCTTACATTTACAAAATCATCAATTTTAAGCTGGTAACCAAACCGACCATCATTGTGTATTTTTTGTGCATCACCACCGCTGCAGATCACCATATCTACTTCTTGTAAACGCTTGACAGATTCTCTCAGCGGCCCTGCCGGAAGCGGGAATCCGTTTCCGGTTCCGGTGACACGATCGATCACCGCTATTTCTATATCCCGCTGCAATGCATAGTGCTGTAGCCCGTCATCGCTCAACACTACATCCACTGATGTATCGCGGATCAAACGTTGAACCGCAGCTGGTCGATTCGCACCCGCGACCACCGGCACCCCCGTTCGTCGCGCAAGCAATAGTGCTTCATCGCCCACCTGTTCAGCACTACTTGTGCAGCTAACACCAGTCACACCATCACCTGAACCACCATAACCTCGAACCACAATACCAGCACGAATTTGCCTGCTGCCCAGATGCTCAGCCAATGCTACAACCAACGGTGTTTTTCCAGCCCCGCCTGCGGTTATATTTCCAACCACCACCACAGGAACAGGACTTCTCCAACTCGCAAGCCATCCTTGACTGTAGGCTAGCCGCCGTAGCGACACCAGGGCACAAAATACTAGCGAAAACGGGAATAGCAGCCAGGCTCTCACACCTCGTTCCTGCCAATACGCAGGCGTGTGCCATTGCACTAGTAGTCCGTCCAGTTAATAAGCGCGAGTTCAGCGAGCCTGTCTGCGGTCGTGGCAAGGCACGTTTTTAACGGCATAGTTGTTCTACGTCGAGACTGAGGTTTTATCGTCATTATTGCGGCCTTGCAAAAACGCATAATAACCCTGACTGCCCAGCAATTCGCTGTGGGTTCCGGCTTCAACTACTTGCCCCTCATCCATAACCAGAATACGATCTGCATGTTCTATAGTGCTCAACCGATGGGCAATCACAATAGTCGTACGGTTTTCCATCAACCGATTGAGTCCCTGTTGTACCTTGCGTTCGGATTCCGTATCCAGAGCCGAGGTCGCCTCGTCAAGAATTAACAGAGGTGCGTCTTTTAGAATTGCGCGAGCAATCGCGAGCCTTTGTCGTTGTCCGCCAGATAACATCACGCCGTTTTCGCCAACGATAGTGTCGTAGCCGTCAGCAAGTTGCTCAATGAAGTCATGTGCGTGCGCAGTTCTACACGCAGCCTTTACGGCATCCAGTGAAACACCACGCATTTGGCCGTAGGCTATATTTGCAAAAACAGTATCATTAAACAGCGTGACTTCCTGCCCCACACAGGAGATATGTCGTCGCAAACTTTCCAGTGTATAGTCGGCAATTTCGACGCCGTTGAGTTTTATACTACCGGAGGTTATGTCGTAGAGACGCGGCAACAGATTGGCAATTGTCGATTTTCCGCTACCGGAACCACCCACCATAGCAACCGTTTCCCCGCTGGCAATCTTGAAGGAGACATCTTTTAATACCTGTTTTTCCTCAAGGTAATAAAATCCAAGATCCGTAACCTCTATTTCAACGTGACTATCGTCCAGCACCACACTGCCAGTGTCTCGTTCCGAATCAGCATCGAGAATTGCAAATACACTTTCACCCGCAGCAATGCCAGACTGAATTCTTGCATTGACCATAGTCAACTGCTTTAACGGTGCAAACAGCATCATCATTGCTGTAATAAAAGACATAAACACGCCTACCGACACTTCACCGACAATTTGCCCCGATGATGCCAGATAGACAATTATGGCTAGTGCAATAGCAACGAGCAATTGAACCACCGGCGCACTTGCCGCACGGGTAACCAGTTCTTTAACGCTTAACCGTCGATTGCGCTCATTGACTTCCTCAAACTGCTGGCGCTCATAGTCCCGTCCACCAAACACTTTTACCAGTCGCTGTCCATCGACGGCTTCTTCAATGACACTTGCCACTTGCCCCATCGACTCCTGAATGCCACGACTCAGTCGTCTGAAACGACCACTGACAAAATGCACGATCAACGCAACCAGAGGACCAAGAACAAGAAAACCAAGAGATAGCTTCCAGCTGTGGTAGACCATCAGACAGAGCAAGCCCGCGATGGTTAACGTGTCACGCACAAGAATTGTCAGACAATCTGTTGCAACGACTGCAATATTGCGCACATTAAAAGTGACACGAGAGATCATGTCGCCCGATGAGGATCGGTCGAATTCTGCCGTTGGCAAATCCAGGTATTTATCAAACAACTGCTGCCTTATTTGCTTGACGATCTTCCAGCCAAGAGACGACATCAGATAGGTAGCGAAAAAACCACCGAACCCGCGACACAGAAATATCAGCACGATCATAACCGGCACAAAAGCTATGGAGCTTTCGTCGCGCGCAACAAAACTGCCGTCCAGCATCGGTTTCATTAGTGCCGCAAAAGCAGTACTCGATGCGGCATACACCGACATGGCCAGCAAGGCGCCGAACAATTGCCAGCGATACGGACCAATATAAGTAAGTAGCCGACGATAGACCGTGAAACCGTCAGGTGAGTCCGGTGTTGAAGTCAATTAAATTCCAGCATGACGAAATTTGGCAAGCTATCAAGCGGCCCGCAACCGAGCAGGTAGTTGGCAGAATCCCGCACACCAGAGCGACCCTTGCTGCGTGCCGGTTTCCGGCGGCCCACTAGCGTTTACCGGATCAAACGGTGTAGTTTTATGAGTCTTCAGACTAAAGTGCTACGGATAAGCCGAGCTCGTTTGCGTTAACACCTCAGAGTGAAAAACAAATGAGAAGCACACACACAACCCCACCGTATAGTCGACTACGCTACATACCCTGTGCAGCCGCCAGGGATAATTTTACCATACCCAATTGGCCAGCAGCGTCCATTGCCGTAATGACAGCTTGATGCGGAGCCAGCGCATCGGCCCGAATCACCAAAGGAGTATCTTTATCACCCCGGGCGTAACGCGCCAACGCCTTGCGCACAGTGCTGCTGCTGGTATTCTCAAGCTCGCTACCATTGATTGTGTATTGCCCCTGCGCATTAATCGCAATGTCTATCGTACGGGCAGACAGCTCCGTTTGCTGGTCTGATGCCTTTGGCAGCTGCAGCTGAAGTCGGGTTTCCTTTTGAAAGGTGGTTGACACCATAAAAAAAATAAGCAGCAGAAAAACCACATCAATTAACGGTGTGATATTGAGTTCAATATCATCAACAGTGTGCTTGCGAAAATTCACGGTACGGGCTCGAATTCGACAGTGGCATAAGCCGAATCGTGTACCCCTTCACCGCTACGGTTCTTGTCGCTGCCCTGTCGCTTCGCCCTATCGTTCAGTGGCGAATCGATCGCTTCCAGCAGCTTTAGAGAATGCTGTTCCATACTTACCACCAGGGTTTCTATTCGATTTCTGAAATATCGATACATCATTAGCGAAGGTATGCCAATGCCAAGCCCGGCAGCAGTCGTGATCAGTGCCTGGGATATACCACCGGCCAGCGCTGTGGGATCACCGACACCCGCACTGGTAATGCGCGTAAAAACGCTGATCATGCCGATGACTGTGCCGAGGAGACCAAGCAGCGGTGTGATGGTCGCAATGGTACCCAGCGCGTTGAGGTAACGCTGCATCTCGTGTGCTACATGAGCGCCGGTTTCTTCCATCGCGCTTTTTATTTGCCCGCGCGCGAGGTGACGAGTGCTCAACCCTGCGGCTAACACACGCCCGAGAGGCGACCCGGATGCCAGCCGTTGCAGTTGATCAGCCGGGATGCGATGTCGCAGCAAACATTTTCGCGCCTGGCCCAGAGTCTCTGCCGGCAAAATGCGCCTTGTTTGTAACGACCAGCATCGCTCGACAACGATTGCCATCGCAATGACAGAGCACGCAATAATGGGCAGCATCAACCAGCCACCCGCGGTTACTATTTCCAACACTTAAGTTACACCTCAACCGGTTATTGTGAGCTGTTTCCAGCTCGTAAACCAAGTGTAGCAGCCGGCTGAAAAACGTCAGCGGCTGGTCGCCGCCAAAACGCCGCCTTTCGTTTTCGGTATTCAAGTACTTTAATAGCTTCACCGTCAGTCACATCCATTGTGATGGCTCCGCTTTCGCCGGTTTGATACTGCTGTGAACCAACCCGTTCATACCTTGCTGTTACCTCAGGTCTCGGGAATCCAAAACGATTGCCAAAACCGGCAGTATGTATTACGAAATTCGGTTGTAAGGCGCTGACCAGCGCTTCGCTTGATGACGTCGCACTGCCATGGTGGGGCGCCATTAATACTTCCACCGACGATACTTCTGCAGCTAGAAGTTGTTGCTCACCATAGCGCTCAATATCGCCGGGTAACAACGTTGACCGCCCTTCCCGAGTGGTTATCTGCAACACGCAAGACAGGTCATTTTCACTGCCTTTATCAGAATTGCCCGGGTAAATGACCGAGAAATGAACTTCATCCCACACCCAATCCATCCCTGCTCGACAATAGTGCTGCGGCGGCAGAGAATCGCCAATAAGTGTTGAGGACACCAGAAATTTCTCAACGGGAATAGCCGCCACCAATTCATCGGCACCACCACTATGATCACTGTCGTTATGCGATATCAAAAGCATATCCAGTCGGGTAACACCTTGAGATCCGAGATACGGGATAATGACGGCATCAGCCGCATTGAAGCTTCTTGAATATTGTGGGCCCGCATCGTAAAGCAGAGTGTGGCGGTGTGTCTGCACAAGCACTGAGGTTCCCTGCCCGACATCAAGAAAAGTCAGCCGGTAGCCACCAGCAGCAGGATGTGGCAAAGCTGGCAACATCAGCGGCAACACCAGCACCATGATCAGCCAGCGCAGTCGAGCTGGCACCGGCAACAGGACCAGAGCTGCCGCCACAACCAGCAGTGCGATAGTTATGTGAGACAGCGCCAGCGGTCGAACAACCGCAAACGGCCATTGCGCCATGGCTTCCAGCAAACGACTTACCAGGGAAAGCACCAGGTCAACCGGAGCCAACATGACACCCGCGGCAGGTACGCTTATCATCGCCATCAAACTGCAAACGAATACTGCAGGTGTAACCAGCATTCCAACCACAGGTACAACGATGAAATTTGCCAGCGGTGATACCAGCGACGCCTGCTGAAAAAACAATACTGTTAAGGGATACAAACCACAGGTAATTAACAAGTGCCCGCGGATTGCATACAGAACCCGGTAGCGCCATTGAACTCGTGGCGCAAACGCGAAGACCAGATATAAAATGACGACAGCGGTAAATGACATCCAGAAGCCGGGTGCCATAACCGAAAACGGATTTACCAGACAAACCGCGATCAGCGCATACGCCAAACCGGCGCTTCGACGCTGGTGACGCTTCAACAGCAGAAATATTGCAAGTACTGAAAACATCAGCAGCGCTCTTTGCGTGGGAACAGAAAAGCCTGCCATCGCCGAGTAACAAAACGCCCCGACTACAGCCACATACAAACTGCAATCGTTCCGCGAGATGCGCTGCAAAAAACGGCAGCGCCTCCACAGAAACCGGGCCAACAAACCACAAAACCCGCCGATCAGAGTGATATGCAATCCGGAAATCGCCAACAGGTGGTTTGTACCGGTGTCTACAAATACATCCCACTGCGACGATTCAATACCGCTGCGATCCCCGACAGCCAGCGCCATCACCAGCCCCAGATTGGGTAGTGACTGACCAGCCATCACCAGCCGGTCACGAAGCCAGTTGCGCACTTCGGCAAAGCCACTTGATTGATCGCGCTGTAAGAAAAGATCTACCGGGTATGGTGGTTTGTTGCGGACGTAGCCGGTAGCAACAATACCTTTTTGATAAAGGTATTTTTCGTAGTCAAATCCACCAGGATTCAAAAAGCCGTTGGGACGTCGCAACTTGACCAGCAACCGCAGTCGATCGCCCGTGACAATAGCCGGCGCCTTCGCCCCGTACCAGCTCAACCGGATCAGGGACCGCCGACCTGGACGACCGTGGTCGGTGCCTGGCAAATCAAACGATTCAACCCGCAATAGAAACCTGAGCTTGCCAGTTCGGCGCTCGGGTAATTCGGGCACTACTCCGGTAACTGTTACTTCGGTACCCAGAAAGTCATCGGGGATTTCCTGTGTCTGGCGATAGCTGGCGTGCGCAAACGCTACCGTGAAACCCGCTAAAAAAAACACGATAGCAGGATTAATCAGTTGTTTTACACCACACACAACGGCAAGAGCGCACAGTGTACCTACCACGCTGATCGCGGGCAGGCTGGCCATATTGAACAGCAGACTGATTCCCGAGACAAAGCCGAGCGCGTTTACTACCACAACATTATTTCTTGATTACTGCACTACGCCCAGCTTATCACCGCACGCAGACTTCTGCATCGATCAGCCGGATGCTCCATCACAGTTGATCCAGCGAGTGGTTAGCTCTCGCGCAACAATTCTCCACCGCTGATGCGATACACTTTCTGCATTCGTGACGCCAGACGGGAGTCATGGGTGACGATCAGGAATGCCGTTGCAAACTCACGGTTAAGCTCGAGCATCAGATCATACACCTGGGCCGCCGTGCCCTCATCGAGGTTGCCGGTAGGTTCATCCGCTAATACTAGCGCCGGGTTGTTAATCAGAGCACGGGCAATTGCAGCACGCTGTCTTTCGCCGCCGGAAAGTTCGGCCGGCTTGTGTTTCAGGCGATCCCCCAATCCTACCTTTCGAAGCAACGCTTCCGCCTGCTGGCGCGCCTTCATTTGACTGACGCGGCCGATTAGTAACGGCATCGCGACATTCTCCACCGCGCTAAACTCTGGCAACAGATGGTGAAACTGATAAACGAAACCAAGCACCTGATTGCGCAGCCTGCCACGGGCGGATGCGCCAAGACGGTAGACGTTGTGACCATTGATAAATACCTCACCCAGGTCAGGGGTATCGAGGCCGGCAAGTACATGTAAAAGCGTGCTTTTGCCACAACCCGAGGCGCCGATAATCGCGACCTGTTCACCCGCTTCTACCAGCATGTCGAGATTGCGTAACACCTCGACCTGCTGATGACCCTGCCTGTAGACTTTCTCGATGCGCCTTGCGTCCAGCACCGGGGGCCTTCTATTCATAGGCCAATGCCTCCGCCGGTTCGGTTCGTGCCGCCACCCAGGCCGGGTAAAGTGTCGCCAGCAGCGTTAGCACCACGGCAAGCGTAGCTACCCGCCAGACATCGGTGTAGTCCAGCTCGGAAGGCAGCACGCTGATATAGTAAATACTCGGGTCCAGGAACTGTGTCTGAAAAAGATTTTCGATAGCCGGCACCAGTGTCTCTACATTCAAGGCCAGCAGAATGCCCCCGATCACCCCCAGCACCGTTCCTATCAGGCCGATTAATGCGCCCTGGATCAGAAAGACCAGCATTATCGAGCGAGGTGAAGCACCAATAGTTCTGAGAATAGCAATGGCAGATTGCTTGTCTGTGACCACCATCACCAGGGTACTTACAATATTAAACGCAGCTACTGCGACAATCAGCGCCAAAATCACAAACATCACGGTTTTTTCTGTGCGAACGGCACGGAAAAAGTTGGCGTGGCGCTGGGTCCAGTCACTCACCCAGTAATCTTCGCCTACCTTCGCGGCGAGATCACGCGCCACCCGGCGTGCACCAAACATGTCAGTTAAGCGCAACCGCACTCCGGTGTAGCCTTTATCGAGCTTCAGCAACACCGAGGCATCGTCTGCATGAATTAAAGCGAAGTTGCGATCGTACTCAAACATGCCTATTTCAAAAATACCGCGGACCGTAAACCGTTTCATGCGAGGTAAAACCCCCACCGGAGTGACACTGGCTTCCGGTGTAATAACAGTGATCTTGTCACCCACTACGGCGCCCAGGTATTGCGCCAGTGCACTGCCAAGTACTATCTCGAACGCGCCAGGTTTTAGATCAGGAAGACTGCCGGCGATCATCTGCTCACCAATATCGGACACATCAGGCTCTCTGCCAGGCAACACACCCCGCACCACCACACCGGTCACTTGCTTGCTCTTTACCACCATCACCTGCCCCTCCACATACGGAGCGGCACCCTCCACCTCCGGATGCTCCACTGCTGCATCCGCAAGCTCCTGCCAGCGCTGCATGGGCTTCTCGTATAGCGTGATAGTGGCATGTGAGGCAGCCCCTAATATGCGCTCGCGCAGTTCTTTTTCGAAGCCGTTCATAACAGCCATCACGGTGATCAGCGCAGTGACACCCAGGGCGATGCCCAGTATCGATATCAACGAGATAAAGGAGATGAAGTGATTGCGTCGTTTGGCGCGCGTGTAACGCAGCCCGACAAATAATTCAAATGGTTGCAACATACTTGAGTGCGCCAGGGGCCCTGTTCATTGCGCTGGTGCAACCCCGCGTACACGACCGGTCACGACCAACTAGCTGCAGCAGGATGCAGCATCGGATATATTACATATGGCCGCAGACGCAGAATTGAAAGAGCGATAACTGCTGCAAACCGGAATGGCAGAAGAGTATCACACGATATGCCAGCCTACGGCAGACGTGCATTACGGCTTCTACTGGTAAACTCCCTCCAGATTCACGGGTTAAATAATTATCTGTGACCGTTTACCCCTTCCACTAAATGCGCACACTATATGCGCTATAGCACACACCGCCGCAACCAGGAGGTAAAACTGGTGAAACTACTTGTTTTTCAGCACATCGACTGCGAACACCCGGGCCAGTTACGCACCTATCTTGAACGCGACCGGATAGACTGGCAGGCAGTGGATCTGGACCAGGGCGAACCCATCCCCTCTCTGGAAGGCTTCGATGCCTTGTGGGTTATGGGTGGCCCGATGGATGTGTGGGACACCGAAGAACACCCCTGGCTGGTGGCTGAAAAACAGGCAATTCGTCACTGGGTTTGCGAGCTCAACCGACCTTACCTGGGATTGTGTCTCGGCCATCAGTTGCTGGCAGACGCGCTCGATGGCCGCTGCGATCTGCTGTCACCGCCTGAAATTGGCATCCTCGATATTGAGTTAACCGACGCCGGTATCGCCGACCCGATATTCAGAAATATGCAAGCACAGCAAAAGGCCCTGCAATGGCACTCGGTACAAGTGACCGAGCCGCCTGCAAACTCGCAAATACTGGCACGCTCGGACGTCTGTGAAAATCAGGCGATGCGCGTTGGAAAAAATGCCTGGTCCATGCAGTACCACGTCGAGGTTGAACCCGACACGGTCACCAACTGGGCCAACATTCCAGAGTACCGCGAGGCACTGATTAAAACCCTCGGCGAAAGTGCGCTTCCTGAACTGCAGTCAAGCGCCACTCAGGCACTACCATCGTTTGTAGCGAGTTCGGAAACGCTCTATGACAACTTTATGCGTTCAATCTAGATGCCGTAGCCAGCGCAGCAGATGCTCTGCTAGTCACAACTGGCGTAAATGACAAAGGCTCTGCACCAGGCATGACCGATTTCGATACACAAACAGTCGTCGCAGGTGCCGGCGTGGTGGGACTGGCTTGCGCCGCCGCTCTGGCTCGCGCCGGCAGGGAGGTAATAGTTCTGGAGGCAGATCGCGGTATCGGACACGGTGTCAGTTCCCGCAACTCTGAAGTTATTCATGCCGGCATATACTATCCAACCGGCTCGCTAAAAGCAGACCTGTGTGTGCGAGGCAGGCAATTGCTCTATGAGCACTGCCGACTTCGCCACATTGATGCACGAGCTATAGGCAAGCTGATTGTTGCCACCGATCAGACGGAAGTTGAAGGGCTTGAGTCGCTCAACCAACGGGCTATTGACAACGGGGTTGATGATATCACGATGATTGACGGCGCCACTGCCATGCGTATGCAACCGGGATTGCATTGTGTAGCCGCGCTGCACTCACCTTCGACCGGCATCATTGACAGCCACACTTACATGGTGAGCCTGCAGGCGGAACTGGAAAACCACGCAGGCATTGTGGTTTTTAATTCACCGATTGAACAAATTGATATCAGGCAGCACGGCGGGTTTGATCTCACGATTGGCGGTGATTCTGTAACCACACTGTCGAGCCGCGAATTTATCAATAGCGCCGGACTCAACGCCGTGCCACTGGCACAGCGCATCAGCGGCCTTGATTCCGCCAGTATTCCCGAGGCGCAGTACGCCAAGGGCAACTACTTCGGACTGCAGGGCAAAACACCTTTTTCAACACTTATCTACCCGGCACCGGTTGTCGGCGGACTGGGCGTACACCTGACGCTCGACATCGGCCATCAAGCTCGTTTCGGACCCGACGTGGAATGGCTTGATCAATACCTCACCGATAAAAACACCAGTGGAACATTTGTGAGCGAACATTTTGACTACGCCGTCGACGGTGCCCGTGCCGACAGCTTCTATGAGGCCATTCGACGCTACTGGCCCGCGCTACCGGACAACGCCCTGGTGCCGGATTACTCGGGAGTACGTCCGAAGATTGCCTACAGGGACAATCGGGCAATTGATTTTGAAATATCCACCCGTGACCAGCACGGGGTTGCCGGACTCGTCAATCTGTTTGGCATTGAATCACCCGGATTAACCTCATCGCTTGCCATTGCAGAGCTGGTACAGACGTCATTGCAGTCGTAATTATGTTACAAAGCGGGGTACCGCAAGCGTTGCACCGCAGTTAAACCGACCTGAATAATTTCCGTTTGCACTTCGCTATACGGATGGTGATCGCTCAGACACTGCCGTCTTTTTCGCTACTCACGCATTGCAGTAAAGTAGATCGATAGTAAAATCATCCATTGATCCCCCGGGAGCATCCACGACCATGCCCATACCGTTCACCCCGATTGTCGAAAAGCTCCCCGCGTCTACTCCGTTTGTTGGCCCGGAAACACTGGAACGAGCCCGTGGAAGTCAGTTTCGCGCCAGAATTGGCGCCAACGAAAGCGCGTTTGGGGTGTCACCGATTGCCGCTGAAGCCATGCAACAGGCCATTGCTAAAAGCGCCTGGTATGCTGATCCCGAGAGTTTTGAGCTACGTAGCGCTCTGGCGGAAAAACACCAGGTGTCTATGGATGAAATATGCGTCGACGCCGGCATTGATACCTTGCTGGGCCTGACGGTGCGCATGCTGTTAAAGCCAGGTGAAAAAGCCGTAACGTCTGCCGGCGCCTACCCTACGTTTAATTATCACGTGGCAGGATACGGCGCAGAACTTAAAACCGTGCCTTACAAAGGCTTTCATGAAGATCCGGACGCTCTGATGGCAGCGGTAAATGAAACATCCGCACCGCTGGTCTATATTGCCAATCCGGACAACCCTATGGGCACGTGGAACAGCGCCGAAAAAATCAGTGAAATGATTAGTGCGGTTCCGGATAATTGTGTGTTGGCGCTCGATGAAGCCTACATAGAATTCGCCGACAGTCCCGTGGCCCCTGCCATAGATACTTCAAACCCCCGGGTAATAAGATTTAGAACATTCTCCAAAGCCTACGGCATGGCGGGTCAACGCATCGCCTATGCTATAGCCAATAAAGAGCTAATCAGTGGATTCAACAAAATCCGCAACCATTTTGGCATCAACCGAATTGCACAAATCGGGGCGTTGGCATCGCTTCAGGACAGCGAATTTCTAACAACCGTCAAGCAAGCTGTAGCTGACAGTCGGCAACAGGTTATGGAGTTTGCCACAAACTACGATCTATATGCAGAACCCTCCTATACTAATTTCGTTGCCGTCGATCTGGAATCCAGCGCACGTGCGAAAATGATGCTGGAAAAACTGGCCGAGAGAGATGTGTTTATGCGTATGCCTGGCGTCGAACCGCTCAATCGCTGTATCAGGGTCGGGTTGGGTACACAGGAAGAGTTCGCTATTTTCTCTAAAGCGTTTAAAGAGTCGCTCCCGTTACTTTGAGGTCCACAAAGACGGCGGGTTAGTGTTCCGCCAGTACCATCTCAACTCCTTTTTCGGCAATCATAATAGTTGGCGCGCACGTGTTTGACGAGGTGACCCGCGGCATCACCGATGCATCTATCACGCGCAACCCCTGCAGCCCGTGCAATTTCAAATCCGCACCTACCACTGACCCGGGGTCGTGACGTGGTCCCATCCGACACGTACCGACCAGGTGGTAACCGGTGTTACCTGTGGAACGGGCATAGGACAACATCTCGTCATCTGTTTGTACCTGCTGGCCAGGAGTCTCTTCGCGCTCGAACCACTGACCGAACTGCTCTGATTGCAGAAAACGTCGCGCCATACGAATCCCCTTAATGGCCACTTGCTGATCAAGCTCTGCCACCAGGTAGTTTGGTTGTACTTCGGGTAGCTCGTGAGGATCAGCAGAGGTAATTCTGGAATAACCGGTGCTTTCAGGCCGCTGCTGGGTGAAGCCACAGGTCACTGCCGGAAAATCGTCGAGCTCATATACCTTGCCCGGTCGGTAGCTACCGTGACTGAACACAAATTGCAGGTCGGGCTGTAACCCGGCGTTTGTTTCATCAGCAGAATTTAAAAACGCATAGGCGATGGAAGGACTCCACGTTAAAATGCTTGGTTTGCCTGCAAGCCAGCGTAGAACCTCCCTGCCTAGACGCCAACCTTTGCTTTGACGGTTGAGCGTGTCTGTTCCGGGTTTGAGCCGGGCGGCAAGCCGGACAAAATAATGATCCTGCAGATTTTCACCCACACCGGGCAAATTATGTACTGGCACCACCCCTAGCGACTGTAGATACTCCGACCGACCAATACCGGATAATTGCAAGAGCCTGGCTGAATTAACGGTGCCCGCGCACACTATAACTTCACAGCGGGCACTAACTTTTTCACTGATGCCATTACGCAGATACTCGACACCCGTAGCCCTGCCCTGCTCAACCTGTATTCGAGTGACAAGTGAATTTGACCGAACTTCGACATTGCGGTTGCCCTGAACGGGCTTTAGAAAAGCGGTTGCTGCAGACTCACGAAAACGACCATGAATGAAACGCTGATAGTATCCGGTACCTCGTTGTGTAGCACCGTTGTAATCGTTGTGTTGCGGCGCACCGGTATGTTTTGAGACGCAATCTATGAACGCATCGCACAAAAAATGGGATTGATCGGGGTCAGATATTTTTATCGGCCCGTGGCTGCCTCGATACTGCGATTCCGGCGCAAGCCGTGTTTCCGAACGTCGAAAATACGGCAAAATATCGTTGTAGGCCCAGCCCGGGTTTCCGAGAGATGCCCAGTGATCATAATCATCTGCCTGGCCCCGATTATAGATCAGGCCATTGATCGACGTTGAGCCACCGACTAATTTTCCCTGGGGTAAGTAAACACTTCGGTTAGCGGTGTTGGCACCAGCCACGCTGCCAAACTGCCACATCATTTCCGGTTTGTGCAAATTTTTCACAAAGCCCGCGGGAATGCTAACCAGTGGCCGTCGACGATCATCGCCTGCCTCCAGCACACACACCGAGTGTTTACCTGAAGCCGCAAGTCTGGACGCAACGACCGAACCCGCAGCGCCACTACCAATAACAACGAAATCGCAGTTGTCTGCCATGCTTTTGACCGGTTTAGATAAGGGGTCTTCAACTTACAGTGAAAACCCCGGAAACCAAAGCATTTAAGTTAGTACAACGTCAGTACAACCATTTAGATTGCTGAGCCAGTCCGGCGAAACTAATAACGGCGGCTATCGAGTTACCTCAAAACGGTTCAAAGTGAATGTACCCGAACCCCAAAAGGTTTCACTGCCAATTTCAATGGCACCCATGCAAGTGTTCGATCCCATTGCCGGTACCCCGTTAGCAGGTCCTTCAAAACGCGACCAGTCGACGAATGCATTCCAGTCAAGCTTGCCTCGCGTACTGGGTTGTTTGGCGACAAACGCCACGTAGGCCCACGACAATTGCGGGTTAGTATAAACATCCCACTCCTGCCCGCTCAGATTTACCGTCGCGACCAGCACACCGGGAGTGCGTATTTCAGGCACTCCAACCCATACCATCATCTCAAATTGCTTGTTGTTCTCCTCCGCTTCACAACTGGTGTGAAAGAAGGATTCAAGCGCAACGTTGCGCTCTACAACACCTGTCTCGGAGTAGTCGTATTCAACGAAAAATTGGGGCATGCTGTTAATATCTACCGGCAGTCCGGTTTCAGCAACACTGCCGGAAACGTTGTAGCGTGTCTTGCGTCCGTAATAAACCTGAGGATACGACTTGACCGCATACTCATCGCCCTCGCCTCGCTGCAGCCAGTTGTAATCCCACTTTGCCACATAGTTACCCGGACCGCCCGTAAGCTCTATACACTGAGCCCAGTTATCCGAATAGACAGCGCCATCATTCCACGTGTTATTTTGCAAGCGGTAATTGCCATAACCGATTTCAAGCCACGGTATACACGATCGCTGATTCAACAATGGATTGTTGCGAGTCGCTGTTACCCCGTTAACCACCACGCAAGTACGGTTGTTTTCGAAACCGAACCCGTTACTGCCTGAGTCACTGCTGTCGGTAAGACACACAGGGTTACCATTAACAGAACCAGCCGTTGCTGCTGCCACTGGTGGCGGCGCAGCAGTTTCAACGCTGCTTTTTGTAGCAGCTGTCGATGCAGACACTACACATGTGCGCCCGCGCTCCCAGCCATATCCATCGCCATCGGGATCAGAGGCGAGAGATTCACATACTTCAGTCTGACTCGAACCAGACTCGGCAGCAGCGACCGGGTTATTACTTTCAGTCACAGGGTTATTGCTGTCAGTCACCGGCGGTGCAGCTGCGGCGGGAGCACTTGATGCACCAACGCGACACGATGCATTGTTCTCCCACCCCCATCCATCACCATCAGGGTCAGATGAAGACGAAGCACACAGAAGTTCATTACCAGTATCCGGTGCGGCTGACACTACAGCCTGAGCAGTCGCGGTACTACTTTCAATAATACAGGATTGATGGTTTTCCCACCCCCAACCGTCGCCATCCTCGTCAATTGCTGCTGCGCTGCAAACGAGTGCTGCGTGGGCATGCTGGTTAAACAACATACTCGCAATGAACAGCAGGAATAATGCTGTAAGGCAAAACATCATTTTGCCTTTATGCGTCCCGTGCAACTTGTTAGTTTCAATTCTCATAAAGTATCCACATTTGACGCTGTCCGCTTAAACTTACACAGCACAGCCAGTAAACAGGTATGTTCTCTACATCGTTACTTAACGACAGACAGAAATTTATGATTACGTTCAGAAGGT
Source organism: uncultured Granulosicoccaceae bacterium (assembly GCA_964409275.1). GTDB lineage: Bacteria > Pseudomonadota > Gammaproteobacteria > Granulosicoccales > Granulosicoccaceae. The sequence continues at coordinate 40,651 of CAYPCS010000006.1, forward strand.
TATAAATCAGTAATGTAGAAAGAACTAAACGCGGACAGGGTGTGAGCGAGTTCACAGTAGTGATCTATATCAATACCTTCAGCAACGCTTTACAACGACTCTTAAACCACCTTCAGGTTCCCACCATAGCTCTTGATTTTATTGCCACTTTCCGTAACAGGCACAACTAGTGTGCCGGAACAGGGATAGTGTAGAGCTTGTCATTTGATTCAGTGACCGGGGGTGGTTCAAACGGAAAGGTTGCGCTGTTTATAGCGATTACGCACGGTTGCCGATAAACAACGCAACATCAGCTAAAGCGCTGACCACAGGGCTCAGCTTCACTGCACAGCGTGGAATGGACTGGCAATCAACCCCTGTACCGTCATCGAACCGGCGCTCGCGGTAAAAACAACAAAACTTTGACAGGGGTTTTGTATTGTGCGGCAAGTGAGACTGTGCAGAAGTAACTCGCTCGTATTTACTGGCTACGCCGCTACTAAAAAATCATTGCACCCGCAGACTTGCAAAAATTCCGGTCAAACAAACCGGTTAATCTGGTTTTCAAGATATTCCTGCCGACCGGATACCGGCTCGGGATTGATATTTTCCCGCTCAACCTTGCTGGCCAGATCATCTAGCGTGAGTTTTCCATCGAGTATCAATTTTCCGGTACTGCTGTTCCAGCCATCGTAACGGTCTGCGATGAATCGATCGACAGTACCTTCCTCCAACATAGCCGCAGCGGCCTTCAAACCACGTGCACAACAATCCATGCCGCCGATGTGAGCCACCAGCAGATCCCGCGGTTCTATAGACTGGCGACGCAGTTTTGCATCAAAATTTGTCCCTCCGGTGGTAAAGCCACCGGCGTTAAGAATTTGGAGATAGGCCAGTGCCATCTCCGGGACATTGTTGGGAAACTGATCTGTATCCCAACCAGATTGATAGTCGTTGCGGTTCATATCTATAGAACCGAAAATACCAAGCGCCGAAGCCAGTGCCAGTTCGTGTTCAAAAGTGTGACCCGCTAATATGGCATGGCCTTGTTCGATATTTACTTTCACCTCGCTTTCAAGGCCATACCGCTTCAGAAAACCATAAACAGTAGCAACATCGTAATCGTACTGGTGCTTGGTCGGTTCCTGCGGCTTTGGTTCAACCAGTATCTCACCCTTGAAACCAATTTTGTTTTTGTAGTCTACGACCATACTTAAAAAACGGCCAAGTTGATCCAGTTCCTTATCTATTCGTGTGTTGAGGAGAGTCTCATAGCCTTCCCGTCCACCCCACAACACATAGTTTTCTCCGCCAAGTCGGTGAGTCGCGTCTATACAGGATTTAACAGTTGCCGCTGCAAATGAGAATACATCGGGGTCAGGATTAGTAGCAGCACCCGCCATAAAACGGCGATGCGAAAACAGATTAGCCGTTCCCCAAAGCAACTTGATTCCGGTATCGGCCATTTTCCGTTCGAAGTAGTCGACTATCTCGTTAAGATTTTTTGTGTTTTCAGAGAAACTACTGCCTTCCGGCCGAACATCGGCATCATGAAAGCAAAAAAATGGCACCCCCAAAGCCGCGAACATTTCGAACGCCACGTCAGCTTTCAACTTTGCATTCGCCATTGGATCGGAGCTACTACTTATTTCATCAAACCATGGTCGCTCAAAGGTTAGTCCACCGAACGGATCCGATCCGGGCCAGGTGAATGAATGCCAATAGCAAACCGCAAAACGCAAGTGATCCTCCATGCGTTTGCCCGCGACAATCTCGTCGGGTTGGTAGTAACGGAACGCCAGTGAATTTTGACTGTCCGGACCTTCGAAGGGAATGCGCTCAATGTCATCAAAAAAGCCGGTACTCATATGATCCTCTCGTGATGTTAACCGCCAACGCTCGCAGCACTTCGCCGCCTGCACAGCAAAACAGTTGCTACCGCCAGGCACGCTAATATGCTGTGTGTCTGGATACCGGCACTGGATTCAATTGTAACCCGGACGCGTGGCGCAAACGTCATTGAAACACATCGCTCCTGGCTGTCAAGAGACAATGTTCCGTTACAGATCGGCTGCATCATGACTGAGAACCAGTCGGATAAGGCCCGCTGGAACCTTTGCGGGACGAATGCTAACCCTTCCACCAAAAGCACCCGGATTCAGTCACGCTGTACTTGTGCATATCAATAGCCTCTTTTGCATTAGAAAAAACACATTGACTGGGGCATACTTGGACAAGGGCAGGCAACATTTCTGTTGATGAGGAATACCGCAGAGCGGATTGCACCCGTCACTCCCACTCCATCGCTGATGATTGTGGTTGTCGTTTGGTCTAACAACTGGCAGATTCCTCAATGAGCACAAACAGCAATATAACTATTGATGCCAACACGCTTGAAAAACTGCAAGCCTCAATTAAGGCAAACAACCTTAAATATCTGGTGCCAGGCTATGTAGATATGCATGGCATTCCCAAGGCGAAAATGGTTCCGGTCGACTATCTTGAGCGTATGCTTGGCGGCTCCGAACTATTCACCGGTGCCGCACTGGACGGAGTGCCTCAGAATATGGCGGATGATGAGGTCGCCGCCGTCCCGGATCCAGACTCATTCATGGTGGTGCCCTGGCGAGATGGCATAGGCTGGTTTGCCAGTGATCTGTGGTATCAGGGAAAGCCGTTTGAGCCTTGCAATCGTGGCATATTAAAACGCGTGCTGGCGCGTGCTGCGGAAAAGGGGTTTATTGTCAATTGTGGCATTGAGGCCGAATTTTTCGTGTTCAAAGACGATGGTGCTGCCGAACCAAACGCTATCAGCGATCTGCAAATTCTTGACAAACCGGCTTACGATAGTATTCGGCTGATTGACAATCTCGATTCCTGGCTTGGTGAAACCGTCGACGCAATGAATAAACTGGGATGGAGCGTTTACTCATTCGACCACGAAGACGGTGTAGGCCAGTTTGAGCTCGATTTCCAGTACGCGGACGCGCTGACCATGTCTGACCGTTTTGTTTTTTTACGAGTCATGGTGAATGAATTTGCCCGAAAGCATCAATGTTTTGCCTCGTTTATGCCAAAACCGTTCGCTGACAAAGCCGGTAGCGGCGCGCACTTCAACATGTCACTGGCCGACGTCAACACCGGCAAGAATCTGTTTGAACCAGCTAGCAATGATCCACACAACATGGGCCTGTCAACCGAAGGTTATCAATTTACCGCTGGCGTCATGCAACATCTGCCCGCCATTCTGGCGCTGTCGGCACCGACCATCAACAGCTACAAACGCCTTATCATGAAAGGAAGCACGTCCGGCTACACCTGGGCGCCGTGTTTTACCTCATGGGGCGGAAACAACCGATCCAACACGGTCAGAATTCCTTCAGACGGAGGTCGGGTTGAACTAAGAGCAGCAGACAGTGCATGCAATCCCTACCTCGGTATGGCACTTATGATTGCAGCAGGACTCGAGGGCATCGAGCAAAAGCTTGAGCTTGCCCCACCTAACAAGGTCAATCTATTTGAGCAGACAGAAGAGTATCGCCAACAGCAGAACATTCAATGGTTGCCCAGAACTCTGGAGGAAGCAATCACAGCTCTGGAAGCGGATCCTCTTAGTCGAAACGTTCTTGGCGATGCAATGCTTGAATCCTGGGTTTCCTGCAAAAGAGACGAGTGTTTGGCTTACAGCAACCATGTAAGCCAATGGGAGCGCGACCGCTACCTGAAAATGTTCTAGCCGGCCACTCGACCACCCGGGAATGAATGCTGCGTCGAAGATTCAGGTAGTTTTCTTCATTTTACGCATTCGAGCTTCCATCAGGTGAAAAAAACTACAATAGCTACAGCCACCAGCAATTCCATTTTAAGTCTTTAATGCCTGTAGAATGAGCTCCCGGCTAAATTTTCCACCCCGATTGCCGCACACTTATTAAACCCGCTGCGACCCTGCGATGAACCAAACTGCTATACCCTATTTGCTAATGCGCGGAGGCTCTTCGAAGGGCCCTTTTTTCAATAGAGCGGATCTGCCCGCGGACGAAGCAACTCTCACCGATGTTTTAGTGTCTGCTCTGGGCTCCGGCCACCCGCTCAATATAGACGGCATTGGCGGCGGTAATGCGGTTACCACCAAAGTGGCGATGCTTTCAAAATCCGATGACGACTGGGCGGATATCGATTACCTGTTTGCCCAGGTTAGCGTGAATGACCGACTCGTCGACTACAAGCCCACCTGTGGCAATATGATGATTGGCGTAGGCCCGGCGGCGATTGAGATGGGTCTGATCGATGCGAGCGACAATCAAACGACAGTTCGCATTAGAGCTGTAAATACTGGTGCGAAGGTCATAGCAACGGTACAAACGCCGGGGGCACAGGTAACTTATGAGGGCACTGATACTATCGATGGTGTACCCGGTAGCGCCGCACCGATAGCGTTGGACTTTCACGATGTTGCAGGTTCATCCACTGGCGCATTGCTTCCAACCGGCAATAGCCGTGACACCATTGATGGTATCGCAGTGACCTGCATTGATTTCGCGATGCCTATGGTTATCGCCCGGGCAGAGGATTTCGGTTTGACCGGCTACGAGACCTGTGAAGCGCTCGATGCCAACAAGGAATTTTTCAACAAAATGGAACAGGTGCGCATTAAGGCAGGCGCATTGATGGGACTCGGAGATTGTTGTTCATCTGTCATTCCGAAGTTCGGCCTTATCGCCACACCACAGAATCCACAAGCTTCTTTGTGCACTCGCTACTTTATGCCCTGGTCCACCCATCCGACACTCGCGGTAACAGGTTCGCAGTGTATATCGGCTTGCGCTCTGGTAAATGGCAGTATTATCGAAGGATTTGTCGAGCCCGGCAGTCAGCCCATGGTTAAGCTGACTCTCGAACATCCACTCGGCAACATGGATGTAGTAATGCATATCGAAAACGACAACGACGACCTGCGGCCAGTCTCGGCCGGAGTGGTGAGAACTGCCCGTAAAATTGCGGCTGGCAGCGTGTTTATTCCTGCCGATATCTGGCGCTGATAATCACCGGGTATCACGCGTTTGCAGAGTGACTGATTTTCTTTAAACACCCGAACTTGCAAACGTACCTGACAAAACACCGCAACTACCCGAATCAGGGAAACTTGCTCCGGGCATAAATGAAACCTGTGCGTTCTCGCGTTGTCTGTTATCCCACCCTTCAGCATTGCACCGGAACTTCGCTCTAAATGCTCATCGCAAGCCTGCCCTGGTACGATTTACCCACACAAAAGACTATCTCGATTCTGTGTACCACAGTCTCTGCCAACAGATTTCAGGGCCGTACCACAGGGAACTACCCGCACGGCTGGACCGTGGTACACCTCTGGCACAGCAATGGTCGAGTGACTCATTGTTTTTGAGCCAGTGCTGCGGTCCGGACCTGTACACGCAGGCAGGCAGCGAACTGAAAGCATTTGCCCGCCCTGTTTTTAACACGCTAGATTGCCCGGCTGGTCACTATTACAGTCATATTGTGGCGAAGAATATCAATGTTGGCTCAAACCCGGTTATTGCCGTCAATGCCGATACATCCTTTTCGGGCTGTACGGCTCTTCTGAAATGGCTTGAGCGTACTGGCAGAGCCCCCCAACAATGCAAAATTAGTGGTTCACATCAGAATAGTCTTTTCCAACTGCTATCAGGCGCAGCTGATGTGGCGGCGATCGATGCCTACTCGTGGCAGTTTATCGATCACGACGAACTGAAAATTATCGACCGTAGCGAAACAGCACCGGCTCCGCCTTTTGTTTGCCATAGCGAATGCATCGTTAGCCCAAAGGCTATTTACGATGCTCTCCGGGCAGCGTTTAAAGATCAGGGTGAACCATTGCAATTGACCGAATTGATGCCCGCAGACAACCGGCTTTACCAAAGTGTGTAGATCATATTCACCGGTTAAAGACTCGTCTACGCACGCCCTTCTGTAGTACGCAATAACCTGCGGCAAACCCTCGTCGGTTACCTGCAGCTAAGCGTCTCCACGTCTCACAGATTTATTTACAGGCACCATAAAACACCGGCTCAATTTATTCTCGCAATTGATGCAAATAACAAACATCAGCATCACTCGCACCGAACTTTTCGGTAAAATTTGTTTCAGATAAGTTTACACATGGACTTACCACCTTGCTGATATTCAGAAAGCCCCGGATGTCCAGTCAAAACCAGGGAGAGAACCCGTGAAGCCTGTATACCTTATTCTCGCACTACTACTAGCTGGCAGCTCCAGCTATGCGGCAGATACCGCAATTGCTCCCAAAGAACATACCTGCTCCGACCTTCAGCAACTGGTGCTGGAAAAACGAAGTGTACTATTGAAAGGCTTTTTCAACTCCACCCGAACCGTACATGCGTACGCTGCCCAATGCGATTCTATTTACGATGAAAGAGCAATCCCGACCGGCGCAAGCACCAAAGACAAACGCCTTTGTAAGGTTGGTTATATTTGTAAACGCTTTATAGGTCGTCCCGGACCGGGCTAACGCACTATGCGGCAGAGGCATCAGATCCGGTTGCGGACATCTGGTTGCGTTTCCTGCACCGTCTAGCCGGTTGAAAACATTATGCTCAAAAGCTGATTGCAAAAAGTCAAACCAATCACCGGCAACGCGAATGTGCGCATAAACGCTGCGGATATCAACATAGTCCGCAGCGCCATGCTGCCAATTCAATTTCCGTCAACCAGGTCAACATCAAATGACCGAATATTACCTGATCCCCGCACCAGACGATATGACAATAGTGCGCCATCAGTAACAAGTAGTCGAAAGTTAAAACTACCCGCGATTTTTCCGATCGCTGTAACTTTGATCATCAATAATGTTTTCTTCCTGATTTTCGTTTCGCTCCTCGATAACGCTCTCGCCTTGCTCATCAAAAACGACTTGAGCTTGCACCTGAACTTCAGTTTGTGGTTTTTCTTCCTGTGCACTTTCTGATATCGATTCCATTGCATCTTCTGGCGGCACTTCAATTTCCACCCGCGACTCAACACCACATGCCGATTGTTCTTCAGGGTCATTTTCGACCAGGTTTGCGCTACTTTCCATAACAGGATTTTCGGACTGCCCAATAGATGGCACCCCGGCGTGTCCAACCAATGTATTGTCGCCATGCACTTCTAGCCGGTCCTTAATCGAGTGGGATTCATCGGCTCTACCAACAGCCGGAGAATCGGTCCGATGCCGGGTACTGCGATTTCTCTTTCCAGAGGTACGGCGTATTTTTCTCTTCCTGGTTACTCTGTGAGATTTTTGTTTACGATGCCGGTTCACCAACCTCATTAACGATGTCCGCCGAAATCTCCTTTTCTGTTTTTTACGCTCTCTGCTTTTTTCAACAACTTGCTTTGGCCACGCCATATATTGATTGACAAGGAAAACAAGAAATAGCGTCCACAACAAATATCTAGGTCGGAAAAGACTAACCTCGGCAATGTTGTGTACGATAACAAATAGCGCTAGCGCACCAAATGCAAGATGTTGTTTGGAACCGGAACGTAGAAAATCTCTCAACTTGTTAACGTAACTGGCAATCAAAACCCAAACAGCCGCCAATGCTACCGGAAGCCCCAGTTGATTTGAGAGTGTAAGAAATCCGTTATGCGCATGTGGAATCGGGGTGTCCCCATGTCGATGTTTTATGATTTCACGGTGCAGCGTTGCGGCATTCTCGGTAAAGGAATACCAAACTGTCCCCAATCCGTGTCCCATGAGTGGCTTGACCAGAACCGCATCCCACGAACTTTTCCAGATATCTACCCGACCGGTTAGAGTGTCGCTTTTGTTCAGTACCTTTGTGAAATCACCAACTTCCAACTCCAGTGCCATTAATATCATTATGGTAGCAACCATAAGGATTGGACACATTGTTACGACGAATGCAAATACCTTCCGGTATCTGGAGCCAATATTAAAAAAGACAAGGTAGGCCAGACCAACAGCTAAACACACAACCGATGTTGCAGAGTTGCTTTCCCCGATTAAATAGATACTAAATGCCAGGCCTGCTATGGCAAAAGCATACTGGTATGCGTCTTTTGATTTCAAACCATAGAGTACACTGAATAATCCACACATTCCGGCGAGTATGCCAAAGTGATTTTTGTTACCGCTAAAGCCTTGCCACACCAGTACACCGTTGTGCAATTTTATTGTAGCTTCCGGCAGACTGAATACCGCAAACACATTGAGCGCCAGGAAAAATAACAGGGAAAAGAATATAACACTTATTATTTTGTCGTGTGGCAACCACAGACCAATACAGGCCGCCAGGCACAATTGACCAATCAGGTGATAAGAGAACTTAATTGTAGAAGAGGGATCTATTGACCAAAGCACGGATGAGACGCTGACAACTATCAATAACAGCAGCAGAAAGAACTTTCTGCACAATTCCTGTGCGCTCAATATTCGCGGATTGTACCAAATATGCAGGATCGATCCGATGTACACTACATGCCAAATGTATTTGACAAAGTTTTGCCCGGAACCAAAAAAATACTTCTCGGCGCCCACGAATCCCGCGTCCATTCCAATCGCCAATCCAATGAGCAACACTGCCCCGATATCCAGTAATTGCAATTTTCCTTTCGAATCGGCTACGTCTGCCTGACTGACCCTGGGTTTACCACTACGCTTTTTTCTTTTCGACTCGGCTGCGTCTTCCTGACTGACCCTGGATTTCCGACTGCGCTTACGCGGAACTGACGTGCGACCAGTACGTTTTATTTTTGATTTATTAATTAGCACATTCGCAATGATCCGATACTGACTCGGGTTAGTTCAATCAGGGAGATGCCCGTCGCGTTGGAATTTTGTTGTCGCATTCTTCGCGAGTTGAAACAGTCCGATGTTGAGTTGGCCACGAACGTATAAGACCAGCTTTATTCACAATGGTGAATCGTTCTTGTACAGAACGCCGCCACGCAGGAGCAGGCAAACGATTGGTCAACCACCTTTCAATGACTAACCGTGCACCATACTTCTTCACCAACCTCACCGATATCCACAGCTTATGCTCGACCGCTGCTCCCATCAAACCTGTCGTTGAAGGTGTAATTATTCTTAAGCCACTCGGTTTGAATCCCCGTTTTACAAGACGATCACCAACTCGTGCCTCAACGAATTGAATGTCCCGAACACTTGACTCCCTGCGCCAGACTGACACACGGGAGGAATCAGGTACACCATATCCGGTGGCGCTGTGGTATTTCAGCATTTGGGTGCTAAAGGATATACCAAGAAATTCACACACCTGTTCAAGTACGCTGGTGTGGTTGTTTATCAGATTGCAATATCGCACCTCGATCCATCGATTCTCGGGGATTCGTTTTTTTATCTCTCCCCATTGTGCCTCCGCCTCAAGCCAACGATCAAGTGCATACCAGGCATTACCTGCCCAACCCATTTTAATAATCGACTGTGCAACGTCTCTGGGATCCCTTAACAAGTATATAAAGCGAGCATCGGGGAACAAATGGAGCAACCGGGTGAAATTATAGTGGATCACAGAGCCGACCTGAGTCTTTCCGGTCAGTGCCAGTCTCTGTGTAAAAAAATTGTGCACATTTGAAACGTAACTCTGACGTGGATCCAGCACGAGTCCGGAGTCAACCCACACTCTCCGGGTTTTTAGATAATTAGCATATTCCGGAAGATTCGGTGTTGAACCGTCGTCGCCGACAAGATCTACGAGGAACTGAAATTCTTCACAGCAAGTAAGCTCAACATGCGAGTCCAGCATCAGACGAAACAGGGTCGTACCTGAACGTGGCGAACCAACAACGAAAAAAGGAGAGTAAACGGTCATCGCATTAGCGAACAGCCAATCGGTACAGCGCAACTATGTGAAATCGGCAAGTCACCACAAATAAGCCGATGAGCAAAGTGTTTCAATTTCCTTACAGAATTCGGGCTTTTTATTATGATGATGTGTCCTCAGTGTTGATGCCCGGAATAGCGCCACGTTTTCCGATTAAATAAATCCCGGATTTGTTATGCAACAAAAAAGATACGAATACAACAGATAGTGTACGTATACTGAGAAAAATGCATAGTCAACGTCAGCAGCAATCCACTAAAGTTATTCAACAGGGTATCCAATCGACACTAGTTACAATTATAGAACAAATAGTATTTAAAACTTCACACAACGTATTTCAAAAATAAAACATGTGATGTTTTCACTATCTGAAGCCTCGCATTTTGCAAAGCACAAAACCAATCTGTTGCTAACAAAAGCACAGATTCTTTACACACTGATTTAAGGAAGGGCCAATGCGGCCAGGGGCTTGTTTCTTCGATACTATTATCGAACTTGCGCGTAACAGACCAACAGGAGCGTGACGCCAGAAACACATCCATATTTTGGGATCCAGCTCTCTTTTATCTCTTCTATCTCGCAGTTATCGCTTGCAGAAAACAGATTTTGCCAAGAAATTTAGTTATGATTTACCAATACCGGCAGGGTTAATCATGATTTACATCTCACGGTAATTCTTACAGTTTCGGAAACTGCTGGAGTTTGCACCATGATGGAATCTGGTCGAAATGATTGCTCAAAACACGAATTGCAAAACCAGCCACCTATCGTGAGCATCGTAGCCGTTGTGATCGGACGTAACGAGGGTGAACGGCTTTATAACTGCATCATGTCGCTCAGAAATCAGGTAGACCACATCATCTATGTGGATTCTGGCTCCACAGATCAAAGTATGGAAATCGCACAACAAACGAATGTTCACACGATCTGCGTAAGCGCCGATAGACCATACTCGGCGGCACGAGCGCGAAATACCGGCCATCAGTTCGTACAAGCACATTTGCCGAAACCGGAATTTATCCAGTTCGTCGACGGAGACTGCGAGGTCGAACCGGAATGGGTGCAATCAGCCACAGACTTTTTAATCAGATACCCTGACTATGCGATCGTATGCGGTCGACGCAGGGAAAAAAATATTGAACAGTCGCGCTACAACCGCTTCTGCGATATCGAATGGGACACACCAACCGGCGATACTATTTCCTGTGGCGGAGACATGTTGATTCGACGTACTGCGTTTGAACAGTCGGGCGGCTTCGATCAGCGACTGATAGCAGGAGAAGAGCCGGAGATGTGTGTGCGTCTGCGTGCACTTGGCTGGAAAATTTATCGACTGGATAGCCCCATGACCCGCCATGATGCCAATATGGTTCGGCTGCCCCAATGGTGGAATCGCATGGTCCGGTCTGGCTACGCCTTTATCGCTGTACAACAACTGCACCGAAAATCTGAATATGCCATCTGGCAACGAGAAACACTTAGCGCTATCTTATGGCCACTTTTTTTACCACTTAGCATCGTTCTGGGCATGTTGCAGCCGTTGCTGATCACTGCCGGGCTTATCTATCCAATCCAGGTGATCCGTATTTGGCGCAAGTCACTACCGTCGGGGGATCCCCGAAAACAATTCGATTGGGCATTTTTCCTGGTACTGGGCAAGTTTGCCGAAGGTTATGGTGTCTTAAAGTACTGTTGGCAACGCTTATTTTTGCGAGATGTAAGAATTATTGAATATAAATAGACACTACAAATTTTTGAGTGAAAACACATTGAACGTTGCGTACCTGATAAACCAATACCCAAAAATCAGTCATACATTTATTCGCAGTGAGATACAGGCGCTCGAGTCTGCGGGCGTCTCGGTAACAAGAATTGCCATTCGACCCGGCCCGGAGGCACTAATCACCGAAGAAGATCTTCAAGAAGAGAAAAAAACTCACTATATCCTGCGCACAGGTGTGCTCCATCTTGTCAGCCAGTTCCTTATTCTTTGCATTCAAAAACCCTTGCGAACCCTGGCGTTGATGAAATGTTACTTGCAGCTCACTAAAAATGCCCGAGGTGCTTTCCTTAAGCATATGGCATACGCGATCGAAGCAGTTGAAGTGGTACGACTGTGCGAAACCCTGGGTGTGAGCCATCTCCACTCCCATTTCGGCACAAACGGTACCACAACAGCCCTTTTTTCCAGAATACTTGGCGGACCGCAATACAGTTTTACCGTACACGGACCTGACGAGTTCGATAACCCCGTACGCCTGTCTCTGGGCAAGAAAGTCGAGCATGCGACTTCAGTTATAGCCATCTCACAATATGGCAGGAGCCAGCTTTATCGATGGTGCCGATACGACGACTGGTCAAAGATTCACATCGTCCATTGCACTGTCGCTCCGAAGTTTCTTCAGCGAGACACAAAGAGCCACACGGAGCCTGGCAGACTATTGTCTGTAGGCCGCATCTGTGAACAAAAGGGCCAACTTATTATCGTACAAGCCGTCAAAAAACTTGTTGAAAGAGGAATCTGTATAAAACTGCGACTAATCGGTGATGGTGAAATGCGAGCAATCATCGAACACGAAATCGCACGATTAAATCTTAACGCACATATTGAAATATTGGGCTGGCAAGGAGAGGACAAGATCATCCAGGAACTGGATAACGCCGAACTATTCATCCTTCCCAGTTTTGCCGAGGGCTTGCCAGTAGCCATCATGGAAGCTCTGGCGAGAGAGGTCCCGGTCATCAGCACATATGTTGCAGGCATACCCGAGTTGGTAAAATCCAGAAAAACCGGTTGGCTGGTACATGCCGGCGATCCGGAAACACTTGCGAATTGCATAGCCGACGCGCTAAAAGCATCGATGCCGGTCAAACAGAAGTTGGGGCGAATTGGCAAAAGACAGGTCATCGCTGAATTTGGCCCGGAAGAACCGATGAAATTAATCAACCTTTTTGCAGGGGAAAAATTACTTAACGAAGCAGTAGTTAATTCGTCTTGCGAAACAGCGGCTCGAACACCTGGCGGAGCAGTTCTGGAGCGATTGTCCTAAGTAACGGCTCCAGACGATAAATGTTACATGCATTGTGCTACATCTCATTGACGCTACAGGTAACGAGAGCGTATTTTCTATTCAAAATATCCCTGCCATTTTGACGATTCAAAACGCTTCTTCAATGAGGCATAGTTTGTGATCGATTCCTCTAGTGTTTTATTTTTCCGTTGTTTAGTTATTATCGGGTACAACGGCACAGCCTCTACTGACAGAAAATCAGTTACTTTTTGTATTGTGGGATCAAAATTCGCGAACAATTCTTCATAGGTGATGGAGATATGATTTCGATTTTCACAAATTTCGTCGAATATTTTATCCTCAAGTTCAAACTCGAGGAATTTATGTAAACAATAGTCTGGATCGATAAAAACCGGCTGATCGACAGGCGTGTCTTCTACTCTCGCTATCCAGCGACCGGACTTTAGTGCAACCACCTCTGACAGAATAGTGTCCAGCTTATTTATCCGACTCAAACGAACAATTGAAAGCTGTTGAGAATTCAAAATTCTGTCGATAGCACCTTTGAATCTCGCGTTTTGATAATGAGTAACAAATATCTTAAACCCCACTGCCCGAACCTGGCCAGCATGGGGACCATAAATGTATGTATCAACGAATTCATCCGGGCTGAAATCCCGAATCGCCCGAATCCATGGTGACACTAAATAACTTCGCTCACCAATTCCAAAATATGTTTCTTTTTTATGGAACAATTCGTTGTCACACACTACATGCGGGTGAGTGTTCAATGTAGTCGTAAGCAAATTGCTACCTGATCGCTGGTGTGTCAATATCAAAAAACGCCGATACGACATTTTTCCTTTACCGTAGGAACCATATCGTTTATTAGCGAGCGATAGTCCCACAGTACTAACGAGTACTCGCGCTGGAACCAATCTTAATATCCGATTCTCAACACTTCTAATTATTTTTTTTAACTCATGCATTGTCAAAATTATAATAGCAGCAAGGCACTATACAGGAATTGCAAAGCTTGAAATTCACATTGCCATAGAAGAACCCATATTACAGTGGATCGATACTATACATTCAAAATCGATCGGGAAAATTGACATAACAGGACACCAGGATTTGTTACAAATGAGTTTTAATTAAGCGTGAAATCCTTGTCTTCTCCGCTAACGGATACCCAGCTACAAGACCGACAACTGCACCGAGTACATTCGCTATCCAGTCTACAGGATCGGGACTTCGCTCCTGGGTTAGCAGCTGCATAACCTCAGTCGTCGCAGCAGCCAAAATACAGAATATCAATAGACGATAGACAGGAGTGTCGTCACGGGTGATTCGTAACACGAACGCAAAAACTGCAAAAAAAACAAAATGAGACGCAAATTCAATAGCTGGCCGGGAAACAGGAATATGAGATTGAAGCCAATCTGTCAGATGATGAATTAGCGCAACCGGTGAAAAAACACCCACCACGATTAACAGTCCGACAATCAGCAACGTAACCCGGGCAGTGCCGGCCCGGGTACTACGATAAAAAATAAACGATCCGAGTGTTATCGCCATGGCCCAGGCCACTATCAAAGCAAGCCTGGCGTGCCAAAACCGCGAAGATGGCTGCGTCACCACCAGTGTCAATTCAGATACTTCCAGTTTTCCACTGGCCTGCGCAAGCTCCACTGAAATTTTCAACGTACTAACCTCTTCAGGAACCACGAAATCTGCGCTGTAACTGGTTGACCGTACGTCACCGGATAACCTCATTAGATGATGTGGTATTGACCAATCAGGTACCCCTGCCTCGTCAATCTGCACATAAGTTATACGCCCGACCTGCCACTCCAAATCGCCAGCTGATATATCGTGGGCGGAGGCGGTCGCGGTCAAACGCATTTCAGTGTTTCCCGCCGGTAGAATAATCAAGCGACTTAAACCTGTGGTTGTGCGGTTACCAGATTGTTCAATGGACACGATACCGGCCTGAACAGATACCGCACCCTCTACAGAGCTATTGATCTGCCAGCTTGGCAGTTCATCATCAAACCCGGTTTCATTCACCATCACCTCAGCCGATGTGACACGATCAAATACCAAAGTTACCAGGAGCGTTAACGCAATCAGCGACGCCAACACCAACCACCAACTCCAGTTTTTTTTCCACCAGCGACTACGACGAACAAGCTCAACCCCTTGAGCATTATTTTGCTCATCAAAGCCATATTCAGATGGCTCTCTCGTTTTGAGTCGACTTGTTCTTTGCATGCTCACCATATCACTGTTGCCCGACTAAACGAGGTAGTTATCGTAGCCATTCCTCTCTAGTGCGACAGCCACCTCAGCGTAGTTAACTATATGTTCACGTAGATCATCAGATAGTATTTTCTGTTGCGAAGATGCTACTGTGAAATCCTCAACCCCGAGAAAACTGAATAACATAGCGTGTGTTTTTTGAATAGACTCGGCATTAGAAAAATAATCTTCGTATTCAATTGCTCTCACTCTTTCTTTCGGTATATTTTTCATCAACTTGTCCCCGTAATTCTGCTCTTTTTCAAACTGCCTGATGCTCATCAAAAGATGTTCAATATCAACAGAGTATCGAGCATTAACCGGAGGTTTTTTATTGATTTTAACGATGCCTGTTTCTTTCATGTTTACTAGCGACAGGTATCTGGCGAGATTATTTCTACGAGTCAGATATATAACCTTGATATTCTTCCTGTCTCGGAGATAATCCGTCAACCCCCTTTTCTTTATCAGAAAGACAAAATCCTTAATACCAACACTACTGACAGAGGATTTTCGTTTGTAATTTAATTTACGTCCTGCCCGGAGGTGGCTAATTGCATATTTAGTCTGGGCAGTATAAAACAGAGTATCACTATAATAGAGCGCATCCAGATATTCAGCCCATCCCATTCCGGTTTTTCTGCAAAGAGTAAAGAGCCGATGGGACTTGGTCCACTCTCCGAGCGCCTCTCCATAGTTGACAAGTGATGGATGAGCATTGAGACTACTAGTAAGGAAATTACTGCCACTTCTACCGTGCGTCAGAATAAAATGCCTGTCCACCTAAAGTAATCCTCTCCTGAAACATATAACAAAACCGTAGAAATCGAATGATTTTCGCAGCCGTCACCACGTATACGGCAGTTTGCGTTATTCATGTGCAGCGCACAGGCCCACTACTTTCCCGAAATACTACCCTGGCTCATCATCCATCTCCATTTATTTATATATCCCACCACATAAATTAAATTGAATGCCAGTAAGCGCTTTCGTTTTCATACGGAACAACTCCATTGATCGCTTATCTGCAAGATCTAGCAGGTAACACGCAAATATTTGTGTAATCAATGTCGCATAAGCGGCGCCGACAACACCATATTGAGGAATCAGTATAATATTCAACAACACATTCAGCACAGCGGCTATGGAGGTACGAAACAAATTTCGTTTTGCCATACCATGTACGTTGTACCATCTCGAACCAATGGCACCCATAAATACGAACGGACAAGCGATCACATGAACACTTAAAACAACAGCGGAGAGCGAATACGCCTCCCCGAATAAGATCTCAATAATTAGCGTACCGAACAATAATATGCTCAGTACTATCATATACGATACAATACCAAGCAAGTTCAACGCTCTCTGAACAAGCCTGTCAAATACACGGGTTTCATTCACCAGTCGAGCCATCTTCGGATAACACACAGTTGCAACGACTATAGCGATTACACCCCATGTCTGGCTTATCCGTGTAGCGGCAGAATAAATACCGACTGCCTCAGAGCCAATGATGCTACCAAGCATGATCACATCTGTAGTCATATAAACCACAACTGACACTGTCGTGCCTAGAAGTGGCCAGGATTTTCTCAACATGTCTGACGCAAAGCCAGGTTCAAACTTAACATCAGACAAGTTAAAATTATATTTATTGACGGCAAGAAGGTAGACTATCAATGTCAGAAACGATTCTAATACCATCAATACCACAAAATAAATCAGAGGAAATTCATAAACCAGTAAACAAATCTTGGGGATCGTTATCAAACAATATACACCTAACTCTATAGAAACTCGCAGACGCCAGTTTTCTATCGCATCAAAAAAACTTTTGATTATTTCATAGCTGGTTGTTAACGTTAGCACGCCAATTATAAAGCAGGTTATCAACAATACCTCGTCACCACGATTCATAAAAAAAGTAGCGACTATCATAAGAATATAGAGTACAACACCACTCACAAGCCTGATCGCAAATACTTGCTCTAAATATTTTTTTTCGGGCCTGGACTTTTTTGCAATTTCCCTGACCAATACATCTTTCATCCCCAAATTTGCAATAATACTGAACATGAACGCCATAGTAATACCGTATCTATAAACACCGTAATCCATGGGTCCCAAATGTCTGGCCAACCAAATCCCGACCACCAATCCGAGAAATAGACGTACAGCACTTTCAGAAAATAGCCATAAGGTATTTGAAAGTGTTGGTGAAATAGTGATTATTGGAGTAACTCCTGATACTTGCTTAATACCGTCTTAATTTTATTGCAAAAACCGGATTCTGAATCTATCAGAAAACACGTCGGTTATACCGACAGAACACGATATCCAAACCGATCCATCGGCGCCCTGTCTACTGACTGGTTGATAATTGAAATTGCCGCATTCGACAGTCCTGCCCGCCATTCTTCACTCAGGTATTATTTTTTGTAATACGCCGAATCCCTGTCTTTATCCTTTGTTGAATATGTGCTCCTGGGGCCTCAAGTGAAGATGTGTATCAAAATTTTCATCGACCAAAATAACGTCCTCAGATTCGTTGCGTGGAGTGTTTTTTTGTGCAGACTGCTTATATTGAGGAGACTGGTAAAGCTGCGACAACACGCCACGCCTCGGTTTCCCTGTGGTTGTGCAAGGTATTTCTTCAACAAGGAAAATGCGAGCGGGGACTTTAACCTCATCTCGGTCGCAGACAACTACTGCGGCGGCGACGTCTCCACCCAGCGTGTCATGTAGTATCGGGAAAGTGGCTGCCGCCAGAACAGCGGGATGCTGCTGTAAAACCGCGTCGATTTCATAGGGTGGGATTTTTTCACCCCCGCGATTGATCATCTCCTTAATTCGACCGGTAAGTAACAAATAGCCGTCAGCAGCAATGTTTGCACCGATGAGTTGAGCGCTAATCCCGTTAACAGCATGCAGTAATTTGGCATTGTCAAGTTCTCGGATGCGGCTATCCAGCAATGCGGCCCCTTTCTGATTTTGCGAACTTAGATGACGAACAAGATTCACGTATTTGATCCTTTACAACGTTTGTAAATTTACTTGTTTCGGAATTGGTTATCAGGACTGGAAATTCATTTGAACCGCGCACAATTGTAGCGATTTGAGAATGTTTGCAGATGGTCTGTGGAAGAATACTATTTCTACAAATGAAACGGTTACAATTTCCGGTATTGAGTCTCATAGGCTACATTATTTAAGTTGCCATATCATCTTACATTGCCACGAAATCGGCACTGAAATTATTGGTGGCAGGAATTGTCTATCTGGCGAAATTGCAATATCCTCCGTGCATTTGCAATAAGGAGATACATGACCAGACGGCCCGATTTTGTGGTTATCGGAGCAATGAAGTGCGGTACCAGCAGCTTACACGAGCAACTGGCTCTTCAACCCGGAATTTTCATGAGTGAGCTAAAGGAGCCCAATTTCTTTAGCAACGATGAGGAGTACAGAAGGGGCATAAGCACTTATAGCTCTCATTTTCAAGCCGCCGAAAACAATGATTTGGTTGGCGAATCAAGTACGCACTACACCAAGTTACCTACCTACCCACTCACAGTTCAACGCCTTCGGGAATATTTACCCGACGCGAGGTTTATCTATGTAATGCGCCACCCTGTTGATCGGTTGGTATCCCAGTACATTCACGAATGGACAGTGCGCGTTATTGACACGGATATAAACACTGCGCTGACCGAACACCGAGAGCTAATCGACTATAGCCTCTACGCCAGACAGCTCAAGCCCTACATTGACACATTCGGCACGAACAAGGTGCTACCCGTATTTTTCGAATCACTTTTCGGGCAACCTCAGAAAGAGATAGAACGAATCTGTCAATTCCTCGGTTACACGGGAAGTCCTGTTTGGCAGGATCGGGAAATAAAAAATGCTTCAGACAAGCGCATCAGATCCAGTGCATGGAGAGATGCCATCGTGAATAATCCGGTAGTGGAAATTCTGCGGCGATCGCTGATTCCAAAATCTCTGCGGACCAGAATTCTCAGCATTTGGTCAATGAGTGAAAGACCACAACTACATCCGGAACAACTGCACCGTTTGGAAGGTGTATTTGATCAAGACCTCGCACTTCTGGGAGAATGGCTTGGCATTGAATTGACGTGCAAAACCTATATGCAGGTAATCACTCAAAATCCTTCTAACTGGCCAGCGCCATCACTGCATCCGCAGCACGACTAGATCGGCCGAACCACAAATAATAAATCACCAGCATTAACCTGCGCGGCGTTAGCCTGATTCACCCGAACAATTTCATAGTCTTTTTCAGCCTCGAATACTTCGCCTGACCCGGGCACACTTGACAAGGATATATGCGTAAACAGCTTCATCGCCTCCACCTGACAAAGGGTGTTACTCAGATTAACCTTGTCCCCCACCGATACAAAATCAGGTTCCTGTGGTGAAGGAGTTAAATAGAATACCCCGGTCATCGGTGAGATAACCTTCACTTCACTGGTACCGGGAATCCGCAAATTTCCAAGCTCGCTGTCTGTTTTCTCGACGCCCGTGTAGGACATCTCTTCAATAAGCTGCTGCTTGTCGAGCGTATTAAGGAAAATAGGTAAATAGTTGGTATCGTAATCCCCATTGATGAATGTGGTGTCGGTAAGGATTCGTTTCAGCAACGGGATATTGGTACACACTCCCTTAATTGATGTTTGCTCAAGCACTTCGAGCAACTTGTTTATTGCATCGTTGCGATCACTACCGTGCACAATCAACTGTGCAATCAGGCTGTCATAGAAAGGCGATATGGTCTTCCCGTCAGAAACCATCGAGATAATCTCAAGATCGGAACGCTCCGGAAATCTGCACTCGGTCACCAAACCGGGGGTTGGGAGGAAGTCAATCACGCCACTACTATCTACCCTTGCTTTTTCTGCTGTGATGCGGGCTTCGATCGCAAAACCATCACTCTTCGGCTGCAAATGGCTGATTGTTTTTCGAGAGGCAATATTGAATTGTTCGCCCACAATAGATATACCGCAGGTCCACTCCGTGACCGGGTGCTCTACCTGCAAGCGCGTATTCATCTCCATGAAATAAATAGCTCTGGACTTTAGATCGTAAATAAACTCAACAGTACCGGCGCCAAAATACTCTACCGCATTGGCAAGGCGCTCTGCTGCTTCATACGCTTGCAGGGCAAGTGCATCAGGCAACATCGTGGATGCAGATTCCTCGAGCACTTTTTGATTATTGCGTTGAACTGTGCAATCGCGCAAACCTAGCACTTTGGTTGTGCCCTCCACATCTCGAAGTATTTGTACTTCGATATGGCGCATGGATTCAACAAATTTTTCAAGGTATATATCGCCATTGCCAAAGGCGGCACGCGCTTCGTTGTAAACAGTATTAAAAGACTCCCGCATCTCACTCGCCTGGCGCACTACCTTGATGCCTTTACCACCACCCCCGTGCACCGCTTTCAGCAATACCGGGTAACCTATCTCCTCTGCAACTGCTGTGGTCGCCTCGGCGCTCGTAAGGATACCGTGACTACCTGGTACAACAGGCACGTCATTCGCCATCGCCGTGTGAATAGCATTCGACTTGTTACCCATGGTATCCATACTGTCTGCGCGCGGACCTATGAAATTAAGATCGTTACTACGACACACGCGCGCAAAACTCGACGTTTCAGACAGGAATCCGATACCGGGGTGCAAAGCATCAATTCCGCATTTATTCGCAATGGCTACAACCGACTGGGCATTGAGATAACTCTCATCCGGGGTCTGCCCGCCCAGACAGACGACTTCGTCGGTATCACGAAGCATATCAACCGCGACAGAGTCCATGTCCGGGTCCGACTGCACCAGCAAAACATTAATGTTCTTTGATTGAGCAACACGAATCAGCTTGACCGCAGTGCAGCCACGAGCGTGAATGAGTACCTTGTTGATATCCCCCATGAGATCGATAGCCCGGTAGACCGGTTTATCTTCCGCGGGCTCGATAACATCCATTTTGGCGGTGCCCGCCAGCACTCTCGCCACCACCTCTTCGACCGAGTCCTTTGGTACGGTGATATTGGGATCTACTTCCAGCAGCTTTTCATCAAGCCCGTCAGCAAACGGATTTTTCACAAGGCCCTGCATCGCACCAGGCGTTTTGGCCAGATAATTGGCGACCGTCGAGATCGAGGGTAAAAAAGAGGGAACGACTACCCGGCCGGCAAACGGAATATCAGCACCGCTGAAGTAATAAGTGTGCACCAGCGGATGAGTAACAAAGCTCGCCTGTGATCCGCCGGTACAATCGCCAAATCCAAACACAACTACCGGCAACCCGGTTTCCGAGATAAAGCGGGTGATTCGGTCGTTGACGATCGGCATGGAAAACAGCGAACTTGGCCCTTCTTTGGTTTGCATGCCACCTGAAGAAATAAAACAAACAACAGGCAGTTGCTGTTTGGCGCAATCGATAAACAATGCACACATTTTCTCGGCGCCCGCCATATCAAACGCACCGGCCTGAAAAGCAACATTGGAGATCGCAAGGCCAACGCGCGGGTTGTCGTCAGCGCCAAAAAGTTTAAAGCGCCCGATCCCGGTAACGATGCCGCACGGCGAGATGTCGTTGTTTAGTGCTTTCTCTATTGATTGTCGAAAACCGGGAAAGGCCACCGGGTTGGCGGTCATCAGTTGTTCACTGGTTTCTTTAAAGTCTTCCATATAGCTGTCACGGAATGCGGCGACAGTGGTTTTCTTTTGCCGTTTATTCGCATCCAGTACACGCTGTACCAGCAAGTCCTGATAGGCGATATTCAGCTGGTTCCAGAAATCTTTGCGCTTGCCAATTCGACCCGGATTAATCTTTCCGGAATACTGTTTGCCATGAAGCTGGGACTCCATGAATTCCGGCACCAGGTTTTCAAAAAAGTAGGTGATCAAAACCAGCAGGGATTCAGATAACCTTGGAAAAATAACCCGCTTCCACTCCTCCAGGTTGTTTAGAAAATCACCACGCTTGCTGTAACGGACAAAGTGCCGCAGCCAGTCAGCAAAATTTGCCGTTGTCTGACTCGCATCGTCGCTATCACTACCCCGGGTTTTACCGGTCGACGGATCGATTGCCATCACCTGTCTGATTTTGTTGGTGGCACTTTCAAGCGAGTTGTCCAGTATATGCCGAAGCGTATCTTCCGACAGCGTTTGAAACTGTTTGGATTCTTCGGCAATCTCACCGAAGTTAGTGATAATGCTGTCGTAGAGTGCATCGAATATCAGTAAATTCTGGAATTCCTGACGCAAGCTGCTCTTCAACGGCGAAGCGTAGAGCACATCGAGGACAGTAATGTCCTGATCCGGAATATCAGGCAAGCTTTCGTTCGCTATGCTGTTTTCCTCTGTGAGTAGCTGTCCCATTTCGATAAAGTTAAAAGGAGCATCCACTTTCCAGCGGTTGTACAGCTGCAGGCACAGCTCGAACGATAGATTTTTTTCAGCCTCTTCGTAGTTCTTTTGCGGATCACCAAGAATCAGGCTGGTTATACGGTTTCTACTTACGTGCAACTCGCTGTAGCTTTTTTTGTAGGTTCCCCACAGACGAGTGAGCTGTTCGTTGTAAACCAGTTTTTCCGGGTCACTCAACCAGCGCTGAAACGATGCTTCGCGAATCTGGCGATTGCGTTGATCAAGGTCACCCTGCGGTATTTCCTCATGAGCTAACCGACCGTAAGCACTTGTCGACGTCGAGCGAATGCGAACACGCAATGACAGCGAGCGCAGATACTTCAACGCATGCGCATATACATTGGGGTAGTTCGACACTCCCTTGTTAAGATAAAAATCAGCCGCACGCTGCAGTTCATTGAACCCCGGCCTGTTTTGCTGGTCGGCCTGCACGCTGTTGATGTAATCGCGCGTGATTAACGCATTGCATTCCACTTCAACTTTGGCTGCCGCTTCAATTTGCTCAATGCCAGTGAAGATCGCTGCGGCCAGATTGTCAGTAGTATCACCTTCATCGCAGGGATCCCAGTCCAGCACGCCATCAATGACGCCGCGCTGGTACAATTCGCACGGAGATACACCGACATAACGCGCACTTTCCTGCCACGAAAGGTTGTACTGGCGCGCGATGTTTGCCAGGCCTTTCGGCTGTATGGTATTGAACACGGCTCCGCGCACCGCCAGTATCAGATTGGTCGTCGCCAAGGGTATTGCGCCGCCGGAATAGCCAAACCCGTAGATAATTCCAAGAGTCGGGGTTTTAACATTGGCCATAATCGCAATTAGCCGGGAAATTGAGTGCGCCTGATTACGTGCATTGGCATCGGTTCCTGCGTCCGCGCCGGGCGTGTCCATTAGCGTCACCACGGGCAGCGAGCGATTGGAAAACTCCTTCACGAGACGGCAAGCCTGCAGATGGTGCTGTGGTCCCCAAACGCCGTTATTCACATCCCGGTTTTGACCAATCACGGCAATCCGACGCGCCTGATCGCCGTGTTCAAGAGCCAGTTCAAGCGCATACAAAGGGCCCGTCTCGGACTCTGAATACACCTTGCCTCGCAATCGCTGCATCGTTGCTTTTGCGCTCGGGCGCCCGATTGATTCGGCAGGCTCAAGCACGGTCTCTATGTAGTCGTCCACTGCCAACCCTTTCAGGCTGGCAAGCGTTGCCTCGATAGCGTCTTTGCCGAGAAGCCCCGCAACTTCGCGATGCCAATCAAACGGATGAACAATCCCGTTGAGTGAATAATTTTTTGCCCGTTGCTCTATCTCGGAGAAAAGGAGCAGTTCGCCCTCGGTTTCAGAGGTTTCTGTGTTACTCATCACTTACCTGAAAGTAAAATACAGCACGCGCTTTCGCCCGAATTTAACGGAGCACCCAGCGCAACAGCAGGTTTGCTCGTGCCGCGACGAATAAAGGATCCGGTCAACGGAACCGATGTTTGCGGACATCACTAGACAAAGCGGCAACCGCTAACCTGATCCAGTCGCCACACCGTCGTATTCTACCTGAGATGAGGTAGAACAGCTTGACTTCAAGTGCTTGTTTTCAACGGCAGGATCACCGGGTTTTCCGCGCCGCAAGTCGCGGGGCGGGTTTCTCGCTTCGGTTTGGCTCGCCCGGGATATTTACATGCTGCCGGACGAATGGCTCGTCTACCGCCACTGGCGATGAGCCTGCAATAAGCCGGTTAGTCAGGCAGGTAGAACGTCTGCAGCCACTGGTCGATCTCTGCATCAATCTCTTTATGATGACGCAGTTGCTGATAGAAGCCCGACGGCACCTCGCCCGAGGCAAGGCCAAGCAAAGTCCCCAGCACAGCACCGCGATGGGCATTCTCTCCACCGAGATTGGTGTTAGCCAGCAATCCACGCTTCGGGTGCCGGTGGTGTCGTGCCGCCAGGTAGCATACGCTCGGCCACGAATCGGTGATATAACACGCAAGAGAGTAATGGCCGCCCACAACCTCGGCGTCTGATTTTCGCGACAAGAGAAACCGGTCAATTTTGCCTCCCTTAACGACTGCCGCCGCCGCACACAGACTGCCTGCAATATCTTCGTCGCTGTCATGTTCCATTAAACGACTCATCAGCTCCACGTAAGCATCGACCACGGGCATTAGCAAATCATCTGGATGAGTACTCCAGACATGCTGTCTGCAAATCGCCTGTACACGCAGCAGCGGAACAGCCGGTAACAAGGCCAGTGCCAGTGGTGCCACGGTGACCAGCGCACCCATCGACGGTGTGTCGTGCGTCAGGGCACCGCACTGTCTCAATCGCAGGCCAGCTGCAAAATTCGCAAAAAAACTTCTGTGATAAGACTCCGCGTAGGTGTCGGGGTGTTGTGGAGGATCCGCAGTCATAAAGTTTACATAGGTCTGCAGCCAGTCATCCACCTGATAAGCCCGGCTGTCCGTAATCCATCGGAGCAACAACCTCGCACACCACGCATTTAGCGTGTTTTCACCGGCCAACATTCCATAGTGGTAGTGCATGTTCGGCTGATTCCAACGGGCCGCTCTTCCCTTAAGGATGACCTCGCCAACCACGGGCACGCCGGTTTGAGTACCTCTGCCACCACCACTGGTCGAATGCAGAGACATAATGGAGCCGGGGTGGTGGTCTGGCGCTGCCTGCATACGGTCAATGCCAGCAGGCGGGAATGCTTTGACAATGTCCGCAGGCCGGTAGAACCAGTGAACAGGCATCGACAACGCATCGCCGATGAACAAACACTGTAGCGCTGCCCGAACCCGGTAAAATACCTCTCGGCGCACTGATCCTCCAGGCAACACCGCAGACACTGACTGAGTCACTGGCCTACCCCCATTGCTGTCCTCGTTAGCTCCGCAGTTTTTAGCCCTGGCACGGATTTGTGCGTCCCCGACGCGCGAGACAGGACCACTTTCCGTTTATACGCAGATTGCAGTTCAGCGGATTACTATCGCTAATTTTCGAAGGTTGGCGAACTGCCAAAAGACTGTTTAATCGGGCGAATGGTGTATTTATCGGTAATAAAAAACCATGAGCGCCCACTGCAGCTTCCAGTGCAGGTCACAAGCAGGCACCAGTTGACCGGTGCCTGCTTTCCAGACAGTTATTTTTTTACATTAGTCCAGATTTGATCATAAAATTTCTGCGTAGCCTCATCACAGACTGCTACAAAACTGCCTGCCGGCGCATCAGCCGGAGGATTGGCCTCTGGCGAATTTTTAAGCGCGTCGTCGAGCAATTCGGTCACTCCTTTAACACCGGCGGTATAGCGCGCAAAATTAGTAACCGCCGCAATATTCTCCGGCTCCAGCAAAAAGTCCATGAACTTAATGGCATTGGCGCGATTCGGTGCATCCTTCAGCAACGCAACATTATCCATCCAGGTGATATACCCCTGCTTCGGATAAGCGTACTCGATGTTTGCGCCTTCCTCACGGGCCTTGGCTCCAAAACCATTCCAAATCATGCCAATTGCAGCATCTCCGGATACCAGTACGTCTTTGGCACCATCAGAGTTAAAAGAGGCCCACTTTGGCTTCGCCTCCATCATCAAATTGTTAAGTGCCTTTAACTGCTCTCGATCCTGTGTGCACTGCGGAATGCCTAAATGAATCGAGGCAAGTGCCAGCACTTCGCCCTGACTATCCAGCACATTAACCTTGCCTGCCAGTTCAGCAGGTGGATTAAAAATGAGATCGGTACTTGCGATATCTCCTTTATATACATCGCGGTTGACAGAAAAACTGGTGGAGCCCCACTGATAGGGAATTGTGTGCTTTCTGCCACTATCGAACGACACATCCAGCCACTGCTGTTCGATATTGCCAAAATTAGCCAGCTCCGAGGACTCGAAGGTATCGAGCAATCCATCATTACGCATGATGTCGACCATATAGTCGCCCGGTACAGCAACATCATAACTGCCAAGCTTACCGGCCTTCAAAGTAGCCAGCATCGCCTCGTTGGAGTCGTAGGTGTCCATAGTCACCTTGACGTCGTGCTCTTTGGAAAATTTGTCGAGCAGTTCTTGCGGTATGTACTCGAACCAGTGGTAAATGCTGAGTGAACCCTCAGCCTGCACTGCCGGCGCAGTGGTACCCAGCACGGCAACAAACGCCACGGGAAGTGCGGCGGATTTAAACAGTCTTTTCATTTGACAATGATCCTGTGGTTTGCAAGGTGGACTTTCCGGGATAGCAGGGTCCGGTGGCACTGCGGCTTACCGATAACACGTGTTGCCTGTGCCAGGCCATCGTATAAGCTTCCGCGGAAGCGGCGCACGCACCTCTTCCGCTACCCGATTTTGCCACACTATTTACCACAGCTGCTTTTTAATCACGCCTTCGTCCGAATGCTTCAGCAATGAAACACAGTTGTTCGGTAACAAAGATATTCAACCGCCTGGTTTGTACCAATCTCCCACGCGCGACTCGCCACCGAACACATTGTTCCAGCAGTGGATCGCCGGTCAGCGTGTTTGACGATTGGAAATGACGTAGGCAAGTGTTGCACAAACCACTGACACCAGAAGCATCAGCGTTGAGAGCGCCATGATATTGGGCTTGATGCCCTGCTTCACCGCACCAAAGATTGCGGTCGGCAGGGTTTCAACACCTGCTCCCTTGACAAAATTAGTAATAATAAAATCGTCGAGCGAAATAATAAATGCCAACAGAAAGCCGGACAAAATACCCGGCATCATCAACGGCAGCAGTACTTTTAGGAACGCCTGGGTACGAGTAGCGTACAAATCCATCGCTGCCTGTTCATAGAGACTTTCTATACCTTGCAAGCGTGCAGCCACAGGCAGATAGGCAAACGGAATGCAAAAAACAATATGTGCAACCAGAATGGTCAGGTAGCCTGTCTTGAATCCAATGGCACTGAAAAAAACAAGCGTCGCTACCGCGGTAACGATTTCCATCACCATGATAGGCGAATTGATTAGCGCAAAGCTTGCCGTCTTGCCTTTCCAGTTTCCGCTGCGAATCATGCCAACGGCTGCCGAGGTGGCTATCACTGTCGACGCTGTGGCAGCTATCAACGCAATGGACACGCTGTTCCATGCCGCGGTTTTGTATTTGCTTGCTTCAACGCCAAAGAATACATCTTCATACCAGCGCAGACTGAACCCGCCCCAGTTTGTGATGGAGCTACTATCATTGAATGAATAGATCATAACGATGATCAGTGGCGCGTAGAGCAGAATAAGACAGGCAGCTGCGATAAACACAAAACCTGGATACCGACGCACTGAATAGGTAGATGAGGCCATCCTAGACTACCTGCACGCGATCTGTTCGCGCCTGGCTACGAGCGTAAAAAACCAGCACCACCAATACCATGCTCAGTAATATAGTCGCCGCCGCGGCTCCAAACGGCCAGTTGCCGGCTGCTCCCTTGAATTGCTCCTCTATCAGGGAACCGATCATAAAATTTTTCGCGCCCCCCAACAGGTCGGGTGCCAGAAATGCTCCAAGGCTCGGAACGAATACTAATATACAGCCAGCAATAATTCCCGGCTTTACTGAAGGCAAAATAACGCGGCGCATAATCGTCAATCGACTGGCATACAGATCAGCAGCAGCTTCGGCCAGTGAAAAGTTAAAGCGTTCAACAGATGCATAGACAGGTAACACCATAAACGGCAAATAGGAATAAAAAAGGCCAAGCTGCACGGCTGTATTGGTGTTAATAAGGTGTATTGGTTCGCTAATAAAACCCGCCTGCATTAGCCACATATTGAGAGGTCCGGTATCTCGAATCAAAAATTTCATTGAGACAGTTCGGATCAATAAATTAACCCAATACGGTACCGTCACCAGAAAAAGCCACATTGAACGGGTGCTAGCTGGCCTGGTCGCGATAAAGTAGGCTGTTGGAAATCCGATTACCAGGCAGAACAAGGTCGCCAGAGCCGCTTGCACAATCGAACGCCAGAAGATCAAAATGTACGTCCACTCTATTTTGGCAGGCTCATCTCCAAACAAACCGCGATCAAAGAAGAACTGGTCATAGGCGGCCAGCGAAAACTCCCAGATCACTCCACCGCGAAATTCCTTTGTTAAAAAGGAATAGACAATCATCATCAAAATCGGCAGAACAAAGAAAAAAACAATGATCAGCCATGCCGGAAACAACAACCGGCTTTTTACCCCCGCAAACGTTTCTCCCCCGGTAGTGTCTTGCACAATTTTACTCGCAGTTGCCATCAGCTCACCAAAAACCGCGCCGCACGAGTATCAATACGAACTGCTATTGGAGAACCCTGTGGCGGAATCAGGTCGGTGGCATCAGAGTTTTGTTTACGCAATAGCAAAGTGCCACCAGCATTCATGCGGACGATGATCTGGGTATCGGTGCCGAGATACACCAGCTGTTCTATAGTGCCGGTGATATGTGCGGATGGATCACCATGCTCGACCAGCGACAACGCCTCGGGGCGGATGCAAAGTTTGCCAAAAGTGCCTGGCTCCGGCTGAGTACTGCCAAGGCAGTTAATTTGTCCACCCGTCGGCAATGCGCACTGTACTGATGTGGCGTCCACTCCAAGCACCCTGCTGTCCAGCATATTGGTCTCGCCAATAAAATCGGCGACAAAACAGTTGCCAGGTTCACGGTAGATCTCGCTGGCGGATCCTACTTGCTGTACTTCACCGTTCGACATCACCGCAATGCGATCAGACATGGTCAGTGCTTCTTCCTGATCGTGAGTAACAAAAACGAAGGTAATTCCGGTTTCCTGCTGGATGCGTTTTAGCTCAATACGCATCGCCTGGCGCAGTTTCAGGTCAAGCGCCGATAGCGGTTCATCGAGCAGCAGTACTTCCGGCTGTGGTGCCAGCGCACGCGCCAGCGCCACACGTTGTTGTTGCCCACCGGACAATTGGGCAGGTTTGCGTTTGGCAAACTCTGATAACTGCACCAACGCCAGCATTTCCCGGGTTCGACTGGCAATAAACGCCGAACCGGTTTTCTTCATCTGCAAACCGAACCGCACATTCTCCTCAACCGTCATATGCGGAAACAGGGAATACTGCTGAAAAACGGTATTCACCGGTCGCAGGTTAGGCGGAAGTTCCTCTATCTCTTCGCCGCGCAGAAATATAGCGCCCCGGGTCACACTTTCAAACCCGGCGATCAACCGCAACAAAGTGGTCTTGCCACATCCGGAAGGACCTAGCAGCGTAAAAAATTCACGGTCTCTAATATCGAGGGAAACATCGCGCAAGGCCACCACCGAGCCATAGTGCTTGGTGACATGGTCAACATGTACTGCGAGGCCGGTATCAGGTGCCTGAATTTTTGCCGGGTCACTGGAAAACGCTTTTTTATCAGCCTGTATTTTTTGCATAAATGTTGTCTTTGGAGCCTAACCCGGGTCGGGCCAGCTATTGGAGGCCAACATCTTACCTTTTTCTCACCCTGCACTCTCACACATTAACCGTGATAAGCCCCCGGAAATCACCCGATCAATCGATACGCCTTTAACAAGGGCCGGCAGCGGCAAGCAACCACAAACCTCCCGGCTCCGCGCCATCGTGCAGGTTCGCATTTTCCTTCATTTGTGCGCAGCGTGCAGTTCTTCAATCCAGTTCATGCCGGCAAAAGGTTGCATAAAATCTCCACCGGGAAGAACGCCATCAATCTCGAACTTAAGATAGATATACAACACAACCTGTTATTTTTTAATGGCAAACCGGGTCAAGATCTCAAACTGTTCGCCGATTTTTATCTAGTGCGCCAATGCTGTACCACAACCCGGAATTAGCTCGTTTTGAGCAAAAAACATAATAAATACAACAACAAACGTGCAGTTGTAGAGCAGCTCGAACCAAGAATTCTGTTCTCGGTCGATTTCCTGTCTGCAAGCCTGACCGTCGACGCCACTGCTGAAGATGCCACCCGGCAGCGGCAATGGGTTTCTCCGCTGGAAAACCCGGATGAATCTGTGCCTGACGCCCTCTTTACCGACCCTGCACCTCAAACGACAATGCCGCCCGATGCTGA
>CAYPCS010000006.1:71407-106055 GCA_964409275.1 uncultured Granulosicoccaceae bacterium
CTCCAAACGGGGGACATCAGGCATTGCATGGACTGGAAGGACAGGCGTCGGCCTTACCGCCATCGAGTGCTACCGAAACCCAGGCCAGCACCGTTGAATCCGGCCATGAAAGCGCTGTCGACGATGCAGCAGATCCCGGCGCGGTCCATATCGATCATCACATCGAGTTCGTCTTCGTTGATGCGGCAGTGGCAAACGCAGATACCCTGCTCGATGGCATGCGAGAAAGCGCAGATCCCGACATCGACTGGAAAATTGTCTGGCTCGACGCCGAATCAGATGGTGTCGATCAAATAACAAACACCCTGGCAGGGCTCACTGGAATCGATGCCGTCCACCTGCTGAGCCACGGTGATGGCAACGGAATTCAGCTTGGAAGCACCACGCTTGATCTCAATTCCGCCAACGACTACACAGCGGATCTCTGGGCCTGGGGTCAATCGATGGAAGCTGGTGCAGACCTGTTGATTTACGGTTGCGATCTGGCCAGCACGGAGCCAGGTCGGGAGCTGATCGAAATTATCTCGGCAACCTGTGATTGCGATGTGGCTGCAAGCGATGACACTACAGGCCACACGGAACAAGGCGGAGACTGGGATCTGGAATTCAATACCGGTGAAGTGAACACAGCAGTCGCGATTGCACCGGCAGCACAACAAGCCTGGAAAGGCACACTCGATATCACCACGGATCTGTTGATCCATACCACCTTCGACTCCGACGCCACAGACAGCAGTGGAAACAACCACGACGGTACACTGCAGGCTGATGCATCGATAGATAACGCCAGCGCAACAAACAACGTTGGCCCGGGCAAACTTACGCTCGACGGCACTGACGACCATGTGGATCTCAGCGCCCACATTGGTTCTGTCAGCGCTCTGACCGAGGGCACAATTACCGCCTGGGTGCAAACCACCGCCACCACAGAAGGCACCATTTTTGGCTCATCTGATAACGGTGACCCGATGGCCCTTCTAAGGCTTTCGGTGGAAAACGGCGAGCTAAAATGGCTCAATCTCAACGATGCTAACGATGATGTGATTGTTAACAGCACCAGCACTGTTAATGACGGTAGCTGGCATCACGTTGCCGTTACCGTTTCCTCTACCGGTAATACGCTCTATATCGACGGTGCACAGGTAACCGGCAACTACACAACCGGCAATGCCAGCAACAACACGTTCTTTAACGATATCACTGTCATAGACGCGATGGCGATTGGTCGATCAGAGCGAAATTTCAATATAGAGGCCGAATTCGACGGTTTAATTGACGATTTCCGTCTCTACAGTCGCGCCCTGACCGCAGGCGACATCGCCGAGCTATTTAGCCCACTTACCTCTGTAGACGTTACTAACACGGACGACACCATCAGCGCTGGTGCAGACACCAGTTCCCTTACAGCGCTTGCCAGTAACGATGGAGGGGGCGACGGCATCTCATTGCGGGAAGCAATTACTGCCGCCAACAATCAGGGTGGCGATAACACAATCAACTTCGATATAGCCGGCAGCGGTCCGCACGTTATTACTGTAGGCACTGCACTTCCAGACATTACCAGCGCACTACAGATCGACGCAACCACCGACCCGGACTATATCGCTAACAGCAACACACCCATCGTTATCCTCGACGGCAATAATCTCAACAGCAACGGAATCAGTTATACCGGTACCTCTGACAATAGCAGCTTAAGCGGACTGGTTATCAGAGATTTTAACCAAAGCGCAGTCCATCTCGATACCGGTGCTGACAACCTGTCAATTACCGGAAATTACCTTGGCGCGTTCGATACTACGGGAAATGAAGTAGCCGGGGAAGAGAATGCACCTGGACAGGCAGTGATCTATATCGGGGGCAGCGACAATACCATTGGCGGGGTCGACCCCTCGGATCGAAACGTTGTGGCGGGCGGTTTGAACAATATTGTAGTGAATAGTGTTAACGCTACAGGCAATCAGATCATTGGTAACTACATAGGGACCGATGCCTCCGGCAACACTGCTATTGGCAATAGTAGCAGCGGTATTGCGATAGCAAGTGGCGCTAGCAATAACACCGTTGGCGGTGCAACCGCCGCTCACGCCAATGTTGTGGTTGGCCAAGGCCTGGCCGGCATCAGGGTCAGCAACGCTCCAACAGACAACAACACCATACAAAACAATATCATTGGTTTTACTGCTGATGGCACCCAACAGCCGGGTAACAATATCGGGGTGCTACTCAATGGCGGCGCTGATCTGACCACTGTTTCCGGCAATCTGGTTGGCGGCTCCGAATCAGCTGGTATCCACATTCAGCCAAATTCCGCAGACAACGTGATTCTCGGAAATATCATCGGTACCGACGAGACGCTGAGCGCCGACCATGGTAGCGGCGAACAGGGTATTCGAATAGACACCGGCTCCACTGGCAACATCATTGGCGGTATCAGTGCGGGAGAAGGCAATGTCATCGCTAACAGCGGTCGACTGGACCCGGCTAACGGTGCCGGTATCTCCGTTGATGCCTCCGCCATCAACAATACCATCCGCGGCAATTCAATCTACTCAAACAGCGGTATTGGAATTGATTTGCACGCTGGTACACCGGATGGCGCGGACGCCAACGACGCGAATGACACAGACACCGGTGGAAACCAGAAAGCGAACTGGGCAGTCCTGCAAAGCGTGAGTATCGCTGCCAACGGCGATATGGAATTCACCGTCGACACTTCCACTTTGGTGGCTGGCACATACACTATCGATTTCTATGCAAATGCCAGCCGCGATGGCGGCTCACCAGAGGGACAGCGCTATCTCGGTACACTTGCGTCTCTTGCCGGTGCAGCAGGCGCGCCGTTCACCCAGACACTCAATGGCATAAGCCTCGCAGCGGGCGAATACGTTACCTCCACAATCACTGACGCCAGTGGTAACACCTCCGAATTTTCAAATTACGCTGTTGCCATTGACAGTGACACCGACGGGGCTGCGCCAACCAATCTGGTTGCCACCAATACGCAGGACAAGGGCTTGCAAATAAACCTGGACGGGGGTAACGACTCCTACCTTATTGCAGACAATGCGTCTTTTATGACCGGCTCTGTACTAACCACTGAGCTGCAAATATCTGATCTGCAAAATACAGGTTCAAGCTCCACTTTATGGTCCAATGTTGACAGCGTCGGCACCGCCGAATTCAAAATTCACTCTGACGGTACATTTTCATTTGCCGGTGCAGCCGGCAGCGTCGCGAACCTGCAATTATTTGATGGCGAAGAGCATTCTGTAGCACTGACCTGGGACGGCGTCACCGGTGAAGCCCGCTTTTATGTCGACGGGTCGCAAGTCGATGCAGTATTTGGTGTTACCGGGGTGCTAACAGGCAGCCAGTTTATTTTAGGGCAAGACCAGGACGCACCGGGGGGTGAATTCGATTCTAGTGAAACGTTCGCCGGCACGTTCCACGATGTTCGTATTTTTCACGAGGTGCGCACAGAGGTTCAAATAGCGACAAGCTATGCCGGTACCCTCCCCCATGACGAACCCAATCTGGTGGTAAACTGGGTATTCGACAATTATTCGACCGACGGTGTAGTGGTAGATGCGGTAAACGCGAATAACCTGACCCTTAAACATGTCTCTCAAAACGGTTTTAGTGCAAATGTGCCACAACTGACATTTGCTGTTAACGAGAACACAGCCGAAAACACAGTAGTTGGCACAGTCACCGGAGTTGACCCGGAACGCGAAGCACTGCTTGCTACCTTGCTTGCGAATGACAGCGAACTGCACTACAACGCCGAGACCGGAAAATTCTATAAAGTGATGACGGGGGCCTTCGACTTTACCGCAGCAACGGGCATTGCCTCGTCCACCGATCTCAACTTTTTCAGCGGCCAACTGGCTACCATTCGTTCTGCAGAGGAAAACGCGTTCGTTACGGACATCGCAGCTGCGGTTACAGCCGGCAGCGTATGGATTGGCGGCACCGATGCAAGCACCGAAGACGAATGGCGATGGGTGGATGCCGGCGTAGAAACTGATCAGTTCTGGCAGGGTGCACAGGGCGGTTACAATCCCGACGGTGCCTTTGCAAACTGGAATTCGACTCAGCCAAACAATCTAGGTAACGAGGACGCCATTCGGCTCGACGCTCTGGACGGTGCCTGGTACGACGCCCCGGTCAGCGGGACTACCCACGACTTCGTTATCGAGTGGGATGCAGAAAGCGTATTGGCTAATAGCGATATGCTGATGTACGCCATCGCGTCCCAAACGGTCGCAGGGGCCTTTGGTATTGAGCCGAATACCGGCAGAATTTCGGTTGCCGATAGTGCACTGCTCGATTTCGAAACCAGTCAATCGCACATCCTTACGGTTGTGGTGACAGATTCAAGCGGCAACACTCTCAACAAAGACATTACCGTCGATCTCAAGGATCTAGTCGAGACAAACAACAGTCCGACGCTCCTGTCAAACGGCATTGAACTAAACAATAACGGAGGAGATGCAAGCTATTTAATTAACCATGACGCCGGTTCAATTTTTGGAGGGCTCACTTCCTTCACAATAGATGCCGCATTCGAGCTTTCCTCGTCCAGTGGAACACAAACACTGCTGTCTTATGCATCGACCAGTGGCAGCACCAACGAGGTGCTGCTCTCTATTGAATCAGACGGAACGATAGAGCTCGAGTTGCAGGGCAACAGCCTGTCCAGTAATACAGCGTTTTCTCAATTGCATGACGGGAATAAACACTCATTGAGCCTTTCGTGGGATGCATCGGCTGGTGTTGTCAGCTTTCACATAGACGGTGTGTTAGTAGAGACTCAAACGGGTTTCAATACGGGCAGCACACTTCAAGGCAACGGTACAATGGTTCTTGGCAACGATCAGGACTCTATTGGTTCGGGTTTTAACCCCGACGAGGCGTTCCATGGCACTTTGTATGATGTACGAATCTGGAACCAGATTCGAAGTGAAGCTGAAGTTGCACTGAGCCACCAACAAAAGGTCGACGCATCCGCAATACCCGACGGGTTAGTTGCCAACTGGCAGATGAATGGCTTTACCGCCGAAAACCAGGTTGAAGATATCGTTAGCGGGAATGCGTTGAGCACCGGCGTTGCAACAGACTCACCTCGTTTTCTGAATCGCGCGCCTGTAGTCGACTTCAATGTTGATGAGCAAGCCACCAATGGCACCCGGATTGGTTATGTTATTCCATCCCACCCGGACTTTCAGACGGATCTTGTTAGCGACGGACGCTTTCTGGACGCCGGTGTAAATTCCAATACGCAGTTTGGCGCGGGAGCAACTGTCGGCGGGTGGACTGTAGTCGCAGACAATGTGGGTATCGACGCCAATATTGCCGACAAAGCGCCACTCGGCGGCGAGCCCATGGATCTCGATGGCAACTCTCCAGGTGGTGCAATCAGCCAGACACTGGATACCACCACAGGTGCTCAATACCAGGTCAGTTTTGCGCTGACTATAAATGCGGCCAATTCGGATTCTCGCGAAATGCGAATTAGTTTTTCCGGGGAATCGCACGATTTGACCATCGAAACTGACGCAGCACGAACGAACAACAATTTGCTGTGGCAGCACCGTAGCTTCAGTTTTGTCGCAGACTCCGACTCAACTGACCTGCTATTCCAGTCACTGTCTACATCAGGCTCTTCCGGAATATATATTTCCGATGTTCAGGTGGTAGAAATCCCGCCAGCTGTTGCCACTATCCTCAGTGAAGACCCGAGCCTGTCTTACGATGCGGGGACCGGAAAATTCTATAAAGTTGTTCCTGCTGTCGCTACCTGGAACGACGCGCAAACAAACGCTGAAGCAAACACATTGAGAGGCACTCCAGGTCAGCTGGTCACCATAAGATCAGAATACGAAAATACCCTGGTGCACCAGTTAATCAGCGATACCGGTAACAACCACCATATCGGAGCCAGTGATGCCTCTAGTGAAGGCATCTGGAAGTGGACTGACCGGGGCGTGGAGGCCGATACACTCTGGCAAGGCGACGGAACCGGTTCCGCACCCAACGGGGCATACGCCAATTTCGAAAGCCCCGAACCCGATTCAATTGGCGGCACCGGCAATGAAGACTTCGCTACGCTGCGAGCAAGCAATGGCACGTGGAACGACGTGCAAGGCGGGCTTTCACCGTACATTATAGAATGGCACGCCAATGACGTGCTATCCGGTTTCGAGTATTCGCTAACCGACAATGCCGGCGGTCGATTCGACATCGATGCCAGCACGGGTGAAGTCACTGTTGCAAACGGCAGCCTGCTTGACTACAGCAACGATCAAACACACGACATTACCGTCGCGGTTACAGATGCAGCTGGTAACTCCTATAACCAGGCATTGACGATTCTGGTTAATAACCCGGATCCCGGTGAGTTTATCATCAACTCATCGATCGACGGCGGTCTGGCCATCAACAACGACGGTGGCAATGATACCTATCTGGTGGCAGACAACGGCGCGGCACTGCTAGGGGGTCTATCCGGGTATACGTTCGAAACCCGGGTTACCATAGAGCCCACCACTCAGGAAACAACACTACTCTCCTATAACACGCTGACTAGTGACAACGTTTTTCTTATCGCTATTCAAGACGATGGCAAGCTAGTCGTCATCCATTCTGGCGATGTAGCCGACTCCACCGCCATTGACTACAACACCATAAGGGATGGAGAAAGTCACAGCATTGCGGTGAGCTGGGACAATACAGCAGGCGACTTAAAGTTCTATGTAGATGGTGTGCTGGTTGATACAGTCACCGCTTTTAATACAGGAAACACCATCGCCACAGATGGTACCCTGGTATTTGGTCAGGAACAGGATTCTCTCGAAGGAGATTTTGCGGACGATCAAACCTTCCGGGGTACTCTCCACGAGATTCGCCTGTTTTCTGATGCGCGCAGCGATGCAGAAATTAGAGGAAGTTACGCCAGCACTCTGCCACATGCTACTGATTCACTACTCGCCTCCTGGTCGTTTCAGCAACGTGCGAGCAGCAATGTAATTATCGATTCTGTCAGTGGTAACAACCTGACTATACACCATACCGATGAATCGCCTTTCACAGCAAATATTCCTGAACTGTCTCTTTCTGTTGATGAAAACGCTCGCACCGGTACGATAGCAGGTGGAGTTAGCGCCCGCGACGCTGAAAGAGATGCGCTGGTCGCCCAAATTCTTGCAACTGACTCATCCCTTGTCTACAGCCACCTGACCGGCAAATTCTACCAGATGGCCAGTACAGCGATGGACTGGTCATCCGCCAGCGCGACTGCACAGTCTTCTACACTAAATGGAATAAGCGGTGACCTTTTAACGATTTCGTCGGCGGAAGAAAACCGCCTGGTACAGAATATTCTAATCGACTTTGGCGTTACGCAGGCCTTCCTCGGAATATCGGATGTTGCGAGCGAAGGCGAATGGCGTCGTGGTGATCAAGCCACTGATGAACTCTTTTGGCGTGGCGATCAAACAGGATCACCAGCAGAGGGGCAGTATAGTAACTGGTTTGTAGACAACCCGAACAACTTCTCAGATAGTCAACACTTCGCTAAAATATTTGCATCCGACGGCACCTGGGACGACATCACCGGCACTTCCCCGACGCGTTTTATTATCGAGTATAACGCAGACGCTGTGTTGGACAACGCAGGTCCGGAAGGCCAACAACCCCTTGACTACACCATTGTATCTCAAACCGTTGCCGGTGCTTTTAGCATCGATAACAGTACCGGTGTTATCAGCGTTGCTGATGGATCACTGCTTGACTATGAAGCCCAGACAGACCACCTCCTGGCAGTACGTGCTACAGACGTAGACGGTAACTCCGTCGATCGCACCGTGACCATTGCCATAAATGACCTTGTCGAAACTGTAGACGGGCCCAGTGACGTTAGCAGTGGCATCGAACTCAATACCGATGGCGGCAATGACACACATTTAACCACCAGCGATGGATCTTCGATAGTCGGCAACCTTTCAGCTTTTACGATTGAAAACACCGTTTCATTTGAGGATGCTGGTGAGCACTATATTTTATCCTATACCACCAGCACCCAAAACGATGCTTTGCGTTTGTATTTAGCACCGAATTTCCTAAGGCTATCTATCGCAGATACTTCCATCAATTTACTGGACGCCGACTATACGGCTCTTTTAAAAGACGGCGAGAAGCACAGCCTTGCTGTTTCATGGGACAACAATAACGGCGATGTGCTCGTCTACCTGGACGGTGATCTGGTCGATCAGGCTAGCGGATTTGCGACAGGTGTGACGATTGATGCCGATGTCAGCAATGCACTGACTCTGGGGCTCGACAACGATGCACCTTCCGGTATCTTCGACAGCTCACAGACATTTCGCGGCACCCACTACGATTTCAGAATCTGGGACCGGGTAAGAAGTGAGTCAGAGATAGCACTGAATCACCAACACAAATTTGCAAGCGGCAACCTGCCCGAAGGGTTAATCGCAAACTGGCAAATGAATAACATCAACGGTTCAAATGAAATCGTCGATGAGGTCAGTGGCAGAAATCTGCTTATCGGTCACGCCAGCGGTACCGGTTTTCTTGCCAGTGTACCGGTCAGCGACCTTCACGTTATTGAAAATGCCGTCAACACTACAAGTGTTGGCTTTGCCGTAGCAATCGATTCAGCCACCCATAACAATGCGATTGTCGACGGACGATTTACCGGCGCTGGTACCGTTCCTCAAACCTACACAAACGGACAGGTGTTTGGTGGCTGGACGGTTATTGATGGCGAGGTAAAAAGCAATTCAATTTCAGCAACTCCGTTGGGGGGTAACTACGTCGAGCTAGGTGACAACGGGGTGTCCGGTGCTGTTGCCCAGGATTTCGCCACCAGTGATGGCGTACAGTATCAGGTTATTTTCTCGCTTAGCGGTTCTTTTCAATCGGGGGACAGTGCAAAGGACCTGCGTGTTGCTGCTAATGGAAATGCCACTGATTTCTCTATACTGCAACCACCCGGATGGAGCACAACCGACTTCGTTTGGGATCAACGATCATTCACATTTACCGCAGATTCTGCAACTACACGCCTAAGCTTTGAATCGCTGGATCCTGCCGACTTCGGCCCAACCATCGCAGACATTCGAGTCGTTGAGATCCCTGCTGCGGTATCAGTGATACTGAACAATGATCCAGCGCTTTCTTATGACGCAGCTACAGGAAAATTCTACAGAGTAGTTACCGCCGGTACCGATGTATTGTCTGCCATTGCCAGCGCAAACGGGGATATCATAAACGGTATCGGAGGACAGCTGGTCACCATACGCAGTGACTACGAAAACGACTTTATCAGAGACCTGGCCGATCACTCTGCCAGCGAGTTCTGGATCGGGGCCAGCGACAACGCCACCGACGGTCAGTGGAACTGGATCGAAAACGGCGTCGAAGCCGATCGGTTCTGGAACGGCGCCACCGGCGGCACTGCACCTGCAGGTATTTACGCAGCGTTTTCCGGCGAACCGGGAGGAGGTACCGGTGAGAACTATGCAGCCATTCGTCCCTCCGATGGCATCTGGCTCGACTTGTCTGGCGCATCCTCCAACGGTTACATTGTCGAGTGGGACGCTAATGACGTTCTTTCCAACGTAAAATATAGTCTGAACGACCCGTCAAACAACTTTGCAATTGACAGTCTAACCGGCGAGATCACAGTCACTGCCACGAATACTCTGGACTATGAATCGGCGGCGTCGCACGATGTGGACGTGACAGTGACCGACGTCGTCGGACAGAGTCATCTTGAAACCTTGACGATCAGCGTTACCAATGGAATCGAACCGATCCAGTCGGTGCCCGGACCCCAGACCGTCAACGAAGAGCAGGATTTAGTATTCAGTGCCGCAAACATTCCCCCGAATGCAGTAACAGTCGACGATACGTTGTCGGGTAGCGACACGCGCTTGCGAGTTGATATCTCGGTTAACGATGGCGTTCTAACACTATTCCAAACCTCGGGCTTATTGATCGTCAGTGGCAGCGATGGCAGCAATGCCATGACCATCGAGGGTAGCAAATCCGATATCAATGCTGCGCTTGAGGGCATGACCTTCACGCCGACGGAGGATTTCAGCGGTGTGGCCACACTAGGCATCACAACCTCATTAGGTGCGGATTTACAAGGCCACTATTCCTTTGAGGGTGGTACTGCAACTAACCAGAACGGTGAAACTTCGCTAAACGGTACACTTTCAGGGAATGCGACCACAACGATAGATCCGCAGCGAGGTGAAGTGCTGGCGCTCGATGGCGATAGCGACTACGTCGAAATCGCTTCTGATTTTTCGCAACCAACCGATGTGACGCTTGCCGCGTGGATTAATCTTAGCTCCAGCGATGCAGCCGGTGCTGACATAATCTCTATTGGTAATGCGGTGGCCATACGTGCTGATACACCAGCTACCGGTACACATGCGTTCATGTACGACGGATCAACGTTTAACATTGTAAGCTCCAACGTTAGTCTGGCTGATGGCCAGTGGCATCACGTCGCATTCACTTTCGACGACGCTGCAAATAGCCAAACGCTATATATAGACGGTGTGGCAGCGGCAAACGGCAATTTCACAGAATCCATAGACTACGCGAACACAGGGTTCAGCAACTCAAGAATTGGAGCACACGCGAACGACGGTTCTACGGTCTTTGACTTCAATGGCATGATAGACGAGGCTCGCATATATAATCGCGCGCTTTCCGAGGCAGAAATAGCTGCCCTTTCAGCTGATAAAACCACAACATCAAACGACAGTGTGGCGATCACCGTAAACCCGATTAACGACGCGCCACAATTCGTTCACCCGGAGCTCGTTTCCAACGGAAATTTTGATACAAACCTGAGTGACTGGACGACGACCGGCCAGGTAACACATAGCTCCGGCGAATTGAGATTCGGCATTGCCAACACTGCGGGGTCTCACACTGCGTCTCAAACTGTCGCAACACTGGCCGGTGGAACCTACGAACTGTCGTTCGACTACCGCGACGACCAGCCAGACCGCAACCAATCTCTGCAGGTGACCATTGATGGTACGAATAACCTGTTGACGACTCCGCAAATTATTACCGATATCGGTGGCATTACACTGGAGCGCTACACCTACACATTCACCGCAGATTCGAACACCGCCAATATCACTTTCACTGACACCTCCGACTCCGCTGGTGTCGCGAACGATACGAATGTCGTAGACGGTTATCTGGACAACATTTCGGTCACTAATGTCTCAGGCATAATGAGTGAAACAACGTTCGTAGAAGGCGCTTCAGCGATTGTACTGGACCCTGCGATCACGCTTTTTGATGAAGAGCTATCCGCAATAGATGATTTCAGCGGCACCACGTTATCGCTAACTCGCAACGGCGGATCCAGTAGCGACGATGTTTTTTCAGCGATAGCAGCCGGTACACTCGGCACTTTGACTGAAAGTGGCAACGTCGTTGTTGGCAGCACAACAATTGGCACGGTGGCCACTAATTCGGCCGGCACGCTGGTAATGAGCTTTAACGCCAATGCGACCAACGCCCTTCTGAACGAAGCGATGCAACAGATCGCTTATAGAAATAACAGCAATACACCGCCAAACAGCATACAAATTGACTGGACGTTCAATGATGCAAATACCGGTAGTCAGGGCGGCGGCGGTAACCAACAAGTGTCCGGTAGCACGGTAATCAATACCACCAGCACGGCCAACCCCGCGGTCACCGCGCCGACAGAAACACCCACCAGCGAAGACACAGCTATTTTATTCAGCGGTGCCAATGTCATTCAGGTAGGCGAAGGCTTGCCGGCTGACACACCGCTTCAGGTTACACTATCTGTATCCAACGGGACTTTGTTACTCTCAAACCTCACCGGAATTTCCATCGTTGAAGGTGCTGACGGCTCATCAAACCTCGTGATAGAGGGGCTGGAATCCGATTTAAACACAGCGCTTGATGGTCTTGAATTCACTCCAGACAGCAACTTCAACGGCACTGATACGCTTACAATAAAATCTGCTATCGCCGCAAACCTTGATGGATACTATTCGTTTGATGTTGATGCAAGGGATGATAGCGCAGGTATATTGCAGAATGGCGTGTTACAAAACAGCGCTACCATCACCAGCGACACAGAACGCAATAACGTACTATTACTAAACGGTGCCAATGACTACGTAGACGTAAATTCCGATTTCGGCACACCTGCCAATGTTACGGCGGCAGCCTGGGTTAACTCCAATTCCGGATATTCGGAAGTTATATCAATAGACGGTGAATTCGCCATTCGAATCGACGATCCTAACGTCGGTGGATTTGTTACGGCATTTTACTACGATGGAACTACGTATCGACACGCCACTTCTACTCAAGCGATAGCCGCTACCGGCTGGCACCATCTGGCAGCCTCTTTTGACGATACTTCCAAAACATTGAAGCTTTACATTGACGGCATTGAGGCAGCGAGCGAAACCTACACAAACTCAATCGACTACTCGGTGACCAGCAGCAACCAAACCTTTATTGGTTCCAACGCGGGCAGCGCTCTGTTTCTTGATGGAAAGATAGACGATGCGCGCATCTTCACACGTACGCTTTCGGCGGAAGAAATAGCGACACTGGCCGCCGATCAACCTTCACAGACTATCGGTGCGGAGTTACATCAATCGTTTAGCCAGCCTAACGGTGACAACACCGGTGTGAATGCGCTGTTTGTCCACGACGGATTCAATTCCTTCAGTCGCGACGGTACGATTTCTTCCCTGAAAATTGCGGAAGATGGCAACAACACTCCATTGAACTTTGATTTACTGGTCCTCAGACCAACGTCCGGTGCCGATTTCGAAGTAATCCATCGCGTATCCCTGACGGACAGCAATATTGTATCGAACAATTCCGGAATTCGTACCCTGGACGTTGGCACGCTGGATGTGCGGGCAAATGATGTGCTGGGACATTGGTCTTCGGTGAACGGAGGATCAATTCCATTCACCAACTCCGCAACGGGGGGAGCACCGGGCTGGTCCGTTTACCCCACCGCGAGTCTGACTGAAGGTTCTACGGTGCAAGCTGAAAACAACAGTAACAGTGGTCGTATCTACGGCCTGGCCGTCAGTTTTAAGCCCGACCCCCGATACACAGATACGACATCGATCACGGTCAATGCAGTCAATGATACGCCGGTTTTCACCACACCGGTTTTCATTGCAAACCACAGCTTCGAAGCGGATTTGTTACCGGGCGACGACACGGACACAACATCAGTTAGCGATTGGACAACAACAGGATCTGCAACGGGGGTGTGGAATACCACACCAACGCACTTCCCGCTAGAAGCACCAAACGGTGAAAATATCGCATTCATAGACCAGGGGGGGCTGATCTCCCA
Source organism: uncultured Granulosicoccaceae bacterium (assembly GCA_964409275.1). GTDB lineage: Bacteria > Pseudomonadota > Gammaproteobacteria > Granulosicoccales > Granulosicoccaceae. Next base: position 84,840 of record CAYPCS010000006.1, read on the forward strand.
GACCACAACGACCGTATTCGCCGCGGCAACAGATTATCAGCTAACCGTCGCTGTCGGCGACGCAGCAGGCAATCCAAACCCAACCGGTTGGGAGATTCGACTCTATGCGGGTGCTCAGTTACTGGGTTCAGCTTCAGTCATTGAAACGGACCCGCCCAACGGGACATTTGCGGATGTAACCCTCGCATTGAGCGCAGAGCAACTGAATGTTTTCTCCGCATCCTATGGCGACAACATCCGCGTTGAGCTATTCGACAACGGCGCGTCAGAGAACGTGCAGTTTGACGATATCCGCCTGACTTATACTTCAGCCGGTGTAGCGACCCCGGATGTAACGTATGTAGAGAACAGTTCGCCCGTGGCAATGAATGCCAATATGTCTGTTTTCGATGTGGAACTGTTTGAATTAAACGACTACGCAGGGGCCACGCTCACGCTGGCTCGTGACGGTGGTGCTAATGCCGAAGACAACATCAGGTTCTCTACTGGCAACGGTTACGGTTTGGAATCTGAAAGTACCGGCGGTGGATTTGACTGGTTTATCACCAAAGACGGTGATCGGATTGCCGAGTACGATTTCGAAAGCGTATCAGGACAGACTTCGATTACCTTTATAAATGATCAAGGCGGCACTCCAACCGAATCAGTCGTCAACGGTGTATTGCAACAAATAACCTATCAAAATAACAGTGACACACCGCCGATCAGTGTACAAATCAACTGGACTTTTGACGATGGAAATATTTCCGCACAAGGCGCTGGCGGGAATTTACAGGCTTCCGGCAATACAATAATAAATATAGAGGCTGTCAACGACGCGCCTGCCGGATCCAACGGAAATCTTGCGGTTAGCGAGGATATCGAACGCGTAATTAGCGTGGCCGACTTTGGTTTTTCAGACATCGATGGCAATGATTTTTCCGCTGTAGAAATCAGCACTTTGCCTGCCTCGGGCGGCTTGTTTTTAAATACATCGGACGCCGCGATACTCTCCGGAACCGAGCGCGTTGAGTCGGGGGATATAATCACGGTAACAGATATCGCAGCAGGCCACCTTGTGTACCTGCCCGAATTCAACACCAAAGGGGCATCCGTGGCTACCATCGGTTTCGCTGTTATAGACGATGGTGGTGGCAGCAGCGATACAGATCCCGTTGAAAAATTCCTGACAATAGATATTGCAAGCGTGGAAGACTCACCATCAGGAATGATCGCGCGTTCAACAAGCACTCTGCTATCCGACAATTTTAATGACGGCAACGCCACTGGCTGGACAATTCCTGCCAACTGGGGTGTAACCGGCGGTGAACTGTCCACAGGCCCCGTCAATGCCGGTAACGAATTCGCGCACTGGAATGATCCCGCTGCGGCAAGCTGGACTGACATCAGTCTAAATCTGGATATTTCATTTGGCGACGACGACTTTATAGGGGCTATGGTTCGCTATCAGGATGCAAGCAATTATGTGTTGGCACAAATCCGGTACAGCGATATAAATAACCCGGATAACCAGTCACTTACATTGCTGTCAGTAATCGGTGGTGTGACGAATGTGCGTGCCGTGACCTCACTCCAGGACGTCTTCGAGTCCGAAACGCTGGCACTCACCATAAACGTTGTCGGCGATGACTATTCTGTGGAAATTAATGGTAGAGAACGACTAGCGGCCACTTTTGCAGGACCCGCGTCAGGAACAGTCGGCTTAAACTCATCGTTCATGACCGATAGTACATTTGACAATGTAGTCGTCACAGACTCCCCGGTGACTATCCCGGAGAACACTGGTGACGGTACATCCGTTGCAACAGTGCGTGGATTTGATGGTGATGCAGGTGACACACTCAGCTACGCGCTGACCAACAACGCAGGTGGTCGCTTCGCCATCGATTCCGTCACTGGTCTGGTGACCGTGGCCAATGGCAGTCTGCTGGACTTCGAGACTGCGCCATCGCATGTGATAGAAGTTGAGATCACCGACACCAACACAAATACCTACACAGAATCGGTACTCATCGCACTTTCCAATGTGAATGAGGCACCGGTTGCATCAGCGATTGAAACCACCCCGCTGATTTACACCGAGAACGACGGAGCCGTAGCGATCACCTCGAGCGTTACAATTGCCGATGTCGATGACAGCAATATGGAATCGGCGCTTGTACAGATTACGGGCAATTATGTAGATGGCGAGGATACTCTTGCCTTCACCAGCCAGAATGGCATCAGCGGCACGTTTAACACAAGTAACGGTTCATTAAGCCTCAGCGGGTCCGCCAGTATTGCTGATTACGAGGCTGCTATCCGAAGTGTTACTTACGAAAACTCGAACGATACACCCGACACCGCCACACGAACCATCGGCATACTGGTTAGTGACGGACCTGCGCTAAGCAACCTGCTGACCCGCGATATTACCATCAATGCCATCAACGATGCTCCTGTCGCAAGTGCTATCGAAAGTTCGACACTGATCTATGCTGAAAATGCCGGATCTGTGGCCATTACCGACACTCTGGCATTTTCAGATATTGATCACACCGGTTTTTCCAGTGCAACAGTTCAAATCACCGGCAATCTAAATTCGGCTGAAGACATTCTCGAATTCAGCACTCAAAACGGTATCAGCGGAACTTATGATGATTCGAACGGTACTTTAAGCCTTAGCGGTGCTGCCAGTATTGCCGATTATGAAACCGCATTGCGCGGTGTTACCTATATAAATAATAGCGATAATCCGGATACGGCCATCAGAACTATTAGCTTCACCGTAAACGATGGGACAGACAGCAGTAACCTACAGACACGCACCGTCTCTATCACTCCTGAAAATGACTCACCCCAGACAACATTGATAGAAATACCGGCACTTTCCTATACCGAAAACGATGGACCGGTAACTGTCACTGCCCTGTTGTCTTTAAGCGATGTAGATAACGACAATCTCACCTCCGCGACTGTAAGCATCAGCTCAGGGTTACATCCTGCCGAGGATGTACTGGCTTTTTCCGGCATCGGCAACATTAGCGGCGCCTGGAATGCCACAACCGGCATACTCGAATTATCCGGCGTTGATACCATAGCCAACTATGAAGCGGTGCTTCGCTCGATAACCTACGAAAACACCAGTGCTGATCCGGACGAGGTTACACGCACCATCAGCTTTAGCGTAAGCGATGGGTTGGCAAGCAGCAACGTGTCTGTCAGAGACATCGATATCTCGGCGGTCAACAATGCGCCACAGTTGACAACCATTGAAGCCGCTCCCGTGAACTACGACGAGAATGATGGTGCAATCTCTGTGACTTCAACGCTTGCCATCGGTGATCCTGACAATATCAATCTTGAGTCCGCGACTGTCTCCATCAGCAACAACCACGTTAGCAGCGAAGATCTACTGACATTCACCGATCAAAACGGCATCAGCGGTAACTACAACAGCACTAACGGCATACTTACACTGAGCGGCAGCAGCACCCTGGACAACTACGAGGCCGCAATTAGATCAGTCACTTACACCAATACCAGCGACAACCCGAACAACAGCAGCCGTACTATAACTATTGCTGTGGACGATGGATCACAAGGCAGCAACACATTATCACGTGACATCGATATCACTTCCGCAAACGACGCACCGGTACAGGGAGCCATTGAAAGCGCGACGCTCACCTACACCGAGAACAGCGGACCACAAACTATTACATCGTCACTGGCAATAACAGATGTCGACGATACGGATCAGGAAACGGCGACTGTCCAGATCAGCAACAATCACAGTGCCGAAGACGAATTAACTTTTACTGATCAGAACGGCATTAGCGGTAGTTACAATTCCACTACCGGTGTATTGGTTCTGACCGGTACAGCCTCACTCAACGACTATGAAGTGGCGTTGCGCTCTGTGGAGTACGTTAACAACAGCGACAACCCGAACCCGGCAACACGAACTATAAGTTTTACAGTCAACGACGGTGATGCCAACAGCAATGTGCAGACACGCAATATCGCAATATCACCGTTGAACGATTTACCGGTGCTTGATCTGATTGAAACCACACTACTTCAGTACACAGAAAATGATCTGCCCCAAATAATCACTTCATCGATCACCCTTTTCGACGTCGACAACACCACTCTGGAATCGGCAAGTATACGAATCGCAGGGAATTATATTGCTACAGAAGATTCTCTGAATTTTCTTGACCAGAACGGAATTAGCGGCACTTTTAACAATGCCACCGGTGAACTGGTGCTCAGCGGCACGAGCAGCATTGCCAACTATGAAGCGGCGATACGAAGTGTAACCTACTCCAATACCAGCGATGATCCGAATCCCGCAACCAGAACTATCAGCATAACGGTCAGCGATAACAACGGTTCAAGCAACACCCAGAATCGAGGTATCGCAATCATTCCCGTGAACGACGCACCGGTACAACAGTCGATCGAGGTGGTAACGCTTGCCTACAATGAGAATGCAGCTGCCACTCCGATCACCGATACTTTGACACTGGACGATATCGACGATACCTCCATAGAATCAGCGACAGTGAGCATCAGCAATAACTTTGTTGATAGCGAAGACAGTCTGGTATTCTCGAACCAAAACGGAATCGCCGGCCTGTTTAATTCTGCTACCGGTGCGCTTGCTCTCAGTGGAACGGCATCGGTCGCAGACTATCAGGCCGCTCTGCGTTCCGTCGCCTACCTGAACACTAGCGATAATCCGGACCTGTCAGAGCGGACCATCACTTTTGTAATCAATGACGGTGATGTTGATAGCAACCTTGCCGCGCGCCTTGTCTCAATAGTGCCGTCAAACGATGCGCCAACACAATCTTCAATCGAAACAACAGCACTCGATTACACTGAAAATGCAATACCGCTTATAATAACGTCCACTCTGGTTCTTGACGACGTCGACGATACACTGGTCGACACGGCCAGCGTGCGAATAAGCAATAATTTCGTTAACGGGGAAGACGTACTTTCGTTTACCGATCAAAACGGAATCAATGGAATCTACAACGCTGCGAGCGGAGTGCTTTCACTGAGCGGTGCGAGCACCGTGGCGAACTATCAGGCGGCTATCAGAAGCGTTACCTACAGCAACACCAGCGAGGATCCGGACACTGCGACAAGAACCGTAGAATTTACCATTAGCGACGGTACCGCCATCAGCAACACCCTTGAGCGGGACATTAATATAATCGCTATAAATGATGCCCCCGTACAAAGTGGCATAGAAAGCACGCCGCTAGGCTATTTAGAAAACGCAGATCCACAAATCATCACCTCCACCCTGGTAATAAGCGAGGTTGACAATAGCCAGATTCAATCCGCCACGGTTCGGATTTCCAGCGGACTTATCCCGCTTGAAGACAAACTCGATTTTGTCAATCAGAACGGAATTACGGGGTCTTACAATAGCGCGACCGGCATCATGACGCTCACAGGTGCTGCGTCTATTGATCACTATCAAGCTGCTTTGCGGTCAATTAGCTATGAGAATTTGAGCGACGATCCCGACAACTCGAACCGAACCATCGAATTCTCTGTATTCGATGGCGACGCTGACAGCAATAGTCAATTTCGGATGATAGAAATTGGCCCAGTAAACGATGCACCGGTGCTGGCGACTATAGAATCGGCAACGCTTGCGGTTACCGAGAATGACGCTGCTCAAACCATCAGTTCAACGTTGACGCTCAGTGATCTTGATGACACACATCTCGAATCTGCCACTATCGATTTTAATGGAAGCTACCGCGCCGGTGAAGATGTGCTGTCTTTTTTCGACCAGAATGGCATTAGCGGATTTTTTAACAGCTTTACCGGTGTGCTGACACTGTCAGGCAACGCCACAATAGCCGACTACGAGACGGCATTGCGAAGCGTGGCGTACACAAATATCAGCGACAATCCGGACAACTCTATTCGTACTCTCGCGATAAGCGTTAACGACGGTGACGCTGCCAGCAACACACAGAATCGAACCATCACCATTGATCCGGTCAACGACGCCCCGCAGCAACAATCAATTGAGACGGAAGCGCTTATAGTCGTTGAAAACGCCGCACCAGTCATCATCAGTGAAACAATTTCACTGACAGATGTCGATGACCTGAACCTTGAATCTGCAACGGTTGCCATCAGCGTAAATCTAGTCAGTGATGAGGATATTCTTGCCGCAGAGAATCAAAACGGCATTGTCACCTCATACGACTCAGCCACCGGCATACTGACATTGAGCGGTAGCGCCTCGCTTGCGGACTACCAGACTGCCTTGAGAAGCGTCACTTACGAAAATACCAGCGAACACCCCTCCGTAGCCACAAGAACAGTAGTGTTTACGATTAGCGACGGTGACTCTGAGGGCAACATACAGGCACGCGATGTAAATGTGCTCCGTACCAATGATGCACCCGTACAGAGCAGTATAGAAATATCTCCACTCGCGTACGTCGAAAACAGCATTCCGGTGGCAATCACCTCGTCATTAACGGTCAGTGACGTTGACGACACCAATATAGAATCTGCCACTGTTCAGATAAGCGGCTCCTATATCAACGGTGAAGACGTATTGGCATTCGTCGATACCGCCTCAATCTCAGCCATCTGGGATGTCAATACCGGCTCGCTAACGTTGAGTGGCACCGACACACTCGCCGCCTATCAGGACGCATTGCGGCAGGTCACCTACGTCAACACAAGTGACAACCCGGGCACAATACCTCGAGAAATCTCTTTTTCAGTATTTGACGGTGCGCTTGAGTCGAATACGGTTTCACGCACTATTGCCATCACTGCGACCAACGATGCTCCTGCTACCTCTTTCATCGAGAGCCAGCCACTTTCCTATATTGAAAATGCGGCACCACAGAATCTGACCGACGGTCTTGTTCTGACAGAACTGGATGATGTCAACCTTGAGTCGGCAGTAATACAGATCACAGAGAACTACAGTATTGGTGAAGACATACTCGCTTTTCCTGGCAGCGGGGCTATTAGTGCTACATGGAATCCAGACACAGGCGAGTTGGTGCTCACCGGATCAGACACCATCGCCGCCTACCAGGCAGCTATTCGTTCTGTCACCTATGTCAATATCAGTAATAACCCGCAGGCAGAAGACCGGGCGGTTAGCATTAACGTCAATGACGGTACAGCAAGCTCCAACACAGTGATGCGCACGATAATTGTCACCCCGGTTAACGATGTCCCGGCGTTGGCATCCATTGAAGCGAATGAACTGGACTATCTGGAAAATGCCGGCCCGGTCGTTGTGACCTCGGCACTTACTCTATTTGATATCGATGACACTCACCTCGACTCTGCAACCGTAGCTTTCTCAGCGGGCTATGTGCAAGGTGAAGATGCACTGGCATTCAGTGATACACCCACGATCAGTGGTGTCTGGAATCCGCTTACTGCTGAATTGACGTTGACGGGCACCGATACTGTGGATGCGTATCAACAGGCACTGCGGTCGGTGACCTACGAGAACTTCAGCGACAATCCTGTTGGTGAAAGCCGGCAGCTGTCTTTTGTTGTTGGCGACGGCGACGGTTTTTCTAACCAGCAGTCTCGCTCTGTTGTGCTTACACCGGTAAATGATGCACCGTCCGGATCAGACGAAACGGTTAGTCTGCTTGAAGATTCAGTCTACACAGTAAGCCTGACAGACTTCGGATTTAGCGATTCAAAAGACAACCATCAGTTTAATTCGGTATTTATTGACCAGCTGCCGACGAACGGTGAGCTACTGATTGACGGTATACCTGTAAATACAGGTCAGCTGATAACACTAGCCGAAATATCGACAGGGCTGCTTACATTTGTTCCCGTAGAAAATGCCAACGGTATCGCCTATGACAGTATTCAGTTCCGCGTTCGTGACGATGGCGGCATTAGCAATGGCGGTATCGATACCTCGATCGCAAGCAACACACTACGCTTTGATGTTATCAATGTAAACGACGCTCCGGCCGGCGCCGATAATACGGCCCTGACCCCGGAAGACACCGACTACGTCTTTCACCGACCGGACTTCCTGTTCACCGACGTTCTGGATAACAACGATTTTCAGGCGATCACCATTTCTTCGCTGCCAACAACCGGCTTGTTAACTTTAAACAGCGTAGAAGTGGAAATCGGGCAGATAGTAACGGTCGCAGAAATTGACGATGGCCAACTGGTATACACCCCACCGTTTAACGAAGAAGGCACTGGCTACAACGGCTTTGGCTTTCACGTGCATGATAATGGCGGCACGGACAACGGTGGCATATCTATTGATCCGACCGCTAATTTCATCAGCTTCAACGTGCCTGGTATTAATGACGCACCACTACTCGTAGCCGAAGGCGCGACCGTGGATGAGGGCAGCGACAACCTGATTTCCACAGCGGTATTATCAGGCGCCGATGCCGACGACCTGCTCCCGCAAGAATTAACCTTTACGCTGACATCCGCACCACTCAACGGCGTGCTGACATTGAACGGGCAGGTACTGACGGCGGGCGACACATTCACTCTGGCACAGGTTGCCGACGAGCAAGTGCGCTATCTCCATGATGGCTCGGAGACAGCAACAGATCGCTTTGACGTCTCACTGGCAGATGGCGGTGAAGATGGTGCGCCGCCAGCGGTCGGTCGTTTCTCACTGGTCATCAACGAGGTGATAGATGCAGCACCGGTTCTTGAAAATGACCAGCTGTCTCTTGCATTCGGGCAGGCATTCGATTCTGCCAACGGTGATTTGCTGGAGTCCGGTTTCAGTTCGCTGAGTAACGGGAGCTTGCTCGACAATACCGCCTTTGACGTATCGATTGAATTACCGCCATTGCACGGCACGGTCCTCATCAATGAAAACGGTACCTTTAGCTACACCCACGACGGCTCTAATTTCCTCCAGGATGCGTTTAGCTACCGGGTCACTAACGAAGACGGCATCTTTACCATTGCCACGGTCTCAATCTCGGTGGAACCGGCTCTGGGCTCCGCGTTTAGCAGCAATCCGCCAACGGTGGCACCAGTCTCTAAAGTTGAGTCAGTAGACTCAGGCACTGACGAGGCACAGGAAGGCACTGAAAACACCGAAAACGCCGGGCAACAGGAATTTACACCACAAACCACATTTGGTGCTCCTGCGCAACAATCCACAAGCGAGCAGGATACCTCTTCCCCGCTGGATGTTTTTAGAGCCCTCGCCCTGAGGCCGGCCACGGCTGAAGCACGCGCGTCCGGCGCTGAAAGCCTGAATACCGTCGAGCAGCACAACAACCACCGTGCAGCAACTGTTGTGCACCACGAGGTTTCCATCAGTAGCGTGGCATTCGAAGTCCTGTTCGAAGTACCCAAAGTACGGGCGCACGATATTGTCAGCAACCCGAGTTTTCTCGAAGGGCTATCACGCCTTGAATCCGAGCTACAGGAATCGGAAAACCAGAACGGACTGCGCTATACCATTGCCAACGAGACAATACTGGGTGTCTCTATTAGCGCCACAGCGGGTGCACTTGCCTGGGCTCTGCGTGGAGGTGCACTATTTGCCAGTGTGATGGCATCCACGCCATTGTGGGCCAGCATTGATCCGATCAAGGCGCTATCGACCAAATCATCCGAAAAGGACGAAGACAGCTCGATTGAAGACAGCGATGTGGAGAATATTTTCAGCTCCGACCAGCGTTAACCGGTATCCGGCGAAATTACCGATGTGAGTAGCGGCAAATCACGGAATCGAGGCCGCCAGTCACGAGGCCGCCAGTCGCGCTGCGGGGCCTGTCGCAGGCCATCGTCTATGCTATAGTCAGACGCTTTTGACAACCCCCTGTATCGAATGCGCCGGCAACCAGTTCTTCAACTACCTGAACGAAAAAAATCGAAGTGGGGCCAACTTTATGGCAGCGCGGCGGCGCTCGCCATTGCCGAGCATGCCAGAGCCAGCCAACAGCTGACTCTGGTCATAACTGCATCTATGACCGAGGCTTATCATCTCGAAAATGCATTGGCGTTTTTTAGTGATGAGTCAATGCCCATCTTCAGTTTTCCGGACTGGGAGACCCTGCCCTACGATCTATTCTCGCCACATCAGGATATCGTTTCCCGGCGGCTAAAAACTCTATATCGATTACCCGCCTTGCAACAGGGTCTGCTGGTGTTGCCGGTATCAACTCTTCTGCAACGGCTTTGTCCACCATCCTACATCGCACAGCATGCACTGATCATCAATAGCGGTGACAAACTCCCCATTGACGATTTTCGCAAAAGGCTCGATGACGCCGGTTATCGCAACGTTAGTGAAGTTAACGAGCATGGTGAATTTGCCATACGCGGTTCCCTGCTCGATCTGTTCCCGATGGCCAGCGACAAACCGTATCGCATAGACTACTTCGACAACGAGGTAGAAGCCATATACAGCTTTGATCCCGCTGATCAGATTGCCAGAAAAGAAGATCAAGTCGATTCCGTTGAGTTATTGCCCGCACGGGAATTTCCGATGGACGAAGATGCTATCAAACGTTTCCGACAAAACTACAGGCATCAGTTTGATGCCAGTCGAGACAGCCCGATATATCGTGACGTGAGCAATGGAGTGGTGCCGTCGGGAATCGAATATTATATGCCTCTATTCCTTGAAAACATGGTCACTATTTTCGACTACCTTGCAAAGGATGCAACGATCATTCAGCACGGCGATTGCATCGGTGCGATGGAAGAATTTACCGCGCAGACGGCAGAGCGTTTCGAGCAGCGACGCCACGACATTGAAAGACCGGTATTACCACCGGAACTTTTATTCGTAAGTAGCGACGAAGTCGCCGATTCAATAAAGCATCGTGAGTGCGTAAACATCAGCACCAGCGAACTGCCTCCAGGAAAAGGGCACTTTAACTTCAACACCAGAGCGCCGGGCAAATACCCGATTACCGTCAGGCTCGAACAACCACTCGGCATCCTCAGTACTTTTCTCAACGAGTTTAGCGGTCGCGTTCTTTTTCTGGCGGAGTCCGCCGGTCGTCGCGAAGCATTCATGGAACTCCTAATCGGCAACCATATAGCGGTGGCCAGTGTAGAAAGCTTTGAAGACTTCCTGCAGTCGGACCGGCCATACTGCATCTGTGCCGCTCCGCTGGACGAGGGACTTATGTTGCCCGATGCCGGCATGGCGCTGATATGTGAGTCTCAGTTAACCGGCAATCGCATACAGAAATCCAGACGCAACCGTCGCCAGACGCGCGACAGCGATGCGGTTATCGCAAACCTTGCCGATTTGACTATCGGTGCGCCGGTCGTTCATATCGATCACGGTGTTGGCCGTTATCAAGGATTGCAAACTCTGGATGTCGGTGGTTCAAACAACGAATACCTGACACTGATATACGCGAACGAAGACAAGCTCTACGTGCCGGTATCATCACTGCATTTGATCAGTCGGTATACCGGCGCATCCGAAGATTCCGCACCACTGCACCGACTCGGTGGCGAGCAGTGGCAAAAGGTAAAGCGTCGTGCGGCGCAAAAAGCACATGATGTCGCCGCCGAACTGCTGGAAATACACGCTCGAAGAGCCGCAAAAATCGGCTATGCCTACAAGGAGGACACCAACAACTATCCGGTTTTTTCAGAGACATTTCCTTTCGAGGAAACACCGGACCAGGCAAAAGCCATTGATGAAGTTGTCGCAGACATGCGATCCGAACAACCGATGGACCGGGTGGTTTGCGGAGACGTCGGATTTGGCAAGACCGAGGTTGCAATGCGGGCTGCTTTTGTCGCCGTAGACGGTGGCAAACAAGTAGCGATTCTGGTGCCCACCACCCTGCTTGCACATCAGCATCATAAAAACTTTCTGGACCGGTTTGCAGAATGGCCAGTCCAAATAGAATGTTTATCGCGGTTTCGCTCAACCAAAGACCAGAACAACGTGATCAAGTCGATGGCTCAGGGCGGCGTTGACATCGTTATCGGCACTCACAAGCTGTTACAAAAAGGGGTAAAGTTTAAAAACCTCGGGCTGGTGATCATTGACGAAGAACACCGCTTTGGTGTCCGACACAAGGAACACATGAAGGCGTTACGCTCCGAAGTAGATATTCTTACACTCACCGCAACACCAATCCCGAGAACACTTAACATGGGGCTTGCCGGTCTTCGCGACTTGTCCATTATCGCCACACCGCCACCCAATCGCCACACGATAAAAACCTTTGTCGGGGAGTGGTCCGATACTCAGGTCAAGGAAGCATGTCAGCGTGAACTTGGACGAGGCGGCCAAATCTATTTTCTTCACAATGAAGTAAAGTCGATCGACAGAGTCGCGCGTGAGCTGGCCGAGATCGTGCCACAAGCCACCATTGAGGTCGCGCATGGCCAGATGCCGGAGCGTGACCTCGAATCTGTTATGCTCGACTTCTACCACCAACGATTTAACATACTTCTATGTACAACGATTATTGAAAGCGGAATCGATGTACCTACGGCAAATACAATAATTATTAACCGCGCGGATAAACTCGGCCTGGCACAACTGCATCAACTGCGAGGGCGAGTCGGTCGCTCCCATCACCGTGCCTATGCCTACCTCATAGCACCACCGCGAAAATCAATGACCAAAGATGCAGAGAAAAGACTGACTGCACTGGAATCACTGGAAGACCTCGGTGTGGGTTTTACGCTCGCGACTCACGATCTTGAAATTCGCGGCGCGGGCGAGCTACTCGGAGACGAGCAAAGCGGACAAATACAGGAAGTAGGATTTACACTCTATACTCAATTGCTGGAGCGCGCTGTTGAAGCTTTAAAAGCCGGCCATATCCCGGACCAGGCCGCACCGCTTGCTCAGTCAACTGAAGTTGAACTGGGTATGCCTGCAATACTGCCCTCAGACTACGTCGATGATGTACATACACGCTTGATACTCTATAAACGTATTGCCAATGCCCGGGACATCAGGGACCTCGACGAACTAAAAGTTGAGCTGATCAATCGCTTCGGACTACTCCCCGATAGCGCCAGCAATCTTTTTCACACGACCGCGTTCAAACTGCGTTGCCAGCAACTTGGTATTACACGGCTTGAATCGGGAAGCACCGGCGGACGTTTGGTTTTCGATGACAACCCGAACATCGATGCCGGCATACTTATCGAATTAATTCAGAAGTCACCCGGGGAATTTACGTTTGATGGTAAAAACACAGTGAGATATAGCCAGGATCTCGATGAACCTTCAACACGTATAGAGTACATTGAAACTCTTCTGGGTAAATTTCAACACCAAGAGGCTGCCTAGTCACATGATTCCAATGCCGCGCTGCTTATCTGTCGTTCTTTCTTCTACGCTGTTTCTGTTTGCAGGTCCGTTGCTCGCCGTCAGCTACGATGTAGAAGTCATTATATTTGAGCACGCCAGAAACACCGCCGTTGGCAGCAGTGAAAATCTGCTGTTGCCGGTTGTCAGGGACGCGCAGCCCATCCCGGTTGCGCCAGCCCTGACTACCGCATCGCCAGTCGTGGCAAACACACCCTTTCAGCCACTCGACACTCTAAGGCTTAAAGAATATGCAGACAAAATTTCATCATCCGGCAATTACCGGTTGTTGTATCACGGGGGATGGCGGCAGCCGGATCTCGATCAGGAAACCGCGCCGTATATGAAAATTGCACTTGGACCTCCAATAGATATGTTTGTCGAGCGCGGCGATCCTGACAGCCTGTTCCTGAACGGCTACACCCAACCTCCGCTGGACTCATTAGCGCCACTGGACCAGGCGCGCACGACCCGATTGTATGGCGGTATTAAAGTCTGGGTTGGCCGGTTCTTACACTTCGACACGCTGCTTTCCTATACGCCGCGTGGCGCCAGCAACTCTTTTCCGTTTAAGACAGATCGTCGTATGCGCAGCAGGCAGCTTCACTACATTGATCACTCTCGAGTGGGCATACTCACCAAAATTTATCCGGTTGATGAAACCGCTCCCAACTAGTTACATATCACCTCAAGCATACTATCCAGGCAAACTTTCCGGGCAAGGTTCAAGGTAAAAATATGATTACCAAAGGCATTAAAAAACTAATCGCCGATGCCAACGAAGTGATAACAACAATTTCTGTCGAGGAGGCGCTGGCGCTACAGGAAAACACTGATATCACGATAGTGGATATCAGGGACATAAGAGAACTTCAACGTGAAGGAAAAATCCCGGGCTCGGTACACGCACCCAGAGGTATGCTGGAATTTTGGGTAGACCCGGACAGTCCTTACCATAAGCCGGTTTTCGCGAGCGGAAACCGAATGATATTGCACTGCGCTTCCGGCTGGCGATCGGCACTTGCTACACAAGCGCTGCAAAACATGGGCTTGACCAACGTTTGCCATATCGACGGTGGCTTCGCTGCATGGAAAAAAGCCGATGGCAAGATTGAGTCTGTAGAAAAGAAACAGGGCCAGTGACTTGTGATGCGTTACCGCACTCTGATGGCGAATTGGCAGCGTGTATTTCCACTGTGTGGTGCATCCAGCACGCAATAGCAGGTTCAGCGGTGGCCTGAGAATCAATATAGATCGACACACTATATAACTACAGTGTAGAAACTAAATTGACGATCACTTAACAAGTCGTACAGGCCCGCTTTGCACAGATCCGTATCAAACATACCACCGGTTAAGAACCTGTTCAGAGATGTTTAACTAGTATGCACTCCATGTTGACAATTGGAGCATGCAATCAATGAAATACCTTCACACTCAAACCCTCGCAGCGCTGGCACTTACTTTCACCTGTGGTTTGGCACTGGCTGACGGACGCTCGTCGTATAGCGATCACGCGCGTGTCCTACATGCCGAACCCGTGTACCGCTATGTAACCATTAGAAAACCACACCGGGTCTGTACCCCGATTCGCCACCAACGGCATCACTCACCCGGCCAGCGCAATCATCGCCAAATACATCGCCAAACACATCGGCAGGCACATCGGCAAAACCACCGCTCAAACGGGGCCGTATTTGTCGGCGGTGCCGTCAAGGGCGCAATTGGCCGGGAAGTAACAAAACCAATCAATGGCAGCAATACCGGTCGCACCGCCGCAAACGATACTGAAAGACGACAGCGGCCAACGGATCGCAGTTACCTGAGACACGTCCCGAATACCCGCTACGACGCTCACCAGCCGCGACATAACCAGCATCGATCAGGGCAGCGCTGCACCACCACGACTCACACAAGTCGGGAAAAACGTATCGATGGATACGACGTCACCTACGTTTACAACGGACACAAATTTCATACGCGCACGCTGCACCATCCCGGGCACCACATTGGTATTCGCATTAGCCTTGCGCCTCAGTAGTGGATCGTCCAGAGCGGCCGGCGGCCTGCACATAACATCTTCCGGGAGGTTGTTGTGCATCACACAAATCTCACAGAGCGATGCAGCAGGGATGAAGAAAGTGACAGACCCCGAACATTTGGCGAATGTTGTTGCGCAACGTGGAAAAACACCATCGCTCGCCGTTAATCTGTCGGACAGCCACAATGCGCTATGATGCATGCGAATGTGGCCGGTCCTGGCATAACAGTCTGTTGTCACCTTCTTTACCTGCGGGCATTGCCAGCGATTTCGGTGGAGCGAAAAATTGAACAAAATACGGAAAAAGCACTGCTTGTTGTATTTCTGCGTAGCGCTTGGCATGAGCGCAGTATCTTCTACAAGTATTGCGAATGACTGCAAACCGGTCAATCGTGAACAGTCTATTCAAAAAATTCTTAGTGAGAATAACGGCAGTAAAGTACTTAAGGTGGTGGAAAAATACGATGACAGGGGATGTCCACAACTGGTCATTCGCATACTGGTAGACGGTACCGTGAAAGCCATAAAAGTTAGCGGATAACAGGAGAGGGTCGATGCGAATACTGGTAATAGAAGACGAAGATACACTGCGGGACCAGATAGTCGAACGGCTGCAATCAGAGGGCTTTGTCACCGACGCCAGCGGCGATGGCGAGGAAGGCTTGTATCTGGCTCGTGAGATGCCTGTCGATGCCGCACTGATTGACCTGGGTTTGCCCGGTATTGACGGCATGGAAATCATAAAAACGATTCGTGAAGAGGGTCATCTCTACCCGATACTAATACTCACCGCCCGTGACCGATGGCAAGATCGGGTAGAGGGCCTGGAAGCCGGTGCTGACGATTATCTCGGCAAGCCCTTTCATCTGGAGGAGATGATGGCTCGAATACGCGCACTGTTGCGACGTGTCGGTGGCTGGGCCCATCCCCTGCTCGACTTCGGCAATTTGCGTATTGAAACTCGCGAGCAGAACGTCATTGTTGAAGACAACGCTGTTTCCTTAACCGCCTATGAATACAAGGTACTGGAGTATCTGGCGATTCACGCGGGCGAGGTAATCTCAAAACCGGCACTGCTCGATCATCTCTATGAAGAAGACACCGAGCGCGACACCAATGTGCTGGAGGTGTTCGTCCGGCGTCTAAGGCGCAAACTCGACCCCGAGAACACAATAAACCCCATTGAAACTCTCCGTGGCAGAGGTTATCGATTTGCACTGGAGCGTGCCAACCCCGTTGACACATGAATTCTATCTCTGTACGCCTGTTGCTGGCGGCCGCGGTGGTTATGGCTATTTTTATAGGCCTTACGTCGGTTGCTATTCAACACACCGTTGACCGGCGGGCCGAACAAGCCCGCTTTGAGCGTATGCAGGGACAGATTTACGCAATGCTCGGTGCTACCGATATTGAGGCCGACGGCACAATCAGTGTCAGCGCAACCGACCTGCCAAACGCCCAAATGCGCCAACCCATGTCTGGCATCTACGCCGAGGTACGCAACAATCATGTACAACAGATGTGGCGTTCCCCTTCCCTGACCTCCGAGCTTCCGTCGAGCAGTGAAGGTGCAATTGGCCAATGGAAATTCTCAAGCGAATTCAGTAACGAACTCGGCCCTCTGTTTATTTTGCGCTTTGCAGTCGAATGGCTACTTCCAAACGGTGAGTTAACCGCGTACCAGTTTATCGTCGGCGATAACCGCGTCGAGTTTGATCAACGACGCAACGTATTCAACCGTAACCTCTGGATTTCAATGCTCACTATGTGGGCCTTGTTGCTGATGTCAATTGCACTGATCCTCGCCTGGGGTCTAAGCCCCTTGCGGCGAATTTCGGGTCAGTTAAATGAAATCGAAACCGGTACCCGGGAAACTCTGCCCGCTAATGTACCAGTGGAGCTACATCCACTCACCAGCCGCATAAATGCACTAATCGCAAGCGAACGTGGTCGACAAAAACGATACCGGCATACACTGGACGATCTTGCCCACAGTTTAAAAACGCCACTCAGTGTTCTACGCAACATACGCCCCGATGGCACGGACACCGAATTAAAGCGTCAGGCGAACCGCATGGACGAGATCGTCAGCTACCATATCAAGCGTGCTGACGCCGGCACCCAGCGGCTGCTAACTCCCCCTATTGCAGTACGCCCGACAGCGGAACGAATAATTAACTCATTGCAAAAAGTTTATCGCAAGCGTGATATCGAATTTTCCAACCATATAAACCCGGCGCAACTGATCCGCATCACGGAAGCGGACCTGATGGAAATTCTCGGTAATCTGCTCGAGAATGCCTGTAAGTACGGGGCGAGCCAGATTGAAATATCCAGTGCCGGGAAAAACGCATCTCACCTGGTGACAATTGATGACGACGGACCCGGTTTTCCTGACGGCATGGAGGAACGGTTGCTGGCCAGAGGAGTCAGGGCGGATACGCGTCAGGAAGGCCAGGGAATTGGTCTGGCCATAACCAATGAACTTATCGAAAACTATGGTGGCGCACTGTCGCTCTCGCCTAGTCCGCTCGGCGGGGCACAAGTTCGCATTTCCATGCCGGACAACAGCTAGTATAGACTTTTCAAGAGGTGGCTCTGCGCGAACCTTGCGAACGTCCCCGACCACGGCTCGATGACCGGTTGCCACGACCTTGTCCCTGATTTCTGCTATTCCGGCCCGGATGAGCCAGAATAGCGGTGTTGGCTTCCGTTTCGGTTGGCTCGAAGCCCTCCAGATTGCAACGTGGCAGATTCCGTTTCAACAATCGCTCAATATCTTTCAGCAGCTTGCGTTCTTCAGCACAAACCAAAGACACTGCCATCCCGGAGTGACCTGCCCTGGCGGTACGTCCTATACGGTGCACATAGTCTTCCGGCACATTTGGAAGCTCATAGTTAACCACGTGTGGTAACAGCGCGATATCAAGCCCCCTTGCAGCAATATCGGTGGCGACCAGCACCTGGATATCACCCGACTTAAAAGCGGCAAGCGCCCGCGTGCGTGCTGCCTGGCTTTTGTTACCGTGAATAGCTGCCGCCTCAATCCGGTCTTTTCCAAGCTGCTGCACCAGGCGGTTGGCACCGTGCTTGGTGCGAGTAAAAACCAGCACCTGCCCCCATTGATTATCGATAATCAGCTCACTCAGCAATTCACGCTTGCGACCTTTATCAACCGGATAAACCAACTGCTCGATACGGTCGGCGGTAGAATTTTGCGGCGCGACCGATACCACCGCAGGATCGTTTAGCAGGCGGTTGGCAAGCGTTTTAATTTCGCCGGAAAATGTCGCCGAGAACAGCAAATTCTGCCGCTTGTTCGCCTCAGGTAGCAGGGCCAGTACGCGCTTTATGTCGTGAATAAAACCCATATCGAGCATGCGATCCGCTTCGTCCAGAACAAAATAAGTGACCGTTGAAAGATCAATATTTCCCTGCCCCGCGTGATCAAGCAGCCTGCCGGGAGTAGCGACCAGTATATCGACCCCCCGTCGCAGCTTGTCTGTCTGCGGATTGATATTAACGCCACCAAAGACAATGGCCGATTTCAACGGTAAATGGCGCCCGTAAGCATTGATGTTTTCACCGATTTGCGCCGCCAGTTCGCGGGTGGGTGACAACACCAGCGCTCGCAGCGGTCTTTTTTTGCCGGATACCGGCTCCTGCATTAGTTGTTGCAGCATCGGCAAAGTAAATCCGGCCGTTTTACCGGTACCGGTCTGGGCACTCGCCATCACATCTCTACCTTGCAGTATCAACGGGATCGCTTGTTGTTGTATGGGAGTAGGCTCATCATAGCCTTGCTCATGCAGCGCACGCAGCAAAGCGTCGGAGAGGCCGAGTGAATCAAATGACATAGTATTTTTACTTCGAGAGTTGTGAGCCGCACCGGTTTAGCGGTCGGGAAATTAAATTATCAGCGCAAGCCAATAGCAGTGTGATGCCAGGGCTTTCAGCGACGCCATCTGACAGTGTATCGTCGACATGCCCTCAAACCGGATACCGGCACCGAATCACCGGGCAACACTAAATTTATCGGGAAAAAACAATTACCGAATGATTAGACGTAGGCGCTTGCTGGTGATGGAGTTTTCACTCGCACCAGATCGGCATTGTCTCTTTCTGGCTATAAGGACATTGTTCCGGGGCACAACTTAACAAACTCGTTTTCAGCTGCAACCCGGCTGCACCGAAGACTGTCTTGCTTCAAATATGGGGCCTGCCTAACCAAAATGCATCACCTGCCATGGAAACAGGGTAAAGCCGGCGAAATAAAGAAGTGCGTTTGAGTGCAATCCCCGATTATAGCAGACCCTGTATCACTACCAGGCAGTTATTGGCGGATGGTCTATCACATACAGACAATAACAGCGGGCACTTTACCAGTTCAACAGTGATCAGTCGGGCTGCTGTCAGACATTTTCCAGGGGATCTGTTTGTCCGTGTTTAGATTTTCCGCAAGGATCGACCAGTTGTTTTGGTTGCTGGTCGTTCATTGTTTTAGCTGTTGCAGTAGACTAGTGGTCCATCCATCTTTTAACCAGTCCGGAGAATCCCGTGCCAGAAGCCGTAATTGTATCTACCGCCCGTTCACCAATCGGTCGCGCTTTTCGCGGTGGTCTGAACAACATTAAATCACCGACACTAATGGCCCATGCCATTAGCCATGCGGTGAGCCGCACAAAAATCGACAGCGCTGAAATTGACGATGTCGTAATAGGCACCGTTTTAACCGGTGGTACCGGCGGCGGCAACGTCGCGCGAACATCGAGCCTTGCGGCCGGACTTCCAGCCTCCGTGTCAGCACAAACCATTGATCGACAATGCTCATCGGGATTGATGGCGATAGCGACGGCGGCGAAACAGATCATCGTAGACGGTATGCAGGTTTGTGTGGCTGGAGGTCAGGACAATATTTCCGCCGTGCAGCAACAATACCTGGGCTGGGTTGCAGAAGACGCCGACCCCAATGTCACCGCCCAGGCAGAACACGCCTACATGCCAATGCTTAAAACCGCAGAATTCGTCGCCGACAAATATTCTGTCAGTCGCGACGCCATGGACGAATACTCTCTGATCTCACAGCAGCGAACAGCCTCCGCTCAACAGGCCGGTTTATTCTCCGACGAGATTGTGCCAATAAGCACGACAATGAAAATCGTTGACCGCGAGACAAAAGCGGTTTCTTACAAGGAACTGACTGTTGAGAAAGATGAAGGCAATCGTCCTGAAACTACACTCGAAGGTTTGCAGGGACTCAATCCGGTGATCGACGGCGGAACCATAACCGCCGGCAACGCCAGCCAGTTATCCGATGGTGCCTCAGCCTGCGTCATTATGGATAGCAAGCTTGCAGAACAACGTGGAGAAACGCCGCTGGGCATTTATCGAGGCATGTCTGTGGCCGGAACTGAACCAGAGCAAATGGGTATCGGGCCGGTATTTGCGATACCAAAATTACTTAAGCAACATGGATTGAAGATCGATGATATCGGCTTGTGGGAGCTCAATGAAGCTTTCGCCGTGCAGTGTCTTTACTGCCGGGACAAGCTTGGCATCGACCCGGAGAAATATAACGTGAACGGCGGTGCAATCTCTATTGGCCATCCCTACGGCATGACCGGCGCGCGTACGGCAGGTCACGCTCTGATCGAAGGGAAACGCCGGGGTGTAAAGTATGTGGTTGTGAGCATGTGTATTGGTGGAGGAATGGGCGCTGCAGCGCTGTTTGAGATCGCCTGACTCGCAACCCGGCGTACAGGCTCTGCTTCTGCACAGTCACCCGGCAGCTGCCTGTGAGTACATCTGTGAGTACATCTTGTAAAGTTGTTGCCAACTGATTACACACTGGCAGAGGCAGAGC
>CAYPCS010000006.1:106155-141829 GCA_964409275.1 uncultured Granulosicoccaceae bacterium
GGCAGAGGCAGAGCTGGCAGAGGCAGAGTTCTTCCCTTTCTAAAACCCGGCTTTAACGGTCTCTGCCAGTATTTTCTGAACTGATGCCACACTCTCGCTAACGTTTTTTTCGATTTCGCTAAAATCAATTCCGATAGCAGCCTTGCCGGGTGCTCTGTTGACTACCATCGCACAGCACCCGTAATCAATGCCAAGTTCACGCGCCAGAGACGCCTCCGGCATCCCGGTCATCCCGACGATCGTGCAACCGTCACGTTCCATGCGTCGTATTTCCGCTGCGGTTTCAAGCCTCGGCCCCTGGGTTGCGCCGTAAACACCCTCTGCAACGTGCGCAATACCGGTGGAACGGGCACTGGCCAGCAGCCGATCACGCACGCTCGCGGAATACGGATCGGTAAAATCAATATGGTCAAATTTGTCGTGTTTGGCACCGTAGAACGTATGCGCACGACCATACGTATAATCGATTATCTGATCGGGGAATACGATACTTTTGTCTGTGCAATCGTCTGCAATGCCGCCCACAGCAGCAAGCGCAATGATATGAGTTACTTCAACCTCTTTTAACGCCATGAGGTTGGCACGATAGTTAACCATGTGCGGTGGTATGGTGTGTCGACGGCCGTGTCGAGCCAGAAAGATGACATCAGCGCCATTCATTTCACCGTGTATTAACGGACACGAAGGTGCACCATAAATGGTCTTCACCATCTCGCGATTTTTAACACCAAGACCCGGCATACTGGTTAGTCCGGTACCGCCAATAATTGCAATTTTCGCCATGTTAACTCCGATCAATCAATCTGTAAGTGTGGTAACAGGTGCTATATAATTTTGCCGACCGGATTCAGGTTGGTTAACTCAGGTCGGTTCAACTAATTTGGCAAGCACTCACATACACTGCCGCAACCCCTGTCGAACGGCGTCGAGTTCACAAGACGATGGCGAGGCCACCGGTTTTGCGCGTAAGCCAAGTCGCCGGTGCACCGATGCTGTGTCGCCTGTCGGCAACGTGCCATCGTCCATTGTTTTTTGCACAGCTTCTCTGTCATTACAAACGAGAACCAGATCGCTTCCCGCCTGCAATGCCATTGCCGCCGCTTTCGACTGATGCATAGCGCTTGTGATCGCCCCCATACTTAAATCGTCGCTGATAATCGCTCCGTCAAAGCAAAGTGTCTGTCGCAGGATACCGGTTTGCCAGCGGTGCGACAGACTGGCCGGCTTGTCATCGACCTGATCATACACAACATGCGCTGGCATCACGGCATTCGCGCATCGGCTCAGGCGCCTGAACGGCTCCAGATCAGTGCACTCAATTTCTTTATAGCTACGGTGATCCGACGCCATTCCTTCATGTGTATCAGTGGAAACACTTCCGTGCCCCGGAAAGTGTTTTATCACGCTCGCAAACCCGGCGCGCGCCAATCCTGAAATTGCAGCGTTTGCAAGCGCTTCCACACCATCGACGGTATGATGAAATGCGCGGTCACCAATAACCTCGGAGGTTGCGTGATCAATATCGACGACAGGTGCAAACGTGTAGTCAACGCCACAATGGTGTAGCTCCGACGCAAGCAACCAGGTCGTATTTTCCAGCGCCTGCTGCGCGGCTCGCTGATCAGTGTCGTACAGTGCGCCAAATGTTTTCATCGACGGTATACGGGTGAATCCATCTTTAAAGCGCTGAACACGGCCACCTTCCTGATCCACCGAGACAAGCAAAGGGCCGTTCCTCGCTTGACGCATAGCGCGAACCAGTTCCTTCAATTGCTGAGGGTTGCGGTAATTGCGCGAGAACAAAATAACTCCACCGGTCAGTGGATGCCCTATCAACTCGCAGTCCTGTGAGGTAAGCACAGTTCCCTCGACATCAATTATCAACGGTCCCGGCGTCAACTCGTCGTCACTGAGCCTGTGGGTCATTCTTGTCTCTTTACGCCTGGTGTGAAAGGATAGGTTTGAGTTTATGATGCCTGACTGCGTTTGGCTTCATCAGGCGTTCGCATGCAATACCGGGCGGTATGCTGCCACGAACAACCGCACAATCGCCGTTGCCGCTTGGAAAGCGCCTCTATCTCTTTGGTTAATCAACTAAACGCTGCAGTTTTATCCGTTATACTTGAACCGAAAACCACATATGATGCAAATTAATGCCAATTTTCATAGACACCCTGGCTTGTTTGCACGTACTGCGGACTATTGACATGCGACCCGCCTTTTTAGCTCTTGTGCTTGCAGTTGTTGTCGGTCGCGCAACGGCACAATCCATCACCTCTCCGGACACTGGCGCATCGGCTCCGGTGCGCTATGAAAATCAGTTTGAATTTGCGTTCGCCCGCCTGGTCTACAACGGTACGGACTCCGGTGGCTGGGGGCCTCGCTGGCGCGTTGACTGGCCAGAAGCGGAAAATCATCTGTTGGCAGGACTAAAAAGACTAACCCGGGTCGATGCAAATCCGCAGGGCGCTCTGGTGCAGTTTAGCGATGATACTCTGTTTGATTATCCGTGGATTTACGCCGTAGAAGTCGGTTCGCTCTCCCTTAGTGACTTCGAAGCGACTAGACTCAGAGAGTATCTGCTGCGGGGCGGGTTTTTGATGGTTGACGATTTTCACGGACCGTTTCAGTGGGATAACTTCGCCTATGCGATGCGCCAGGTATTTCCGGATAGACGAATCGAGGAACTCAAGGCCTCCGATGAAATTTTTCATGTGCTATACGATCTGGAAGAAAAAACGCAAATACCGGGCTTACGGCCGCTGCGAGAGGGTCGCACCTGGGAACGTGGAGGCAACGTCCCGCACTGGAGAGGTATATTGGACGACGATGGTCGGGTAATGGTAGCTATAAATTTCAATATGGATCTGGGCGATGCCTGGGAACACGCTGACTGGCCGGAATACCCGGAACCGTATTCAGCCATGGCCTATCGCTTTGCCGTCAACTACGTCGTGTACTCGCTAACGCACTAATGCCAAAACAAGTTACCGCAAATAAATATACCTTGAAAACCGTTAACCACGAGCCACGCCTTTGATGTTCGACTGGTTGTTTAACTTCCCTCGCAATGATTTTGAAGCAGGCACACTAACATTCGCCTCCGGTTACCCTCACTGGTTGCTTATGGTCTTACTCGTCGCCGGTGCGGCGGCTCTGGCCGTCAGCCTTTGGATTCGTCGAAAACATCTGTCTGCCGCGCGCCTGTGGACCCTGTGGATTCTACAATTCGCGGTGATCTCTGTATTGCTGGCTATGATCTGGCAACCGGCGCTCGAGGTAAAAACGCTCGTGCCCGGGGAAAATTCAGTAGCCGTGTTGCTCGACAATTCAGCCAGTATGCGATATCAGCACAACGATTCCTCGCGACTGCAGAGCGCACGCGCAGCCCTCGGCGACGACGTAGGCCCGGCGTTGTCAGGCAATTTCGATCTTACCTACGGATCATTTGCAGCCGATCTCAGCTGGCAGGACAATCTCGAGCAACTTCCTCCAGCGGGCAAGCGAAGCAACATAGCCGAGGCGTTGCTGCAGGTACTGGAGCAGGCAAGAGCCGAACCGCTGGCGGCCGTCGTACTCGCTAGCGACGGAAGCGACAATTCCCGCACACTCAACAACAGCGACACCAATCGACAATTGTGGGACAAACTGGCAGCTTTTGACGTGCCTGTGCACACCATTGGTGTCGGTCGGGAGTCTATGCCGGAGGACGTCGAAATTGTTGGCATCGACCTGCCTCCGACAACGCTTCCCGGGTCCGTGGAACGCGCCACCGTAACAATGCGCCACGGCACGGCGTCGTCCGCGCGCATCAAGGTATACGCCGGCGATGACATTATCGCGATCAAGGAACACCCGTTGCCCGGTCAAGCCGGAGAAACCAACGTCAACATAGAGCTCGACGCCAGTGACCCGGGTCTACAGGAATTAAGATTCGAGATCGAACCTGATGCCAGCGACACTATTGTACAAAACAACAGTAGACGTAAGCTCTTGCAGGTCGAGGAACAGCAGCGGCGCATATTATATTTTGAAGGCGAACCGCGCTGGGAATACAAGTTTATCCGGCGTGCAGTGGCTAATTCTAAAAGTTTGTCACTTGTTACCATCTTGCGTACCACCCCCAACAAGTTTTATCGCCAGGGGATAGAGCGACCGGATCAACACGCCGACGGTTTCCCTTCAAGTAAAAAGGAATTGTATGCCTACGATGCGGTGATAATCGGCAACGTCGAATCTATTTCTCTGAATGCCGCGCAACACCAGCTCATACACGACTATGTGTCCGAGCGTGGCGGAACATTGATGATGCTTGCAGGCAGCAGCGCCCTGGGGGATGGCGGCTGGCAAAACAGTCCAGTGGCTAAAACACTGCCGGTGACGATGCCCGACACCGGTGCGATCACTTACGCAAGACAACGCGTTAAGGCGAGCCTGACGGCAAGCGGTGCCCGCTCGCCAATCACCCGGCTCGACAACGACCCGCAGGAAAACCTGCAGCGCTGGGAGGAGTTGCCTGAACTGGCCGACTTTCAGCAAACCGGAGCGGCAAAACCCGGTGCCGATGTACTGTTGAATGGCACAACCCAAACAGACAGCTACCCTCTGCTTTCAACGCAACGCTATGGCAACGGTAATACCTGGTTGCTTGCCAGCAGCGGCACATGGAGATGGCAAATGCAGCTTCCGTCAGAAGACCTGCGCCATGAAACGTTCTGGCAACAACTGCTACAGGCTGTTGCGAGCACTG
This sequence comes from uncultured Granulosicoccaceae bacterium, assembly GCA_964409275.1. Lineage (GTDB taxonomy): Bacteria > Pseudomonadota > Gammaproteobacteria > Granulosicoccales > Granulosicoccaceae. The sequence goes on from CAYPCS010000006.1 coordinate 110,906, forward strand.
CGGTAAGCCGCCTGCGCGTGACCACAAACGAACAGGTCTACCTCGACAACACACAGGTTGAAATTACGACTAAAGTCCTTAACGAAGAGTTTGAACCCGCCTCCGACGCGGCTATCACAGCGTCTCTGATTTCGCCCGATGGCACCCGAAGCGAGATCACCTTACAGGCAAGCGCCGATACAGCCGGTGAATACAACACCACTATCGAAGCTGCCAGCGCAGGTAGCTGGCAGCTAGACATCAACGCCACAGCTGGCGAACAGGAGATTGGCCGTAAAACGCGCTGGGTCTATCGCGAAGACGGCACCGCCGAGGCTTACGGATTACCACAGAATTCGGCTTTTTTAAAACGTTTATCCAGCAGCACCGGTGGTCAATACTGGACAACCGATAACGCCTCCGGAATTGCTGCAGCGATTCGGGCAGCCCGTTCCGGAATCGTCAGACAACAGACACTACCGCTGTGGAACGCACCGTTTTTCTTTTTGCTGTTGCTCGGGATCAAACTGTTCGAATGGCTACTGCGATTGCTCTGGGGCAGATTATGAAAACACTGGCCGCCGTCATTTTGTTATTGGCAGGCTGGGGCTCGGCCTTTGCAACCACTACGGTTGTAATAAGCGGCCTCGGTGGCAGTGCAGACTATGATGATCAGTTTAAAAACATTGCTACCAGTATTGCTGACGAAGCACGGTTACTGGCGGACAACCCGCATGATGTCATTATGGTCAGAGGTGATGCTGCAAAACGCAATGTGATACTCGGGCTGTTTAATAACCTCGCAACAAAAAACAACACTGAAAGCCTGACGGTCTACTTCATCGGCCACGGTACTTTCAACGGGCAAACCTACAAGTTTAATATTCCTGGTGTGGATATTACCGCCACCGAACTGGCTGATGCACTGAACGGTATCAAAACAAAACGGCAACTCGTGGTGGTAGCAACCAGTGCCAGTGGCGCTATGCTGGAACCGCTGACCGATCCGGGCCGCGTAGTCATCACTGCTACAAAAAACGGTCGCGAGCGCAATGCCGTGCACTTTTCAAAGTACCTTGTAGACGCGCTGTCCGACCCGTCGGCTGACACCAACAAAAACGAGATCATAAGTGCACGCGAAATGTTCGACTACGTAGAGGGGGCAGTTAGCAAATACTACGAAGACGAAAAATTACTGGCGGCCGAGCATCCGCGTCTGGAAGGGTCACTGGCAGATGAAATCGAGGTAGCACGCTATGGCACTTTACTAGAACGCAAGAACAGCATTTCACCGGAGCTGTTAACCAAGCGCGAGCAGTTATCGGCCGAAATAAGTACGTTGCGCGCACGCAAGGAAGATATCGATGAAGACGAGTATTTTGATCGTCTGGAGACACTGATGCTGGATCTCGCCAGCATACAACGCACTATTGACGAGGCCGGGGATGACGAGGCCGGGGAGTGATAAGAATGTCAACCAGATTCACAACTTCGACCCCGTTCTGGCTACCGGCTGCATCTACAGCCCGCATAGTGGTGTCGATCACGGCGCTTCTTTTGATTGTGCCAGGTATCAACGCCGAAGAATACGACGCCAATCGCGACCCTGCCCTGCTTCGCTGTGACGACATATACGATCGCGGCAATATTGACGAGGCGATCGATTGTTTCCAGCCACTGACACGAGAGGGATCGCTGCACGTTACTGCAGAAGCGTGGTGGGCGCTGGGTGACACTAAAAAAGCGAACGACTATTTTCGCCAGGCAGTGGCAGAGCAACCTGGTAACCCACACATTAGAGCGCGCTGGGGCCGACTGTTTTTAAGTACCCATCAACCCAGCCAGGCAGTGCCGTTATTTGAGGAAGCACTGCAACTGGATGCCGACTATGTACACGCGCAAACCGGGCTGATAGCAGCATTGCTTTCATCAGAATCCGGCAACGAAGCCAGGAGGCTGCTGGTACAGCTGGGCCAGGAACACCCGAACGATGTTGAAATTCTGCTGCTACTCGCAAGGCTGTCTCTCGAAACCCGCAATGTAGACGACGCCGATAAATTACTCGACCGGGCGCTCGACTCCGCTGCTGCACAAAACATGGCACCGCTTGATATCTATGCGCTCAAGGCATCTGCAGACTTGCTGCGTGACGAAGACTCTTCCGAATGGGTCGACAAAGCGCTTGCCTACAGCCCGGCGTTTGGTGATATCTATTTTATTCCGGTGCACTACCACCTGATTAATTATCGCTATCGGGAATCTGTTGATCTGTTGCGCAAGGCAGTCGAGGTACAACCAACACACTGGAGTGCGCACTCACAGCTGGGCATCAACCTGCTGCGCCTCAACGATATAGCGGGCGCGAAAAGACATCTGGAAATTGCCTATACAGGCGACCCGTTCGATACCGCTACGGTCAATACCCTGCGACTGCTGGACACACTCGAAGAATTCAGGGATATAGAAACAGAGGCGACCTACTCGCTGGCAAATAGCAGCAACGAAGCCAGCGCGCCCGTTGTCATGCGACTGCACCGCGATGAGGCGAAGTATTTGTCTCCCTACGTGGAAGAGCTAACCCGCAAAGCGGTAAGAACTTTTTCGGAGCGCTATAACTTTGCGCTAAAGGAACCGCTTATAGTTGAGCTGTTCCCCAACCACGATGACTTTGCCGTGCGCACCGTAAGCACACCTGGCGTTGGCTTGCTCGGTGTGACGTTTGGCTATCTGCTGGCGATGGACAGTCCATCAGGCAGACCTCCGGGAGATTTTCACTGGGGTAGCACACTGTGGCATGAACTCGCGCACGTCTTTACGATTGAAGCATCAGATCACAGGATGCCACGCTGGTTTACCGAAGGGGTCTCTGTGTATGAAGAATGGAAAACCGGTCCCTTGCGTGGCCGCCATATTCCGGTCGACGTGCTGCAGGCTATTCGCGAGAAAAAGTTATTGCCTGTAGCTGAGCTGGACAACGGCTTTGTCCGCCCTGTCTATCCAAACCAGGTCACCGTGTCCTATATGCAGGCCGGACTCATTTGCGAGATGATCAGTGAGTACTGGGGTCACGACAAACTGATCGGTTTACTGGAAGAGTACAACAAACGACAAGACACGCGACAGGCAGTGCAGACCATTCTTGGATTCAGCACCGAACATCTAGACAGTCAACTCGATGAGTTTATCGACGAAAAGCTTGGCCACGTGATTAATAACTTCGACGAGTGGCGTGAAATCCTGACCAGCATGCACCAGGCCAGCCAGCCTTCTACCATTATTGCGCTTGCCAACCAGGCCAACGATATCTTTCCCGAGTACGTTGGCAAGGGGACCGCCTACATACCACTCCACGATGCCTATGTATCTCTGGGCAAGAACGACGATGCCATTGCCGCCCTCGAAACCTGGTTCGAAAACGGTGGCTACCAGCCCGACATGCTACACCAGCTGGCACATCGACTTCGCGATCAGGGCCGTACCGACGCTGCTACCCGAGTGCTTGAATCCACCAACTGGGTGCACCCTAACAGCATTGATCTACACGAACGCCTCGGCAACGATTATCTCGCCGCGGGCAGACACGAGGACGCGCTTCGGGAATTTCAGTCCCTGCTGGGTTTGCAACCTCATGACAAATCAGTGGTATACCTTGCTATCGCGCGAAGCTATCAGCACCTCGGCAATAAAAAGCTCGCCCGTCGCAATGTGCTACAGGCACTGGAAGTGGCTCCGTTTTATCGCGAGGCACAGGATCTACTTGTTGAACTTACCGGAGACTCATCATGAGCGAACACAACGCAGCACAGACAGAAATCGCTGCCAGGGACGTCGAAGAATTTCGCTATGTGATGGACGAGATACGCCACCAGACAGGCCAGGTTATCGTCGGCCAGGACGAGGTGGTCGAACATCTGCTCATTACCCTGCTGGTGGGAGGCCACTGTCTGATTACCGGCATGCCGGGTACTGCAAAAACCCTGCTGGTGCGAACCTTGTCACAGGCACTGGGCCTGGACTTTAACCGCATTCAATTTACTCCGGATCTGATGCCCACAGATATCACCGGAACCGATATCGTCGATGAAGATGAAAACGGTCGGCGCAACTGGTCTTTCGTACCCGGTCCGATTTTTACCAATGTACTGCTGGCTGACGAAATCAACCGAACGCCTCCAAAAACGCAGGCGGCGTTGCTCGAAGCGATGCAGGAAAATTCCGCCACAGTGCGTGGCACCATGCACCGCTTGCCAAGACCATTCTTTGTTCTCGCCACACAAAATCCGCTTGAACTGGAAGGTACTTATCCACTTCCGGAAGCACAGCTAGACCGGTTTTTGTTCAACCTGATGCTCGACTACCTGGCTGCAGAAGATGAGCTGGAGGTAGTTGCGCGGTTTACTTCAAACATCCGCACACCCGAACCAAAACGCTGCACCGATGCTCAACAAATCCTGCATTTTCAGGAACTGGTAAGACAGGTACCTGTATCACAGGCAGTTGCGCGACACGCCGTGGAACTGGTGCGTGCCACCAGACCGTCTCATCCCGGAGCACCGGAACTGGTGCGGCGCTACGTAAAATTCGGTGCAAGCGTGCGTGCCACTCTGTTTCTAACTCTCGCCTCAAAAGCGCGAGCACTGATGCAGGGCCGCTACCACGTCACTCGTGAGGACATGAACGCTCTGGCAGTACCGGTACTGCGACATCGAGTCTTGCTCAACTATTTTGCCGACTCGGACAATGTCAGCATGGAAGACATACTGGGCGATGCCGTGCGTTCTCTCGGTTGATTCCAAACCGCATTATCAGGCGACAGGCATGAACGAAACATCAGGCAGGCAATCAGCGGGTAATGGCAGTCATCTGTTACGCCCTGCAATGCTGGCACGGTTGTCAAATCTGGAGCTGGTTGCCAAAGCAGTTGTTGACGGTTTTTTTACCGGCATGCATCGCTCGCCGTTTTTCGGTTTCAGCCAGGAGTTTTCAGAGTATCGCTCCTATAATGACGGCGACGATCCCCGATTCATCGACTGGAACGTTTACGCCAGAACGGATCGAACTTACATCAAACGCTTTCTGGGAGAGACCAATACCGCCATCAATCTGGTGCTCGATGTCAGCGCCTCAATGGGATACCAAACCGGCGAAGTCAGCAAACTGGAGTATGGAAAGTTTATCTGTGCATCGCTCGCATACCTGGCTCGCAAACAGCACGATGCCATTGGCGCTACATTGTTCGACGACAAAATTCGTGAAGTGCTTCCACCGGCATCCCACCCCGACACCCTCTATCGCTTGTTGGCCATGCTTGATCGCAATTCGCCAGGCGAAGGTACCGAAATTCACAGTAGCCTGGAACAGGTAGCAAGCACCGTCACGCGTCGCGGCATACTGGTGATGATTTCAGATTTCTACTGCGACCCGGAAGAGTTGACGCGGAATTTGCAGGCCATGGTCAGCCGCGGACACGAACTGGTGTTGTTTCACTTGCTCGATCGCAGTGAGCGCAATCCGGCAGAGCACGTCAATCAATTTCGCAACCCCAGTACGTTACGTGATCTGGAATCAGGTACCGAGGTAAAAGTGTCCGCCGATTTTTTACGCGAAGGTTACCCGGCAAAAGTTGCACAACACATCGAGGCACTGGAAGCAACCGCGGTACGCAATGGCTTCACCTACGTTCCCTGCAACACATCCGATCCGCTGGACGATCTGCTGCATCGTTATTTGCTACTGCGCCAACACCGGTAAGCACTCAATTGAACAATCACATCGCCCACACCAGTACGCATAAACAGCCTGTTCAACAAAGGCGTTGCTTATGAGTCTGCTAGCGCCCTGGTTTCTGGCTGGCCTGCTCGCCGCAGTAGTGCCCTGGTGGCTACACCGGCTGAGCACCGACAAGCCCCCTCTAAAAGACTTTGCCTCCAGTATGTTTCTGGAGGCAAGCGAAAGTGCATCGAGCCGACAGACCCGACTGAGATACCGCGCACTGCTACTGTTGCGGATATTGTTGCTGGCTGCTCTTGCATTTCTGTTTGCAGAGCCCGTGATCAACCGCATATCCCTGCCTGGCCTGTCTGCAACCCGCCATGTCATTGTATTGGATAACTCTCTATCCCAGTCGCATAGCGTACGCTGGTCACGCACACAAGCTATTGCAAACGATGTTCTCGACGCCGCAGCACCTACCGATCAGGCAATAGTCATTGCCGCTGGCAGTCGCTTTGTACAATCGGGTAGTGACAACGAACAGAACACATCCCTGAACAATGCACGTTCAACCATTGCCAATCTGGAACCAACGCTTCAACGCCTCGACTTCGGCCAGATTGCCAATTCACTGAACGTGACGATCAGCGACAGCCCCCTGCCCGTGCACCTGCACATTATCAGCGATCTGCAATCCACTGCCATGCCGGAACGTTTTACTGACCTGGCCATTGATGGCATTGAAAAAATCGATATCTACGCCACTGCAGAAAGTACCGATGGAAATATTGCTGTTAGTGCAACGCTTGAACACGTAGCTGACGACAGCGCTGACATCACAGTTATTGCAAACAACTACAACATGGACAATGAAGATTACCTGGTCACCGTCAACAGTGACCAGGGAAGGCTCGCCAGCATACCGTTGTCTGTTGCCAAAAATACCACTAAAGTCCATCAGTTCAGTGACGTCGATACCAGCGCGGCCAACGGAAAACTGGCCATTACTATTGAGCCGGCATCGACCGCCACGTTATCGGAAATAAAGGCGGACAACCAGTGGTTACTGGCAGTGCCCGACGGAAAACGCAGCGAGATATCGGTACTGGAAGGCACGTCCCGATCAAACGCTTTTACCTATGTTGCAGCGGCGCTTGAATCAGACCCGCGTTACACCGCTCGCTTCATAGACGGCGACAGCTTTTCTGCGACGGATGCCGGTGCATTGTTGATTGCACCGGACGCGTCGGTGTTATCTGATCGCGCGGTCACCCGATTGCGACAATACCTGTCGAACGGCGGCAGTGCGCTGATTATTGCCGGTGATAATCTGCATGGCAGCCAGGCGCGACAGCTTCTCGGGATGTCCTCAATTTCCGCCAGCCAATCGGCGAACCTGCAGACAGGCAATCGCCAATCCACGATCAATACTGACAATAGCGAGTTCCTCGCAACAGCGCAGGTGATCAGTAATGTGGACTCCACCCATCCTGTCACCGCGTCTCTTTCTGCCAACTGGAGATCGTTGTCGATACAGCGTCACCTCCCTTTAAATGTCTCCGCAAATGATCGCCGAATTGTCGATCTGGGAAATGGTGATGCACTGTTGTTTGAGCGTAACAACGAAGATGGCAAGTCGCTGGTACTCAGCAGCCCGATTAATACTTCGTGGAACAATCTGGCCATAGATCCCTTGTTTGTCGCCTTTCTGGTTCGTTCTGTTGAGTACCTGTCCGGCACTGACAGCGCCAATGCGGCGCGCAGCATCGGTGAATTATTGAGTCTGGCACCGGGCGATCAATTGCTGGATCCCGACGGGAATCCACAAAGAGAATTGTCAGAACTTGGCAGCCGGGACACCATTGAACTGCGTGAACCCGGGGTATACCGCATTCGAAGCGCCGCTGGTACACAGGCTCTTTCTGTCAATCCGGACGCGCGGGAATCCAGTATGACCTCTATAGACAATGACACCATGGAGCAATGGAAAGCGCTGTCCAACGGGGAAGAAAGCAACTCTGCCAACAACGACAGTGCAACGACTACCACCACAAACCGACGAAACTTCTGGCAGTGGCTGTTGCCCATAGTGGTAATAATCGCACTGTTTGAATCGCTCTTCAGCCATCGACATTTGTGGATACGACGAGAAGCCTGATATGAACTCTAATAGACGCAGTCGCATCAACTACCAGCAACGCTTTGAAGGCTATTTAAACCAGTACCGTCGCAGAGTCCGGTTTAAAAGCATTGCAACAGCTTTCGCTTCAGTTGTTTTCGCAGCAGTGGCGCTGACACTTCTGGCCGCAACCCTCGGTGATTCTCTGGCCTACTCCAACTGGCTGTATTACCCCGTCAGAATATTACTGGTTGTATCTGCTATTGCACTGGTGGTTACGTTACTGTGGCTACCGTTTAGGCGAATGAGTAAAGGGTCCGGTGCTGCGGAACTGGAAAATTCGGTACCGGCATTCAGTGGTCGTGTTGAAACCTATATCGATATGCGGCAACGCAATATCAACTCGCCGTTTGTTGGCTTGCTGGCCAAAGACGCATCACGAACTGCAGCCCGTGCACCTGTTCGCCGTCTTGTACCCACCGGTGACTTGATCGGGCCAATTGTCGGCGCCGTGGCAATGATCGGGATGGCAGGTTGGCTATTTACTACCATGCCGCTCGAATGGCGTGCCGGAATCAAACATCTGTGGCTAGGCTGGTTTCAATCAGACATTCTGCCGACCAGGACGGTTGCGGTTGAACCCGGTGACACCAAGATAAAAATCGGTGACAGCTTGTTTGTCACCGCCACTGTTGAGGGCTTCGAATCTGATCTGGCCGAATTGCACGTTAAAAACCTGTCTGCCGATGACTGGGACACTGTCGATATGAATCGTCAGGCGGACGGCAGTTTCAGTTTCACTCTTTACGGGGTGAGCGAGGCAATGGAGTACTACGTTACCTCGGCTTTTACCAATAGCGAGCGCTCGTCAGTCGAGGTAGTCGTGCCGGCGCGTGTTGAGAATATTCAGCTGAGCTATGTGTTTCCCGAGTGGACCGGGCTTGAGCCTCAAACTGTCAAAAGTGGTACCGACATTTCAGCAGTCGCAGAATCCACTGTTGATCTATTAATTACTACAGACAAGCCGCTAGCAAACGGTGAGTTAATTTTAAACGACACCGCCTTAACTCTGGAACAGACAAACGAGCTTCAATACAGCGCCAGCATAGTGGTTAACAGTGATGGCAAGTACCGACTGGCTGACAAGCTCGGCGATGATCGCATTATGCTCACGCCTGAGTACGCCATCACTATCACCGAAGACTTGCAACCGACGATAAGCTTTACCCGGCCTGGTGGTGACTACAGCGCCACCGCTATCGAAGAAGTCACCGTATCCGCTAAAGCTGCTGATGACTTTGCGATTGAACAGGTTATCCTCAAATATTCGGTTAACGGTGGCGAGTGGCAATCAAAACAACTGTCCGCCGATGACAACCTGAGCCACACTTTTATGCTTGAGGAATTCGAGAATGAAACCGGCGGGCCGCTACTGGCAGGTGATCTGGTGAGTTACTATGCAGAGGCGAGTGACCGCGAACAATCCGTGTCCACCGATATGCTATTCATTGATGTTCGACCGTTTGAGCGCCGCTTCAGTCAGTCACAACAGTCGCAGCAAGGCGGTGGCGGAGGTCAGCAACAACAGGAACAGGAAATATCACAGCGCCAAAAAGAAATTCTGGTGGCAACCTGGAACCTGATTCGCGATCAGCAAAAAGGAGAGGATGCACAAATCAGCCCGCAGGACAGCGCTACCCTGCTATCTGACTTACAAAACACACTCGCCGATCAGGCCGAAACTCTGGCAGAACGAGCCGAGGCAAGACAACTGCTGAACAATGATCCGGACATCGCTAAATTCGTCGAGTATATGCAGGAAGCGTCCGATTCGATGCGACCATCGGCGGATAACCTGGCCAGTCTTTCGTTCAACGAGGCCGTCACCCACCAACAACGAGCACTGCAGTATTTAAAACGCGCCGAGTCAATCTTTAACGACATTACTGTCAGCCAGAATCAAAGTGAAGGCAATGGCAGTGGCAATGCCGGTCGCGATATGGCCGAGATGTATGAGCTGGAGATGGACCTCGCAAAAAACCAGTACGAAACACCGGATACCGCCAGAAAGAGTGGCGACAACGATCAATCGGTAGACGATGCGTTTGACAAGCTACGCGACCTTGCTCGGCGCCAGCAAGCGTTGGCAGATGCGGCGGCGGCAAAAGACGAACTGTCTATGGCGGAGCGCTGGCAACAGGAAAAACTGCGGCGCGAGCTTGAAGAGCTCAAGCGCGAACTTGAACAATTGCAGCGCGAGCAAAGTGCATCGAATCAGCAATCACAGTCGCAGCAGAGCAGCTCGCAAGGCCAGGGCAATCAAAATGAAAACCAGAGTCAAAACGACAGCCAGAGCGCCCAAAGCCAGGGCGGGGAACAGGGCGGCGGGTCCAGTGCAACTCAGGAAGCGATGCGGAGAATTGAGGAAGCCCTGGAGGAGCTGCAAAACAGTACTGACGGCAACCCTGACACCTCACCACAAGATCTGCAGCAAGCTCTGAACAACGCAAGCGAGCGACTGCAACAGTCGCTCGATGAGGTATCAAAAGCAAGGCAGCAGGCCCTGCAGCAATCACTGTCAGAAACCACCGACAGCCTTCGGGATCTAAACCGGCAACAACAGGAAACGTCCGAAAAACTGCGCGACGCCATGCAGCAGGCCATGCAGGCCAGAACAGAAAATCGCTTTGATAGCGGATTGACACCGGAAGAGCAGGATCGTCTCGCCGGACAAAAGCGCGCGATGCAACGCCAGCTCGAAGATATCCAGCAAGATATAGCTGACGCCGGCAAACGTTTTTCAGAGCAGGCCCCACAGACCAGTGAACGACTGCAGCAAGCACTGGATGAAATTGAACGTAACAAGACAGCTGAATTGATGGGTATATCGGGCGACCTCATCGATGAAGGCATGGCTCCACAGGCGGCGCTGCGCGAAGAGCGCATCACCCAGGCGTTGCGCAATTTACAAACCGACCTGCTCGACGCGCAGGAACTGGCCAGCGCAGAATCGGCTGAAGGGCCACCTGATACCACCACGGCAGCAGATGCTGCACGCACATTGCAACAACTGCGTCAGGCACTGGCAGAAGCCCTTCAAAATTCTGCAGAAAACGGAAATCAGGGATCACAAGAGCTGGAACAGCTCACTCGTGCAAGCGGTCAGGGAAACAATTCCTCCGACCGGAACGAACAACAGCAACAAGGTTCAGAGCAAAGCCCGGGACAACAACAAGGACAGTCGGGACAACGTGGCGAAGCGCAACAGCAGGGAGAAGGACAAGGTCAAAACCCCGGTAATGGCGAACAATCCTCACAGACTCTGGTGCAGGGTGACGCCCGCAGCGGCAATGGCAATGCAACGTCGTGGGGATCAAATAACGGTGTGCAAAACGCGGAAGACCAGATCATTAACAATGGCCAAACTCAACTCATCGAGGAGACTACCCGCCAACTGGAGCAGATAACTAACGCGCCTATAGAAGGATTATCCGCTGAAACCATGGCAGACATGCGAGACCTTGCACGTCAGCTTTCTCCCGGCAACAGTGATGAAAACGCAAGGCGAATTGATGCTGAAGTTCGCCTGCTGTTAAGGCAGCTGGAACAGCTGGAATTGCAAATATACAGCGAAACGCAGCAAGCCAACGGTGTGCGCTCTGCAAAAAGAGTGGCTGATCCGCAAGGATACGACCAGCGCACAGCCGATTACTTTCGACGATTGAGTGATGAGTTATCGGGGTCTTAAAGCGCCACGAACGATGCCTGATGGTTTTCCGCCCGTTTGCGCTGCTGACGCGCAAACGCTAATTCTGGGATCTATGCCCGGCGTGGCCTCACTCAACGCCAGGCAATATTATGCGCACCCTCAAAACGCTTTTTGGCCGATCATCAATCAGCTTTACGGAAATCCTTCAGTCGATCCTGCCACCCTGTCTTACTCTGAAAAAACCGCTTTGTTGTTAGACGGCAAGGTAGCAGTTTGGGACGTGCTGGCAGAATGCCAGCGGGAAGGCAGCCTCGACTCTAAAATTATTCGTGATACTGCCCGGTGCAATAACTTCAGCACTTTTCTCCATGACCACAACCGCATCGTAAAAATCGGCTTTAACGGTAAAGCCGCTGAACAACTTTTTAGAAAGCTTGCCTTGCCTGACCTTAAACTGTCAGCCGACATTGTACTTACCGGCCTGCCCTCCTCCAGCCCTGCTATGGCGCGCCTGTCGCGAAGTGAAAAAACGCAGCTATGGCGACAAGCGCTTTGCCCGGCCGAGTCAGAAAACCGTCAGTTACCACTGCCTTAGTCTTCCAATACAACGACCTGCACTTTCACATTCCGCATATTACCGCACAGACACGCCAGTAACCGCCGATAAATAGCAGGCCTGGCCTGCGAACTGCACCAGTGGGCGTTCTCCCGCGTAGCGGGCTCAGTGACATCTTTCCAATTGCACCAGACAACCCGCACACGAACAGTAATGTGTAACCTTCCGGCTACCGTGTTATGAAGAATAAACCTTTGCCTGACAATCCATGCCTGACAGCGCTGTCACTCTGTAACTATGCACCTTAGAATTTTTCAAATTTCCACTGCCGATTCATGCGTCGAATTTGCAGGTATTGCCGATATTGCAGGGTATTTTTTCTGCAATCGATTCTTTGCGGTTTTTTCGCGATGGATACTCATTCATAACACTGGTCGTTGCAACACGTCCCCATGTTGAAAATTTTGCGCCATCGTTGCACAACCTCGTCTCGAATCGTCACATCGACAGACGGTAGCAATACCCTGGTCGAAGTGCGAAGCGGTCGGTCTGGCACGTGACCTCTGCGGACAATGAACTCCGGTAAGCCACAATCACCACCAATACATCGGTACCTTTTTTCGGGGTTGGTCGGACTGACGTTGCTCAGTATTGCACCGGTCTGGATCATGTGGCAGCAGGAAAAATTGCACCGCACCAGAGTGGAGCTGGTGCAGCGGCAATTGCAATCCGCAGTAGAACTAAAAAGCCTGCTGGATGAGCACGTTGTTAGTTCTCAATCTAACCGAAGCCAACCCGCATCTATTGAAAAAATAAAAACAGGCAGTGATCGATTGTGGCAACTACATTGGGAAGCCAACCGCAACCGCTTTACCGGTTTTGTCAAAAAACAGCCTGCGCTTAACGCTATTTATTTCCAAAAACCCTTCAGGATTGATGAGCGCCTCGATCGCATAGGTGACCTGGGTCGTGTGGTGTCAGCCACTAACCCTGTCGCTATTCGCTTGTTGGCAACAGAAGCGGACGCCAACTTTCTGATCGGTTATCAGAAAACCCTCGACGAACTGGAGAACCTGCACCAACGTAAAAACCGGACTATTCTGCAATCAGGTGTATTGGTGATGGCACTCACTTTACTCATGCTGGCCGCTTACCACTTCCTGTGGCATCTTCCATCGCAGAAGAGGCTTGCGTTGATCAGAAGAAATCTTCAAGACACCAGAGACAAGCTCGATACGCTATCAATAAAAGACCCGCTCACCGACACTGCCAATCGCCGGGCCATTACCCGTTTTCTTTCTAACTTTCAGCGCACACCTGGCAACGAAGATGATTTCATAGCACTGGCGGTCGTGGATATAGATCACTTCCAGCAAATCAACGATGTGCTTGGCTATTTTGCCGGTGATGCCGTATTACAGGAGGTAGCATTACGCATACAGGGCGAACTAAGAGCGGAAGACAGACTCGGCCGACTAGACGCTGACCACTTCGCCATTGTGCTTTGCGGCCTGGTCGCTCCGCAAATGGCAGAGGCGATTATTCACCGAATACAGCAAACCATTGAGCAACCAATCTACTACAAAAATAATAGAATCAATGTCACTTGTACCGTGGGGGCCAATGTTCAGGAGGTGGCCGCACTGGATCTGGCAGAACTTTTTAAACTCAGTGACCAGGCGTTACTCAAAGCAAAACAGAATCGCAGGGGTAGCTTTTTTCTACTTTCAGAGCAGGCTCAGGAAGCGATCACTCGCCAACGCAACATTATTAATACTATTAATGCGCATGCACCGGCCGAATTGTTCTCACTGGCCTTTCAGCCAATTGTTTCACTCGCCAGCGGAAAGATTGCCGGCTGCGAATGCCTTCTGCGATGGACCAGTGATTCCCCGCCAGACCTGCACGCTGACGAACTGGTGCCTATTCTCGAAATGTATGGCGGTATCCACAGCGTCGGAGAATGGGTGATGCACGAAAGCCTTAGACACTTGCAACGCTGGCAAAGCACACAACCCGACCTTTCGTTGTTTGTATCGATTAACGTATCAGCAATGCAGCTTGAAGCCGAAGACTTCCCCGATCGAATTATCGCCATGGCTGGCGACTACAACATCGCACCGGAATCGGTATCAATCGAGCTTACGGAAACCATTGCGATTAAACACCTCGATACCGGCCGCAAACAGCTTGCTCAACTTAGAAACTACGGCTTCGGTATCTCGCTTGACGATTTTGGCACCGGCTATTCGTCACTGAGCTACCTAAAAACCATGCCGATTTCGACAGTGAAAATTGACCAGACCTTCGTGCGGGATATGCTTGCTGACCAGCGCGACACAGCAATAGTCGATAGCACCATTCACATTGCGAAGGCCGTAGGTCTGGCAGTTGTGGCAGAAGGCATCGACAATGCAGCACAGGTCGCCCAACTGTTACGCAGCGGTTGCGACTACGGACAGGGGTATTATTTTTCCAAACCGCTTGATGCAACGGGATTCGAGAATAAACTCACGGAGCAAGAAACTTCTCTTTAACGCCACCGATTGCGTCCGTTTGCGGCAACCCTGCCTTTATTATTCTGATCCACCCGTTTGTCGTCAAATTCCGATACCCTGTTAATAGCCAGACATTTGGCGCTATAAATTAAACATCTTGTTTCAAAACTGACGCGCAAAAGTGGTGTCCGGTTTCTATGTAAATTCAGCGTTGCGACAAAACCACCCCGGCCAGAACCGTAAAACGCATTATGTTTACAGGATCGGCGTCAGCCTGCCTTTTACCGGTGACATCTCGTGTCCAATGACCGACACGATGATTTTTAACATATCACGCACCCCGTACCCATACTCTTCTGGTACCATTTCCATGTTCTGAACGCGAGTACGATTACTAGCGCGCCGCGACTCAATGTGTGGGAGATAGACCCCTCAACCGGCCTGACTGTTTCCAAAACCGGGACCGGCCATCGAACCTTATGGCTTCGATGCAACGGCGCAGCTACAACGTGCAAAAAGCCGAATTTTAAAATCGCCCTACTTACTAGAGGAGTTAAATATGCCGTTCAATATAATGGATGCAGTTAAGGGACAGGTCAGTGACCAGCTCGTGGGACAGATCGGTGGTCTGCTAGGTGAAAGTCCTGACAAAACCCGATCTGCAATCGACAGCGCATTGCCTGCGTTGCTTGCAGGTATTGGTGATGCCGCGCAAGAGCCTTCAAACGCAGACACACTGCTCAACCTGGTTAACCAGCAGGATGCAGGGCTGGCTGACAACATCGCCTCAATGATTGGCGGAGACCAGTCATCCTCGCTCATTGAAACAGGTACCAAAGGACTTGGCGCTCTGATGGGCAACAAGGGCGTCACCAGCATGATTGGCGGTCTCTCCGAGTTTACCGGTCTCGGCAAGGGTTCTTCCGGGTCACTGCTCGGCATGCTTACTCCGCTGGTAATGGGTTCTCTTAAAAAACAAACCGCAGCCGACGGATTGAACGCCACAGGCCTTGCCAGCATGCTTAAAAGCCAGAGCAGCAATATAGCAGGTGCTCTACCTTCCGGTTTACTCGGCCATCTGGAATCTGCCGGAATGGGTAGCAGCTCGGGTGGAGGTTTCTCAGGCGGCAAGGTAGCAGCAGGCGCGGCAGGGGTCGCCGGTGTTGCGGCTGCAGCCGCTAGCGGGGTTTCCCGTTCAGTCAGTTCAGCAGGCGGAGTAGCCAGCGATGCCGCCGGCGCGGCAGGCAGGAGCGTAAGTGGAGCGGTCGATGGTGCACGCAATGTCGCCGGCTCAGCAGCAGAAGGTGTTGGCAATGCAGTCGGCGGGATCGCGGACGGGGCCCGCAATGCTGCTGGCTCGGTTGCAGACGGTGTAGGTAACGTCGTCGGTGGTGCAGCAGACGGGGCACGTGGAGCAGCTGGCGCTGTTGGCCGCGGAGTGAGTGGTGCCGCAGGCTCCGTAGCTGACGGTGTGGGCAACGCGGTCAGTGGAACTGCCGACGGAGCGCGCAATGCTGCTGGTGCAGTGGGCCGCGGAGTAGGTGGCGCAGTCGACAGTGCAAAAGGTGTCGCCGGTTCTGTCGCTGACGGTGTCGGCAATGCTGCAGGTGCGGCTACGGACGGTGCACGCAATGCTGCTGGCGCAGTAGGACGCGGCGTTAGTGGCGCTGCAGATACAGCCAGAGATGCAGCAGGTGCGGTCGCCGGTGGTGTCAGCGGTGCTGCCGGCGCCGCCGTTGATGGAGTACGAGGTGCAGCAGGTGCAGCCGGGCGCGGCGTCAGTGGCGTCGCAGATACAGCCCGTGATGCAGCAGGTTCAGTCGCCGGTGGCGTCAGCAGTGCTGCAGGCTCGGCAGTTGACGGGGTACGCGGTGCGGCAGGTGCAGCCGGACGCGGCGTGGAACGTGGCGTTGATGCCGCCGGAAACGCGGTCGGCGGTGCTGTCAGTTCTGGCAGAGACGCCGTCGGCAATGCCGGTCGCGCTGCCAGCAGTGCTGCACGTGACGCAGGCGGTGCTGCATCACGCGGCGCCAGCAGCGCAGCAGGCGCGGTCAGAGACGCAGGCAGAGATATGGGCGATGCCGGCCGGGCGGCAATGCCAGAGAAAAAAGGAGGCGGATTCTGGAAATGGCTAATCCCGTTGATACTCGCGGCGCTCGCCTGGTTTGGCTACAACAAATACAGCGAAAATGCCGGTGATATGGCCGATGCAACCAAAGACGCAGCAGGTAGCGCGGCTGAAACCGCCAGCGAAGCAGCGGGTGCTGCCGGAGCAATGGGTGGCGAACTCGGCTCAAAGCTGTCGGGCGTATTTGATTCAACCGCTGAAACACTGGGCGGTATCACCGATGCTGATTCAGCCACCGCCGCAGTACCAGCGCTGGAAGAAGCCAGTGGATCACTTGACGGGCTCACCAGCATGTTTGCTGACTCGGACGATGCGACCAAAACCGCAATAGGTTCGGTCGCCGAGAAAGGCATGGGTGTTCTTGGACCAGTTATCGAAAAGCTCAAGGAAAACGAAGGTATATGGGGCGTGCTGGAGCCGATAGTCGGCCCAATGCTTGAGAAGCTTCAAGCCTTCACTGGATAATCTCTTACTTTTAGACGATGTCCATCCAGGAAATAGCCTCACACTTTGTGAGGCTTTTTTATTGTAACTCTGTAAACCATAGTTTCCCGGGTTTGGCGCGAAACTTATATCTCTGAATTCATATCATTATCGAAGAGGCGGATCAGATACTGTCTACTTCGAGCACGATAAACTTTTTCGAAATAACGGCTGGAATACAGCCGTTTTTTCGATGAATCATCCGAACAACCTGCCGCCCCTGTGGCAACCCTGTTTTGCTCTACGTGATTTTGCTGGCCGAGCTATTCACACTGATTTTTCATTTCAGATCTTTTTCGGCGTAAATTTTCGCGCGCTCACTAGCGTTCAAAGGGTGCTGCGGAGCACCGGAGTCGCTGGATTTGGCAATCTCGTACCGATGAAGTGCAAACAGGCATAAGAAACACCGCTCATTCAGCGGTAGCGAATCAAGAACAGCCCGGTTCAGTCGATTCTAACGCCATACGAGTCCCGTTCTGTTTCACAAACTGGACAAAGGCGACGAGACATAAGTGCAAACCAGGACGATGCTTGCTGAACCTGGTCTCAAACCTGCGAGAGTCCTGGATGATTTGAAGGAAAGTGATGAGTGGTAGTTGTTTTTGCATGAACGGCAGATTGCGAAGGCTGTTATGCCGGCCTTGAAAAGCACCAAATTTCAATGGATTAGCCGTTTTTATGCGCGCAATGCTGGTGGTATTTGGCGGAGAGTGAGGGATTCGAACCCCCGGAGGGTTTAACCCCTCAACGGTTTTCAAGACCGCCGCATTCGACCACTCTGCCAACTCTCCGATGAATCTGTGGTACTGCAAAAGCAAGCGAGAGATAATACTGAATAACTGACCAAAATGCCACGATTTGGGTGTTTTTGACATTGAAATTTGGTCATAACATCCCTATTGTTGTCTGGAAACCGTAGAGAAATGCTCTCTGCGAAATTACCCGTACATTTTCGATATTGGAGCTTTACACCTTGGCTATTCAAACAGTTGATCGCGCAAGTGCGCTAACCGCAAACAATGTGTTGAGGGATACTTACCGACTGCTGTCGCTGACGCTGCTGTTTAGCGCGTTCACCGCCGGTATTTCCTACTTCCTCCGATTGCCCCATTCAATCTCTCTGGTTTGCACCATTGGGGCTATGGGTCTGTTGTGGTTCGTTCTGCCCAAATTTTCAAATTCTGCAAAAGGTATCTGGGTAGTGTTTGCCGTCACCGGTCTGCTTGGAATCGGTCTTGGCCCAATGCTCAATCACTATCTCGCCACCAGCAACGGCCCGACTATGGTCGCCACTGCACTTGGCGGTACCGGCGCAATCTTTCTCGGCCTCTCAGGCTTCGCTCTGGTAAGCAAAAGAGATTTCAGCTTTCTTGGCGGTTTTCTGTTTGCCGGTTTTATCGTGGTCATTCTGGCAATGGTAGCCAACCTGTTTCTGCAAATGCCTGCCATGCAGATTGTTTTGTCAGCGGCCATTATCCTGCTGATGAGTGGTTTCATACTGTTTGATACCAGCAGAATCGTAAACGGCGGTGAGACCAACTACATCAACGCCACCGTTAGCCTGTTTTTGTCTATTTACAATATTTTTCACAGCCTGCTGTTCCTGCTCGGTATGGGTGGTGGAGACGACTAGGCAACCGCGTTGCCGAAAAGCCCCGGACATCCCGGGGCTTTTTTTTGCCTGTCCGGAAATGACTGAACAGAAACACCAGGGGACTGAATTATGGGGTTAGCAGGGCAAATCGCCATTGCGGCAATGATGTTATTTTTTGTCTGGCGCCTGTGGCCAACCGCAAAAACGTGGATGAGCGACGGGCCTAAGGGCGACAGTAACGACTGGCTGACAGCCGCCCTGTTACTGGGTGGGGTTATGCTTTTTGTGTGGATCCTGATAAAACTGGTCTGATTGCAACGACTCGATCGCATAGCTGCCCGGATCTGATCCGGCAGCCTGTGGTCCGTGATACTTCAACCGATATGTGCTCTTCGTGCCATAGATTGCCGCCCAAGAGTCGCTGCCACACCCTGACAGAATATCCTGATTGAGAACCCTTCTCAGCACCCGCGGATAAACGCATGAAACTATTGTATATTATTATAACTCCATAGCTCCAGTTCGCTCACTGCCTGCCGATTTTTTCCAAATACCTGCAGCAGCACGAGTTTCTGGCACGTGGCGTCGCGAACAAAAAAACACAATAGAAACAAAGACACGCCCCTGCTAGAAGCGCTGGAGGCACGAGTTCTGTACTCGGCTGATCCATTCGGAATCGGTACCGTTTCAGAGTCACTTGACGACATTCTGCCAATTGCCGGTGCTGATGCCAGCAACGAATTGCCAGGCACTCCGACGTCTGAGGTTATTTTCGTCGACAAAACCATCCCGGCTTACCAGCAATTAATCGATGAAATAAAACGCGATAAAAAAGACCGGTCTTTCGTGATCCACACCATCGGCGCGGACCAGTCAATTGCAGACGTTAGCGGGATTCTGGCGTCCCACGATGATCTGGGCAGCATACATTTCATCACCCACGGTACAGACTCCAATATAAAAATTGGCAAAACTATCATCAGCACTGAATCCTTTGAGGGACTGCAGGATGAACTGGAGAACTGGGGAGCATCGGTAAGCGATGATGGAGACATCCTCTTTTATGGCTGTAACCTCGCGGCCACAGAGGAAGGCAAAAGCCTGATCAACAGTATTGCCGATGTCACCGGCGCCGACATTGCCGCCAGCACGAACCTGACCGGTCACGATTCATTCAGTGCAGACTGGGATCTTGAGTATGAGGCAGGACAGGTTCTGGAAGGTAGTGCACTGTTTAGCGACGCACCGGCAGATTGGGAATCGATGCTCGCCATGATTCTGGTGGACACCACCGAGGACGTTGTGAACGCACCGGATTTATCATCGGTAGCAGCCCTCATTGCAGACCCGGGTGCGGATGGTATCTCGTTACGCGAAGCGATAGTAGCCGCAAACACAGATGCGGCACTTGATGTAATTGTACTGCAAGATGATAAATACGACCTTAGTCTGGATACCGGACCACTCAATAGCGGAGACTTGTATGTAGGTGATCTGGATATCTACAACAGCATTCATATACAAGGCGTTGAAGGTGGAAACACAACAATCGACGCAAAAAACCTGGACCGGGTGTTTAGCTTTACCGGCGGCACCAACACCATCGAAAACGTTAAAATCCAGAATGGAGAAACCGCAGAATTTGGCGGCGGTATCCTCGTCAGGGATAGCACGGTCAATTTAAACAATGTCACCCTGCATAACAATGAGTCCACCGTAGAGCGTGGTGGTGGTATCTACACTGATGGATCTGCAGTTACCGTAAACATCAAAGACTCTACCATCTCGGACAATACCGCTGGCAAGCAACTGACAGACTTGAATGCCGGTGGCGCGATTCACAATTGGTCCGCCACGGTCACTATTACCCGAACCGATGTTATAAATAACAAGGGTAGCTACGGTGGAGCGATATTTAATCACGGCGTACTGGACGTAAAAGACAGCTACCTGTTTTCAAATTCAGCCGAGGAGAAAGGCGGCGCAATCCTTAATCAGGGATTGCTCTCGGTAAGCCGAACTCTGTTTGAAGAAAACACGGCTGCCGGTGGCGCCGGATTGACCAATGAAGGCACCGCGTTAGTCCGGGAAGCGACGTTTTCAGACAATGATGCGAGTGCCAGTGGTGGTGCTATTTTAAACACTACCGGTACCAGCACCATTGAGCGCAGCACCATCGCATACAACGATGGAGATACCTACGGCGCGATAGATCTGCAAGGCGGAACACTAAGTCTACAGGGCAGCATTGCTGACAAAAACAACAGCAACAGTGGCGACGATATTCATACCGGTGTTAGTTCAGCCGGTCACAATCTACTGGACACCACACTGGGAAGCCCGGTGGTTTCTGATATAACGGGCACCGATCCGAAAATTAGCAATACGCTCAGCGATGAAGGTGGTTTTAGCAAAGTTCACCGCCTGGAGGACGATAGCCCGGCAATCAACGCCGGTGCAGTTGTAAGTAACGACAACAACTTGTCCACCATTGACGCCACCGGAGCGGCTCGCAATAACCTTGCTGACATCGGTGCCTATGAATACCGGCAATCATCAAACCGGGGGGAGATATTCTGGGTGGCCCCGATCAGTCAGGAGATCTATCACAGTAGCACCGATGGCTCCAATACAAGACTGGTAATACCCTCTCTGGAAACCACACCATCCGATGTAGAAGTCGATCCAGTCAATAATCGAATCTACTGGCTTGAGTCATTCGGCGGGCTTACCGAGTTCGGAGCATTCGGGAAACTGTTTTCAGCAAATCTAGACGGTACGGACATCACTACACTGGTAACAGGTCTACATCATCCGACCGGTCTCGCGCTCGATGTGGAAAATGAGCGGCTATTTGTAACGCACGACTCTACCGCATTCAATGGTGCGACAGGCGATAATTCTATCGATGTATACACCCTCGATGGCATCAAAATTAATCCGCCAATCGCTCAGGGTACCGCAACCGGTGGTTCGCCTCAGAACAGAATGATTACACCCACTGACGTTGAATACGATGTCGTCAACGACGTGGTTTTCTGGACTGACCGGGATTCCGGCAATGCCGGAATCCAGTCGGTGGATAATACCGGCACTGTATCCCGGGTTCTGTCAGACGGGCCAAACCCGGCTGGCCTTGCACTTGTCGCAGATGGCAGCAGTCTGTACTGGGCTGACGGCGACGATGCGATCATTCACAGTAATTCGTCAACCGGACAACAACTCGATGCCTCGAACACCATCGGCACAGGCATATATGCCATTGACTACCATGCACCGACCGATACCGTGTACGCATCAGACACATCGTCAAGCAGACGGATAATTACGCTTTCCGGAAGCGACTTGACCGACACAGAAGTTCTCTACACTTTCGGAGTCAGACCCGGTGGTCTATCGGTAACCTCTTTTGATGCTGTCACAGACGGACCTTCAATCGAGATAAATACAGGGGTAACTGTTTCAGACGAAGACACCGTTCAGATCACCGAAAGCCAGTTGAATTCTATCGACCCGGACGATACCGCTGACTCGATTCTTTACGAGATCACAAATTTTCCGCAACACGGTAAATTATTTGTCGATGAAATCGAAGTGACGATTGACGACCCGAGTTTCACTCAGGCGGATATCAACAAAGGAAATCTGAAGTACGAACACCTCGGCTCACAAATATCGACAGACAGTTTCGATTTCCTTGTCACTGACAATACATACCCATCTGCGGAAAAAAAATTCGATATTTCAGTGGTGATTGACAATGACGCACCCTCCGTCACCGCACTGGAGACAACCGCACTGCAGTACACAGAGAACGACGGACAGATTGCTATTACCGGCACAGCCACCATTGCGGATTCCGACGATACACACCTGGAAACTGCCGTTATTACCATTGACAACGGCTACCAGCGGGGAGAAGACGTACTGCGATTTCCAACCGGTGGAATCATCAGCAGTAGCTGGGATGAACCCAACGGCCAGCTGACACTATTTGGCACGGATACCATCGCAAATTACGAGGATGCTATTCGATTAGTTTCCTACCAAAACACCAGCGAAAATCCGAACCTGACACCCCGCAATGTATCAATCGTTCTGAACGACGGTGAGCTCAATTCTGTCGCTGAAAACCGGACCATAGAAGTATCCGCCAGCAACGATGCTCCAGTACTTTCTTTAGTGGAGTCAACTGACCTCTCGTACCAGGAAGGAGATGGCAAGCGCAACATCTCAAATTCTATCAATGTGTCCGATGTTGAAAATGACACGATCCACCTGGCCACCATAAAGATTTCTAACGGATATCAAAGCACACAGGACAGACTTGATTATTTCGGCCCCGGGTCAATCACGGCTAGCTGGAACGATGGCAATGGAACTCTCACGTTAACCGGCGAAGACAGCATCGCGAACTACAATGCTGCACTTCGATCTGTCACCTACGAAAACACCAGCGATGGTCCAACCGGATCAACCCGCGAGGTGACCTTCACGGTGAATGACGGCTCTCTGAATTCCGCTACTGAAACCAGGGTCATTGCAATATCTACTGTCAACGACAACCCGCAATTATCTTCAACAAATACACTTTCCTACACTGAGGGTGAACTGCCGAAATCAATTGCGCCCACTGCAGTGATCATCGATCCGGATGCGACCGACCTTGATGGTGGACAGTTAAAAGTAACGCTGACAGGTGGCTCAACTGTATCGGACAGACTGACTGTTGCCATGATCGGCAACGGGCCAGGTGAGGTGAATTACATCAACGGTGACATCTTTTACGAAGGCGTAATTCACGCGACCGGCACAGCAACTCCGGACGGCTTCACCCCGCTTGAGATAAATCTAAACAGCAATGCAACCAGCGAGTCAGTGCAGGCTATATTGCGCAATATTCTGTACGAAAATGTTTCCAACACTCCACTATCAAATGTTCTATACCTAATCGAATTGACAGATGGTGACGGGGGCTACATCAATAAAAACGAAAGTATAACCATTGCCACAACAAACGATGCAGCGTTGATTACAAATCTCGACGGATCTTCCATTCAGGCGGTAAACAACGGAACCACCTATTTAGTTGATGAAAACAGCGCTTCGTCCATCATCGATCCGGACCGTGCTCTTGAATTTAGCGGTGGTTCACTGACTATAAACGGTTTGGGATTCACGGCCAATGATACGCTTGGTATAAGCACGGCCAACGCTGTCACATTGTCATCGGGGCTTAACAACAACTCGCAGTTAGCTATTTTCGGGGTTAACATTGGTACACTGACCAATGCCACATCCAGTAACCTGTTACTTCAGTTCAATAACAACGCTACAGCGGATCGGCTCGACCAGCTTGTACACGCGCTTGAGTTTTCATCGACCGCCCCCGATACAGGGGTGCGTACTATCGAAATCGTCCTGAACGACGGCGATGGTACTGCAAATGGCGGTGATGATACCTCTGTAGCAAGCGTCAATATTTTCCTTAGCGACGCAAGTGTCGGTACGGTTTCGATCGACGAAGACACAGCCCATACGTTTAGCCTGAATGATTTTAGCTTTACCGGGGCCAACAGCGACCAGCTTGAATCAATCACCGTCACTGGTCTGCCGGGCAATGGCACACTATACAGCGGTATCGCGGCAGTCTCTGTGAATGACTCAATCACCAGACAGGAGATAATAGACGGTGCACTCAGAATTGAGCCCGAGCCCGACAGCAACGGTTCTGCCTACACTTCTTTTGAGTTTTACATCAACAACGGAAACAACACCGTAAATATATTGTCGGGCAATCACTCATTCCATACTCTCGACAATCATTTTATGGAATCAAACAATCACCATCAGGCAGCAGCTATTCTTACTAATCCGCTGAATTTCGGTCCGAATGGCACGGTATTAACAGACGTCGCGATTCAGAATTCAACAGATACCATTGATGCAAGCTATTTGTCAGAAGGGGAAGTGCTGTTCAGCGGTTTTCTGCCGGACGGGTCAGTTGATGCCGCCGAACTTGCGGCAATCGACGACTGGGTTCAGAACGGAGGGATACTTATCGCAAGCGGCGACCTCGCCTCCCACGACGATATCAACTCCTACTACGGACTGGTTACAGAGTTCACTTTTTATAGCACCTGGTATATTAGCGACATCGACAATCCGGTGATCAACGGATACTTTGGATTGACGGGTAACCTGGGCGACACGTTCTCCGGCTTCGGCTATAGCGGTCATTTCGACCAAAGTTCCCTTGCCACCGGCGATACCGTAATCGCCCGTCACTTGCATACGAATCAACCAACCATGGTACTTCGCGCACATGGTGCCGGGCAAATATTGTTCACTGCAGATGAGGGAATATTTCGAAGAAACATGGACGGCGACGGGGATATCGTCTCGCGAAATGACACCTTGACTGCCAACGTCTACGCGTGGGCAGTGAACAACGCCGTTCCCTCGCAATTTTATACTATGTCAATCGACGTCGATCCGGTAAACGACTCACCGGAAATTTCCTTAATTGAACCGACACTGAGCTATAGAGAAAACGACGGGGCTATCGTTGTGGCTCCTTCCCTAACAATTGATGACATAGACAATGCCATTCTCAGTGGCGCCACTGTGGCAATCAGCACTGGTTACTCGGAGCCCGAGGACATGCTGTCATTCAACAGCATCGGTGCGATCACTGGCATCTGGACCCGGGAATCCGGAACTCTCACGCTACTCGGAGACGATTCACTGGCCAACTACCAGTCGGTACTACGGTCGGTTACCTACGAAAATTCTCACGATAACCCTGCCACCGATACCCGCACTGTTTCGTTCACCGTTAACGACGGGGAAAACAATTCCAGCCAGACCAGCAGGGAAATTACCGTTACGCGGATCAACGATGCCCCGCAACTCGACAATTCCGCTGACGTGAACTTCGTCGCTGTCGATGAAGATACGATTGACCCGCCAGCCACTATAGTATCCGGGTTGCTGGAGGCACAAGTGATCAACCCGGTTACCGATCCTGACAACGAAGCCTGGCAGGGCATCGCGATAGTCTCCGCGCCAGAATCCAACGGCCAATGGCAATATCAGGACTCAGGCACATGGATTGATATTACCGATGTTTCCGATTCGAATTCACTACTGCTCGACAAAACAACATCGCTTCGCTTTTTACCCGATGCAAACTACCACGGTGCTTCTGCATTTATCGAGTTTCGGGTATACGATCAAAGCAATACCTCGCCTGCTGGCACCTTCGTCAGCACTGCGGTCAACGGCGGTGCAACTCCATATAGCAGCAATATCGAAACCGCATCCATCACAGTTAACCCGGTCAATGATGCACCTTCTATTACAGCGCTGGAATCAACAACACTTGAGTACACGGAGAATAGCGGTGCTATATTTCTAACATCAACCGTACTTACTGACGACATTGACAACATTAATCTGCACTCGGCAACACTCCACATCACCGAGGGCTATATTCAGGACGAAGATCAATTGTCCTATACCGGTTCCGATCTCGGCACAGAGTGGGACGCAGTCGCCGGTAAATTGCGCCTCACCGGCATAGACACTCTGGCGAATTATCAAGCCGCAATTCGCCAGGTCGTTTACGAAAACTACAGTGATCACCCGGACACTAACAATCGCACGGTGGAAATCACTGTCGATGATGGCGCATTAGCTTCCATTGTGCAGCAACGAAAAATTAGTGTTACCGCTATTAACAACGCACCTGCCCTGTCATTATTGGAAACCGGCTCACTTCTCTTTCAGGAGAATGCTGCCGGGGCACCGCTGACAAATTCACTGACTATCAGCGATCCGGACAATACAAATATTAGCGAGGCACGGATTCAATTCACGCAAGGATATATCGATGGTGAAGATGTTCTTGAGTACACAAACATTAATTCCATCAACGGAAGCTGGGACAAAACGACGGGCACCCTCCTCTTGACAGGAACGAATTCACTGTCTTCATTTGAGGATGCAATTAGAAGCGTGACGTATCGAAACCTCAGCGACAATCCTGATACTGCACCTCGCGAAATAACTTTTACAGTAAATAACGACCTGGCCTCTGCACCCGAAAGTCGTGTCATTCATATCGACGCAATCAATGACGCACCCTTGATCACTGCCATTGAGACCAGCCCTCTCACGTATACTGAAAACTCAAGTGCCGTACCGTTAAGTTCCACAATTCAAACGAATGACCTGGATACCACACATTTGACTGGCGCAACAATCACGATTGTTGGCAGCTCCACGGGAAATGAGGACTCACTCATCTACAACGGTCCGTCAAGCATTGCAGCCAGCTATGAACCAACCACCAGCACTCTTACCTTGAGCGGCAACGAATCAATTGCCGTTTATCAAAACGCTTTGCGGGCAATAAGCTACCAGAATTCCAGCGATTCGCCCGACACAGCGAACAGAACCATAGAGTTTGTCGTCAGCGACGGCTCTGATCTATCCAGTGCTGCAATACGCACTATGCTGATCATCGCGGAAAACGATGCCCCTGCAGTCTCTGCGCCCGCTGCAATAGCGCTTGATGCCATCGATGAGGATACCGTCAATCCGGCCGGCGCATCCGTTCAGAACCTTTTTTCCAGCAGTTTTAGCGATGCAGACAACGACGGTCAATTCGCTGGAATCGCTGTCGTCAGTAACCCGGCAACAATCGACACCGGTGCCTGGCAATTCTCTGCCAATGGCAGCAAGTGGCATAACATAGACGCAAGAGACGATACAAACGCACTGATTCTCAATAAGACTGCGCTGTTGCGCTTCTTGCCCGAGCCCGACTTTTTTGGCTCACCCGATCCATTGTCTGTGCGACTGATAGACAACAGCTACACACAAAATTTCTCCACCGATTCTGATTGGCGAGAACCCGATGTAACTGTAAACGGTGGTACCTCGGCCATTAGCGCAAATACAGCAACCCTGTCTACTCATATTCGCACAATCAACGATCAGCCTGCCACCCGCAACGCATCGCTTTCACAGCTTGAGGATCTACCAACAGACTCATCCCACACGGTGTCCGATTTGTTTCAGGGAGGTTATTCGGATATCGACGGCACCGGTATTATCGCCGGCATAGCCATTACCGGTAATACAGTTACAGTCGATGGTGAGTGGCAATACAGCAGCGATCTTCTCAACTGGTATGACGTGGGCGAGGTAAGTGCCTCTGGATCATTATTGATAGACGCCGACAGTGCCTTGCGTTTTATGTCGGCGGAGAATTTTAACGGTGCAGCCGCTGACCTGCTCATTAGAGCAATCGACGATTCATACAGCGGGAATTTCACCATGGGTGAAAACCGCGTGTCACTGGATACCGGCTCGACCACCGAAGGTGTTGCGTATAGTGCAACGCAGAACAGACTCCGTGCAACGATAGAACCCGTGAACGATGCGCCCCTGGCCGCTGACAATACGATTTATGTCACCGAAGATACGCCTTACAATTTTAGCCAGGCGGATTTTGGCTTTAGCGATTCCGTCGATGGCGACAATTTGAGTGAAGTAAAGTACTCAAATGTCAGCGCAGGTCAGCTAAGTGGTACCGCAAGCACGGGCATTATCTATACACCTGAAATCAATGACGACGGACCGACAGAACACAGCTTCAGCTTCACCCTGGTTGATGACGGTGGCACTGATCGCGGCGGCAACGACACATCATCTGGCACAAATACCATCCGCATCTCGATGATACCGGTAAACGATGCTCCTACCGGCACCAGTACAACAATCACAATCAGTGAAGACCAGCGCTATATTATTCGCCCATCCGATTTCGGCTTCACCGACATAGAAGCACACCGATTCGAACAGGTAATCATCGATTCAATTCCGGTTGCAGGTCAACTTCAATTGAACAACACGCCGGTTGTTGCCGGCGATGTGATTGAGGTCACTAAACTGCAAAGTGGCTCGCTACAATTCATTCCGGCAAGCGATGAACATGGTAGCAGCTACGCCGACCTGGGTTTCAGAGTGGTCGACAATGGAACCACGGCAAACGACGGCAACGACACTGACCCGAACACCAAAACCCTCACTTTTGATGTAAACCCGGTCAACGATCCACCGGTTGGCAGAGACGGTCGGGTAACTGCCACTGAAGATGAGATTTATCGTTTCTCTGTTTCCGACTTTGGTTTTTCAGATCCAGGCGACAACAACAACCTGCTTTCGATTCTGATTGATGGTGTTCCATCTGCCGGAACACTGATGCTCAACAACACACCACTGGCCAATAGCAGTATCGTCACAATTTCGGATATCGATGCTGGTCTGCTGCGGTTTACTGCTCCGGAAAATAGCAGTGGTCCAGATTTTACCGACTTTAGCTACCGCGCCATGGACGATGGCGGCACACTGAACGGTGGCAACAATATCTCCGAAATCGCCAGCACGATAATTGTTGATATCACTGCCGTCAACGATCAACCATCAGGCACAAGCGATGTGTTAACAGTGCTAGAAGATACTCCGTACACACTGACAAGTGCTGCGTTTGGATTTAGCGACCCGGATCAAAACCAGACCCTTGCGGGAGTATTGGTTACCGCCGTTCCCGCACAGGGGCAGCTCACTCTGGCAGGGGTACCGGTACAGGATAATCACACCATTTCGGTAGAAGAGATTGATCTGGCGAATCTCGTCTTTCAGCCCGAGCCGAACAGTTTTGGTAATGACTATGCCACCATTGATTTTCGCGTCATCGACAACAGCGGTGCCACCGACTCTAGCCAGATAGACGCAACATCCGCAATACTCAGTATCAATGTGCTGCCGCTAAATGATCCGGCCGATGAGATTACATTATCCAGCCGCAGCGTCGAGGAGAACAGCGCAGCCGCTATCATTGGCTCACTTGAGGTTGCCGATGTCGATCCGGATGACACACATACGCTTACTGTTGACGATGCTCGATTCGAAATAGTAAACGATGAGCTAAAATTGCGGGAAGGCGTATCGCTGGATTACGAATCTGAGCCGGAAGTAGCCTTAAAAATTTCGGCGGTTGACGCGGAAAACGCTCGCTTTGAGCAAAACATCATACTGGTCGTACAGAACGCTAATGACCCACCTTTGGTGAATAATCCGCTGAGCTCCATCTCTGACGCTGCCCCCTATACTTTCCAGTTGCCAATCGATACTTTTTTTGACATCGACGGCGATGCGTTAACCCTGTCTGCCGCTCAACCCGACGGCTCAGCATTGCCAGACTGGCTGTCGTTTGATCAGAACACCCATGCATTCACAGCAGCCCCGACTGACCCGACCCTGTCGTTTCAGGAAACACTGGCCGCCTCCACCACATCTGTAGTGGTCAGGGCTGTTGACCCTGATGGCGCAACTGCTGAACTGGAAATCGAGATAACCCGGGAACCTGTATTCGCCAGTGCAATACCAGCAGTGGCACCGGAAGCTCCGCTGCGAGAACCTGATCCCGTGGCAGAGGAAGTGGCATCAGAAGAGGTGCAGGAAACAAACGAGGACAACGCTCCGGCTGCTGAGCCACAAGATTTGTTACCGGACATAGAAATCAAGGCTGAAGCAACAGAGCAGACCGCCTCCGAACCGGTGATCGTTGAAGCTGCGGCGAGCTCCCCGATTAATGTCAATCTGGTTACTGACTCCTACCTTACTACCCGAACCAAAGTAGAGGTCACAGGCACGCTTATCAGCCCGGACTTACAGACGAAAGAATCACGGCGAACTTCCGATGCAATCGCGGCAGCAGAAACATTCAGCAATCTCGCGCAGCAGATGAATGAAAACCAGGAAGCGATCAGAAGCGATTCCGCCACGCAAACCCGGCTGATCGGAACCACCGTTACCCTGTCTTCCGGCTTGTCTGTGGGCTATATCCTGTGGCTGGTGCGCGGCGGAACTCTGGTAGCAAGCATGCTTACTTCACTGCCGGCGTGGCGCTTTATCGATCCGTTACCGGTACTTGGATCGCTGGGAGAAGGATCAGATGGCGACGATACCGAAACGCTGGAATCTATGGTTCAGGAGGAGGATGACATTCCACCTGATGATAGCCAGGAAAACGATCGGAACAACGATCTCGATAAAGCCGCCTGATCGCTTGT